>JBHPGU010000078.1:0-2227 GCA_042570265.1 Candidatus Omnitrophota bacterium | reverse complement strand
TTTGATATGGAGGCAACCAAAGAGTTCTTGGATGTAATCTTGGAGAGTGATTTACATTCTTCTTCACCTGTGCCAGAGCAGAGTGAAGCCACTGAAAAACATCTTACCATCGGTTATGTTGCTTTTGAAATGCCGCTTATCAGCAAAGAAGGGAAGAGGTTAACATTCGTTGGTGGCAAAAATGGAGGTCAAACTGTTTACATGGGTGATGTTCCATGGGCGATTACTCAACGCGGCTTAAATGCCATTGTCGTGAAACCTCTATTCTCTGCAGATGTACAGAGCGATTATGGAACATTAGATGAATTCCTCAAGGCTTACGACGGCAGAATTGTTACTGAGATTTCAGTGCCAGTTGGATTAGGTGTGATACAGCTTAAGGTTATTTCTGTTGAACAGGAAGGTGTGGAAGTCCTGTTGGTATACGATGAAAGCGGATATCTATTTGTCGAACTTTATAATAAACCGCACCCAGATTCTTTAGGCGGATACATTGAGGCGATTGTTCTTCCTCGGGCAGCTATTGAGATTCAGAATAAATTACGATTAGCGGTTGATGTCTGGCATTTCAATGATTGGCAAACTGCCCTTGGGCCTGTTTTCGTTAAAGAACTCTATCCGCAAACTGAATGGGAGATAGGAATCAGGCCGGCATTATTGTTTACTACGCATAATTTAGAATATCAGGGGAACTTCCCAGGTGAGATGGTTATGAGAGCTGATGATAGGCTAGTTAATTATTTGTTAAGTAAAGGAGTTTTGAGAATACACCGATATTACAGAGATCAAGGACACAATACATTATTACGCGATGAATCCAAAGAGGTTGTTGTAGAAATCTTTAAGCTCACCGGCTTAAGACCGGAATTAAGAGATTTAGGAAGTAGCATGGGTCTGGAATTCTGGTCAGAATTTGAAGATGGCGCAGTCTATGGTAGACATAATTTGATGAAAGGCGCATTTATCTATTCAGATCAAATTGTTTTTGTAAGCAATGGCCATTTAAGAGAGGTCTTAACTGTAAAAAGAGGCTATGGTTTAGACGGAGTTTTAAGAGACAATCTTAGTAAATTGTCTGCTGTTTATAATGGAAGACGGGCATTTAGCCATAAACCGGAAAATGTCACTTACCTTACTGAAGACGGATTCAGCAATGATGTCGGCGATGATGAGGTCGCATGGAAAGATCACAACAAACTTGCATTGCAGAGGATTCTTGGACTTGAAGTTAATAGGGACAATATCATCATCAGCGCGGTGACCCGCATTGTAAAACAGAAGGGACTTAACGTGTTATTTACGCCGATTTATGAAGGCGGCCCGACGCTGATCCAGGCCCTGATGGATATTCGCGATCAAAGGACAGGCGGCAAAGCACAATTGATTATATCAGGCAGGCCGGGGGACAAGAGAGGTGCTGAAATTGACAGAAGATTGCAAGAGTTTATTGAACAGGGCGGGTATCAGCAGCAGTTGATATTATCCCACGACAGAGCTTACCACTTAGTTAAGAAAAATGGAGCAGGATCTAATCTTGGATTAATGCCGTCAATCGATGAGCCGGGTGGGTTGGCAAATCAAAGCCTGGCATTACTGCTTATGATTATGATCGTATCAGACAGAGGTGGGCTCAATGATTTCTATGAAATGGAAGGAACACCAATCAAGCCGATTCCCGGATTTGAGATTGATGATGACCCTGAGTCTGTGGCTCAAAGAATGATAAGCGCAAAAAGGATTTATGACACTGTCGTTGAATTCTTCGATATGTATTCCAACAGAAAAGACGAATACTCAAGGATGCTTAAAAAATTACGTGAATTTAATCCTGATTGGAGCGAAGGAGAGCGGGATAGAATGTATGAAGATGTTTATCGCAGAGCTATAAGTAAAGTGCGAAATATTCAACAGGACAATATTGCTCCAGGTATAACTAAGGATCCTTTATCTTCTTCTCCCGTCAATGTCCTCCCCGGCGCCTTAATCGAAGATGCTAACTTCGCCAGAGCCATGGCCGCCCAGTCTAGAGATGAGTTAAAAGGTACTTACTACGATGTCATCTCTATCAATGTAAAGCAAGGCAAACCCGCAGAAGAGCTAGCCAAAAAGGTAGAGTCCTGGAGAGGTATCTACTATCCTAAAGACACCATCATCTTCATTAACCAGGTACCTGATGCTATTAATAAAGGTAATTTAAACGGAATGATCTTCTCTATTATTGAGACCA
>JBHPGU010000077.1:0-2291 GCA_042570265.1 Candidatus Omnitrophota bacterium | reverse complement strand
AAAACAACAAATTGTTAAATATTTAAAAAAGAAGAACCAAGTAAAAGACTTTGGAACACACTCTGAGGGGTCTTGTGACTATCCGTTGATCGCTCGCCAAGTGGCAAAATCCGTTGCCAAGAAGAAATACCGCAGGGGAATTCTGATATGTAAAAGCGGCATAGGCAATAGTATTGTAGCCAACAAAGTAAAAGGCATCCGCGCGGCCCTATGTTACAATGTAGGAGCAGCAAAGTTATCTAGAAGACACAATGACGCGAATGTATTGGCATTAGGGGCCTTATTTACAAATATCAAGAAGTCAAAAGAGATTATCGATGCCTGGTTAAAAACAGAGTTTGAAGGCGGCAGGCACCTTCGCAGAGTAAAACAGATAGAAAGGATCGGGAAAAGTGTGTAATTTTAGTTATTTAAAAGCTTCAGACCCAGAAATTTTTAAGATTATCAATAAGGAAGTTTTACGCCAGCACAGGAATATTGAGCTCATTGCCAGTGAGAATTTCGCATCACTATCGGTGTTGGAGGCTCAAGGCTCTGTTTTAACAAATAAGTACGCCGAGGGCTATCCTGGTGCCCGCTGGTATGGCGGTTGTGAGAATGTCGATAATGCAGAATCTCTGGCTATAGAAAGAGCCAAGAAGTTATTCAAGGCGGAGCATGTTAATGTTCAACCTCACTCTGGCACACAGGCAAATATGGCAGTCTATCTTGCCTGTTTAGATTATGGCGATACCGTCTTAGCTATGGATTTAGCTTGTGGAGGCCACTTATCACACGGCCTACCACATAACTTTTCAGGCATCTCCTATAAATTTGTCTATTATGGAGTAAATAAGGACACAGAGATGTTGGATTATGATGAAATTGAGAAACTAGCTAAAAAGCATAAGCCCAAATTGATTTTAGCCGGCGCATCAGCGTATTCTCGTCTAATAGATTTTAAGAAGTTTAGAAAGATAGCTGATTCAGTAGGGGCATATTTGTTTGTGGATATGGCCCATTTCGCAGGCTTAGTTGTAGCTGGGGTACATCCATCACCGATACCCTATGCGGATTTTGTGGCCGCAACTACGCATAAGACTCTGCGTGGACCTCGAGGAGGATTAGTATTCTGTAAAAAAGAATATGCCAAGAAGATCGATAGCTTAGTATTTCCAGGCTTACAAGGCGGGCCTTTGATGCATGTTATCGCTGCTAAAGCCGTGGCTTTAAAGGAAGCGATGAGCGAGAGGTTCATTGTATATCAAAAGCAAGTTGCCGAAAACGCAAAAGCCTTAGCCGGATCTTTAGGTAGATTGGGTTTTAGAATTGTTTCCGGCGGTACTGATACACATCTGCTATTGGTGGACTTAAGAAGCAAGAATGTTACTGGCAAAGACGCGGCGTACTGGCTAGATAAAGCACAGATAACCGCTAACAAAAACCTTATTCCGTTTGATGATAAGGGCCCGGCTGTAACCAGTGGCTTGCGTTTAGGTACTCCTGCAGTGACTACCCGGGGCATGAAGGCCAAACAGATGGAGATTATCGCTTCATTGATCGATAAAGTTATCAGCGCACAGGATAAAGACACTGAAGTAGGCAAAGTAGCCAAAGAGGTAGACAAAATAACCGAAGAATTCCCCTTATATCCGGAGCTTTGGAAAGAATGAAAAAACAGAAAAAACTAAAGCGTCCTTCTTGGGACGAGTATTTTATCGATATAGCACGATTAGTATCTATGAGATCGACGTGTTTAAGAAGAAAAGTGGGCGCTATAATCGTCAAAGATAGGCGTATTTTAGCCACTGGTTATAACGGCACACCTTCAAAAATTAAACACTGTCAGGAAACAGAATGCTTAAGAGATAAATTGCGCATTCCTTCCGGAGAGCGCCATGAGCTCTGCAGAGGCCTGCATGCCGAGCAGAATGTATTGTTACAGGCTGCGCTTTATGGTATTTCCCTAAAGAATAGTGTTTTGTACTGTACAAATCAACCTTGCGTTATCTGCGCAAAGATGCTTATTAATGCCGGTATTGAAGAAGTGATTATTTCTGATGGTTATCCGGATAAGATGGCCAAAGATTTTTTCAAAGAAGCAGGCATAAAAATCAAAATAGCAAAGAAGAAATAAAATACCCCAGTTATGAAGTGTCCTTTTTGTGGAAGTAAAAGAGATAAAGTCATAGATTCACGTCTAAGCAAAGACGGAAAGTCAATACGCAGGCGCCGGGAGTGTTTAAGGTGCAAGAAGCGTTGTACTACTCATGAATGCGTAGAAGAGATGTCTCTATTGGTGGTAAAGAAGG
>JBHPGU010000076.1:0-2352 GCA_042570265.1 Candidatus Omnitrophota bacterium | reverse complement strand
CAGCAATGCCCTTAACTTTATTAAGGCGGCGATTCGTTACGAAGGGGATGAAGAGATAGTGCCGCAAGAACCCCATCTCTACAGCGAGGCGATTGTTTCTTTTAACGATGATTACCAGGCTTTTAAAAATAAAAGCCGCACCTATGAGATGCTTGATCTTTTGGAAGAGAAAAGTTCCCTAGAAGTTGATGAAGACGCTGATGATCTCCTGCCATCGATAGATTTGCTTTTCGGTTACAATGTTAAGGGCAAAGACTGGGCAATAAAAAGCGAAAATAACATGGCTTATCTGGGCGTATCTATGGATTGGCCGTTTCCTGATCAGGTAGAGAGGGCGGAATATGAAGCCGCAAAAATCGTCCTTGAAAAAACAAAGCTTTCTACTCTCAGTACACATTTTAAGCTCTACACTGATATTAAAAACTTGTCTATTGAGATGGGGAGCGAAAAAGATCTCCTAGATATTGCCAAAGAAAAAATTGGCCTGGCTAAATCAGTTTTAGAAGATGAAACAGAGAACTATTCATTTGGTAAGATAACACTTAATGACTATATTGATGCGGTTAATGTTTTGGACAATAACCGGTTTAATGAAATACTTCACAATGCGCAGTATTATAAGCTTCTGATAGAGTGGCTGAGGATAACGGATCAGCTCATATCGAAAGAAGACATTCAAAGGCCTATCAATTGAAACATGCTAGACCGTATCTATTTAACACCCCTTAGCATATTGACTCAGACACTATTTGAACCCCAATTTTAGATTGAAGACTCCTCCGAGAGTATTATTATATGGCTTAGAACCCATACATACATTGTAACTTTCTGTTGAACGTATGTATAAGTACCTAGGGATAATACAAAAGTTGTTAAAAAAGCTATGTAATTGTTAATAATTAATTGTTATTTCTGGTGATCTTATAGACTCATATGAATCTTCTATTAGTTATTCCCCTACATAGGTCTTACGTTATACAACCCAATTTAGGACTAGGGTATATTGCTTCATCGATACGTAAGACAGGCCATGGAGTGACCATATTGGATTGTGTAAAAGACAAGATAAATCTGAATACTTTTTTATCTATTTTGCGAACATCTACATATGATATCGTTGGATTCCATATGTTTTCACAAGATTATGCTTTTATTAAGGCATTATCCAAAGCGATAAAAGAAATAAATCCCAAGATATATACGATAGTAGGAGGTCCACATCCCTCTAGTGATCCATATGGAATTATTCAGGATTTTCCGGATATCGATTTTGTTTTTTCCGGAGAAGGGGAAAATGCTGTCCCCGTATTGTTGAATTTGCTTTCACAACGATGTTTGGATAATTCAGAGCTTTCTAAAATAGATGGATTGTATTGGAAAGATAGACCCCGGGGTCAGAATTATGAAAATTCAAATTCTTATGGGATAGTAAATGATTTAGATTCATTGCCGTTTCCGGCATGGGACCTCATGAGACCTGATAGATACCCACAGGCTCCACACGGCGCTTTTGTTAAGCAATTTCCAAGTGCCCCCATAATTCTTACCCGTGGTTGTTCATTTCAATGTACATTCTGTGCAGGAGCACGGCATTCTCCCAGGAAGCGTTCTATAGGTAATGTGATGGAAGAAATTGAGTTTCTAAATAGACAATATGGGGTAAAAGAATTAATTATAGAAGATGAGAATTTTACCATGCACCGGAAATTATTACATGAATTTTGCGAGTCTTTACTAAACACCGACAGAGGCTATACTTGGAACTGCGCATCGGGGATAAGGCTTTCCTGTATAAATCAGGAGGACATGTTGCTAATGAAGAAGGCAGGATGCCATTCCGTAAGCGTGGGTATAGAGTTTGGGTCTCAAAGGATTTTTGATCTAACTAGAAAGGGAGAAAATCTTGAAGCAATCAGGGAAAAGATAGACATTCTTGCTAAAACAGATGTAACCATCACAGGATTTTTTCTTTTGGGGATACCTGGTGAGACGTTTAATGAAATGAAAGAGACTATAAAATTTGCTCTTTCCTTACCGCTACATAGAGTACAAATTAATAATTTTATGCCTTTGCCTGGAAGTGAAATATGGGAAAATTTAAAAAAAGATGGCAAACTTAAAGATATTGATTATTCTCACTTTTTTGTGCACGATGTTTCTTATGTATCTGAAGGAATAAAAAAGACAGACATTAAGCAATTACAAAGAAAGGGTTATCTTAAGTTTTATTTCCGGTGGAAAATTATAAAAAGAATTCTATCGGACATAAGATCTTTCAGTCATCTTAAATATCTTATTCAGCGTTTTTTCGATGCATTATTTTAAAACATAGTTACTTAAATATTGTAATAA
>JBHPGU010000075.1:0-2433 GCA_042570265.1 Candidatus Omnitrophota bacterium | reverse complement strand
GCTATCCTGAGGATCTCACTCTCCTGTTCTTTATTCGCCCAGTGAGGAAAAGGAATTTCAGGAAAATTACGCGCCAGGCGTATCCTGCTAGAAATTACAATATCAGAATCATGGCCTGTGCCTCTGAGCCACTCACTTGTATTGTTGATCAAATCATTAATCTTCATTTAAAAACAAACCTCCATTATTAAAAATTGACACAAAATCTATTATTTTTTCTTCTTTTTTCTTATCGTCTTTGGAAGAGCCTGCGAAGATGATTTTTCCTCCTCTAAAGCCTTTATCTTATCTCTCAATATCGCCGCGGATTCAAAATTCTCTAATTTTATTGCTTCTAGCAATTTGGCCTTAAAATCTTCTAAGCCAATTACTGTTTTCTTAGGCTCTAGCTTTCTAACCACCTTAACCCTCGTTGCGCCTTGAGACGACTTGCCCATATGAATAGACGAACCATGTATGCGCTTGAGTAAAGGAGTCAGATAACTTATAAAAGAAATATAGCAATTGCTGCAACCAAGCCTGCCGATCTTTTTAAAATCCTCATAGCTTAGACCACAACTTGAACACTTGATTTCAGACGGTTCTTTACCTTCTACGTGCTTGCCAAAATCGACCAAGCCACCTAATAGATCAGACAGGCCAAACTGTTGTTCCATCTGCACGCTCTTCTGTTTTGCGCACTGCTCGCACAAATGCAACTCTGTCATCTGTTCGTCAACGATCTCAGTCAAATGCACTGTGGCCTGATTTTTGCTGCATATATCACAAAGCATATCGAACCCCTTGAGTCTTAGTGACCTTACGAAACTCCTTAATCAAATTTAAGGTATGCTTACCCGGTTTACCGGTTCCGATAACGCGGCTATCGATACTCACTACAGGGATAATCTCCGCTGCTGTTCCAGTAAGAAACACCTCGCTGGCATTGAATAAGTCATAGCGCGTCATCAGTTTCTCCTTAGTCTTTAGGTCTAATTTAGGAGCTAAATCTAGGGCGCACTGCCTAGTGATACCTGCAAGAATTCCCATCGCCGTAGGAGGAGTACTGAGCATACCATCTCTTATCATAAAGATATTGTCGCCAGTACACTCGGCCACCAAACCATCTTTATTCAACATCAATGCTTCCTCGGCATTAAAATTAACCGCCTCGATCTTAGCTAAAATATTATTGAGGTAATTTAAAGATTTGATTTGCGGATTCAATGCCTCAGGAATATTCCTCGGAGTTGGCACCGTCACAATGGAGAGGCCCTTCTGATACAACTCTTTAGGATAGAGCGCAATCTTATCTGCGATAATAAAGATTGAAGCAGACTTACACTTTCGAGGATCAAGACCTAAATCACCTTCTCCTCTAGTCACTACCACCCTAATATAGGCATCACGTAATTTATTAGCCTTGAGCGTAGTGATTACCGCCTTAATCATCGCCTCTTTTGTAAGAGGAATATTAAGTAGTATGGCCTGGGCAGAATCGTATAGTCTATCGATATGTTCTTTTAATTTAAACACCAAACAATTATACGAACGGATTCCCTCAAATACACCGTCTCCATATAAAAGCCCATGATCAAACACCGAGACCTTGGCGTCTTTTTTATCCACAAGCTTCCTATTAAGATATATCTTCATACATCCCCCTTAATTTAAAATAATGCCGTCTTTTAAATGAATAATCCTTGTCGCATTATTAACCAATTCCTGCTCGTGTGTAACTACTATCAATGTGGCATTATACTCCTGATTGAGCTGCCAAAGCAAATTCTTTATCTGCAGGCCCGTCTCTGTGTCTAAGTTGCCCGTAGGCTCATCACAGAATAGTATTTGCGGCGCATTAATCAAAGCCCTGGCTATAGCCACCCTCTGTTGCTCTCCTCCGGAAAGTTCCGAAGGCCTGTGATTTAACCTCTCAGACAAGCCACACTTTTTAAGTATTCTAGAAGCCCTCTCCCTCGCCTTTCTAGTACCTTCTTTATTGTTTATGAGAGCGGGCAGCATTACGTTTTCTAAAGCGCTGAATTCAGCTAGCAGGTGATAAAACTGGAACACAAAACCAAAGCGGCTGTTACGCAGCTTCGCGCGCTGTTTGTCATTGAGTTTAGAAATGTCCTCGCCTTCTAATTTTACGCTTCCTTTTGTGGGCTCATCTAATCCACCCAGAAGATGTAACAGCGTAGACTTGCCTGCGCCAGACGGACCCACGATACCCAATATCTCACCTTTGTTAACAGTTAAATTGATATCCATTAATACCTTTAGAATATTCGAGCCTATTTTATACTGTTTTGTTAATTCTATCGTTTCAAGCATCAGCTATTATTCGTAACGTAAAGCATCTATTGCGCTAAGTTTAGAAGCCCTCCACGCAGGATAAATCGTGGATAAAAAACAAATAAATATAGCACATGTAGAGATCCATATTAAATCCTG
>JBHPGU010000074.1:0-2615 GCA_042570265.1 Candidatus Omnitrophota bacterium | reverse complement strand
GAAAAAAATATTCTAGAAAAGAAAAAAATGGAGATTACAGGAATAAAAAACAAAAATAGGCAAAATGCTAAGTTTGACCTTAAGTCTTTCTTTCGTATATTCATAAGTGCTGAAATGAATAATAGGAATACTAAAACCTTCGAAAAAAAGTACAGCAGTGGAATTCCATTATAGCCTAACAAAAAGTTCTCTATCGTAATAATCAGAGAGCGAAAAGTAGGTTCAGGCACCCAAAATCCTGCCCAGGTTTACTTATCTACTTTTTGCTAATCTGGGTCATCTCTTCAGATTGGGCAAGGACCCTGCAATGATAACCAAAAAACTAAACGCCGTTTTAAAATTTAGCTTCGACTTTCCAAGGAATATAACGTATAAAGCTTGAGCAATAAATAAGATGGCATAAAAGTAATTAGTATAAAAACCTGCTATCGAGGCTAAGGCAAAAAAAACCCATGAGCTCCGCCTGTTCTCCTTTAAAGCTTTATAAAGCAGGTGGCTTGATAGCAGGCCAGAAAATAACACCATGCTATAATCACGCGCCTCTTGCGCATACCAAAGATGAAAAGGAGATAACCCCATAAAAATACTGGCAATAATGCCTGATTTTTTACCAAAAAGCTCCTTTCCTAGAAAGTAGACCATAATTACTGAAAAAAAACTGAATATCAAAGAAGGAAATCGTAAGCTAAACTCAGAAATGCCAAACACCTTTATCCAATAACGAAGCAGAATCCAATATAACGGCGCATTCCAATTTTTCAAGGAAAATATTGCATAATCCAATGAAACTACCTCATCGTACCATAAATCATGATACCCTAAGCGATATAGGCGCAGACAAAAGAAAACAATAAATAAAGCCAAAGTCGCCAAAAGATGACGATTCTTTGTAATCAAATTTAGTATAGATTCTTTAGAAATCATTAAACAACCTTACTCTTGCAACCTCTAAGGACATAAGGATTAGCAAAAAGTAGATAAGTAAACCTGGGCAAGTCATAAATAAAAAGAGAAAGAAAGCTTTTGGGCAAATTCATAAAGCCCTCGTTCTTCATTATTGAATAAAAGCGATTACGAAAACAAAGATACTGTCTAAGTTTAAAGCTGGCGTTTGAGCTATTACCTGAATGAAAACAAGTTGCTTCAGGTACATATAATGCCTTGTAACCTGATTTTTGGGCCCTCCAAGACAAATCAACATCTTCAACCAAAAAGAAGAATCTCTCATCAAAATATCCTGTTTCTTCTTCTATCGCCTCCAACATATGTCTACTGTACAAAGCCGCAGCACTACAGGCTCCAAAAACTTGTTTTCCAGCACTAAATTGCCCTCTATCAATCTCTCCATTCCCGATATCGTAAAACCTCCTTAACAGCTTGGAGAGAAATATGCCACAGGAATAAATGGTCTTTTTATCTTCTTTCAGGACTTTGGGCTGAACCATACCTATGCTCTTTTCAGACTTCTCTAGTGTTTTGATAATTACATTAAGAAAATTCTTTTCCAGAACAACATCGCAGTCCAAGGTCAAAATCCACTTTCTCTGCGAAGCTTTTATGCCCTGATTTCTCGCTCTACACGATCCCAAATTCTCATTGTTTTCAATTAATTTAACCTGCGGATAGTCAGCTTTCACCAACGATACAGTATCATCTCTTGAACCATTGTCTATGAGTACTACCTCAAAATCTCGATATTCCTGATTAAATATGGAATCTAGGCAAGGTTGGATGAATTTAGAGCTATTAAAAGTTACAATAACTATAGAAACTTTTATCATTTAATTGAACTTAATATATCGTAAAGCTGTCCCTCTAAAACATCATGAGAATAATTCTTTTCAATGGTATCTCTAGCACTCACTCCCATTTGTCTCCTCAGAGATGAATTTTCAATTAGTTTTTCCATCTTTGCTATAAATTCTTCTTTTGTATCAGCCAAAAAACCATTAACTCCATCCTTGATAATATGCGCTGCTTCACCAATATTGCTAGAGACCGTTGGTTTACGCATCGCCATATATTCAAATAATTTCACTGGGCTTTTTGATAAATTAAAATAGCTATTTCCCAAAAGAGGAACGAGACCAACATCAATCCTATCTAAGTAGTCAGGAATATCTTCGTGATTAATCCCTCCGCGATATTCTAAATTTTCACAGCTATAGCCTTTGATCAACTCAGCCAACCTCTCCCCAAAAACTCCATCACCTGCAATATGAAGCTTTAGGAACGAATACTTTCCATGAAGGGTCAAAAAACAATCAATAATAAACTTGAGATATTCCAAGAGTTCAACCCTATTAACTGATCCATGCCAAGAGAATGTAAAATCAACATTTTCTTTGAACGCAGAAGGTGAGAACTTTTCCATATCTACACCCGTGGGCAGATAGTAAACTTTCTTATTAAACCGAGAAAGATAGTCTCTTAGAAACAGGCTGGAAGCAATACAAAATATGCACTTGCTAGCAAAAATACGTGTAAGATGCTCGGCTTTTGATTTAGGGAATACTCCAAAATAATACCCGATATCCTCTCTAGCATCCCAATCATCCATGTCGAATATCATAGGCACATTTTTGATTTTAGAAACCGCCCAAGCTGGAATCGTA
>JBHPGU010000073.1:0-2797 GCA_042570265.1 Candidatus Omnitrophota bacterium | reverse complement strand
TCGATGAGTATAATTTAAGCGTAGCCTGGAGTGTCTTAACAGCCACTTATTCTCAAGAAATCAGCGTGAGCGCAAAAGAAACGGTTCCATCAGGGCTCTTCTTCAAACCCGACGGCACAAAGATGTACACCATTGGGGGTATCGGCAAAACAGTCGATGAGTATAACTTAGGTACAGCTCTCATTGACAAGGTCTCAACGGCCGATCCGGGTTTTACAGCAGACAACCCCTATACTTCGGGAGTAGCCATAGATTATACGGTTCAAGCAGGGAGTGCTCTATCTGCGGGTGCTTATTACTGGAGAGTCAGGGCCATAGACCCTGGTGGAGTCAATGTTTACGGCGCTTGGGACACAAGGACGTTTGCGATAAAACCAGCAGCCCCGACGAATGTCGTGGCCACTGACGGTGACCATACAGATAAAGTAACCATTACCTGGACTAAATCTACCGGGGCTACAGGATATAGGGTATACGAAGGCAGTAACGTATTGCAGACCTTAGGTGATGTAGCTACTTATGATGATACCGCTGCAGCTGCGGGAACGATAACCCCTGGCACAGCGGATGCCTCTGATGGCACAAGTAGTGCTCATTCAGTTCTAAGCCTATCCGGCCAATCAACCAGTAATGGCGCTTACAGGACTTATAAGGTTGTGGCCTTCAACGCTGCCGGAGATAGCCCGGATAGTGATACTGATGATGGACGCAGGAGCGTAGGCGCATTAACCTATCAATGGCAGAGAAGCGCTGCTGATAGTGATGCCGGCTATTCAAATATTACGGATGCCACCACTGACCCTTACAATGATACGGGTGCCGCAGCAAGTCCCGACGGAAGATTCTATAGATGTGTGGAAGATGCTACCGGCGCAACCCAGCAAATTTCCAGTGTTGATAGAGGAAATAAGAGTGCTGGTGGTGAGACACCACAGGGAGTCAAGATCGGCGGCGGACGGATTGGAGGAGGGAAGTTGTGAGGATCGGTAAATGAATAACCAAGGTCTTCAGAGAGACGAGAGACGAGGGATGAGGGACGATAATGGGAAATTACAAATTACAATGAACAAATTACAAACAATAAACAAATCACAATATACAATTACCGAAACTGAGTTTTGTTTATTGTAATTTTGGTATTGTATATTGTTTGTTATTTGGATTTTGTGTATTGTAATTTAATGGTTTGATTCAACCTGTAAGGTTGAAGAAGGTAAGGGGAGACCCGAAAAGAATATGTATAGACGCACATTGAGACTAATCGTAGCCGCAATATTCATCGCAGGCGCGCTGCTTGTGGGGGCCCCGGGTGCAAGCGCGCAGACCACCACTCTCGGCGATGGCACAGATGGAGGAAATTCCACCATTGGTCCAGGAGGATATTATTCTGCAGAGATTGATAGATTTTCACTTGTAACAAATGCAGGAACAGATACAGTCACAGGAATGACTGTTACTCTAGCCGGTAATGCCAGTGCATATACTAATATTGCTACAGTGGATGTAGGAAATACGGTTGAGGGGTCCTTTGACGCACTAAGTCAGGCTTTTATAGAATGGGATGGCATCTCCGTAGACTCATCAAACCAAAATGTTTATGCTGTTGTTGATGGTGGTGACATCTATAAACAAACAGCAGGAGCGGGAGGAGCAAATGGTGGGCCGGTAAATATAGACGATGCTTCAAATTTAGGAAGTTTAGCTACCGAAGGTAGACAAGTAGTTCGGACTTCAGCTGGTACATTATATAGTTTTGTGTTTGATCCAACTGGTCCGGCTATTGATAGCTGTGAGATTTGGAAATCAACCGATGGTTCAAGCTGGACAGAACAAGATAGTGCTAATAATCCAGTAAATTGTTTTGTGGGTATTGGAATGGCTATAGATAGTTCTGATAATTTACATCTTGTTTATCCTGATGGTAATGGAGTAGAGCTTAGTAGAAGAATGATGTATGTAACCTTTTCAACCTCTACTGATACTTTCGGTACTCCAGAGACTATAGATACGGATGATCCATGGCAAGGTTACTATGGTGATATTGCGATAGATAGCAACGATATACCCCATGTAGTTTATACAGAAGTTACTTTTCTTAGTGGTACTCCTGTTGAATATTCTAATAGAGTTGGTGGATCTTGGAAAACTCCTGTTGTGGTCTCTAGTGGTACAAATATTGGTGTAAGTTTGGTTATTAGTGATGAAAATATTCCTGAGATTTCATATATTCAAACAATTTCTGGTCTTGATGATGAATTTGAAACAGCAGTTGGTAATGTAAATAATGCGGCGAGTTTTACCACAGAAGTGGTTGATGCAAGTGTGGAGGGTGGCAGTACATCAATTGCAGTGGATTCGTCTGGTAATACTTGGGCAGTGTATAGTGAATTAACTTCTAGTTATGTAACCTTAGTTAAGCATAATGATGCTGATGCATGGACAACATGGACAACAGGTATTACAAATTCTAATCTAGGAACAGAACCATCTATTGCAATTGATGGTACTGATATTTATGTTTTTTATCAAGACGATAATGACGATGTAGTATATGATATGTACAATGGCTCGACATGGCTTGGTGAGACTGTACTTCAGACTGGGACATTTCAAGATATAAATGTTAAATGGGGATATTTAAATGACAATGAAGGATCTACCCAGATAGATTATTTATATTCGGATGCTACAGATGTATATTGGGCGTCACTTTCTTTGGATACTAGTGGGACTTTTAATGCTTTAAGTCAGACTTCGAGATCTTGGAGCGGCATTTCCGTAGACTCATCAAACCAAA
>JBHPGU010000072.1:0-2900 GCA_042570265.1 Candidatus Omnitrophota bacterium | reverse complement strand
GAACAAAATCAAATACGTTGATATTCAAAAGAATCTTCGCCATTACAACCCATTCAGTAATGGAAACATTTTCAACTGGGGTAGGCAAACCTATAGAATCAAAGAAGAACTCAACATAGTCTTCTACTGTGGCGAAATCTATCGGGGAATGGACATTGATAATCGGGCTAAAGAAATTAACCCATTCAGAGACAAGAACAACATCAAGAACAGACCTAAAAGAATAGAAAAAGAATTGAACTTCCTCTACAATGTCAACTACATCTATATCTACTGCTAATAATTGATAATTCCTTGTCAATTCAATAAGAACATCTGACAATTCAAAAACTTCATTCACATCAAAATCTATTAAACTCTTCCCTCCATAAGCGAACTCTCCAACGAACGCTTCATCAACAACAGAAAGACCAAGAGGCATACTTGCCCGTATCTGCAAAGTATAATAAAATTTCTGATTCTTTACTACCTTCTCAATTGCACCGCCCCAAGACTCAAACTCTCTCGCCTTGACCGCTTCTACTTTTACCTCATAAATTGCCTCTTCTAATAATCCAGTAGATACAATAACATCCTTATATACCTGACTATTATCCGAGGAAGCACGTTCAGCAACACATCTCGCAAACTGTATCCAATCAGTATCTCCTTGCTTACGATAATAACATTTATAGACCCCCTCATACAAAACGGGGATATTCTCATCCCCGCTATTGGTCTTCCATCCATATCCTTTAAGCATAAACCTGATGTCTACACACGGATACCAGATAGTAAATTCATTAGACCATTCATCTTCCGAATGGACGTTCTGGTGTAGAACATCTTGCCATACTTTGTATCTTAAATACATAATTTACTCTACCAATAGTCTTTGAACAGGGATTGCAGGAAACGCACCAAAATGTATCGTGTTACTTAAATCACGACATCTCTGTAATGTTTTATTGCAATCGTTTTCTGTTCCTGCATACTGACAGTTCACATCCTTAAATTTGAACCTACAATATGCTCTAAAGAAATACCTTTTCGGAATTCTAACATCAAACACCTCAAACGGGGACGTTAATCTTAAAACAGCATCTCTGGGAGTAGTTACTATGTCCATTATGCTATATTCATCAGATGTATACGCTTGAGGGTCGCTTATATTTTCTTCCGTAACGGTATAGATTATTACCTGCTTTTCATTCAGACTGTAGTTATCAACTATTGCCTGAATGTTCCTGTTCACGTTTGCAATTCGTAAATTAACATTGGTCGCTTTTCCCGACAAGTCCTCTTCTAAACTATTGTGAGAAATCACATAAGGAGCATATTCATTTCCTCCAAACTCTATCGGTTTTCCATAATTCGTGTATCTTAAATACTGTAACCCTACTTCATCATACTTTATAGAATAGAGGTATATTATCCTCCCTAATCTCGTGTTCTTATTCTCTTTAAAACTATCAGCGACTTCCCTCATTAAAATACCTCTTCAATTATCATCTTGCCAAAATACGAATTGAAGTGCTTTCTTTCAAGAATAAACTCTTCTGCTAATATCATAACTGTATAAACAATTCCAGTTATCGGACATTCAAAAGGGAAAGTTGTTGCTTTGTAAGCATCAAAGAAATCCTGCACAACCAACCCTTCTTCTTTAGTCATTACAGGGAAGTTAATAATAAACTGCTTCTTATCTCTCCCCCAAGTATCTCTTCTCTGAACAACACCGCTCTCAAATTCTGCCGTAACCAATCCCGTCTTCGTGTTTAGGTAGAACGGATACCCTCTTAAAATATCATTAAACGGAAAAGACCTTGCTAAACTTACATACTCCGTAACAGTTATCTCTTCATAATGAAGCCCCGCTTCTACAACTATATCAGTAGCAGAAACCCATTCGGCGATACTTGATACATCAAAAACATCTATATACTTCGGCGTAAACCCTAACTCAACATAATCAACAAGCAAAGACACCAACTCATAAACATCAACATAGAGAGTTTCTTTAGCATAAACATACGATTCAGATACTACTATCTCCTCAAATAAGTCTATCAACGCTTGAGGATAGAGTTCTATATTCTCTTCTATGTCTACTGTATCAAATCTAATAATATCTGGCATATTAACTCCTTACCGCATTCTTCATAATCTTCTGGGTCACAGGGTTCTTTAACATAGAACTTAAAACTGGATTTATGATAGCATTAGGATACTTTGCCATAATCTGCGGTATCATTTTCTCTTCAAATACATTAACAATTGTAAGTCCATCCCCTCCTCCAGATGCTCTACCTGCGGGGACAATCTCTTCTCCTCTATGAAGCCCGTATACTCCAGTTCTTGGAACAGCATAAGCACCCTTCTGAAACCACTCAATCTTCGGTAACTCAAATTTAGGCAACTGGAATGACGGCATCTCAAAACCTGACGGCATATCAAATTTAGGTGCTTCAAAAGACGGTGAAGAAAACGCTTGAGATACAGGCGGAGCAGACATTAAACTACCACCTCTTCCGTATGTCCTTTGCGGAGCAGAAACACCCTCTTCATAAGCAATCAAAGTTCTCCTTATCTGCTCTTCTTCTCTTTTCAAACCCTCTATAACCGAATCGCTCTTTTCTTTGGCTTTATCCTTAACTGCCTCAAGACCATTTACTTCAGCAAGTGTCTTCTCGTTTGCCTTCTGTGCTTCCTTATCAAGTTGAGACATCTTCAACACGTGCATATATGCTTCTCTCTCTAACACCGCTTCAGAATCTACCAAATATTTTTCAAGCATTTCTTTTTGCTTGGCTATCTTATCGTCATACTTTTCCTGTTCAACTTCTTTACTTCTCGTAAGTCTCTTCTTTTCCTCACCAGACATCTCTTCGGTTATTTCTCCCAAGTCATCAATAGCAATT
>JBHPGU010000071.1:0-3016 GCA_042570265.1 Candidatus Omnitrophota bacterium | reverse complement strand
GTTGAAAGGCGCCCCTGACTATTGTGGCGTCATTTATGAGTAAATTTAAATTAGTCAGCAAATTCAAGCCCTGCGGGGACCAGCCACAGGCGATAAAGAAGATTAGCGACGGGGTGTTGGGGGGTAAGCCTCACCAGACTCTTCTGGGTGTGACCGGTTCGGGTAAGACCTTTACAATGGCCAATGTGATCGCCAAGGTAAATAAGCCCACGCTGGTCATCTCACACAATAAAACATTAGCCGCGCAGACATATATGGAACTCAAGGAGTTCTTCCCGCAAAACGCGGTGGAGTACTTTGTCAGTTACTACGACTACTACCAGCCCGAAGCCTACATTCCCCAGACCGATACATATATCGAGAAAGACGCATCAATAAATGACAGGTTGGATAGGCTGAGACTATCTTCGACCAGCTCATTGATGTCTAGAGGCGACACGATAATCGTGGCCTCAGTATCCTGTATCTATAATTTAGGTTCGCCAGAAGAGTACAAGGGCCTTTTGTTCTTTTTAAAAAAAGGAGCAGAGTTTAATCGCGATAAACTGTTACGCCGCCTTATCGAGATGCTCTATGAGAGAAATGACATTGAGTTTAAGCGGGGCAAGTTTCGTGCGCGCGGTGAGGTCGTGGATATCTTTCCGGCTTACTCCCAGAAGGCCATTCGCGTGGTCTTTTCCTTAAATAAGATTAAGTCCATTGATGAGTTTAATCCTGTCTCGGGCAAGAGCATCAACTCATTAAAGAAGGTAGGCATCTATCCGGCAAAACACTATATCGTCTCCGGTGAGATGATCGATGAAGCTATTAAATCGATTAAGTTGGAGCTCCAAGATAGATTGGAATATTTGAAGAAACATAACAAGCTGCTGGAGGCCCAGCGGCTGGAGTCGCGCACAAAGTACGATATGGAGATGCTCAAGGAAGTGGGTTACTGTCACGGCATTGAGAACTATTCGCGGCACTTGTCCGGAAGTCCGCCTGGAACGCGGCCGTCTTGCCTGATCGATTACTTTCCTAAAGACTTCCTTGTGGTTGTGGATGAGAGCCACGTTGCCCTGCCTCAGGTTCGGGGCATGTTTGAAGGGGACAAGGCCAGGAAGACAGTATTGGTGAATTTTGGTTTTCGGCTGCCGTCATGCCTGGATAACCGGCCGTTAAAGTTTGAGGAGTTTAAGGCATTGATAAAACAGTTTGTATATGTCTCGGCTACGCCCTCAGATTATGAATTAGACAGGAGTAGCGGGATTACGGCTGAGCAGGTGGTCAGGCCGACGGGGATTATCGACCCTGAGATAGTTGTGCGGCCTACAGAAGGACAGGTAGATGATTTAATCACCGAGATAAAAGTGAGGGCAGCCAGGAGTGAGCGGGTTTTGGTGACTACTCTGACTAAGCGAATGTCAGAGGACTTGAGCAGTTATCTGCAAGACGTTGGGCTGCGTGTGCAGTATTTGCACTCTGAGATAGATACGATTGAGCGCTTTGAGATTTTGAGGAAGCTACGCTTAAAAGAGTTTGATTGTTTGGTGGGGGTGAATTTGTTGCGCGAGGGGTTGGATTTGCCGGAGGTCTCACTGGTGGCGATTTTTGACGCTTTAATAATTCATCGTCCCAATCTTCTTCTACCAGGCCCGGCAGCAACAATAAATTTACCTCTGCGCCCACGTCCTGCCAGCTCTCGATAATCTTAACCAGTCTACTACGAAATTTATCTTTTTCAAGCTCTATCTTCTCTGTAAAAAACTTCTCATCTCGTGAATAAAATTCATTCTCTAAATTCTCCTGAAGTATCTCTAAACCCAAATAAATATAGTGCCCCAACGCAATACGGGAAGATAAGTGCGCCTTTACCGCCTTCTTTAGGTTAATCCACAGTGAGTCTTCGGCCTCCGACTTCATGGCTCTGATAAAATCATTCCAGACAGGGCATATGATCGCCAGATCCGCGTCTAGATCTTTCCAACCAAAGTTCGCCTCACCAGAAGCCTCATTAAACCTCTCCAGACAATCCTCTGTGTTTGCTCCATGCAGGCCTAAATTTAATACCTCGAATTTTCCCGGAAACCTCTCATCCAGCCTCTGCTGCAATAAATACGGATACTTCCACTCTCTGGCCAGGCCTACGCCTAGTGTCGTAGAGCCACCGACACAGGCAATCCTGTAGACTCCCGGCTTCTTTTTGAAATTGATCAGCTCAACGTATTCCCGCAGCGCGCTGTCTTTGTCCGGAGCCCTGTGCAGCTGGCTTCTATCATACTCTTCCAGCAAGTCTGCGTCTTTTGTGGCATCCACCCGCTCCCTCTGCCTGACGTGCAGGCTGACACTCCTATACCAACTCTTTTGCTGTACAAAGAAAACGACCTCAGCCAGGCCCACAGCCAGGATTAAGCCGATTAGGGTGGAGATTGTTGCGATTGCTATTTTTTTTTGAATCACGTCTGCTTTCCTCCCCACACTCACGTGTGAGGTATCCGTTCGAATTTCTGTTGTCGAACATTCCCCGTACGTAAGTGCGGGGTGCTCGTTCTATTTCTTCTGCAACTTTAATGACGACACAATTTACGGAGTTGCTAAACGACGTAAATTGTTTGTCGGAATTACCCCGAAGCCTGCGCATGTAATTTCGTAGAAATTACAAAGCGCTTAGGCAAGGGGCGACTTTCATCTTTTTGTTTTCTTTTGTAATGCCTTGAGCTGATCCCTATACTCAATCGCCTTTTCGAATTGTAAGTTGCGGGCCGCGGTCTCCATCTGGTTCTCCAGCTCCGAGACCATAAAACTCAATTCGAATGCTTTCTCATTTAATCCCGTAAACTCCACCACGGCTTCCTTAGCCTCTTCTTCATCTTTGATGCCCTGGCGAATGCCCTTCTTTATCGTAGCTGGTGTGATTTCATTCTCCTCATTAAATTGAACTTGAATCTTCCTGCGGCGATCGCTCTCTTGCATCGCCTCTTGCATTGACTCTGTGAGTTCATCCGCGTACATAATGACCTTACCGTTGATATTGCGA
>JBHPGU010000070.1:0-3117 GCA_042570265.1 Candidatus Omnitrophota bacterium | reverse complement strand
CCGGGCAAGGCCATAACGAAAAGGTATGTTGGCTAGATAAGCAATCAAATGAGTTGTGGCACTATTTTTGAAATCGATTGAAGTATTAAATTTTTTCTTCTTCAACTCTCTTATTAATTTAAATAAGCTGTCTTTATCACGGTCAAACAAGACTATCTCATCGATATGGGGACAATTCTCAACTAGAGACCTGAGATTACTGTCTATTAACAGTGAAATCTTGGTTTTAGGAAATTGCTTACGCAGCATCTTAAGGCTAGGAGTGGCTAAAATCAAATCGCCTAATCCTCCCAGCTTTATTACCAAAAGATTTTTTCGGACAACTACTTCTCTATAGACATCCAGAGTGCGCTGGGACATCTGTTGTAAGGAGAAGTTGTTTTGTACTTTCTTTTGTAGATTCTTGCTGCACTTCTGCCTTAATTGTGGATCTTTTGCCATAGAGAGAATAGCCTGGGTCATGGAATTAATGCTTCCTATATCAAATAATACACCATCTTTCTTGTCTTCTATTATTTCTACTATACCACCAGTCTTTGTGGCGCAAACCGGAACTCCGCTGGCTCCGGCCTCAATAATAACACGACCAAAAGCCTCAGGAACCTGTGTGGATAAGACTAACAAATCTGCTTCTTTCAAAATCTCAGGGATATCCGTACGCCTGCCCAGAAACTTAACCTTGTCATGCAAATGTAGCTCCTTAACCAGATTATAAAGATTTTTCTTGTAGGACTTCTTGGCTTTATCAGCCGAACCCACTAACCAAGCCTCAACATTCGGTACTTTCTTGACGACCGCATCAATTGATTTGATAAATTCTCTCTGGCCCTTAATGGGGGTAATTCTGGCAATATTGACGATTAACAATCTATGTTTTGGCTCATTAAGCTTATCTTCATGAAAGTGATAACGAGACAAATCTACTCCCCTATAAATTAAGCGAATCTTATGTTTAGGAACTTTGAAGTTCTTCTGCATATGCCTTTCTATGATCTGAGAGATAACTATCACTCTCTTACCCTTACCCATAACACTACTAAATGGATGTTTAGAGTAATGGCCATGGCAGCTAGTTATGAATGGAATGCGTGCCCTTTTGCAGGCAAAGTAGGCTATCCAGGCAGGAACCCGACTCTGCGCATGGACAACATCAATGTTTTCTTCTCTAATTATATTTACTAACTTGGGGATCTGTGAAAGTGTCTTTAGCGACTTTTTATGGATGGGTAGTTGAATATGTTTAATACCGGATTCTTCTAATTCCTTGACTAAAGGGCCTCCGCAAGATACAACGACCACTTCCTCTCCGACATCTTTTAGAGACTTAGATAGGTCGATAGTCCCAGTTTCCACGCCACCAGAAATTAGCGCTGGGCTTAATAAGAGTATTCTCATGAATTAAGTAGAACCCCTCGACCTAAGGGTCGAGGCTCCCTCCCGAGTAGAAAACAATGTGCATTTGCGCCAGAGGCGCATCTGCCTTCGGCATGACATCCCTCGGGCTAAAGCCCGGGGATTTCTGCGAGGGACTAAAAGATAAGGAGAGCCAACTCGATTTTTTGCCGGCTCTCCTTATTTTCAGAATATGAAAAGAACTTATCTCTTTTCCTGTAACTTCCCTAACCAATCGGATAGTGATTTTGCTGCCATATCTTTACAGCCTAAGCCAAAAGCTATAGCTATAGCTGCAGCAATCGCGATAATCAAAGATCTTACCACTAGAGTAATAATATCAGTGCCAATCTTTAGCTGCTCTAGAGCAATAGCAATTGCTGAAATTATAACAGTAATCTCAACTATTTTAGCAAGCATTTTCGCTCTTACTAATCCCGCATTGGCTGCCGCTGTCTGAACCATGGTTCCCAACAACGTAGAAAGAAATATACCTAAAAGCAAGATAAAGATAGCCAAGATTAAGTTCGGTATATAAAGAATTATCCTATTTAACAATCCACCCACAACATCTAGGCCTAAGAAATCAACTGCTACCGCTGCTGTAACAAGTAAACATAACCAATACATCAAATTACCCACAACTTCGGAAAGTGTCTGTTTTATTCCGCCCTTTGACAAGAAAGTATTTATACCCGTAGACTCTGCTACAACATCTACCCTGGCAGACTTAAGCACCTTTATAATTACGGTCTTAAGCACTTTTGAAATAAGCCAACCGATGACGATGACAGCCAATAAGCCAATTATCCTAACGAGGATATCGCTTAGCTTTAAGAATGCCATCCTAGCAGACGTAGTGGATTGATCAAAAAAGTCTCTCCACATACCGCACCTCCTTTTCTTTTCCTAACTTTATCATAACTACCCTATGATGTCAAAGATAAATAAAACTTACTACAAGCCTATAAACCTCAAGGGAATAGCGACATACCGTCGTATGCAGCAACAATCTCTAATCCCAATTCTTGCTTTAAATCTTCAACAAGGAGATGAGGTTTAGCTCTTAGCATAGTCATGCCAAAATGTGTAAGTATAGTCAATTTAGGTCTAAGCTGTGATATTATTTCCTTTGTCTCATTAAAGCATAAGTGTTGGACAGTCGGACGAGGTTCATAAAATACTGTATTTATTATGAGGATATCGCTCTTATAAGAATCTAAAATTTGCGGATAGAATGCGGTATCGCCAATTAAAAATATGCTCTTATTGTTGATATTAAACTTTAGGCCATACGTCTCAACAGAATGCAGATTCCTTGGGCCAGAAGTAAAACTAAATCCGTCAACTTTGTAATCAGTTTTTTCTTTTAAGTATTCCATCGAACCCACGAGGCCCAATGCATGCTTTAAAACTATAGAGTCATCTTCGATAGCGTCCTGTGGCAAAAATAAAGAACCTCTTTTCTTAAAGCCGCCCTCAGTCATGGCCTCGATCATGACGTTTACGTCATTAGAGTGGTCCAGATGCCTATGGGTCAAGATTATCGCGTCTAATTTACAAGGGTCTAACTTTGGCTTAGAACTGGCACAGCGCACAATGCTGCCGGGGCCTGGATCAATCAATATATTCGTCCCCTTAGCCTTAATCCAAATTCCCCCAGAGGCGCGCAATTGCTTGATCATCACAAAACGCGCTCCGGCCGTGCCCAAGAATTTTATGAAA
>JBHPGU010000069.1:0-3260 GCA_042570265.1 Candidatus Omnitrophota bacterium | reverse complement strand
TGCTTCTATTCAAAGAAATCGTGCTGGTTATGCCAGGACTTGGTCAATAAAAGCTTCTACTGAAAATGCCGCCTGCTCAGGGAACTGTCCATAGTTAAATCAAGATATTAAAAGTGAGAAATTCACAGAGAGAAAAAGGTTTTACCTTAGTTGAGATTGTTGTATCTAGCATCCTGCTGGCGATTATCGCAGCAGGAGTTTTTAGTATCACAATATCATCTAAAAAGATAATCAATGTTTCCAGCCAGAGGCATGCCGCTAACGAACTAGCTGAAGCTGCCATGGATAATCTGAGAAAGTTTTTGGGTGATGACAATTGGATCGGCAATTCTGCAAGTCCGTTTTCTGCTCCGGATAGCGTTTGGCAGCCATCAGGGGGGCCTCCTGATTATTATTATTTTACTGATGGGCAAGTAGCTTATGATGGTTATGTTGATAGAGTTGCTGATGTTTTCCGAGGTACTGAGTTGGATACAAGATATAATGCTAGATGGCGTTTTCGAGTAATAGTAGATGGAAGTTATGATTATCGCAAAGTTGAAGTAGAGGTTGTCTGGAATGAGACACAGCTCTAGTTTTATCCGGTACAAACAGATATAAACAAACAGATTTATTGTAGGATTATGAAGCAAATTTCCAAAGAAAGTAAAAAGGCAGTTACGCTCGTAGAGTTAATAGTCTCCATTTTTCTATTGAGCGTGATATTGCTTACTGCGGTCTCTATAGAGGTATCTATGCGTAAAATGCAGACTACGCCGACAGCCAGAATCAAGTTGTTGAATGAATTAATCCCCGTAGTTAAAAAAATGAAAAATGTCTATGGGATGCATTTAGGCAGCGGATTTAATCCTAGCGTCGAAATTCTGGATGGAGGCAGTCGCTTGAGAATAAGAATTGATAATAGCGGTCCACATGGTCAAGTAGACCCTGGAGACATATGGGAGGAATTCAGGTGGAATGGGACCGAGGGTGACCCTTTAGAACATATATTGAATTCCACTTGGCAGGGAGGCATGGCCGAAGGTGTTACTGATTTTCTCGTAACTGCTCCGACTGGAAATGCCAATGAGGCCATAACAATTGACATTAGAAAAAAGTTGTTTCCTGGAGAACAAGAGGATTGGTTTGATAATCCGGCTTTTAATTTAACCACTACAATTTACTCACGTGGAGCTTCTTTAAATTAATCCTATCTTTCAAGCACAAAAACGGGGTCATAGTTGAACGGGACAACGCATCCTTCGCAAGGATGAGATCCGGGTTCAATTCCCGGTGACTCCACCAAGTTTTTCATTAATGAAAAGTTTGGTGGAGCTTGAACTAATGTAGATCAGGATCTTGCTGATGAATATATTGATTTAGCGCATTATGCCCTCCATGAGAATGAAATCCTCAATTAAATCAAGTCTTACAATAGTTATTTTTTCTCTATTTTGCGGTTCTATTTTTGCTGAAGGCAAAATTAAGCATCCCAATGTCAGCGGTCAATTCTATCCTGGTGATAAGGATTCGCTTTCTAGCCAGATCGATGGCTTTTTTGAAAAAGTAAAAGGGCGCTCCGATTTAGCTGATAAGGAGGTTTCGGCCATAATAGCGCCACATGCAGGGTACATATATTCCGGCCAAGTCGCTGCACATGCATTTAAGGTGTTAGAGGGCCGAGACTATGATGTTGTTTTTGTTCTTGCTCCATCGCATCAATATGCATTTAGTGGGCTGTCGGTTTACGAGGAAGGACTTTTCCGTACGCCTTTGGGAGACATTGAAATAGACGCTGGATTGGCTCAGAGCCTTATTTTGGCAAATCCAATAATAGATTTTATTCCTCAGGCATTTGCAAAAGAGCATTCCCTAGAGGTTGAACTTCCATTTCTACAAAAAACAATAGACAGCTTAAAAATTGTACCTATTGTTGTCGGTCACATCGATTATTCTGATACCGTAGAAGTGGCCAAATCCATAATTGAGGCTTCCCAGAATAAAAGGGTCTTAGTTGTGGCTAGCACAGACTTATCGCACTACCATGCGTACGATGAAGCTCTAGACTTGGATTCAAAGGTCATATCGTTTGTGGAAGATTTAGATGCGTTGGGGCTTTGGCAGGCAAATATAAAAAGAGAGTGCGAGATGTGCGGATTGTACCCTACCTTGATTTTATTAAATTATGCTAAAGAGTTGGGTCTTAAGCCGAAAGTTTTAAACTATGCGAATTCCGGCGATGTCACAGGAGATAAATCTGGAGTGGTGGGTTATCTTAGCGTAGTATTCTATAGGGATAGCCCAGAAGCCTACGAGGAAGATAAGAACCCAGAAGGAGAGGAAGAAATGTTTAATGATACCCAGAAGAAAAGGCTACTTGAGATTGCCCGTCAAACCATTACAGAAAATGTGCAGAATGGGATAGGGTCGGAAATTAAAGAAGATGATCCACAGCTAAATATTAAAAGAGGGGCATTTGTGACACTTCACAAAACAGGCGATTTACGAGGTTGTATTGGTTCTTTTACCTCTAATGAGCCGATTTGTAAGTTGGTCTCTAAAATGGCTATTGAGTCAGCTACGCAGGATCCAAGATTCAGTCCGGTTACAAAACAAGAGTTAGATGATATAGATATTGAGATATCTGTATTGACTGAGCCGCAATTAATTGATGACTGGGAAAAGATCAGATTGGGCACAGATGGAGTGATTGTTAGAAAAGGTTTTTCCAGTGGCGTTTTTTTACCGCAGGTTGCCATAGAAACAGGTTGGAACTTGGAGACTTTCTTGAGCCGCCTCTGTTGGTCTAAGGCGGGGTTGCCGGCCGATTGCTACAAAGACTCCAATACCCAGATTTATACCTTCCAGGCTTTTATTTTTTCAGAGAATGAATAGGAAATTTGACTATGCGTAGATTCTTCTGTAATCCTCAAAACATAACCTCGCAACACATAGAAATCCAAGACAAAAAGGAGCTGCATCACTTAAAGGATGTCCTGCGCCTAAAGCCTAAAGATAGGGTCGTTGTTTTAAATGGCCAGGGTGGCGAGTTTATCTGTCAAATTAATCAGATAGACAAGAGGCGCGCTAAATTAGATATAGTCGAAAAGCATATTTACGAAAAGCCAAAGAGCAGATTAAATATAACCATTGCCTGCGCGCTGCCTAAGAATTCAAAGATTGATTTTATCGTCGAGAAACTGGCCGAAATAGGAGCAGAAAGGATAATCCTACTTAAAACGGAACGCACTGAAGTTAAGCTAAAGGATCCTTCAAAGAAG
>JBHPGU010000068.1:0-3428 GCA_042570265.1 Candidatus Omnitrophota bacterium | reverse complement strand
AGCCTTACCAACTTCACCCTTGGCGATATTCTTAGCCTCTAAGCTTATCTCTAAGATAGGGTCTATTGTCTGTTTTGCTACCAAAAAACCTGCTACGGCAATGACTGAACAGACAAAAATGGACAAAAATATCTGTAGGCTCGAAAAAGGGACTTTTGAAATCTGCGGATTGTAGATAAAGAATAAATACAGGCAGGCCAAAAGAGGAATGACAGACATAAGGCTAAATGCCACTCTCAGTTTATATTTTAAACCCCTATTGACTAAGGATAGGCTTTTAAACAACCCAGCCATCAAATACCCCTTTCTAAGAGCTCGAAATCTTATATATTACATAGATTAATATACACATAACTATATATTATTTTGAAAGTTATGTCAATAGTTATATAAGGGCCTTTTGGAATTCTTCGATTAAGTACTGCTTGTTCATACCCGTATCAACATAGTCCCAAGCTAAGGTCTTGCCTAAATCTAATGTTCTACCAGCAAACTCTGCCATATCTATGCTGTGGTCTGAAAATGAATTACGCCAGTTATCAAAATTAAAGTGCTCGCTCCATTGATCAAATTGAGCCCCCCTATTGAAAGCAGTCAATATTACCTTGGATAAGTGCCTAGTGCCTCTAGATAAGGCTGCCTCCAAATTACCCATATATACATCTTGAAAACTCAACTTTAATCTTTGTCTATCTCTCTTTATCAATTGCTTTAAATATTCTTGCTTTTCTAATACCCTGCTTATACTTTCCATGCCTAACCATTGAAAAGGCGTATGTGGCTTAGGGATTAATGTGGAGATGCTTACATTGATTTCTGCTCCTTTAGCACAAACCTCTTTTCTTACTTCAGATAACTTATGGGATAGGTCTATGATTGCTTCTAGGTCTAAATTATCTTCTTTGGGCAAACCAATCATAAAGTACAACTTTATCCTGCGATATCCGGATTTAAAAGCATCGTTTGCCACCTTAAATAACTCATCAATGTCAATATTCTTATTGATAACTCTGCGCAGCTTCTCCGACCCCGCCTCAGGGGCAAATGTGAGCCCTGTCTTTTTTTGTAGCGCTAATAGCCTAGAAATATCACCAACAACACTCTTGGCCCTAATCGATGGCAATGAAACACTCACCGCCTTTTTGCTAAAATGCTCGATTAAGAATTTTACAATCTCCCCAATTTGAGGATGATCTGAACTAGATAACGATAATAGAGATATCTGCTCATAGCCTGAAGTTTTGTATAGCTTTTTTGCCAGTTCAAATATTTTTTTAGGGGCCCTAATTCTTAAAGGGTGAGAATAATTTCTGGCTTGGCAAAAACGACACCCGTGCATACAGCCACGCATAATTTCAACACCGATTCGATCATGAACAATTTCGATATTAGGCACGATCCAATTCTGGCATTTTGATGTCTCGTTTAAGTCCTTCACATAAAGCTTCTTGATAACCGAAGGAATGTTATTTTTTATTGGTGAAAATTCTTTCAATGCAAAATCAGCGTTATATTCCACATGGTAAAACGCCGGTACATATACCCCGGGAAGCTGGCATAATTCAACCAATAATTCTTCTTTTCTGACACAAACACGACTATTCTTCTTTTTGAACTTTTTGCAAATTTCTACTATATTTAGAACAATCTCTTCTGCCTCTCCCACAACAAAAAGATCGAAGAAATCCGCTATGGGCTCAGGATTTAAGGTGCAATTACCTCCGCCTATAATCAGAGGAAAATCGCGTGGCCTATCTTTTGCCATCAAAGGAATTCCGCCCAATGAAAGCATGTTTAAAATATTAGTATAATTAAGTTCATTATTGATAGAGAAGCCCAAAATATCAAACTTGTTTAAAGGGGTGTCAGTCTCTAGAGAACTTAATTTTGATGAATTTTTTAAAAGGGCTTCTTTATAGTCCGGCCAAGGACAAAAAGCACGCTCACAAAATAGCCCTTTCCTTGAATTTAGAATATCATATAGAATCCTCATACCCAAGTGGCTCATGCCAATCTCATAGACATCAGGAAAACAAAGGCAAAAACTAAAATTTACTTTAGAGGGATCCTTTTTTGCTATATTCCATTCATGCCCTATATAACGGCCCGGGCGCCTAACATTAATTAAAGTTTCAGCTGGTAACATATCAATTTTTTATAGTCTAATGAGTAGATTTGCTGATATTTAGAACTATTCCGACTAAAAGGAGAAAACTTACCAAAGAAGAGCCTCCGTAGCTTATGAATGGTAAAGGCAGGCCAACAACTGGCATAAAACCAATAGTCATGGCAATATTAATGAAGAATTGAACAAATATTAAACTGGCAATACATAAACATAAATTCTTTGCAAATGGATCGTATGCCCGCTCAGAGAGCTTAAGTATTCTCTTAACTAAAATGTAAAATAAAATTATTAAAACTATACTTCCCAAAAATCCCCACTCTTCCCCTATGGTTGAATAGATAAAATCCGTGTGTCTCTCCGTTAGAAAATTCAACTGATTTTGTGTACCTGCAAGCCAACCTTTGCCCAAGAATCTACCTGAACCAACAGCTATTTTAGATTGTATAATAGTATAGCCCGCACCTAAAGGATCGCGATTGGGATTTAAAAATACCAACAACCTGTCCTTTTGATAACCTCTTAGAAAGAACCAAAATAATGGACTGGACAGCAAGATCAACCCCAGAAAACTTAAAATATATTTAAACCTTACACCAACAAAGAAAGCTAAAAACATAAAAATAAAAACATAAATAATCGCAGTGCCTAAATCTGGCTGAATCGCTACTAAGGAAGCAATGATTAAGGTTATGCCTAAAGGAAGGATAAAACCCTTCATCAAAGAAGATCTGTTTTGGAATATTTTTAACTCTTCAATAGACTTCTGACTAAAATAACGCGATAGAGCTAATATGATTACAAATTTACCTAACTCGGAAGGCTGAAAATTAAAACCTCCCAATTCCAACCATCTCTGTGCGCCTAGTTTAGTACGACCAAAAAATAAAACTAAGATTAAAGCAAAAAGAACAATTCCATATAGAGGCCAGACAAAATCCCATAACTTGCGGTAGTCTATTTTATAAAAGACAAAAGAAAACAACAAGCCAATAAGAATCCAAACTAGCTGCTTGAAGAATATCGCTTTTCTAACAAACTCTCCCTTCTGATGACAGCCACTATATAAGGCAAGCAAGGAAATACACAAAATAGCTATAGTGGTAAATAAAATTTTGCGATCAATCTTATGCATCAAATAAACCCTGTTCTAACATTTCGTTCAGGATCTTCTCTGCCACTACACAGGCAAAAAAACCCGAACCACCATTTTCCAGAAAGAAACAAAATGCATATTTTGGTTTATCCTTGCCCACAAATCCCACAAACCATCCATGAGCCTCTTTCTCAAATACTTGCGCTG
>JBHPGU010000067.1:0-3499 GCA_042570265.1 Candidatus Omnitrophota bacterium | reverse complement strand
TATGAACATGTCATCAGGGATGATGCAGATTTAAACGAAATCAGGGAATATATTCGCAATAACCCAACATTATGAACAACAAACACAACGTAAACGGTACACACATTTTAATAGTAGACGATGAGCCTCTAATCAGGCGCTCTTTGAGCGAACTGTTGACTCTGGATGGTTATTCAGTGAGTTCTACCAGCAGTGGCGCGGAGGCCTTGGACCTGCTAAAGACCTACAATATCGATATAGTCATCTCGGATATGAAGATGCCGGAGATGGATGGCCTGCAGTTATTAAGAGAGATAAAGAAGAGCCATCCCGGCACTCATGTGATAATGATTACCGGCCATGGCAGTATCGAGAGCGCGGTCGAGGCGATGAAGGAAGAGGCCTATGACTATATAACCAAGCCGATTATTGACAGTGAGATAAAGATAATTATCCAAAGATTAACTAAACAGAAAGAGATCCAGGAAGAAAATGTGCAGTTAAAGCAAGAGCTCTCCGTGGCCAGGAGAGAGAGTTTTCATGAGATGGTGGGAAAAGATGAGAAGATGCAGAAGATCTATAATCTTATCGAGGCCATAACCGGGACGAGAGCCACGGTTTTAATCCATGGTGAGAGCGGGACCGGAAAACGCCTGATTGCCCACGCGATTCATAAATACAATGAAAAAGAGCGCGGCAAGCCTTTTGTGGAAGTAAGTTGCGGCGCCTTGACCGAGACGCTGCTGGAGAGTGAGCTATTCGGCCATGTAAAAGGTTCATTTACCGGGGCCATAAAAGACAGGATGGGCCGTTTTGAGTTAGCCGATGGCGGGACGATATTCCTAGATGAGATTGACGCCTTTTCACCGGCTCTGCAGGTAAAGCTATTGAGAGTCCTACAGGATGGTGAATTTGAGAGAGTCGGCGATACAGATACTATAAAAATAGATGTGAGGGTCATCGCGGCCACGAACCAGAATTTAGAAGATTTAATAGCCCAGGGAAAATTCCGCAAGGACTTATACTATCGCCTTAATGTTATTTCTATCGAGTTGCCGCCTTTGCGGGAACGCAAGGTCGACATACCGTTGTTGGTCGAGGATTTCATTAAAAAGCACACCCAGCATATAAGTAAGAAGATAAGCGGATTATCTCAGGAAGCAAGTTTAGTATTGATGAATTATGACTGGCCTGGTAATATAAGAGAGCTGGAAAATGTCATCGAGAGGGCAATAATCTTAAATAAGACAGATGTGATCACTCCGGAAACTTTTCCTGAATTTCTGGAAAAGGCCAAGCAGGATACAGAATTGGTAGATAGCAATAATGGTTTTGGATTAAAGGATGCTTTAAAGACCCCTGAGAAGAATTTAATCTTAAAGACGCTCGAATCGGTTGGTGGAAACAAGAGCGAAGCAGCGTCTGTTTTAGGTATAAATCGCACAACTCTCTACAAAAAAATGCTTAGGTTAGGCTTATTGAAGAGTAATAAGGCTAACGCGAGTAAAGTATAAAACGCTTAGCTTTTGGGAGTCCAACTCCCAATTGGGAGTTGGACTCCCAAATTCCAAAAGGGTAAATTGGTTTAATGCTTGATTCGCACTTTCCGTTCGAGAGCTTAATCGACGTCCAGAAGTGGCAGAAGATTCAGGATAATTTCTCTCTAGTCACTGATGTGAGCCTTAGGCTCATAGACCCTTCAGGCAATCTCATAACCAAGCCCAGCAGAGAGCCCCGCCTATGCAGCGACCTACTCCTAGATTCACCGTTTAATAAGAATATTTGCAATACATGCCTGCCTACTTTTTTGGGTGGTACGGGCAGGTTGGATAAGAACCACAAAAGTATGCAGGCCGGGTGCTTGTTGGCACTCAAAACCCGGCCTGCATACTTTTGTGGTTCCTCTGGTATTGAAAAATAAGCCAATAGCCTATTTTTTATTGGGCCCCTTAATATTGATTATGCGCCGGCCCAAGGAAGAGTATGTTGGGGCTGCCCAGAAATTAGGCCTGGATTTAGAAGACCTGTGGAGCGCGCTTTTAGAGATAAAGGTCGCGACTTTTCAATCTGCGAAGTCTATTTGTGAGTTGATTAAAGACCTCACAGAGTATGCTTTAAAGTTATCGTACGAGAGCAAGTTCCAGCAAGAGGAGTTAATATTAGCTTTAGGTTCAGCTAAGTTAGCGAAATTCTTAGAGGCGTTGTTAGATGTGGCCTTTGAGATTAGCGGAGCCGATGTCGGCTCTGTGATGTTTTTGGATAGAGAAAGTAATGAGCTGACCATCAAGGCCTCTAAAGGCATCCCGGATGAGATCGTCAAAAACACAAGAGTCAAAGTCGGTAGTAGTGTTTCAGGGATCGCCGCTAAAGAAGGCAGGCCGTTTTTATTGGATGATAAAGTTAGCGATAATAGGATTAAGCGTTATCTTAAGAGGCCTCAGATTAGCTCTTCCATGGTTATCCCCTTAAAAATAGAAAATGATGTAGTCGGGGTGATGAATGTCGGCGCCCTGGAAACCTCACCGGTAAGATTTACCCAGACCAACCTAAAATTGATGAATAGGCTCCTTGATCTAGCCGCCCTGGCTATCCATACGTAATTCCCATTCCCGTTTTCCCGTTGCAAAAATCACGCTGATAGAAGTCAAACAAGAAAGATAGGAATGTTAAACCCTAAATCCTTATAAAGGAAAATAACAAATTACAAAATCCAAATTACAAACAAATTACAATATACAATAAACAATGACTAAGCCATACGATTTAGAAGAAAGAACATTAGAATATTCCAAAGGAATAATTAATCTATGTAAGAAATTGCCACAACATACAATAAATTTTAAATTAATTGGCCAATTAGTGAATGCATCAACTTCAGTAGGGGCAAATTACAGAGAAGCGAATGAAAAGTTAAGCAAGAAAGATTTCGTTTACAGAATGAGAATAAGTAGAAAAGAATGTAAGGAAAGTACTTATTGGCTAGAGCTTCTTGAAGAAGCCAATAAGCAATACAGCGAAGAGATAAACTATTTTATTAAAGAATCTCAGGAGTTAAGGAGTATATTTACTTCGATCATAGATAAGTCACAATAAAATTTTGTATATTGTATATTTGATTTTGTATATTGTTTGTAATTTGTAGATTGTTTATTGTAATTTAACGTAGTTTAATTCCGATTATCTTTCCCTACGGTAGGTCGAAGCCAGTATCTTAAGTTCGTCCCTATATTTAGCTACCGTTCTCCTGGATACGTTTAAGTTCTTTTCGCTGGCCAGGTATTTAGAGATATTTTGGTCGCTAACAGGGTGTTTTTTGTCTTCTTTTTCTATGAGTTCCTTGATGAGGTGTTTGGTGTGACTGGAGGATACTATCTGGCCATCTTTGTCACTGATATGGCTGGGGAAGAGGTCTTTTAAGGATATCAGGCCCCAGGGCAGGCGGATATATTTATTCATTATTGCCCGGCAGACCGTGGTCTCATGCATTTTTAGCCTCTTGGCCACTTCAGCAAAGGTGAGG
>JBHPGU010000066.1:0-3722 GCA_042570265.1 Candidatus Omnitrophota bacterium | reverse complement strand
TCGATGTACCTGAACCGTTTTATACAAATTCGTCAACTCTATCAAAAATATTCAGGCAATATAGTTTTGGCTTTCAAAAAGTTCCAAGATTTAGGCAAGTTGGAGATCATTACTTGTGGTGCCACTCACGGATTTTTGCCGCTTATGGATGTTTGTAGGCCTTCTGTAAAAGCGCAAGTTAAGGTAGCGGTTAGCCACTATGAGGAGGTTTTTGGCAGGAAGCCTCGGGGAATTTGGCTTCCTGAATGTGGTTATGCTACGGGCCATGATCAAATTCTAAAAGAGGCCGGGTTGAAGTATTTCTTCGTGGATTCCCACGGGATCTTTCATGGCACCCCTCGTCCAAAATACGGCGTCTTTGCACCTGTATATTGCAAGTCAGGCGTTGCTTGTTTCGGAAGGGATATGGAGTCTTCCAAACAGGTCTGGTCTTCAGTTGAGGGTTATCCCGGTGACTATTATTATCGTGAATTCTACAGAGATATAGGTTTTGATCTAGGCTTAGATTATATAAAGCCTTACATCCATCCGGATGGGATACGTAAGAATACCGGCATCAAATACTATCGCATCACAGGAGATAACAATCATAAGGAACCCTATAATGCTGAGATGGCCATGGAGAAGGCTGCGCAACATGCTGGTAATTTTATGTTCAACCGCCAGAAGCAGGTCGAATATTTATTTGAGTCCATGGGCAAGGAGCCCATAATCATTTCTCCTTATGACGCTGAACTATTTGGCCACTGGTGGTTTGAGGGACCTAATTGGATTGATTTTTTCATTAGAAAGATTGCTTGTGACCAGAATGATATAAAGCTGATTACTCCCAGTGAGTACTTAGCTCAAAATCCTAGAAACCAAGTTATTTCGCCCTCCATGTCCAGCTGGGGCTGGAAGGGGTATAGTGAGGTTTGGCTACAAGGCAGTAACGATTGGATATATAAACACCTGCATAAAGCTTCAGATAGAATGACAGAGTTGGTAAAGCTTTATCCGAAGACAAACGGGATCATAGAGAGAGCTTTGAAGCAGGCCTTAAGAGAGTTGTTGCTTGCCCAGAGTTCAGATTGGGCATTCATTATAGCCACGGGAACGCATGTTGACTATGCCATCAAGCGCACTAAGACTCACATACAAAGATTCAATAAATTATACGAGGACATCAGGTCAAATATTGTAGATCAGAATTGGCTTAGCGATATCGAATATAAGGATAATGTCTTTGCGGATATTGACTATAGAGTGCATCAGTAGGAACTTTCATGATGGTGCTTTTGAGGTTTTAATTTATGTTGGATAGAAATAAAATGCCTAAGCATATAGCGATTATAATGGATGGTAATGGCCGTTGGGCAAAAAAGAGGCATCTGCCCAGAACCGCCGGGCACAAAAAAGGCTTAGTCGTTGTTGAAGAGATAATTGAGGCTGCGAGGGATTTAGGTATTCAAGTTTTAAGCTTGTATGCATTTTCCACAGAGAATTGGAAGAGGCCCAAGGCAGAAGTGAGCATGCTTATGCGCGCCCTGGATTATTTTCTAAGAAAGAAGTTACAGAAGTTTATGGATGGCAATGTCAGATTGGTGACCATGGGAGAAACAGATAAGTTTCCTGCGCAGATCAGGAAGTTATTAGCAGATACTAAAGAGAAGACTAAACACAATACAGGGCTTACTTTAAATCTGGCTTTAAATTATGGTTCACGCTTTGAGATAATGAAGGCGGTTAAAGAAATATTTAAACAGGCAGCTGACCATAAATTGAAGATCAAAGATTTAGATGGGGATAAATTCTCGCAATTTTTGTATACAAAGGATCTGCCTGATCCGGAATTATTGATTCGCACAAGCGGTGAGATGCGTATCAGTAATTTTATGTTGTGGCAGTTATCATATACAGAATTATATTTCTGTAATAAATTCTGGCCAGACTTTACTAGGGATGATTTAGAAGAGGCCATAAAAGAGTTCCAGAAAAGAGAGAGAAGATTCGGAGATATCCATGCTAGTGCATAGAATATTTAGCTCAATAGTTTTGATTAGCATTACTGTTGTGGCCATTATATTCGATACACCTTTTATTATCGTCGTATCACTACTTACTCTAGGCGGGCTATATGAGTTTTACTGTTTAATCGAGAAGAAGGGCGTGAGGGTATATAAATACTTCGGCACGATCATAGGGTTGATTATCCCCCTTTCCATATTTTACAGATTTGAATTGACTAAGGGTTGGGAGTTATTATTTGTAGTTATTGGTTTGATTTCTTTATTCAGCCTGCAGATTATTAAGAAAGATAACTCTCAAGCTGTTTTCAGTATTTCTGTTACTGTTTTTGGTATTATTTATATTTCTTGGCTTTTTTCATTTATCGTAAAAATAAGGATGCTGCCTTATGGCCTTGCCTTATTGGGAGCTTTAATTTTTATAACCAAGGCTACTGATATAGGCGCATATCTTATCGGTAGTAGGTTTGGTAAGCATGCGCTTATACCCAGGATAAGCCCTAATAAGACTATTGAAGGGATTATCGGAGGGTTGTTGTTTGGAGTTTTAGCGGCATTGGCCAGTGGTTCTTTTTTGCCTAATATTGGTGTTCTTTCTTTAGTACACTTAGTATTTATTGGACTTTTTGTGGGCCTAATCGGACAGTTAGGAGATCTATCTGAGTCTCTTATCAAGAGAAGTTGCCTGACAAAGGATTCTAGCGATGTAATCCCTGGGATAGGCGGGGTGATGGATGTAATAGATAGCCTTTTGTTTACAGCGCCAGTATTTTATTTTTACATGTATAGGGCACTGTCTTAGTAAGAGAACATAACGATTATAAGATGAGTAAACAAAACATAGTTATTTTAGGTTCAACCGGATCCATAGGGGTAAATACCCTAAAGGTTATAGAGAGATTCCCTGATAAGTTTAATCTTGTGGGTATCTGCGCTGGCAATAACATTAAAATGCTTAAATCTCAGGCAGAGAAGTTTAAGCCTGAGTTTGTGGCTGTTTACGATAAAGAAGCATCGCAAAGGCTAAAGAACCAGTTGAGATATGTTAAAGTACTATCTGGCCTTGAGGGAATTTGTAAGCTAGTATCTATTTCTAGTGTACATACAGTTGTTATTTCTATCACAGGCAGTATAGCCTTATTACCACTTTTAGAAGCTATAAAGGCTAATAAAAAGATAGCCTTGGCGAATAAAGAGTCATTGGTTGTTGGTGGTCATATTGTTAATGAGCAACTGCGAAAAAATGATAAGGCTCAAATTATACCTATTGATAGTGAGCAGAATGCTATTTTCCAATGTCTGAAAGGCTATGAACGCAGCATGGTAAATTCTATATATCTTACGGCCTCTGGTGGGCCTTTAGTAGGTTATAGTAAGCAGCGCCTACGTAGTGTTTCACCAGAGCAAGCCTTGTCGCATCCGCGTTGGAAGATGGGTAAGAAGATTAGCATAGACTCAGCTACTCTTATGAATAAAGGCTTGGAGGTTATAGAGGCAAAGTGGCTTTTTGATATACCTTTAGATAAGATAAAGGTTATTATACACAGAGAAGCCATAATCCACTCGTTGGTAGAATTTATTGATGGTTCCATATTGGGTCAGTTTGCGGTGGCCGATATGAAGCTGCCGATTCAATACGCTTTGAGTTTTCCAGAGCGTTGGGGAAATAATGGCCAGTTGAGGCTTGACTTCGCAAAATTAAAATCACTTTCTTTT
>JBHPGU010000065.1:0-3737 GCA_042570265.1 Candidatus Omnitrophota bacterium | reverse complement strand
AATTTGTTTTTTGGACGCTGGGAGGCGCCGCTGCCGGTTTCGCCGTCTTGTAATGCCCGATGCTTAGGTTGTTTGTCGCTGCAAGATTCTGATTGTACAACTGCTTCACATTCGCGCATAAAATTTGTTCCCACTCCAAACGAGATAGCCGAGGTCGCGGTAAGTCATCTAAAAGGAGCGAGGGAGGCGATAGTAAGTTTTGGTCAGGGGTGTGAAGGCGAGCCCCTATTGCAATTCAAAACTCTAAAAGAGTCTGTAATTAGAATTAGAAAATTAACTTCCCGAGGCACAGTTCATCTTAATACCAATGCCTGTAAACCAACATATTTAAAAGAATTAGCAAACGCAGGATTAGATAGCGTACGAATCAGTATAAATAGTTTTCGAGAGGACTATTATAATGCTTATTATAGGCCTAAAAAATATAGTCTTAAAGATGTCTTAGATTCTATAAAAATAGCCAGCGACGCCGGCTTATTTGTATCTCTCAATCTTTTGGTCTTCCCGGGATTAACCGACACGCCCACAGAAGTAAACAGGTTGATTAAATTATTGAGGAAAAAGCGCGTTAATCTTTTGCAAATGCGAAACTTATGCATAGATTCAGAGTTTTATCTTAACAATATTCCCAGGATCAAAGAGCGGCCTATGGGTGTAATGAATATGCTCAATCTGATAAAGAAATCAATACCAAAAGTTCGCTTTGGCTACTTTAACCTGCCTAAGGAAAGATTCTAACTTAATGGTTGCATTGGTTTTTTGTTGTAGTATAATACAGCATTGTCCACAGAAGTAATTAATCTAAGGAGGTAGAATATGGATTTTAATACCCCAGAAGAACTATTGAATATGGGTAAGAAGCAATTAGGGGATGCGCGTAATTTCGCTCCTTTTTTTGTGTTAATTGTGGTGGTTTTATTGGGCCTAAAAGGGTCGATATATACCATTGGAGCTGATGAGGTGGGAGTGGTTCAGCGATTTGGTAGATATGTCGCTACTACCGATCCAGGGCTGCATGTAAAGTTACCATTCGGCATTGATAAAGCTACTCCGATTAAAGTAAAAAAGATATTTAAGGAAGAATTTGGCGTTAGGACGTTAAGTCCAGGGGTGCGTACCAAATATGCCAAAGGAGACTACACTGATGAGTCGTTGATGTTGACGGGTGACTTGAATATTTTGGATGTACGCTGGATTGTTCAATTTAGAGTCAAGGATCCTGTTAAGTTGCTTTTTCAAATAAGAAGTCCCAGGGATACCATAATGGATATCTCTGAAGTGGTTATGAGGCGGCTGGTAGGCGACTATCGGGTCGATGAAGTATTGACCCTTAAAAGAGAAGAGGTCGATCACCTGGCTCAGGTTGAGCTGCAGAAGATATTGGATTACTACGATAGCGGTATTCAAATAGTGACTGTCAAGTTACAGGATGTCAACCCTCCGGATGAGGTAAAGCCTGCCTTTAATGAGGTAAACGAAGCTAAGCAGGAAAAAGAAAGGGTAATAAATCAGGCCTGGGAAGCTTATAATAAAGTTGTACCTAGAGCCAGAGGTGAAGCCGAGAGGACCATCCGGGAGGCAGAGGGATACAGTTTAGGTAAGATAAATAGCGCTAAGGGTGAGGCAGAAAAATTTCTTTCTGTTTTAGAAGAGTATAAAAATGCAAAAGAAATCACTAAAAAGAGATATTATCTTGAGACCATGTCAAAGGTTTTACCAAAGGCAAAACAGAAATATATCATCGATCCACAGCAGACTTCGATCCTCCCTTTGTTAAATATCGGTGAGAAGGCGGGGGCGCAACTATGAAAACTATTATAGGTATAGTCATAGCGGTTTTAATTTTAGTGATTGCGGTATTTGCAAGTGGTGCAGTTTATATTATTGATGAAACACAGCAAGTCGTTATTACGCAGTTTGGCGATCCCGTGGGAGATCCAATTACCAGTGCCGGACTGCACTTTAAACTACCTTTAATCCAGCAAGCTCATTATTTTGAAAAGAGGTTGCTAGAGTGGGATGGAGATCCTAATCAGATACCTACCAGAGACAAAAAGTATATATGGATAGACACCACTGCGCGCTGGCGAATAGTTGATGCTTTGAAGTTCCTTCAATCCGTTTCCAATGAAATAGGTGCACATGCGAGATTGGATGATATAATTAATTCAGGAACTCGTGATGTCATTACTAAACACTTGCTTGTGGAAACCGTTAGGAATACAAATAGGATTTTGGAAAGCGAAGGAGAAACAGGAGAAGACCTTATAGTTACAGATGAAGCATTAGAGCGCATTGAAGTTGGAAGAGAGATACTTGCTGGTATGATTTTGGAAAGAGCAAAGAAACTCGCTCCGCAATACGGCATAGAATTAGTCGATGTGCGTATAAAAAGAATTAATTATGTAGAATCTGTAAGAAGAAAAGTTTATGAGCGTATGATTGCAGAAAGAAAACGTGCGGCAGAGAACTATCGCTCTGAAGGCCAGGGTAAGAAGGCTGAAATCGATGGCCAAAGAGCCAAGGAGCTGCAATTGATAACTTCCGAAGCGTATCGTCAGGCTCAGATTCTAAAGGGTAAGGCAGACGCAGAAGCCATAAAGATTTACGCAGAGGCCTATAGCAAAGATCCTGATTTCTATTCTTTTATTAAGACTCTGGAGACGTACGAACAGACAATAGATAAAAAGAGTACAATTATTTTGACTACTGATAGTGAATACTATCAATATTTAAAAGAGTTGGGTCCCGTACAATAAACCGACTTAGAAAGCTCTGTAGAAAGGCATGTTTGTCTTATCAAATTTTTTAGCTGCCTTAGCAAACGTCTTAGATATTGTCTTAACGATTTTCTACTGGTTAATACTCATCCGGGCATTAATCAGTTGGGTCAATCCAGATCCGTTTAATCCTATCGTTCAATTTCTGCATAAAGCCACAGAACCTATTTTAGCTCCCATTAGAAAGATCCTGCCGTTGAATCTTCGTTTTGGTATCGATATTTCACCTATAATTGTTTTCTTAGCAATAATATTTTTAAAATCTTTTCTTGTTAGCACTTTGATTGGTATTGCCATGAGGTTAAGATAATGGCGATTATTTGGTTGAAGTTTATTATTTGTACCCTGATAATTTTCTTTGCTGGTAGAAAAGTCGCCAAATATGGCGATATCATTGCTGACAAGAGTGGCTTAGGTGGATTGTGGGTAGGTTTATTACTCATAGCTGTTGCTACAAGCCTACCGGAAATATTTACCGGCGTAGGAAGTATTGTTTTTGTCGGAGATCCTAATCTTACTTCTGGCAATCTCTTTGGATCCAATGGTTATAATCTCCTGAATATAGCGATTCTGGATTTTTTGAATAAAGAAGGGCCACTGCTGAGCATGATGAGCGCTGGGCAGCTGTTGACCGCCTGGCTCACGTTGGTACCATTGTTAATTGCCGGTATAGGTATTCTTCTTAGTAATATTTTCTCAATTCCTAGCATCCGTATTTAGTATTTTAATTTTTATTTCTTATTTATTAATTACCAGAAAAATATTTATCTTTGAAAAGAATCAACCCAGGACTAACGAACATAATAAAGCATATAAGAATTTCACTCTGAAGAAAGCGTTCGTATTTTTTTTGATTTCTGCTGTTATGATTATTGTTGCCGGAATTTGGTTGGCTTATATCGGCAAAGATTTAGCCGAGATGCTAAATTTGAATTCTAGTTTTGTGGGCAGTTTGTT
>JBHPGU010000064.1:0-3890 GCA_042570265.1 Candidatus Omnitrophota bacterium | reverse complement strand
AAAGATGTACACCATCGGGCTTGACGGCGACACAGTCGATGAGTATAACTTAAGCACAGCCTGGGATGTCTTAACAGCCGTTTACTCTCAAGAGGAGTACGTGAATGCAAAAGAAGCGTCTCCGACAGGGCTCTTCTTCAAACCGGATGGCCTAAAGATGTACACCATCGGGTATGACGGCGACACGGTCGATGAGTATAATTTAAGCACAGCCTGGGATGTCGATTCAGCCAATTATTCTCAAGAGATAAGCGTGAATGCAAAAGAAGTGACTCCGCTAGGGCTCTTCTTCAAACCGGACGGCCTAAAGATGTACACCATTGGGCAAAGTGGCAAAACAGTCGATGAGTATAATTTAAGCACAGCCTGGGATGTCGATTCAGCTACTTATTCTCAAGAGATAAGCGTGAATGCAAAAGAAACGTTTCCGGAAGGGGTTTTCTTCAAACCCGACGGCCTAAAAATGTACACCATGGGGGATACCGGCAAAACAGTGGATGAGTATAACTTAGGCGGTGTCCTTCTTAGTAAAGTCTCAACGACCGATGCAGGTTTTACAGCAGGGAATCCCTATACTTCGGGAGTAGCTATAGACTATACGGTTCAAGCAGGAGATGTTTTATCCCCTGGCACTACCTACTACTGGAGAGTCAGGGCCATAGACCCTGGCGGAAGTAATACCTATGGAGCTTGGTCTGGCACCAGAAGTTTTATCATGAATACCTCACCGACAGTTGCCCTCAATACCCCGGCTGATGCCGCGGAAATTACCGACACCACCCCCACCCTGAACTTTACAGGTACAGACGCTGACAATGATGATGTTGAATATAATGTGCAGGTGGGTGATGATATGTGGGATGTCACAACAGCGACTTATTCTCAAGAGATAAGCGTGAATGCAAAAGAAGCGACTCCGACAGGGCTCTTTTTCAAACCAGACGGCCTAAAGATGTACACCATCGGGCTTGACGGCGACACAGTCGATGAGTATAACTTAAGCGTAGCCTGGGATGTCTTAACAGCCACTTATTCTCAAGAGATAAGCGTGAATGCAAAAGAAACGTGGCCGGAAGGGCTATTCTTTAAACCGGATGGCCTAAAGATGTACACCATCGGGAATACCGGCAAAACAGTCGATGAGTATAACTTAAGCACAGCCTGGGATGTCGATTCAGCCCTTTATTCTCAAGAGATAAGCGTGAGCGCAAAAGAAGCGTCTCCGGCAGGCCTCTTCTTCAAACCGGACGGCCTAAAGATGTACACCATCGGTACTGATGGCAAAACAGTCGATGAGTATAATTTAAGCGTAGCCTGGAGTGTCTTAACAGCCACTTATTCTCAGGAGAAGAGCGTGAGTGAATACCAATTGAGTCCGACAGGAGTTTTCTTTACATCAGACGGCCTAAAGATGTACACCGTCGGGGCTACCGGCGCCACAGTCGATGAGTATAACTTAAGTGTAGCCTGGGATGTTACAACAGCCACTTATTCTCAAGAGATAAGCGTGAATGCATACTCGTCGCTTCCGGAAGGAGTCTTCTTCAAACCGGATGGTCTAAAAATGTACACCATCGGGGCTAGCGGCAAGACAGTGGATGAGTATGACTTAGTAGGCACAGCCCTCATTGACAAGGTCTCAACGGCCGATCCGGGTTTTACCGAAGGGAACCCTTATACTTCGGGAGTAGCCATAGATTATACGGTTCAAGCAGGGAGTGCTCTATCCGGAGGTGATTATTTCTGGAGAGTCAGGGCCATAGACCCCGGCGGAGTAAATGTTTACGGCGCTTGGAGCACAAGGTCGTTTGCGATAAAACCAGACGCCCCGACAAATGTCGCGGCCACTGATGGTGACCATACAGATAAAGTAACCATTACCTGGACTAAATCTACCGGGGCTACAGGATATAAGGTATATGAAGGTAGTAACGTATTAGATACCTTAGGTGATGTAGCTACCTATGATGATACCCTTGCAGCTGCGCCCACTATTACCCCTGGCACAGCGGATGCCACTGATGGCACAAGCGCTGCCCATGTAGCTCTAAGCCTATCCGGCCAATCAACCAATAATGGCGCTTCCAGGACTTATAAGGTTGTGGCCTTCAACGGCGCCGGAGATAGTCCGGATAGTAGTCCTAATGATGGATATAGGGGTGTAGGCGCATTAACCTATCAGTGGCAAAGGTCTGCTGCCGATAGCGATGAAAATTATTCAAATATTACGGATGCCACCACTGAACCTTATAATGACACTGGTGCCGTAGTAGCTCCCGACGGAAGATTCTATAGATGTGTGGAGGATGCTACCGGCGCAACTCAGCAAATTTCCAGTGTTGATAGAGGAAATAAGAATGGCCCCCCGACAGTTGCCCTCAACACCCCGGCTGATGCCGCGCCAATTACCGACCTCACCCCCACTCTAAATTTTACAGGGACAGACGCTGAGACAGACGATGTTGAATATAATGTGCAGGTGGGTACAGATAATACGTTTACTGCCTGGGATGTCACAACAGCCACTTACTCCCAGGAGACAAGCGTGAGCGTAAAAGAAGTGAATCCGACAGGGCTCTTCTTCAAATCCGACGGACTAAAGATGTACACCATCGGATATGACGGCGGCACAGTGGATGAGTATAACTTGAGCGTAGCCTGGGATGTCACAACAGCTAGCTATTCCCAGGAAATAAGCGTGGGCGCAAAAGATACGTGGCCTATGGGCCTCTTCTTCAAACCCGACGGCCTAAAGATGTATACTGCAGGGCAAGGTGACAACACAGTCGATGAGTATAATTTAAGCGTAGCCTGGGATGTTTCAACAGCCACTTATTCTCAGGAGACAGACGTGGGCATGGAAGAGACAGGTTCTTTGACAGACCTTTTCTTCAAATCCGACGGCACAAAGATGTATATCGTCGGGCTTGGCTACCCAGCCGCAGTCGGTGAGTATGATTTAAGTGTAGCCTGGGATGTCACATCAGCCAGTTATTCTCAAAAGAAGGATCTGACCTCATACGAAATTGGTCCGACAGGGCTCTTCTTCAAACCGGATGGCCTAAAGATGTACACCATCGGGGTTCACGGCGGCACAGTCGATGGGTATAGCTTGAGCGTAGCCTGGGATGTTACTACAGCCACTTATTCCCAGGAAATAAGCGTGAGCGCACAAGAAGTGACTCCGACAGGCCTCTTCTTCAAACCGGATGGCCTAAAGATGTACACCATCGGATCTGACGGTGACACAGTGGATGAGTATAACTTAGGTGGTCTCCTTATTAATGAAGTCTCAACGACCGATCCAGGTTTTACAGCAGACAACCCCTATACTTCAGGAGTAGCCATAGACTATACGGTTCAAGCAGGAGATACCTTATCTACAGGCACTACCTACTACTGGAGGGTCAGCGCTATAGACCCCAGTGGAAGTAATACCTATGGAGCTTGGTCTGGCACCAGAAGTTTTACCACGAATACCTCACCAACAGTTGCCCTCAATACCCCGGCTGATGCCGCGGAGATTACCGACACCACCCCCACCCTGAACTTTACAGGTACAGACTCTGACAATGATGATGTTGAATATAATGTGCAGGTGGGTGATGATTTGTGGGATGTCACAACAGCCACTTATTCTCAAGAGATAGGCGTGAATGCAAAAGAACCAGCTCCGACAGGACTCTTCTTCAAACCGGACGGCACAAAGATGTATACCATCGGGGATTACGACAACACAGTGGATGAGTATAGCTTGAGCGTAGCCTGGGATGTTACTACAGCCACTTATTCCCAGGAAATAAGCGTTAACGCACAAGATATTTGGCCGCGAGACCTCTTCTTCAAATCCGACGGCACAAAGATGTATACCATCGGGTCTAACGGCGACA
>JBHPGU010000063.1:0-4031 GCA_042570265.1 Candidatus Omnitrophota bacterium | reverse complement strand
CTATCTAGGAAAACCAACGGAGAAGTCATTAATATTGCTTCGGGTAGAAAAGTTTCCATAAAAGAAGTAATTAATAAAGTTATAAAAATTACAGGAGGTGGAAGTCCTAACTGGGGAAAATTTCCTTACCGAAAAAGCGAAAACATGTCACTCTATGCAAATATTAAAAAAGCACACAGACTATTAGATTGGAAGCCTTCGATTGGGTTAGATGAAGGTTTGCGATTAACTGTCGAATATTATAAAAAGGTGTTATATTGAAAAAAAATATCTTTAAAAATAAAAAAGTGCTGATAACTGGTGCTTCTGGTTTTAAAGGTTCGTGGTTAAGTATTTGGCTTAATTATTTAGGTGCAAATGTTATTGGCTACTCTGCTTACTTCCCTTCAAAACCGTGTAATTTTAGTGTTTGCGGGTTAAAGAAAATAATAAGGCACATTGAAGGAGATGTGAGAAATTATGCTGCCTTAAAGAAAGTATTTATGAGATATAATCCTGAAATAGTATTTCATTTAGCTGCTCAGCCAATTGTGAGTGAGTCATACAAAAATCCTATGATAACCTTTGAAACTAATCTACTCGGAACTGTTAATGTCTTGGAGTGTATTCGTCATTCTAAAAGCGCAAGAGCAGCCGTTATAATTACAAGCGACAAGTGCTACAAGAATCAAGAGTGGAACAGAGGATACAGGGAAAATGATATTTTGGGTGGAGAAGATCCGTATAGTTCATCCAAGGCCTGTGCTGAATTGGCGTTTCATTCTTACTGCAAATCATACTTTCCCATTAAAAACTCTCATTGCCGCTTGGCTTCGGCTAGGGCAGGTAATGTCATTGGGGGAGGAGATTGGAATATTGATAGGTTAATTCCTGATTGTGTAAAATCCTGGTCGAACAAAAAAGCTGTTTTTATCCGTAATCCAAATGCAACTCGCCCATGGCAACATGTTTTAGAGCCTGTCTCCGGATATATTTGGCTTGCTCACAAATTATTTTTGTCTAATAGATTTAATAGCGAGTCATTTAACTTCGGTCCTAATTACAGAAGAAGCTATTCGGTAAAAGATATAATACAATCCTTTTCAAAGGATTTTGGTGGAGGGGAGTGGAAACACAGCTCCATAAAAAAAGGCAAAGAGACACATTTATTAAAACTTTCATGCAAAAAAGCAAAAACGATGCTTAATTGGCGCTCTGTCTTGGATTTTGATGAGACTATTAAATTTACGGCTCAATGGTATAGAGAATACTATTCCAAGAAGAAGAATATGCTGAATTTTACATTGTCTCAAATTGGTGATTATATTAAAAAGTCTAAAGGACAAAAGCTGCTTTGGACAAATTAACCTTTGATTGTCTTAAATTCCTATAAGGTATGCAGATTTCAATTAAAAATCAGATTGTAATATTAATATTAATATTTATCCTTGCTTTTTGTTGGCAAATCTTCCTATCAAGTGGGATTGGTTTCTTCTGGGAAGATTTTGACATTTTCCGTCTTCAAGTAAAGGGAGGTGTTGAGCCATATGGAGAAAAATATCTGCCAGGGTTTGCAAGGCCGTCAAGGATTCTAATACTACTTACTATAGGTAAAGAATATATAATGCGTGCCTTTAATCCAAAGAATCTTATGCAGATTGGCTTTGATGCTTACAATATCAATGATCGGCCATATCAATTCTTAACTTGGGATCTATTGCGGGTTATATGCAACAAAAAGGCTTTGCTGTATAGGTCTTTTAAAGCTGCTATTTTCGCCATTAATGCTTGTTTGATATTTCTCATCATTAATAAAGCTTCTAGGCTATTTGCTTATTTAGGAGTTATTCTGTATGCAACTTCTGCGGAAATCTGGATTTCAGCCCTTTACCTGAGTCACCTTGGTTTGATTTCTCAAACTGGGGTAATTATCTCTGTTTTCTTATTTCTTATAATTCTAAAGAATAGGCCTGTCAATAAGTATAACTATTTTCTCTTTGCGCTTATTGTTATTTTTTCAAATTTTGCTGTGCTAACCATTGGAGACGGAAGATACTTAGCAGCTATATTCATATTAACTTTTCTATGCTTTCGAATCAAAGATTTACCCGGATATCTGGCTCCATTAGGAATTCTCCTTTGTTTAGAATTACCAATTATTGGCATCTTTCGTAAGTTCTTTTTAGAAATGTCGTTTTCTCCTATTAATTTAGCTTCCCATCCAAATACCCAGACCTCAGTTTTATCTTCAATTTTTATGGCGCTACGGCATAAACAGTTTCCGATACACGCATTAGGAAAGTACACTTTATTGCTTTTTTGTATAGTTTTATTTGTTTATTTTGTCAAATTTTCAATTGGAGCATATGTAAGTAAGCGCGAGGTGGCTGAAGAAACTATCGAAAGTCGCTATAAAAAAGAGTGCATTTTTATATTCCTCATGTGGTTTTGCGCTGCTTTCATGATGTCCTTGCGGGCAAGAAATTTTCGCTATGGAGTTTCGCTTTTAAGTTTTCAGATTTATGATATGGCTTATTTCATTTCACCGTTCATTCTTAGCTTATGTTATTGTTGCTCTTTTCTAAAAAATCGTTTGAAGGCTACTCACTCAACTATCTTTATTGCTTTATGCACACTGCTTATTGTTATCCAAGTAGGATTCAATATTAATCGTTTGTATCAATTCAGAGGGAAATCAGAAGAAATGTTTTGTTCATGGCAAAATGCTCAAGAGTTTATTAAAAACAGTAGCTCTAACGCATTAGCTCTTGCATTCACCCAGTTCCACTATAAGCCATTTTTATTTATAGACTCGGGGAATACAATTTTAAATACTAAAGCATCATGTAGCCAGAGCAAATTTTGCGATCTTTCTTTTATTGAGGAAAAGCTCAATGAAGGCTTTCAAGATGTTTATGTCCTCTCAAAAGAGGAATTAATCTTCAGAGGGGAAGGGGCTAGGATAGCTGCACAGAAAAAAATTTCAATAGGCACCCAGTGCAATGACTTGCTGGGTATTTGTAAAAAGTTTTATCGTAAGGAATTAAAAAGCAACTTAACTATGTACCATTTCAAAAAAAAATGAATATTCTTATGCTTTGAGTTTTGATAGCAGGGGGATTTATGAAAAAGGTGATTCTGATTTATCCAAGACGCAACTATTCTCTAGTTTCAGGAAATCTTGAACCTTTGGGCGTTCAGTATCTTGCCTCCTCATTAATCAAGGAGGGTCAGGAGGTCGAAATCATAGATTTTACTTTTGATCCTAGTCTAGAGCGATTGAAAAAATGTTTAGATTCTGCACTTTATGTTGGATTTTCTTTCACTACGCCTCTATTTAATCGTGCGGTAGAGATTCTAAACTATATTAAATCAATCAAAAAGGATTTAGTCTCAATTGCAGGTGGACCTCATCCTACCATTGATTGTAAATCAGTTTTAGATGGAGGCTTTGATTTTGCTGCTATTGGAGAAGGAGAGGCAATAATCAAGGAATTTACTAAAAATATTTACAATAAAAATACTCAAGCAACTAAAGGAGTTGCATTCAAGCTTGAAGGAAAAGTAGTAATGAACGAACCTCCATGCCCAATCGAAAATATTGATGAAATTCCTTTCCCTGGTAGGGATTTAATCGATTATTCACTTTATGACTCTGTGGGCATGATAGCTTCAAGGGGATGTAGATACAATTGTCTTTATTGTCAGCCTACGTTGCGGCGAATTTTTGGAAAACACTTGCGGGAAAGAAGTGTGGACAATCTAGTAAATGAGATAGAAATGATTAAACGCAAGTTTCCTAAAAAAAGATATAGGTTTGAGGATGACACATTTACAAATCATGATAAGGAATGGTTTAAAAAGTTCAAAGATGAATTAGTGAAGAGAAAAATCAACTTTCAATGGCAATGCAATAGCAGGGTAGATACGATTAATATTGAAAAGGCAAAGATCATGAAAGAGTGTGGTTGCCGTCAAATCGGTTTTGGTGTTGAAAGCGGTTCTGCTAAAGTGCAGAATCTAAACATTTTTTCAATCGCTCTAGACTAGGA
>JBHPGU010000062.1:0-4272 GCA_042570265.1 Candidatus Omnitrophota bacterium | reverse complement strand
CTTCTGAATATTAAAGGCAAATTGAAGACAATCCAAAGTTTTGCTTTTAGCGAAAGAAGCATCCATTTGGCAATATTCAAACCTCTAACATAAGCATACCCCTTACTCTTTCTGTTACTAATTGAATATATCAGACTTACGATTAGTCTAAGTAAGGACCATAATTCAGCGATCAAAATCAAATAGACAGGGTAATTAAAGATCTCACATATAACCCTATTCCTCTCCCCGTAGAATATTTTAAATTCAGAATATTCGACTGAAGTTTTTGAATACTTATGATAAATCAAAGCATCAGGGACACAAACACACTTATACTGTTTTGAGGTCAATCTGCTACCTAAATCTACGTCTTCATAATAAGCAAAAAATAATTCATCAAAGTGTTGCTTGTTCTCGAGCATCACTTTTTTTAAGCAATTGCTGGAATAAATTGAACCCGCACCATTTGCGCTGAAAATTTCAGCAATTTTTCCATCGTCCTTGAATTCTTCATAGCGCTGAGGGGTAAAAGTTGAGCTATCCGGCAACAAAACATCGTTATAAGAATAAATTAGATCAGTGGCAGGGTGGAACATTATTAGCGACGAGGCAAAGTCCGCTGCAGTTGATCTTATCCCTTTAATAAGATTAGTGAGCCAACCCGTGGTAACAATGCAGTCATTGTTCAGGTTTACAACATATTCAAAGTTATTTTCCAAAGCCCAGTTAATCCCATCATTATTGCCTCCAGCGTAACCCCTATTAGCCTTATTTTGAATCAGCTGGATATGAGGAAACATCTCTTTTAGTTTGTCACCCTCATTGTTGTCAGAGCCGTTATCAACCAAGACGACCCTGTAGTTGCGATAATCAAGGTTTTTTAAGGAATTCAGGCATTGCACAGTATCTTCGAACCCATTCCAATTAAGCACTATTACGGCGACACTGGCTTCTTTTGTGAGATTTTCTAGCATAATTTTACTTCACCGATTAAGACAGGATCTTAGATTTCAGGGAACATTGCTTTCCCGATCTTCAATAAAAGGTCCCTCAGCTTTTCTCTAATGACTATACATCTAAAATAGAGGCTCCTCATATCTTTATCTTCAATCTGCTTCTGCCTCCTCTTCGTGACTATAGAATACAACTCGTAATCAGTCAGGTCGTTTGCTTCATAATTTGCCGGCTTTTTAAGTTTGGCATATACTGTCTTTGGATTTTGCAGGTCTTCTTCTAAGGCTACTATTTGGAAATCAGAGAAAATAGCCTCAATATCTTCTTTTTTGTACCTCCAAAAATCATAGGGAAATCCATGGTAAGGAAACTGAGAAGGCACTATTACATAGATGATGCCTCCTTTTTTGCATATATTCTTTATGTTGGTAACTGCTGTTTTCCAATCTTTTACGTGCTCAAGGACACAAGTAGCTATTAAAACGTCAAAGCTCTCCCGCCCAAATTTTTCGGCTAAATTGCTGGCATCGCAAACCATATCGACCCCAGGCCCCTCTACCATATCTACGCCTATGTATTCAGCTGGTTTGAGCATTTCCATGACATATCTGAGGCTTCCGTTTACATCATAAGAACCGACTTCGATCACCCTCTTGCCTTCAATTTCTTTGGGAGTTATGTTTTTTGCTGCCCACTTAAAACAATTAATAACGCACATGGCTTACCTCTTTCTGATCATATCCCTTAAAATGTTAAACATAAAAATAGGAGCAAACCTAACATTGTATGAAGTATTGCAGGTATATTGGCACTCATATGTACAAAAACACTCTTTTTTTTGTATCCAGCGCCCTATGTCTTTTACCCTGGTCGAGGTCCAGACCTTATTTATATCGTAATCATCCTCGCGAAGGTTGCCAAGTTTGTGTCTAGGCAACATCTCACAAGGGTAGACATCACCATTTTCATAGATAACGCCCATCAGCGAACCGGCATAGCAACTATAGGACCTTGATTGGTTGATAAAAGTCTCATAAGCAAGTTTTTCACCTATCCATCCTCTGGTATTAACAATAGACTCGAGAGGGATCCTAGGTCTCGATTTTCTTCTTTCCTTCTCAACGTCCCGCAAGACCTCTTTATATTTAGCAGCATCAATATTTTTTAAGACAGGAGACTTTATGCTCCCCCTTATCAAAGTTATGCTGGGATAGATACCAAACTGCCGATAAAGGTCTTTTCTTAAGTTGATCATAATATGTTGGTTGCCGCTATGAAGAGTAGTCCCAATCCCCAGCCTCAAGTTTGAATAATTGCTTTCAAGTCTTTTCAAACCCTTAATAGTTAAAATAGCATTTTTGTAGGAGCCTTTTCTCATCCTGTATTTATCATGCTCAGCCTCATAGCCATCAATCGAAACACCTAAGAAGATGTTTACATTCGAAGCCGCATTCAGAATCTTCTCAACGGTCTTTAGTATATTTTCCGTATCGAAGCCATTGGTTGTTATTGAAATATTGCTTATGGACCCCTTCTTAGCAAGGAGCTTTACAACTTCTAAAAGGTCTCTCCTTAAGAATGGCTCTCCTCCTGTTAGAAGAATAGATAGCAAAGGCGGTAGATTATTTATTGTTTTACTGATCTCCTCAAGGCTGAATTCATCTTTTTTGGGATTAGCGCTGGTATCATAAAAGCAGTGTTGGCACTTTAGATTGCATCTACCTGTAATAAACCAGACAAGGTGGATCGGTGGGCCACTTTTGCGAAATACTCTATTTATGAATGTTCGAGATGCCATACTATAAATATCCAAGTGATTTCAGCTGTTCCTTAAGCTCATTACTAAAAATTAAAGGTTTTAGTTCTAGTAAGCGATTTTGCTCTGCTGGAGTTAAGACTGAAAGCAATTTTTTCATACATTTCTTTGAACAGCTTTGTTTTATCATGAGACTGATCAATCTTTTCCTCAAAATCGTCAAGCAGATTGAAGAGTTTTCGGCCTTTTGTATAATGTTCTGACAGTTCCTCGCTTGTCAATACAGTACCAAAATGGTCAATAATCTTCCATTCTTTTGTTATAAGTGTTTTTGCATCAATAAACGGGCTTTCGCTCAAGGCAAAATTTCTCCACTGGTCAGGAGTGTTGCTAAAAAGAGACAACAGGCTATCGCCTTGCATACAAGCCGGTTTTTCAATGTTATGAAAGTCCAATATTGTTGGTGATATATCGATTGATTGGATTAATAGGCTGTCTAGTGCTGTTTTGCTTAGAGAAAGGTTGGGGAGGTGAAAAATAAGCGGAATTCGAATGCCTTCATTGTAGAGAGTATATCCATGCTTAAGGCCATTGTGCTCAAAAAATTCTTCAACATGGTCGAATGTAATTATAACCATAGAGTTCTCAAACAAACCAATATCTTTCAGTGAATCGATTAATTTGCCTATCTGCGCATCAACGTATTGAATCTCACCGTCATACAAAGCGATAAGATGCGCTATATCATCCTTGCCAAGCTGAACTGTCTCGCCCTTAATGATGCGTCTTTCATAGGGCATGGGGTTACCTTCGATTATATCCACCTTTTCACTTTTGTTTTATGCCACTTTAAATAACGGGAAATCAATATATCTGTCACAATCAAAAAGATCGATACAATTCCAGCAATAGAAAGGCAACAAATGAAAGTTTGTGTAGTCCTTGCTTGGAGTTCAAACAATGCCAACCTAAACATTTTAAACTTCAAATATGAATTAATAGTTATCACATAGGAGGCAAGAAGAATGCCCAGAAGAAAACCAAAGGATACTGGCGACTTCATTATAAAAATAATATCCTTTTTATTCATCATCATCGTCTGAATGCTGGTAAGAATAATAAAAAAGACCAAAATATTGATATTGAGACTACGATGTATTCAATCAATAGCACACCGATGCTTTTCAGAGCAAATATAAATCCCCTTCTTTTAACTAGGAAGCACATAAAGCCGTTGTTGATAGCTATAAAAATTAATAACAAAATAGAAAATAACCACCAATTATTAACCACGAGAATAATAACTAAAGAGACTAAAATGAGAGCTGCTAGGACAATATTAGCAAAATAACAAAAAGGCGCCTCTTCGCCTGCTTTATTTTTTCCTTTAGAGCTCTTTAATATCTTTATCATATTTACTATTCTTTTAAAATCTGTCTTTAGCATACTAAAAAGAGTATACTTCTTTAGATGGTCGACCATAATATCTTTAGCTCTAAACATCTTTTTTTCGCCTTGGGTTAATCTGTAGCCAAATTCAATATCCTCAACAGAAGAATTTTGGAAGCTTGCTGGAAAAC
>JBHPGU010000061.1:0-4446 GCA_042570265.1 Candidatus Omnitrophota bacterium | reverse complement strand
ACCAGCAGTCCCGATAGTATACATCTTTGTGCCGTCAGGTTTGAAGAAAAGACCTTGCGGAGCCGACTCTTTCGCCTTGAGGCTCTTCTCCTGGGAATAAACGGCTGATGTGACATCCCAGGTGCCGCTAAACGAATTATCTGTACCCACCTGCACATTGTATTCAACATCCTCTGTGTCAGGATCTGTCCCTGTAAAGTTTAGGGTAGGGGTGAGGTCGGTAATTCCCGCGGCATCATTCGGTGAGTTGAGGGCGACTGTCGGGCTTCCAAAATCCAGAGAAAAAGTTTTGATATAGCCATCTCCATCAAGACCAGTATAAGCCAGCCCATAATGAGTATCGTCTATTTTTACTAAGGAGTTGTAGGTGCCATTGACTGCATCATGTTCCAGAGTCGTTTCTTCAGTTATGTCATAATTACCGTCGATGCTGAATACTGTGATATAGCCGTCATCATCAGCACCGGCATAAGCTAACATATAGCGGGTATCGTCTATTTTTACTAAGGAGTTGTATGAACAACTCACCGTTTCATGATTGAGAGCGTCTTCTTCGGTTATGCTATATGAACCGTCGATGCTGTATGTCCTAATCCAGCCGCTGCCGCTTGTAAGGGAATAAGCTAACATATAGTGGGTATCGTCTATTTTTGCTAGGGAAAAGTATTCACTGGAAGCGTGTGTCGGGCCATCGCCGTCTATCCAAGTATTTGTAATATTATATGAACCGTCAATCTCGCCTGTCCTCATAAAAGGCCAACCATTAGAAACTTGCTGAGCTTGCATAACATGGGTATCGTCTATTTTTACTATGGAAGAGAGGAAGTCACCGGTGGCGCTATACGTGTTACAATTATCAGAATCTATTTCGGTTAAATTGAATGAACCGTCGATGCTGAATGTCTTCAAATAACCAGCACCAACCGCATCCTCATAAGATAACATAAAATGAGTGCTGTCCCATATTACTAAGGAGTTGTGGGAAACAGTATCACTTGCATCATGTTCCAGGACATCTTCTTCACTTATGACATATGTGGAGGGGTTGGCGCTGAATGTGGTGATAAAGCCGTCATCGCCATTACCGGCAAAAGCTAAAATCCAGTGGGTATCGTCTATCTTTACCATGGAGTTATATCTGCCGTCCTTATTATCGTGTTCTATATCGTCTAATTCAGTTATGTTGTCATAGTTAGCGTCAAAGCTGAATGTTTTAGCCCAGCCATCGCCAAGGACACCCTGATAAGATACCACAAAGTGAGTACTATCCAGCAAAATCAAGGAATTGTGTGTAGCATCCGCACCATCAAATTCCAGGGAATTTATTTCACTTACACCCCAGGCGGTGTTGTGGGCGTAATCTGTGTCGTCGCCGAATTCGAATTTTAGGGTGTGGTCGCCGCGTTTGAGGGTCTTGTGCTCGACCCGGGCCACATCATCATACTGCCAGTCCGGGTAGAAGATCACGTCGTCTTCTAATATTTGCGGTTGGACTTGTAGATCTCCCTGATACAGCCCTGTGAATTCATCGTCGTCTATTGTGGCCTGGTCATCGGGGATGATCTTTAAGTCTGACTTTCCTTGGGTGGTGAACCTGACGCCCCAGGTCTCGCCTTTTTTGGGGCTGGAGTGTTCATCTAAGACTTCTAATTGCGGGGCTGCTTCTGAACCGAAATTCAACCTCGCCCTCTGAAATTGCGGAGCAATTTCGAGGATTGAGTCCCGGAAATTTTCAGATTGAAAATTTCTCGGGATAGGTTGAATTTCGGTACTATCTGCTGATGATTGAGTTGCGGATGAGGTTGTGGTTTCGACTGCAGAGTGCTGCTGCATATCCTGCATGTCGAGGCTGCTCTCTTGCGCAGAGTCCCGGGGAGCCTCTGCCAGCGCTTGGCCGGATGATCTGGCTGTCGGCACGAATGCACCCGTGGCTGCCACAAGCACCACGCCTGCGATAACTATTAATACTATGGTTAGTCTCGATATGCTTTTGTGCATATACTTTTCGGGTTTCCCCTAACCTTAGCCTCTTTTCTTACCTATATTATACAGTGCTCAACTACCTGTCTACTTCGCATGGTGAAACAAACTAAATTACAATAAACAACTTCCAAATTACAAACAATAAACAAATTACAATAAACAAAAATTATATTTATTTTGTTTTATCGATGTTATTTCTTCTAAGTCATACGGTTTGTTCATTGTCTATTGTATATTGTGATTTGTTTGTTATTTGGATTTTGTAATTTGTAATTTTTCATTTTTCTTTAACCCTAATACAACACATTCACCTTAACTATCACTACAACATCTGTCAATCTATTTCCAACCTACTCTTCAACCTCCGAGGTTGAATATCGGTTATGCGTCAGTTACATTGTCAGCATAGAACCAGACAGTCACTTTCACCCAGGCGATATCAGTATTGTCGAGGTCCAGAAATACATAGCTGCCGACCTTTACAGTAGTATCAGTAATCTCGCCTCCGGTGAATGTGTCTTCATCGCTGGTCGTTAGGCTAATATCCGCTATCTTTGAAGTAAAAGCAGCGGGGGTCTCCCACTCTTCTAAATCAAACTCAATACTAGTTGACTCTGATGTAATTACTCTAATAGCAGTGATTGTAATACCATCGGGATAGTTGTAGCTATCCACTGTAAACATGGGTATGCCATTAGTGCTGAACGCATCCAGATTGTCCGGCTCTATGATCGTCATATCTTTCTGTTCGATTAAAGGCAGGCGTACGTCTTGATTGACGGCGATACCACCATCAACGCCGCTTCCTGCCTGAATTTTTATAGCATCCACATCTGACTCCAGGCCGATGTGTCCGTCGGCAGTCGCTGTAGGATCTGTGGAGACTGGGATGTTCATAGAACCGCTCACCTTTATAGAACCGACCACGTCCAGGGTCGCGCTAGGATTCGTGGTGCCGATGCCTATATATGGACCATCTAAGAATGTGATAAACGGATCCGGAACAGTTGCTCCGGCATTAAATGTCCAATTAATGGTCGAGCCAGAGCCCCAGGTGAAATCTGAGAGTGATGCGCGAGCTGTATTAGCAACTATCTCATCAAATTTAGTAGCACTAAGCAGGCCAGCACTATTGCTATCGGCTTCGGCCAATAGAATATCATCTGCGCCACCATCAGAGGTAATGCCATAAGTAGTTGCGGTAATCGTACCCGCGTCTAATGTAGTCGAGACGTTTCCGGCTTTGGCTGTGTTAGTACCTATCTCACTAAACTTGGCAGCACTAAGCAGGCCAGCACTATTGCTATCGGCTTCGGCCAATAGAATATCATCTGCGCCACCATCAGAGGTAATGCCATAAGTAGTTGCGGTAATCGTACCCGCGTCTAATGTAGTCGAGACGTTTCCGGCTTTGGCTGTGTTAGTACCTATCTCACTAAACTTGGCAGCACTAAGCAGGCCGGCGCTATTAGCATCCGCTGCGGCCAATAGAATATCATCTGCGCCACCATCAGAGGTAATTCCATAAGTAGTTGCGGTAATCGTACCTGTACTTAATGAAGTAAAACTCCCAATCCATTTTGCTGTTGTCCCGTTACCTACCCATAACGTATCCGAGTCTGAATCCCAACATACTTGTCCTTCGCCTGCTACATCAAAGCCGGTTGGTGTACAGTCTGTTGATTGGGGAAGAATAAGTCCTTCTGTTGCAGGACAAGGGCAGTTGTGGGTTAAGACAGCCTCGCCTAATCAGTTATGGTTTACTGACGATGATAACACGGCCACTCAATTAGGAGTAGGCGGCGCAGAAACAAACAACCTTGAGGGCGACGGTGCTGCTAATATCGCTGATACAGAAATATTTATAGGCGATGGTGCTGGAACTGGAAATTATGCTGCCTTTACCGGCGTAGTGGCTCTAGCCAATACCGGAGCTACAAGCATTATCGACGGTCAGATCGTTGAAGATGATTTGGCAGCTTCTTTTGTCTTTGATGATGACGATTTGTTAAATTTCAGCGGTTTAGCCTTGGATTAATAAGAGGCCTGGATTTATTTGTACAGAGTCATTAAACACAAAGTCAGTGCCGTCATGGTCTAGTGTCTGTCCTCCTAAAGTAATGTTTTCACTAGCGTCCATTGTCAAGCCATCGGATGTCAGTGTGCCTATCATGGCGTCACTTTCATAATTTCTAAGGAACCTATCATCTACAGCCCCTGCATTGAAGGTAATGGTAACATCAGCACCACCCTGCAAGTCTACCCCGGAGCCGTCTGCTACTGCTACCGCGTCGATTAATACACTATCTCCACTGCCGGCGCCGCCGGCTGCTTCCCAAGTCAATATCCCGTCACCATCGGTCTGTAGTTGTTCTCCAGGATCTCCGTCATCGGCAGGCCAATCATATGTTATATTGTCTATCTTGACTAAATTACCATTAGAGTCTACCTGGAATTTTCCTT
>JBHPGU010000060.1:0-5461 GCA_042570265.1 Candidatus Omnitrophota bacterium | reverse complement strand
TTTCATCGAAAATCAAAACAATCCCTGTTTTCTTTGATATTTTTCTTACGGTTTCTAAAAATCCTTTTTGGGGATAGTGGTTTCTTATTGGCTCCATAACCACTGCGGCTATCTTATTTCTGTATTTATTAATTAATTTCAAGAATCCTTTAGTATCGTTATAGGCAAAAGGGATAGATGTCCCTTTTAAGCCCTTGGGGACACCTAGGGGTCTAAGACCTGGCAAGAGATGCCCATCCAAAGACTTAACATCTGATAAGTTTGAAGCTAAGTACCAATCATGCCAGCCATGGTAGCCACAGAACAGGACAAGGTCCTTTCCTGAATAACCTCTTGCTATCCTCACGGCTATCGCCATAGCCTCTCCGCCAGTTCGGGCATACCTTACCTTTTGGGCCCATGGGTGCAATTTAATAAAAAGCTTGGCTAATTCGACCTCCTCCGGCGCATTAAGGGTGCACATATTCGCTTTATTGATTCGATTAATTACTGCCCTATTAACGTCTTCGTCAGCATAACCTAAAATACAGGAACCAACTCCCATTGTACTCATATCGATAAGCTTTCTTCCATCAAGGTCCCAAACGTGACAACCTTTTGCTTTCTGATAATAAGCAGGCCATAAATCAGGCAAAAACATTTCCGGCCTCTTTGAAAGAAGCTGGGTCCCGCCAGGGATTATTTTTTTTGCCTGCCTATATAGCTCTTGTCCTTTATTCATTGCCATATTTTAATTAGTTAGCCTGCTTACTTTGTGATCTTCTTTAAGCGACTTCGCATAACCCTCATTCCTCGCAATGTGTTGATTTATCAACTCAACTGAAGGGTGCCTTTCTATAAACTTAAGAATTTCTTCCATGCCGAATAATGGGTTTTGTTTGTAAAGTGCTTCAAAAACCTTCTTAAGAAATTCATAATCTTCACTACTATCCAAAGTCCATCTTTTTTGGATTAAGTTAACTTTTGATTCTAAATTCACAAGTTTAAAAATATCCGGATTCCTTTTTATAAAAGGAGTAACGTGCTCTCTCTCTGATAATAGGTTAGCTTCCTGCCACGCCTTATTTAATGATTTAAAGGTGAAAACTTCCACATCCTGACCATCGGGAAATGTCTCTTTAATGATATTTGCCGTAAAATCAGCTTTTTCTTTAAGGTGTAAATCAATGACATCATCTACGATTTTCGGATCGATAACCGGACAATCTGAAGTGATTCTCACGATGTGCTGAGCATTAAAAAGCCGCGCTGTTTGATAGTACCTGTCCAAAACATCTTCTTCCGAGCCACAATAAACACTGATTCCCAGTCCTGAGCAAAGATTCACAATAGCTAGGTCCTGTTTAGAAACAGTAGTTGCCACGACAACCTCATCTATGTGCTTACTGGCCCTTGCCCTAGAGACTACCTGCTCCAGTACAGTCTTACCGCCAAGATCTAAGAGTATCTTTTTCGGAAGCCTTGTTGAAGCCATTCTTGCCTGAATAATAGAGACAATCCTCATATTAAACCCCTTGCTTGTTGAGGCTCCAATTAAAAGGCAATATTATCTGCTCATCTTCTTCTTGAAAATTTGCTAATCTGTCCATGAACTTTTCTATATCAGCCGAATATTGAATGAAGTCCATACTTTTCCTAAGGTGCTCTAACCCATCAATACCGACAATTACTTTATCGATATGTTTGTTCAATATGGCAAAATTTAAACATAGGGCTCCTATGGGAATTTTGAGCTCCTCTGATAAAAGGTTGAGATCATTAAGTTTTTCCCTAAATTTTATAAATTGTCCTTCTAAGCAATCAGGATTTTTGAAGACTAGCCCCTGGAGGTATACAGAACGAACAAAAACCTCAATTCCCTTATCCTTTAAAACTGAAAAATATGGAGAGAATCTTTGATCAAATATGCTAAATGGGATCTGAACCATGTCTATATCTAAGTTGTTTGAGAGAACGCAGTCTAACTCATGAGGATAATATAGTGAAAAACCAATTTTTTCTACCTTCTCCCCATGTTTATAATTCAATAGAGTATCAAAAATACTGGGATTGCTCTTATAAACATCAAAACTGTGGATTAAATAGCCATAGACTTTTCTAATCTTGAGTTTTTCTAAAGATTTATCTAAAACACTTTCTTCTGGCTGTTCATTTTCAGCAAATTTAGATATCACCTTAAAGGCTTCAGGGTGATTTACTAAAAAATCTCCAATGATTCTTTCGCTTTTCCCATAGCCAGAAGCCGTATCAACAATTTCAATTCCATATTCAGAAGCAAGGGATAATAGTTTTACAGATTCGGCCTCCGGGATCACCCCTCTTGTATTATTAATCCCATAATCTGAACCCAATTGAGCCGTGCCCAAACAAATCTTCTTTTTCGAATTATTAACCATTATTTAGAAAATAATTAACTTTTTTTATGATTTTTGCCTGCTGTTTTTGCGTTAAGCCGACATGCAAGGGCAAACTTAAGCATTCGCTAAAGAATTTCTCGGCAATTGGAAAGTCGCCTTTTTTATAACCATAACTATCCTTATAAAGCGACAGTAAGTGAACTGGTATATAATTAATTTGAGTAAATATGTTGCTTTTCCGCAGGAAATTATAAAGGCTGTTCCGCTTTCTGCTTGGGACCCTAACTACATACAAGTGATAAGCAGCATAGGTATCAGGACGCTCACAAGGAACCCTGACAAGGTTATTACCTGAAAAACAAGTATTATAATATTGCACCTGCATCCTTTTCTTTTTTATCATCGCATTTAGTCTCTGCAATTGCGATATTCCCAGCGCACACTGGATATCAGTTATCCTGTAATTAAATCCTAATCTCGGTATGTCATAATACCAGAGTGGCCATTTTTTGGATTTGACTATGCCATGGTGACGCAAAAGTAAAGCTCTTTTGTAAATTCGCTTATCGTTAGTTAACAACGCTCCGCCCTCTCCGGTCGTGATGTTTTTGATGGGGTGAAAACTAAATATTGTAACGTCCGAATGCCTACAGCCTCCAACTTGGTGAGACCTCTCACCTTGCAAGTATCGTGCGCCCAATGCATGAGCCGCATCCTCTACAATTGAAATCCCGTATTTATCACAGACCCTCTTTAATCCTACGATATCAAAAACCGTACCCATAAAATGGATCAGCACTACAGCCTTCACCCTCTTCCTTTGGCTTGGGATTTTAAGGAAATCGATGACCTTCTCAATATCTAGGTGATAAGTGTAATCGTTAATATCAATGAACTTGGGGCAAGCGCCTACATATAAAACACAGTTTGCACTGGCAGAGAATGTAATCGGGGAAGTTAAAACCTTATCGCCCCTATTAATATCTAGAGCTAGCATGGAAAGATGAAGCGCGGCAGTTCCGCTAGATACCGCTAATGCATATTTTGAACCCGTATAATCACAGAGCGAACGCTCAAATCTTTTGATTGTAGGCCCTTGAGTCAGCCAATCAGACACTAATACCTTCTTAACGGCATTAATGTCATCCCTAGTTAAGTGTTGACGAGAGCAAGGAATAGTCTTCATCTTCTTTTTCTCCAACGAAAGCCAACAACTGTTCTGATGTAATCCAGCTATCATTAGTGTCACTTCTATAGACAAATCCTTCAGGAACAGATGGGTAATTCTTGTATTTTTCTTGCACTTCTAGATTTTCAATAAATTGTGGCAAGACGACATAAAGTCCATCATACATTCTGACATTTCTTGCTTCGTCTTCTGAGATTAAAACTTCGTGGATCTTTTCGCCTGGCCTAATGCCGATTATTTTAAATACACAATCAGGGTCAATTGATCTTGCTAAATCAACAATTTTCATTGAAGGTATTTTAGGTACAAAGACCTCCCCTCCAACTGAAGCCTCCAGTGACTTTAAAACTATTTCTACCCCTTGTTTTAAAGTCAGCCAAAATCTCGTCATTCGCGTGTCAGTTATACTGAACTCCCTGACTCCTTTTTTCTTCAGATCACGAAATAACGGGATTACGCTCCCCCTGGAACCTACAATATTTCCGTAACGAGCTACAGAAAATTTAACTCTACCTCCTCCATAGGCATTAGCAGCAATGAATAATTTTTCTGCAACTAACTTTGTGGCACCGTATAAGTTTATAGGATTGACGGCTTTATCGGTAGAAAGTGATAATACTTTTTTTACTCCGACATCTATGGCTGCATCAACAATATTATCTGCCCCAACAACATTAGTTTTAACCGCCTCAGTAGGGTTATATTCTAAAGCTGGGACCTGCTTAAGCGCTGCAGCATGCAAAACATAATCAACTCCTTCAAAAGCCCTACAGAGCCTATAGCGATCCCTGATATCTCCCAAGAAATAACGTATTGGATACTTTTTCTCCGGAAACACCTTAGCCATTTCATGTTGTTTGAATTCATCTCTGCTAAAGACAATAATCTTCTTCAACCCATAGCTTTGAAGAGCCATTTCAGTAAACTTTTGCCCAAAGGAACCCGTTCCCCCGGTAATCAAAATTGTCTTATTTTCTAACATGGTTCTCCTTTTTGTTTTTTTTTGTGTCATATCAAATAACGTTTTCAGTTTTTTTCCCTATTCCTTGAAGTTCCACCATCTGGTTAAAATAGCCTTTGCTACCCATAAGGTCTGTATAGCTTCCTTCTTCGACCACCTGGCCATCTTTTAGTGCATATATATAGTCTGAATTTGAAATGGTTGAAAGGCGGTGAGCGATAACAACAACCGTTGTTTCTTTAGCAATATTTTCTATTGACTCCTGTATTAAGCGCTCAGAATAAGTATCTAGCGAACTTGTTGCTTCATCTAGAATCAACAATTCCGGCTTACGTAAAACAGCTCTGGCCAAAGAAATCCTTTGTCTCTGACCACCAGACAGCCTAACGCCTCTATCGCCAATGATTGTATGTATTCCCCTGTGCAGGCCATTTAGAAATTGATTTACATTTGCCGTTTCGCATGCAATAGCAATTTCTTTATCTGAGGCGTTATTCTTAGCCCAGATTAGATTTTCATAAATACTCATATTAAAAAGGATGTCCTCCTGAGGAACATAGCCAATCTTTTTTCGCCAAGACAAAATATTCAACTCTTTTAAGTCGGCTCCATCAACCAAGATCCTCCCATTATCAGGATCATAGAATCGCAGGAGAAGATCAATTAGGGTTGTCTTTCCAGCCCCACTTCCTCCGACTAGAGCAATCATGCTTCCTTTCTCAATTTTAATACTGATATTTCGTAATGCATGCTCTTGGCCATGGTAACTAAAATTAACTCTCTCGAACAGTATCTCTTTGCTAAAATTATTAAATACCTTTTTGCCTGGCGTATGAGTAAGCTTTTTAGCTTGTTCGTTCAGTTTATTTAACTGGTGATAAGAAGGGAAAAAGCTAAGTATTTCATTTCTCAATTTAACTACTTCACCAATTAACGGAAGAGCAGCATAGAAAG
>JBHPGU010000059.1:0-5525 GCA_042570265.1 Candidatus Omnitrophota bacterium | reverse complement strand
CCTGCTCTTGTTCCTGTCCGGACTGCTGAGACTCTTGCTCATCTTTTTCTTCATCGCCCTGGCTAGCAGCCGGCTGTTGCTGTTCCTGCTGCTGTTGTTCTTGTGACTGCCCGGACTCTTCCTGTCCTTGCTGAGATTGTTCCTGCTGCCCCTGCTGTTGCTGGGCCTGCTGCTGATCCTGTTCTTCTTCTCCCTCTGGCTCTCCTTGACACTGCTGAGGCTGCTGCGGTTGCTTGAGTTTTAGACGCTTAATCTCTTCTTGAACAAACTCGTGATTAAACTTTGCGTCTTCATCTTCAGGTTCGAGTTGCAGCGCCCTTTCATAGTGGCGCAACGACTGAGTCAGCAAATTTATGGCACTACCTATATCAGTCTCTTCCTGGGTTAGACCGTATTTGAATTTGGCGTTACCAACATTATAGCTGGCCTTTTGCTCTAAAGACTCATCATTGGAAACCAGGGACTTTTCAAAGTAGTCTATAGCGTTTTTGTAGTCGTCAGTTTTATAAAGAGCGTTACCTAGATTGAAATTAACCACATCTGAATCCGGAACAAGCAACAGCGCTTCTTCATATTGCTTGAGCGCCTCTTGAAATTCTCCTCTATTATATAATAGATTGCCTTTTTTAACTTCTTTTTTTGGTTGTGAGCCGGCAAAACAAGTAGCCGTAGAATAACACAAGATCGCTAATATTAATAAAACCTTTTTCATACTACCTTCTTCTTATCGGTTATAAAGATCTCCGCTACTAATAATAACAAAGCGATGACCAAGGGTATCTGGAAACGCTCGTGGTAGAACTTAGCCATCTGCGCCTTTATCTCCCTCTTCTCCATCTTGGCGATCTTGTCTTCATAAATAAGATCGAGGCCGAACTCTGCTCCGCTGGAACGCACATAAGTACCACCTGTAGTTATAGCGATCTGCTTTAGGACACCTTCGTTTAGCCGGGACTTAACCACATTGCCGTCTTTGTCTTTCAAGAACTCTCTACTTCCGCGAGCATCGGCCACCTGGATCAATTCACCTTCGCTCGTGCCTATACCGATAGAAAATATCTTTACGTTTTCCTTATTGGCCGCCTGCGCTGCCCTGACAGCACCACCCTCGTGATCTTCTCCGTCGGTAATTATAACGAGTATTTTGTACTTCTTCTCTTCGCCTTCAAAACTTTTAAGAGCTTCCTTGACGGCCCAGGAAATAGATGTGCCGCCTTGAGGGATAGTATCGACCCCCAGATCATCCAAGGCTAGAAGAAAACCGTTGTAGTCAACTGTCAACGGGCACTGCAGGAATGCGGTACCGGAAAAAGCGATCAAGCCGATCCTATCGCCCTGTAATTTTTTGATCAGGTCTTTTACAGCTAGTTTGGATCTTTCTAACCTGTTGGGCTTTACATCGCTAGCCAACATACTCTTAGATGTATCGATAGCGATAAGAATATCCAGGCCCCTCCTCTTTACCTCCTGCCACTGGAATCCCCATTGAGGCCGCATCAAAGCCAGTATACTAAAAATCAACACCAGCAGAATAAGCGTAAGCCTCAATCTCTGTTTTTTGTAGTCAAAGGAAGAAGCGATCTCACCTAAAAGATGATCCTGGGCGAATCTTTGCATTGTGGCTTTCTTATCTTTAAGCGCAAATATAAAGAATACAATCAGCCCCAGAACAACCCAAAAACCCAAAGCATAATAAACTTGCGCAAATCTCATATTAAGGCAACTTCCTCAAAATAGTATTGGATAAAATTACTTCTAGCAAAATAATTACTAGCCCTGCAATCAAAAATAATGTAAACATCTCTCTATACTCCTGAAAACCTTTCTCTTCAATCTGCGTCTTCTCCAATTCGTCTATCTCTTTGTAGATCTGTTTTAAAGACTTCGTATCCGTAGCTCTAAAATATTTGGCATTGGTCTCCTGGGATATTTTTCGCAGCACATCCTCATCTATATCCATCTCTACATTTTGGTACACCTTACGACCCCAGACATTGCGCATAGGGTAGGGAACCGGTCCTTTTTTACCTGCTCCAATCGTATAGATTTTTATGCCTAATGCCTTTGCTGCCTCCGCGGCTGTCAGAGGAGAGATTTTCCCGGTATTACTAACACCATCTGTCAGAAGAATAACTATTTTACTCTTTGCCTGAGTATCCTTTAATCTATTGAGTGAAGAACCTATGGCTGATCCCACAGCTGTCCCGTCTTCGATTGCGCCAATTTCTACTCTTTCTAAATTCTGGATCAACCAATCGTAATCTAAAGTTAAAGGGCAGACTGTGTAGGCCCGCGCAGCAAAAGCGATTATTCCAATGCGATCGCTCTTTCTTCCTCTAATAAAATCCTCAACCACATCTTTTACCACTGCCAAGCGGTTATACCTCTTGTTTGCTATAGTAAAGTCTTCTGCCAACATACTGCCTGAACAATCAACAGCTAACACAATATCTATACCTTCAGTCTCTATCCAGGTTTCTTCTAAAGGGACACGCGGCCGGGCCAAGGCTAGAATAAATAATACTATCGCCGCCACACGCAGATAAATAAGATTCTTGGCTAGTAGTATCTTCCAGGTAAGCCTTGCTCCCTTTAATAACTCACCTGAGGAAAATCTTATGCTCGCCGAAGCCATGCTGTTTTTTACGATATAACCCAGAACGATAGCAACTGGCACAAATAGCAAGATCCATATATCTTTAAAAACCATAGTTTATTTTTTCTCTGGTTCGACTACGACGGGTTTTGTCTCATCCACAAAGCGCCAGGCTGCCTTAAAGCTGTTATCTATCTCCTCTAGAGTAGGGCCGTAGCGGGCGAACTTTACCATATCGCACTGCTCTAAAAAATCTTTTAATAAATTTTTATGCACATCTGTCAAAGCTACACAGTCGCGTAAGCTAAACAGAAACTCCTCTGTGGTCATCTCCGGTGCCCGAATATTAAATCTATTTTCAATGTAGCGTCTGACAATATCAGAGAGTTCTATATAGTACTCTTTGATCTTTCCCGCGGCGGGAAGATTCTTAACTTGTAGCGCACGCAAGGCCTCATAGGCAAGCTGGTCTGCGGGTTTTGGAGGCGGCGTAAATTTTGGTCTTTCTTTCTTTCTCTTATTTAATAAGGAACGTAACCAAAAAAATAACCCGGCTGCGATAACTGCAGCCAAGATAATAATCAAAATAAGGTAATCTCTAGGAAAGTAGACCGGTGGTTTTATGTCCTTTATGTCGTCGGCAAAGGCACTGCTGGTTATAGATAAGAATAATAAAAGAAAACGTATCATCTAGCCTAATCGCCTCTCCCTCATCTTAAAAAACTTGATCAACTCTTTGGTATATGCGCAGTCAGTAGCCACTTCTATGCTATCTACACCTACGGAGCGGAACAACTGCTTGCGCTCATTGATTCTTCGCAGGGCATCCTTATTATATTGCTTTCTAAAATTGCCGTCGCCAGTATCCACAATAAAATCTTCTTTTGTCTCTGCGTCATCCAATCTGACTAAACCCACATCAGGCAGGCTGACCTCCCGGGGATCTGTAATCGTAACCGCCACAACATCGTGCCTCTTGTTGGCAATGGAGAGGCGCTGTTTAAATCCGGTATCAAAAAAGTCTGATATCACAAAAGCAATTGCCCTGCGCCTGGTGACTTTATTTAAATACTCTAAAGCGCTCACAATATTAGTGCCTTTTCCCTTGGGTTGAAAATATAGCGCTTCCCTGACAACCCTTAATACGTGGCGTAGTCCCTTGCGCGGAGGAATAAATTTCTCTACTTTGTCGGTAAAGATAATCAGACCGACCCTGTCATTATTGTTTATGGCCGAAAATGCCAACACCGAACACAACTCTGCGGCGATCTGGCTCTTGAGTTGTTTCGTCGTGCCAAAGCGGCAGGACATAGAAGCATCCAATAAGAGCATGACCGTAAGTTCCCGTTCTTCCACGAACTTTTTGATATAGGGCTGGCCCGTTCTAGCTGTGACATTCCAATCAATAGAACGGATCTCATCTCCGGGCTGATACTCACGCACCTCATCGAACTCCATACCCCGGCCTTTAAATACGCTCTGGTACTGTCCGGCAAAGACATCGCTGACCATTCGCGAGGTAGTAATCTGTATACGCCTAATCTTTTTTAGGACATCCTTAGGGATCACTTAGGGCACCTCGATCTCATCAAATATTTTTTTGACGATATCCTCTGAAGTCTTCTCTTCTGCCTCAGCTTCATAACTGATAATGACCCTGTGGCGCAAAACATCCATACCTATACTCTTTACATCCTGCGGAGTGACATATCCCCTGCCCTGCAAAAATGCAAAGGCCTTAGAGGCTAGCGTTAAATAGATGCTCGCCCTGGGAGATGCTCCGTATTGTATCAGGCTGCTTAATTCATCCAGTTTATTCTGCTGCGGCTCTCTGGTGGCAAACACGATATCTATAATGTACTTCTCGATCTTTTCGTCCATATAGACTTCGTTTACGACTTTACGTGCCTTCATAATATCGCTAGAGCTGATGACAGGATTGACCCTTATCTCCTTGTCAGTAAAACTCATCGCCTTTAAGATCTTATGCTCCTCTTCTTTGTTGGGATAGGTGATATTGATTTTGAGCATGAAGCGGTCGACTTGAGCTTCAGGCAGAGGATAGGTCCCTTCCTGCTCGATAGGATTCTGCGTGGCCATGACCAGGAACGGTTCATCTAATTTAAACGTATTTTCACTGATAGTGACCTGCCGCTCCTGCATCGCTTCCAAAAGCGCACTCTGGACCTTTGCCGGAGCCCTATTGATTTCATCCGCCAGGATAATATTGGCAAACACCGGCCCTTTCTTTGTGGTAAACGTGCCTTCTTTAGGATTGTATATCAGCGTGCCGATCAGATCAGCTGGCAAGAGATCAGGCGTAAACTGGATCCTTTGAAATTTAGCATTGACCGCCTGCGAGAGTGTTTTGATGGAGAGTGTTTTGGCTAATCCGGGAACGCCTTCGACTAAAATATGTCCGTTAGCCAGCAAGCCCACCATAAGCCGGTCAATTAAATAACTCTGCCCGATAATGACTTTCCTGATTTCCATCTTAAGCGCTTCAATAAAAGCACTCTCTTTTTTTACTTTTTCATTAATCACTGTAATATCTTGAGACATTTTTGACCTCCCTTTTTTACGCAATTTAACCCAATATTAGACTTCGACATTAATTTCATATTTTACAACAAAGATAAGAATCAAGTCAATATTTTTTTGGCTAAGAATAGGGCTACTTTGAATCTTGATTACGAATTGAGGGGTAATCAACAAAAAGAGCACTATGCCTATTTAAAGCATAGCGCTCAGATGAATTTGCGTCAATATAATACTCTGGAAAATTCAGCAGGTATTAGGGAAGACTTCCAGTCTGTTTTTTGTAACTTGTTGAAATTCTGCAAGAATTTCAGGGTGCACCGTTTAGGCACTATAATTTATACGCTGGAAATGTCCTCATTGGGAACCTGCGTTGAATCTACTTTAGTTG
>JBHPGU010000058.1:0-5837 GCA_042570265.1 Candidatus Omnitrophota bacterium | reverse complement strand
AATATAGTCAATTTGATTATAAATCATTCCTTTTATTATAGATTCACTTTGGCACTGTAAACATTTTGTATTCATCGTCCTCTCCTTTTCTATATTTTAGCACCTTTCTTACAAAATTATAAGAAAAACTTCTACCAGCCTCGGCTAGATCCCGCGGCCTCGCCGTGAGACAGGCGGCTAAACGAAGAACACATTGCATATCGCAGAGGATTGGGAAATAGAGTTCCCTCTCTCATAATCTGCTAAGAGAAATCGCGTAGCGATTTCTCGGAAAACTTAATCCTGAAGATCCGCAGGATTCCATAGGGCAACTTTCTATCCTTATCGTGGCATTCTCTTTGCTTTATTACGATAGCTCGCGTTTATAATAAGGCGATGAGAAATGCCCCGCCAGCTTCTCAATACTCTTTTAAGAGTATTATAATTAGAATAGGTCTGTCGATATATCTTATAGTAACCGTCCTGTAATTCTTTCACTGTCATTTTCTTTGGCTGAAATATTACCTCGCTGGTATTATATTTCTCCCAATCACTATCAATAATCCGTCCCTCTGCTTTCATCGCATCAAACAGACGCGTACCGGGAAAAGGTGTAAGTATATGGAACTGAACAGCGTCAATCCCGTGTTTCATAATAAACTCTAACGTCCTTTGAAAAATTGACGGATCATCTTGATCAAGCCCAAAGATGAAACTTCCAACAATATTAATTCCTGCTCGGTGAATCCGGCGAATCGCCTCCCCGTAGGCATTCGCCCGTCCCCAGCGTTTATTAATAGAGGCTAGAGATTCTTCCGAGATTGTCTCAAACCCAATAAAAGCATAATGTCCTCCACTCTTTGCGTATAGTTCCAAAAGTTCGTCGTCTTGAGCGAAGGTAATCGAGGTCTGCCCACCCCACGTTTTTTTGAGAGGAACCAGCGCCTTAAATACTTCTTTAATATACCTGGGATTACCACAGAGATTATCGTCAACAAAGAAAAAATTGCGTGTATCAAAACCCTTAATATCAGCGATTACTTCCTCTACTGGCCGTGTGCGGAATGTCCTCCCAAATACTCCCGTGACCGCACAATAATCACAATCAAAGGGGCATCCCCTTGTGGCCTGAAGCACATTAAAATTAACATACATCTTCTTATCAAGAAGGCGCGTACATGGAGACTGCATATTAATCATATCGCATAATTTTTCAGCACGATAAATACGACGGAGCGTGCCTCTTTGTACATCCTGTAATAAGTCTTTCCATACATATTCAGCCTCACCGACAACAACTGCATCTGCATGTTCCAATGCTTCTTCAGGAAGCGCACTCACATGTATGCCTCCAAGGACGACAGGCACGCCTCTATCTTTAAATTTCTCTGCAATAGCGTACGCACTGGGAATTTCCGCTGTAAGCGCGGTAATACCTACCAGATCAACGTCTTGATCATAATCAATCACAGCAACACGAGCATCATGTATCACGACATCCCAATCGGAAGGAGTAAGTGCTGCCAATATTGGTAAGCTCAAACGAACAAGCCCTGCTCTACCGCGATGGACTTTCCCCCAATACCCTCTTTCATTCCGCGGCAATATTAAGAGTAATTTCCTTTTAATATCTTTTTCCTTTCTGATAAGTTTCTGAACATAGCAAAGCCGCAAAGCAATATAATATTGATCAACCACGTAGGTTAATCTTAATCTACTTCTTTGCTTCTTCTAGAAATTTAAATCTATATTGAGCTTTGGAGAGCTTGTTAAAGAGTATCTCGTCTTGGATAAATTTAGGTGTGGTATCCACGACTTTAGAAAATCCTTCCCATATGCCGAACCAACCCAAGGGCATAACCACTATGCCCAAAATCTCAATGGCCAGGTCGCTAAACATCTTAAAGTAGGCAGCCAACGTCAGGAATGTGAGAAAACAGATACCTAGCAAGACATAGATGATTCCTTTTATGCGAATACTGGCAATTTTTTTCTGGCTCTGCAAAGACCTGTACAGGAAATGCCTCTTTAACCTCTGTATTACTATAGCTTCAGACTTTGCATCTTTTAAGAAGATCGGCGCGTATATTGTTACAGCAAAATTTCCCTTGCGTGTCTCTCTGTATCTTTTTTTGAGTTCGACTATAAAATCCTCGGAGAGAGTCCTCTCGTTAAACGGGCTGGGATCAAAGTCAGAAAAAATATCATCCCAGGTATCGATTACGATATCTATCTCTTTTAGATCCTTGATTATCTGAAGATTTTTTTTCACAGGTCTTTATCTTGGAGAAGGATTGAAGAATTAAGGTTTTTTCTGTGCTTGTTTATTATATTTTAGGGACATCTTTCGAATTATTCAAAAGGATGTCCCTATTTATTTTCTTAGGGAACGCCCTCATACGTAATTTCAAAGACATCCCTAAGTATTATATGTTAATTATGGGATTTTGAATGCTGCCGGTTCCTTTGGCAACGTAGGCGATATTGAAAGCAACAGCTGTTCCTGTAGAATTAACTATAGCTACAGTCAATTGATAGCCTAATTTATGTAGTTCTTGGGGGTGTCCACTAAAATAACCCTTCGCAAAGTCAACTACTTCCTTTGCCCTGTTCTCGATTCCTGATGTATCTTGCGACGCATCTGGGGGTAAAAGGATCTGGACAGTATAAAAATTGTCCGTAGTCCCAATATCCACAGTCTTGTCTGCTTTATTATAGGCTACTCTGATTTCTGCCTGTTCTATCTCTTTCTTTTTCTTTTGAAGACTAAATTTAGGACCTAGTTCCATTTTTTCCTCCTTTAGCGATAGCGCTTCTTTAATCTTACTCCTTTGAGGGTGTCTCGTCTATAATTTTTTTATTTACCCTAAATAGCCTCGTCAGCCCCCTATTGGCCTCTAGATAACATTACTATCTCTTATTGCGCAGGAATATCCCTTCGATGTAATCAACAAGCTGTTCCTTATAGCGCAGTTTTGTAACAAAGTCCTGCTTGTCTATATATTCCTCACGCGAAGGTGTTTCTTCTTTTCGGATAAGCGCGGTCAAAAATACTATGCGGACATCTTTTAGGCCACTCAGTGATCTTATTTGGTTGGCTACTTCACCGCCATCCATCTCAGGCATGATGATATCTAGGAGGATAAGGTCTGGATTAAACTCTGAAGCCACAGCCACAGCCCGACTTGTTTTTGATTCAGTCCTTATTTCATAATTACTAGTTCTCTTCAAATGCATAGCCGCTAATCTCAGAAAATCTTGCTCATCATCAATAATCAATATTCTCTTTTTGGCCATCTTATCTACCCATTAGCTTAACAATGCTCTCTAAAGTCTGATATTCTTTAATACTACTCCTCTGTCGGCATTTCGTCAAACAAAAAAGAGCGACTTGTTCAAGTCGCCCCCCCCTATTTAACCTTGCAAACCGCGCCCTTAGAAATCGCATAGCGATTTCCGGGATAAATTAACAGGGTCAATTAGATAGCTTCCATGGTCGAGGGCGGTTTAGATGCAATATTATAAGTGACACTCACTACGCCAGGGACCTCGGAGATTATACGCTTGGCTAAATTATCTAGTGTTTCATAAGGTAGCTTCGTGGGCTTGGCGGTCCGGGCATCTATACTATCCCAACACCTGATCTCAATCTGCAAGCCAAAATCTCTCTGATTATCACGCATGCCTGTTACTCTATCCTGATGCAATATGGCCATATATTGGAATGCGCCGGTTGAACATAACTCTTCTTCTGTAATCTTAGTGGCGATACGAACCACTTCTATCTTTTCAGGTGTGACTTCACCGATTACTCGCGCAGCCAGTGCCGGACCGGGAAAAGGTATACGCTGAAAATTAGATTTGGGCAGACCTAGCGCCTCGGCTACCTTGCGCACCCCGTCTTTACGAAGCTGCACTAAAGGCTCTAAAATTTCATATCCGAATTCTTTTTGAGGATCTATACCTAACTGCTCAAACACATTGTGTTGCCTCTTTATTCCGGCTACCGTCTCATCAATATCTGTTAAGATAGTACCTTGAAGCAAAAACTTAGACTTACTCTCTCTAACCAACCTGGCAAAGACATTTTTGTAAAACGTCTGGGTAATAGCCTCTCTTTTTTCTTCTGGGTCAGTGACTCCTTTGAGCGCTGAAAAAAACTCTTTCTTTGCATCAAGTATCTGGATATCCACTCCTAAGTTTTTAAATAGTGCTGCTATCTCCTGCGGCTCATCCTGTCGCATTAATCCGTTATCGATAAAATAAGTCTTGAGCCTGTCTCCTAAAGCCTTATGACCCAACATCGTGACCGCGGAAGAATCTACGCCACCAGATAAAGCGTTGATGGCGGTCCCGTCTCCCACAGCAGATGAAATTTCCCTAGTCTGCTCCTCAATAAACTCTTGAAGATTTAAATCCACTACTGTTATCTCCTTTGTCTTCAACTTATACCTCCTATTTAGATTTCTTAAACACAATAAAATTTCTTATTATTCCTGATACGAATATCGTGGCAATAGATACTATCAATGAAAATATGAATGCCAAGACTGGCCACCAGCCGACATCGCTGCCATCCATCATAGACGCTTTTATCTTAAGCGAAAAGACTATGCATAGCACTACCGTAAACGCGATTGTAGAAAAATTATATATCTTTATTTTATTTGGCTCTATATGCTTGGGGCTGAATTTAAAAAATAGCAAAAGAGAAATTATCAATAAAGGAATAAAAATAACATAACATAAAATCATTACAATAATCAATCCCTTCTACTTTGATGGTCTTCAAAGGTACGCACATCTATATATTCGATCTTTTTGCTGATGCTTTTGTCTTCCCATATTTTGAAATTACCCTTGGATATCATGGTAAAGACATATCTTGCTTCCGCTACAACATTGCTGATGCTGAAGTGATTCTTGTAGAATATAGAAAATATGAGGATTGCTAAGGCGATGAGCGCAAATTTCTTAACTCCGGGACTAATACCCACTCTAGCTATGACTGTGGAATCTTCTTTTGTGGGTTGAAGCGGCTGGCCTGGCGGCGAGACAAAATCCGGACTGATCCTGTCCGTCTTAGGGTCATAACCACAGGCTTTACAAAACACATCTTCGTCTTTAATCGTCCCGTTGCAAAATTTACACTCTTGCATAATTACCTCTATTGAATTCCTGCTACCTTAACAAATTGTAGCTTCACATTAGGGCGGGTAAAGAAATAAATCAAAAACGAACCCAGACCTATAGTAATAAAATATTTGTAGGCCAATAAACATTGTACAAGCAATTCGGTCCTAGCCATAAAGATATCATATATCACTCCTTCTATGGCCATAGTATTGATAATGCCTTCAAAAGAAGGGATGGGATGCTTCCAATAAACAGTAAGAATTGAAAAAGCCCATGTAAAAATCAAAATTTTCCTGCAAATTTCTTTCCGCAACAAAATACCCGCGCCTAAAAAAATCATCAACAACCTAAGGCACATTGTAAAGATAAAACGAAACCAAATTATTTTTTCAGCCAATTTTGAACAAGAACAGAGTATGCTTCAAAATTTGAAAGGTTTATTATTTGACGCGTGGCGCGAACAATAAGTAAAATCCCCAGAAAATTAATAAATATGAATATCTTGTCTCTTATCTTTTTGCTTATATTCAACTATTTTAGCCTCATTGGTTTAACCTCAAGGGATCAGCGGCCAGGACTTTGCTGAACCTTCTACGGCTATCTCAAACACTTGCAGGTAAGTTATCCCATGTTTCTTAGCTATCTTATCCTTGTATTCGTCATATAGCTCTTGCTGCATCTCTATTTGTTCTTGCATCTGCGAATCCCACAAAGGCTTAGAG
>JBHPGU010000057.1:0-6368 GCA_042570265.1 Candidatus Omnitrophota bacterium | reverse complement strand
AAAAAGACTCTCCCGAATCGGCATCTAAGCTGATATGCACATAAGCTACACCCATTAAAGCCCTTCTAACATCTTCAGTCAAAAGTAAACCATTAGTAAAGAAGCCCACATCTATCCCGGCACTTATAAGCTTTTGAACTGCCGATAGAGTAGGACCATAAGCCATTAACGGCTCCCCAAAGAACCCAGAGATCTTAATTCTTGTTATTTTATGCCTGTTTATTTTATTGTGCTCTAGAATATAATCTATGAACCTGTCCATTGCTTCAGAAGAGACATCAATTCTTTCCTCTGGCCTGAACTCCTTGCCTATGCAAGACCTACAATCCAGGTTACACACACTGGAAGGCTGTACTTCAATCTCATAAGGAGCTACTGTTTCGCCCAGAATTATACTTCTTACCCTATCCCAGTAATGGACCAGGGCATTTCTTTCATAACTAAATATTCCCGCTCTTTCTTCCTGATCAAAAAGTTTTTCAAATTCTTTCTTTACATCAAAAGTTAAATTCAAATATGCGTCCAGGGTCTGCTTAAAAGACTCACTAGAGATGGTTTCTAATGAATTAACTAAGGCAGTTATTTCTTCTACCTTCTCATAAACCGGCAGCTTCCTGGATTCTGATAATTTTATTACGGCAAACCTTAACTCTTCTAAGATCGCAGCAAGCTCTTCCTGGTCCACGACCTGTTCCAGGACTGCAGGGATAAAAGAACCGGCTATCTCATAAGCTACTAACAATGCTTCCATAATCCGCTTCTCATCAGAAATGATTGATGCGATGAATTCCGAAAGAATGGCACATTGTCTATTAAAAAGTACAGGGTATTCTGCATAACGCTCTGCAAGCTTAGATACGACCTGGCACAATATCATCCTGTAAACACAAGCTTCTATGTCGCTCTGGCTATAGCACATATCTCTTAGGACAAAATAGTCGCTTAATTCTCCTACTCTTGATTCCTTGAATATCTGGCGTATCGCCCTCTCTCTAAGTTTTATTAAGTCGTCCGGAAACCTCCTGATTATGCTGGCTGTTTCATTCAAATAGGCCAGAGCCTTGTTTTGTCCGATTATGTTGTTATGGTCATTTCTTTCTGTTGTGTACCCAAATTTTTCCTCAAAGAATTCAGCTGCTTGAGCCCAGCCGCATTCCGGATCGGATAGCTTGTCTCTTACACTCTCAGAGATCATGCTCCTGACTCCGTCTATATCTAATAATAACGTATACAGATACATGTAGGGCAGCTGTTCGACCCGGGAATCGCTTCTGATCCTCTGCCCGGAGTATGGGGATGGCATCAATTCACAAAGTTCCAGATCCCATCCGTCAGCCCTATAATTATTACTCTTAGACCAATCATCGACCACGGCGCCTTCGCCGATGTGTTCAGATTCAGCGCCATCACCTAAAACTACTTTAAGCAGCCTGCGTAAGAAATTCGTTGATACCTCACTACTGATATTTAAACCCATGACTGCTTCAATTTGATCAGGAGTATCTTCCATAAGTGCATAATTATCCAACACGCCAAGCACATTACCCCTGTCAAAGTTCTGTTTAAGATACTCCGTAATTACCGCGCTCCTTGACCTGCTGTTTCCATTATTAATAAGGGTCGTTAACTCCCCGTCTCCGCCAAAAGCTGTTACCGCCAAAAGGGTATCGTGGCCTGCTTGCTGAACATGGTAAAAGAACTCTAATGATATTGAATCAGTAGTAGGTGATTTAACGTTTCTCTCTGGATGCGTGTCTTTATTGTCTTCTGTGATCGGTTGCGGATACTGCGCAAGAATATCTGCCCCCATGTCTAGGCCTACTGTCATTACGGCTATGCCTTCTTCTTGTTTTGAATCGACCATCTCTAAATAGTCTTTAGCTAAGTTATAGCCGCTTTGGCTAATATCAGTAATTGCAATATCAAAACCCCATGTATCCTTCACATAATCGACTATTCCCCCCTCTTTTGTCGGAAAGGATATCACGTCATCTTCGAGTTCAACATAGGTAAAGGTATTAGCACTATCTATGAAGTAGAAATATTCACTTGAGCCCATTCTTTTCAGCGGGTCTTTATTGCCCCTGGAAGTAGGTATGCCGATCGTAGCTATGTCCGTCGTGCCCCCTTTAGGATTCTCTTCCCCTCTCTTAAGGTTTGTGGTAAATACTACAAACCTGATATTGTCTTTTCCTAGTTGCAGGAATGCCTGCTTTAGCTCAGCCGCCATGAATACGCCTCCCAAAATGTCACCTCCGCCTCCTGCAGTAATGATGTGGACCTCTGCTTGATCAGAATCAACGATCCTATCAAACATAGGCATTATGCCATTCTTCACAGATAGTCCCTTTACTATCTCTCTGGGAGAGTCTTTTGAATGCTCAGTTTTAACCGGGCTGGAGGTAATGTTAGTCGATAGTCTATGGCCTATGGTCGATGGTGTTACCATTGGCCATTGACTATTGGCTATAGACAATTCACCTAAATCCAAAGGGCTGCTACTAATGGGGGTAGTATCAATAGCAGCTCTCTCTGGATCGGTAAGCTCCCCATCACCTGCCACGGTAGGTGAGGAGCTCTGTGCTGATGAATTTGTGGTAATTGTGCTCTGGTAGAAACCAACCCTAGAGGCGAGCGAAGTGTTTTTAATTATCCCTTGCTGCTCTAAAAAGCTATCAAACTGCTGACCGCCTACACTACTCAAAATAATTCCATTAGGTGCTAATAAATAAGCAAGGATCTCAGCTATTTCCTGAGTTCCTTCCCCAAACTCAGTTATATTATTAAGATAAATAAGATCAATCGAACCTTCTTCAATTTGCTCTTTAAGAAGACCAAAATCAGCATGGTAGAGCATATATTCTCTAGGCGAAAATCCTGCGGAAGCTAAATCACTAGCGGCCTTAAGCACTAGATCACCGTTTAATTCAACACCCTTTATGTGTTCTAACTGAAAATGTTCTCGCAAGATCCTAAGTTGTTGATAAGAACTACCAAAACCAAAGAGAAGGCCTGTCTTGCCTGTCAAATCAAGCGAGACGCCTCGGCGTGGGGCAAGTTTTGCAAGAAACGCGAGGGAATCATTCAATACTCCCACGTCAGGAACTTGCCATTCAGGATTGGTAGTAAACATACTATATTCTCTATTATGCGCCCAAGCTGGATCAACAACAATCCCAAAAGGCACAAAAGGATTGTGTTCTCCGGAATTCTTAAACACGGTAGGTGAAGAGCTCTGTGCTGATAAGTTTGTACGGATTGGGCTAGAGGCGTCAAATGGCCCCACCTCTTTAATTCTTAAACCTATAAATCTTCGGCACTCTTTGAACCTTGCTAATTCACTTAGGGGCACGATGCCTTCGTAAAAATAAGATTCCGGATCCTTAAGTAACTTCTTAATTTCTCCATCAAGTCTCGAGCCCACCCGAATAATGGAACCGCCTAAATTAAGTCCTGTACCCTTCAATAACGCAATGACCTCGGGAGAATAGAACCGGCTTGTTTCAGGAGCAGCATCAATTTTCCAACCGTCATCTGTTAAAACAAGGTAATGACCGTAGAAATCATGGTCAGAATAATTCCTGGTTTTTATAATTTCATAAATTTTCGATCTAATGCCTTTGGTTTGCAGAACATGTCGAAGAACCACAGAATGGTACTCACAATTCTGACCTTCTGCTAGAATCCTGGCGAGCATAATAGATTCTACAAAATCTTCCTTAGATACCGGGCTGGATGAGCGATCAGCCGAAGAAACTAGCTTCCATGTCTCCTCATCTCCGGAAACGTCAATAAAATAATCTATGCTATCCTGCGTCCTCTCCTCGTACTTGATGAAACTTGGAACCATGCCTGCATCATAGAACTTCATCTGCCTGTCAGCGCTGTTCGGGTTCAAAGACCTTGTTCTCATCTCAAACTTAGCCATGGTCCTGTCCGGATTGTCATATAGACGATAGCGGATATCGAAGAACTCCTGCAGCTCTTCGCGCATAACGTATTTACCGTCAACGATAATTATCATACCCTTTTCAATCTCAAATTCTATATCCTGTCGCATTGGATCACCGCCGCGGACATAAGCATCTAGCACAGACAACGTGATCCTGTCTTCTCCTGTACGGCGAAATTCATCTATCTCTCGTAGTATTTTTAACACGCCTTCATTTCTCCAAAAATCTTCTTCATCGAAGTATGTCTGGTTAGGAGCGATCTTCCTGGCCACTTCTCCTAATATCTCCCTATCTGCCTCGGTCAATTCTTCGCCTGTTACGATCTTCTCGACCGCACCTCTCCATATCTTCAATTTAAGGAAGATATCTGAACTGATAACAACGTATTTGTAGCCTCTAGCTTCAACGAATTGGCCGACTTCATAGGCAATAGTTGTCTTACCTGATCCAGAGGCGCCATCAATGCCGATGACCATGCTCGAATCTTCTCCTTTGCGCTCAGCTCTCCTGACCACCTCACCGGCGATACCTTCTGTAATCGGTCTAAGCTTGAGCTTAAATAATTCGTCTTCTGAGTAATCAAAAGGCTTACCGGTCCGAGGGTCAATAGGCGGATGGCCATAGTAGCCATGCGCTCTTGCGTGTTCATCGACTTGATGCGGCACAATAGCTGCGTCGTGGCTGTTGCGGTAGTAAGTAGAGGAGACATTAAGGTCAATATCCGGATCCTTGATCAAGGCCATAGGAATTCTTTGTTCTGCCCCGGCTTCTTCTTGGAATCTGGTGTTAATTCCATCTATTTCTTCTTGTGTAATCCTAGCCCCATACTCACCTCTTTGGATCCATCCTATATTAATCCCATGGACTGAGTGAAGTCGATCAGCCAATCTATTTGTAATTTCATAAAAAGTAGGTCCGTACTTTTGTACTCTTTCTTCGTTCTCAATACCGATAAGATTGAAAATATTTATCTTTCTGTCTTCGTTCATTTCCAGTAGGCGGATCAACTCTTCAAACCCTTCAATATCATTATTTGGCTCACTACCTAAATCTGTACGCCGTAAGAGAGGGAATAAATTACCGAATACAACTTCGGACAACTCATGCCTATCTTTGACCGGTACTCGGTCGCTTTCCGGTAGCTTCTTATAGGCAATCTCCCCTTGGGTGCGCATAACGACCGCATCAAGATCCAAGGCATTCATAGCCATAAAAACAACTAATATATGTCCCCAATTTATAGGATTAGCGGTAATGGCTAAAAATCCTATATTAAGCGGTCGATCGAGATCATGTAGTCTTCGATCTTGAACTTCTTTACCAAACTTCCTAGTATCAAAAAGTGCGAACGGATCTATTTGTCCATTTGCTGCCTTTTGTGCAATTTCAATGAATGTTCTTTTTAATGCATGGTAGAGCCTTGATAAGAACGGTGTCTCCTTCTGGTCAACCTCAGGATCAACTGCTTCGATATCCGAACGGATAACGCTCCAGACTCTTAAAACACTCCCTATATTACTAAAGGTTCTCTTTGCTTTTTCAGGTGAGAGCTCATCGAGCATAGCCACATACCTGGATTCGGCTAAACGGTTGGTTTTTTCATCTTGAGCATTTAGTACATGGATAAGGACTTTGGTGAGATTGTAAGAAGAAGTATTGATGACGGGACGAACGATAAATACGACATGGCCGTGAAGTTCATAGTTATAGTAAGCGCCGAAGAGGTCTTCCTCACTGCCAATAATCAATACATTAGGTGGGCCTCTAAGAGCATTGGCATGTCCCTCATAGCTCAAGAAACCTACGGCTTCATCCATATATGATTGTATATGCTTGGCCTCATCATCAGTGGCCGCATGGACTCTGCCACTAGCAAACGCCCTGCGCAGCTCTTCCTCTGTCTTCGCAGCATCCCAACCTTTGTTGTATCCAGCGCCTGATCGAGGAGAAGCTAATGGGCTGGAGGTAGCTACTTCTCTGGCGGCTGCGTCATCTATGGGTGAGGATGATCCCGGTAAATCACTCTCCAAGATTACATCCAAGAACTCTTTGGTTGCCTCCATATCAAAGAGCTTGCTTAAGTCTTTGAAGGAGTATCTAAAGGAATCTTCTTGCCACTCAGTGATTGTTGGACGTGGCCAGACCTTGGAGTTAAATAAGCCCTTTTCTGTGCCATCGGTGAGCTGAACTTCTTTCTTGAGATCTTGTTTTATGGGTAACTGCACTCGAATCTTTTCTCTATGTCCTTCGTCATTTATGAATACATCACTGGTCAAGTAATCTGTGTAGGCGATAAATGTCTCCATGTCGGGCTGATATGCACCCATGGTCATGGAGTAGGCTTGGGCATCTATATCATCAATCCAGCTATTGGTTACTACAGCACCTTTACGTACAATACCTCTCTTGATACGT
>JBHPGU010000056.1:0-6414 GCA_042570265.1 Candidatus Omnitrophota bacterium | reverse complement strand
TGATTTTATTGGATATCATGATGCCCGACATAGATGGATTTGAGGTACTAAATAGATTAAGAAATGATCCTTGCACCGCCTTTACAAATATAATTATGTGTACAGCCAAGGGAGATACGAGTTCTATCCTTAAAGCAGAAAAGTCATACGCCACAGATTATATTATAAAACCATTTGAATTAAGTGAGTTGATGGGATTGATTAAGAAATACATCTAAATATGGGTATCAAGGAAAAGTAGCTTAAAATAATTTTGCGTGCAGATTAAAGTAATTGCTTATATATTAATTTCATTAGTACTTTTGAGCGGGTGCGTAACAGTTAATTCTGTAAAATACAGCCCAGAGATTTATCCTGCGACAAACCTAGAAGATATAAAAGTATTTTCAGTACGGCCATCACGAGAATACATAGAGATTGGTGAGGTCAGCGTAGAAGCTCCGGTTTATGACGCCTTGGAGACAATAGAAGAGCTAAGGAAGAAAGTATCTCAAATGGGCGGCCAAGCAGTAATTTTGCGCTTACAGGAGTCAAAAGGCATAGTAATACGATTTAAAGAGTAGTTCACGTTATTTTAGATTCAGAAAACAATAAGGAGGCACGATGATTATACCTTTTATATTAATACTAGTTACGATTTTGGCAATAGTAGTGGCGGTCTGCGTATTTGTTAAAAAGAAAAAAGATGAAAAAAGCAAGAGCGAAACGGATAAAATTGGGGAAGAAACGGCACATGAAATTGGCATTCCTGAACTCGTTGGTAACTTATACAATGATTATTTTAGAGATTTCTCAGTCTGGATAAGAAATGAAAAATTTTGTTTAAATTCATTAATAACTGATGCTGTTGAATTAGGTAAACAACATAATTCTAAAGGCATTAGTATAAAGACGAAGATTACCCTGAAAGGTAACAGCTATATTTTTTCTTTCCGGGAATATAACTTTGACTCCATAGATGGTAAAAGTCAACTGCGTGGAGAGTTGGAGCTTTTTCTAAAAGACAGCAAAGTATTGAGCCTTAGTATGGCCAGAGACAAGGATACACAAGGTTCACGCTGGAAGCCGATTTACGTAGAGATGTTTATCGAAGGTCCTTGGGTAGAAGATTTTCAGGAATTAGAAAGAGTAATTGAGCAAGAGAAGAATGAGGAAAAAAAGCGAGTGTAGTTGATGCCTCGAGAGAGAATTACTAGAAGACAGAAGAATATTTCCAGGTTACTGCGTGAGCATAAGCAGGTACAACGCGACAAAATAAAAGCTTTTAGAAAAAAATGACAGAAGATACGATTACAGCGATTTCCACCCCCATAGGCGAAGGTGCCATCGGCACGGTGCGTATGAGTGGTAGAGATGCCTTAAAGGTCGCAGATAAGATTTTTAAAGGTAGGGATGGAGTCTTGCCTTCGAAATTTAAAACACACTCTATAAGGTACGGTTGGATTGTAGATAGGTCACAAGTCATGCCCTTACGGGCACAAGCAAGTCACAGGCTGCAAGTTTATAAAAAAGACATGCCACATGAGACATGTGACATGAGACATAAGCCTATAGATGAGGTACTGCTTACAGTTATGCGTTCGCCCAAGACCTACACAAGAGAAGATATCGTGGAAATAAGCTGTCATGGTGGAGCGATAGCTTTACGAAATATTCTAGAACTAGCGATAAAAAACGGAGTCAGGCTGGCTGAGCCCGGAGAGTTTACAAAGAGGGCATTTTTGAATGGACGTATTGATCTATCCAAGGCAGAAGCGGTTCTAGATATTATTCAAGCCAAGACAGACGCAGCCTTAAAATTAGGTATAGAACAGTTATCAGGGGGGCTTTCTAATAAGATAAAGAAAATTCGTCAGGATCTGATTGATACGCTGGCACACATAGAGGCGGGTATTGATTTCTGCGACGAAGACATGGATATCTATTCTAATAAGAAGCTAGAGAAGAAATTAACAAAGGCTATCGGTGAACTAGAAATTATAATAGCAGATTCTAAGAAGGTCAATTTCTTTCGCGAAGGCATAAAAGTTACAATTTGTGGTCGGCCGAACGTAGGAAAGTCATCGTTGTTAAACGCAATACTAAAGAAAGAACGGGCGATTGTCACGCCCATAGCTGGCACAACACGCGATATAATCGAGGAATTTGTCAATATTAATGGGATAGGAATACGCCTAGTGGATACAGCAGGGATGGTGAGCCCCAAAGATTTGATAGAACACCAGGCAATCCGTCTGACCAAAGACTCTATCGCTCTTAGCGATATTGTTTTGTTAGTATTCGATGCCAGTCAAAAACTGACTAAAAAAGATTGCAACTCAATTAAAGAATTAAAAAACAAAGACGCGATAGCTGTGTTGAACAAGATTGATCTGCCGCAGCGAATTGAGAAAGAAAGAATAAAAAAAGAGTTTAAGAAAGTCGTTAGCGTTTCTTCAGTAACGCAAAAGAACCTAGAAAAGTTAGAAGACGCTATAATAAGTTTTGTTTATAAAGGTAAGGTTGTTTCCAGTGAAGGGTTAATTACTACAAACACTAGGCAAGTAGAACAAGTAAAGCAGGCAAAGAGTCTATTAGAAAAAGCAAAGACTAGTTTTGCCAAAGAGCTGTCTTTAGAGTTTATAGCCTTAGATTTAATGTTGGCTTTGGATTGTCTGGGTAGGATTACCGGCGAGACTGCAGATGACGAGGTATTAGATAAGATATTTTCTGAGTTTTGTATTGGAAAGTGAGGATATAGTGAATAAGAATAAAATTAAGAAGGCTGTTTATGATATTTTGGAGGCCATAGGGGAAGACCCTAAGAAGAAAGATCTGCTTGAGACTCCGCAGCGCGTCGCAGATATGTATGAAGAGATCTTTGCCGGAATAAATCAAGATGCCCAATCAGAATTAGAAGTAATTTTAGACCACAAGCACGATGAGATTGTGCTCTTAAAAGGTATACCTTTATATTCTGTCTGTGAACACCATCTTTTGCCGTTTATTGGCAAGGCACACGTTGCCTATATCCCTAAATCTGGGCGAGTGACAGGCTTAAGCAAGATTGCCCGTGTCGTTGATGTCTTATCTAGACGGCTTCAGGTCCAAGAGCGGCTTACAACTGAGATAGCAGATGTTGTTATGTCTAAGTTGAAGCCTCAGGGAGCCATGGTTGTTCTCGAGGCAGAACACCTTTGCATGTCCATGCGTGGAGTAAAAAAACCGGGGACTTCGACTATAACTAGTGCTGTACGTGGAATTTTTAAGAAAAATCAGAAGACCAGGACAGAGGCCCTAGCCTTGATTAGAGGTTAAGAGAAAAAGAAGATGGAGAAATTGTTATTGCAGTATCTAGCACTATGCACCTATGTTTTATTTATGGGGTTTACTTTTTGCGACGGATTCAAGTTGCATGTTGTAAGAAAGTTAGCCTGGTTTGCTGCTTTTTTGCTCGTCGCGTTTGCTGTTTTCAAGACAGAAGGAAATTTTAATTTAGCAGCCATATTGCCACTACCTACTCTGCTTGCTTTTCTATGATGCTGGAATCAAAAGAAAGTTTGGGAAAGAAAGAATAAATCTTAAAAGCTTGGTTCGATACAGAAGGTCTTAAACTTTATGCTGCCTTTTAACCCGCCTTTAATGAAGTAGAGGTTCGTTAGATACTTCATCCTGCACCAATCAAAGAAGTTCTTTTTAGGCTCCATAGGTATACACCACTTAATAAATTGGTAGGCAAAGTAAACAAAGAACACAAGACATGCGGCAAGGGCAATTCTAAGCGCAACAGAAGCTGGATTATTTATTGTTATTATCGATAAGATTAAACTTGCTAGCCCGAATATCTGGAACAGGTGGAAGTTGCCTAAATAAATAAAACCCTTTATAGGAAAGGGAAAGCTGATTTTCGGACGGGCCTTGTCTAGCTGTAAAATTATTTCCATTCTCTTTTTAGCGTATTTCTCAAGCAGCGGCGGATGAGCTGCGCCATAGGTAATCCAGACCTTTAAAAGTTGCTGGAGGTTTGCACGATGCATATGGTCTACCTTTGCCTTGGGGGCAAAGTATAGTTTCCAGCCTGCACGCTGGACTTGATAACAAAAGTCCATGTCTTCACCCGTAGGCTTAGTCCAAAATCTGGCGTTTGCTTGATCGATAGCCTTTTTGCGGTAGGCGACATTGGCTGTAACAAAAAAGTATGCGCGGTGCCCGGAGATTTGCGTGGGATACATATCGGACAACGGAGGGAAGTAGCCCTCTTTTATAAATCCATAACGCGGTGAAACCATGTTAAATTTAAAGTGTTCGCACCAGGCCTCTACTACATTGTCTTTTTCTACTCTTAGAGTATATATTTCACCACCGACAATGCCGATTTTTTCATCGCGCTCAAAGTGTTTGAGCATCTCATATACCCAATTTTTGCATGGGGCACAATCCCCGTCGGTAAATAACAGGAATTCGCCTTTTACCTCTTCTAAGGCCCTATTACGCGCATATCCCGGAGAAGGGCAGTTGGGGATTTCTACTAGCTTTATAAATGGATATTTTTCTTGGTATTTTTTTATGAGAGGAACAGTACCGTCAGAACTACCACCATCGGCTATGACTATCTCCATGCGGTCACGTGGGTAATCTACCTGTATTAGATATTCAAATGTTTTGTCTAGGGTGCGCTCAAAATTTCTTACAGGAATTATAATAGATATAAATGGATGTTTAGGCATTTTGTCTCCTTTTTATAGCCATAACTGTCTGTCTAAGGAGCAGCACTGTATGGCTTCTGGAATATGGTCAGGCAATATTGTATCACTTTTCTCTAAATCTGCAATAGTTCTTGCAATCTTTAAAATTTTGCCCAAAGAGGAAAAATTAGTAATCGTCCTGTTCATTCGGGTTGACTTTTTGGCATATGCATGAAATAATAATAAAAATAATAAGAGAGAGCGGAGGTAAAAATGGTCTCAGTGATAATCCCTGTTTATAATGAGGAGAAGAATCTATTGTTATTGCAAGAAGAGCTTAACAGCGCATTAAATTCTGTAGGTGCGTATGAGGTAATATATGTTGATGATGGCAGTAAAGATAATAGCTTTGAGGTTTTAAATAAGATTAAGTCGTGCCATAAGGAAGTAAAAGTTATTCAGTTCGCCAGACATTTTGGACAAACAGAAGCTATGCAGGCAGGGATAGATTATTCTTCGGGCGAAATTTTAGTTTTTTTAGATGCCGATCTACAAAATGATCCGAAAGATATACCCCGGTTGTTAGCGAAGATAAAAGAGGGTTTTGGAGTAGTGAGTGGGTGGCGTAAAAAAAGAAAAGACCCATTTCTTAACAAAAAATTACCTTCTTTTATAGCTAACATGTTGATCTCTAAAATAACTAAAGTTAAATTACATGATTTAGGCTGTAGTCTCAAGGCTTATCGTAGAGAAGTGTTTGATCATGTAAGACTGTATAGCGAGATGCATCGTTTCATACCGATATATGTAGCCAGACAGGGTGTGCCAATAGTTGAAATAGAAGTTTCGCATCGTAAACGCAATACTGGGAATTCAAAGTATGGCCCAGAGCGGACTTTTAAAGTAATTTTAGATTTTCTGGTTGCAGAATTCATCAATAACTACCTGAATAAGCCGATGTATGTTTTTGGCGCATGCGGAATCTTCTTGATGTTTCTCTCTAGCGGAATTGGAATATTTATTCTAGTAAGAAAATTGTTTTGGGGAGGCCTATGGGTTAGTCCTTTGATATTTGTAATGGCTATTTTTATTATTATTGGTGTTCAGTTGATTTTAATGGGCCTTATTGCAGAGGTAGTGATGCGTATATACTACGAGAACACGAAGAAAAACACTTATTCCGTCAAGAGAGAGTTGTGAGGCTAAAATTTTCTAGCTTGCGTGTTAACCGATTCGACATTTTTGACTTACTGTTTATCGCATTTGTTCTATGTGTCCTGATTAGCAATATAATTTGGTTTAAAACTGATAATTCGATAGATGGAGTAGATAGCCAAAATCATCTTTTGTTTTCTATGGAGTTCTTCAATGACTTTTCCTCTGTAATTCACAGTGATATCACTATGTTAACAAAGGTATCGTCTCTAATTAGAGCGATACGGGTATCTCCGGGTTCTGATCCTTATTGGCCTCCAGGACTTAGTCTGACCTCTTTTTTGTTTTATTCTTCACTTGGCAAATCGCTTTTTGCGGCAAAGGTAAGTATACTGCCGTATCTTTTCATTCTTCTTTTCTCAACATATTGTTTGGGAAAACATATAGGCTCAGGCCTTTCAGGTCTTACAGCCACCTTTTTGATATTTTTCTATCCTATTATTTTCCAAAGCTCCCGTCAGTACCAATTAGATCTTCCTTTGACTGCGATGGTTGTCCTTAGCGTTTTTTTTCTCTTAAAATCTAATCAATTTAA
>JBHPGU010000055.1:0-6529 GCA_042570265.1 Candidatus Omnitrophota bacterium | reverse complement strand
AAGCTAGAATTGCATCCAGAACACATCGAAACTATTATTGAAAGTTCTTTGAATTTGGTAAAAACAGAACTAAAAAATATCAAGGTAGTCAGGGAAATTCAAAAAGACCTGCCAAGGGTTTTAGTAGACAAAAATAAATTAATGCAGGTATTTATTAATTTGTTTATGAATGCTATCCATTCTATGTCTGAGATGGGAAAACTTACTATTCGTAGTTTTGTTAAACAGATGGATGGGGCTAGAGAAAAGGTTGTTGTTGTTGAGATTGAGGATACAGGAACAGGGATCTCTGAAGAAAACCTTAATAAGATATTCGATTCTTTCTTTACCACAAAAGCCCCGGGCAAAGGGACCGGCCTTGGGTTATCTATAAGCCGAAATATCATTATTATGCATAAAGGCTTGTTAGAGGTTAAGAGCCAGATTAACAAAGGAACTACGATAATTATCACTTTAAGAATTTCCTGAAAAGAAGAGTAGCTTTTAGTGGTTTCTCTGGTGGTGAAACAGGCATTTTGAGCACGAAATAGAGGGCATCTTTCCTTCTCTGACATAGATTTAGTAGGAGATAAAATAAATTGCTGTATTTGTCCATCTTCTAAAGGTGGACAAATTGTTACGCTTTGTGCCGCAAATGGTTATGTTAATTGAGTCCAAGAAGCGGACATTTCTCGTCTAACTTCCTCTCTGAATCAGCTATATAATTGACAATTTAGCATATTGTTATATAATAACAGCTGTCTAATCCAGAGAAGTATTTAAGTTCTAGATACCTCCGGGGAGTTAAATTTGCCCGCTATTTGCAGACAGGCAAATTTATCCCGAAGCGTGCGCAGAAAATTCTGGGAGAATTTTCAAGCGGTTACGCGAGGGACAAAATCAACTCCATGTGATACAATGTGTTGCCCGCCTGACAGATCTAGGCGAGGCCGGAAGAGAGCTTATTCTGAGGCAGAAGCATTACAAAAGGAATTAAAAACGAAAATGTTTAGAATAGCGTTAGTCGATATGTTCAGTAACGGTAGCAATGGCAGCAATTATGGACACCTTTGCATTTCTGCTAGTTTAAAACGTGCAGCGTTTGAAGTTTATAATATTTTTGGTCGTAATAATTTAAGAAATACTCCAGAAATTCCTAACCCTCAGCTTCTTGCTTTTGATAAACTAGTCAAAGAGATAAAGCCAGACTTGGTAGGGTTTAGTATAACAAGTATTTTATCTTATTCTTTTGCAGCAAAAATGGCCGCAAGGATAAAGTCCTTTTCAAATATTCCAATTATCTTTGGAGGGGCCTATCCTAGCATTGATCCGGAGTTTAGTATAGCAAATGCTAATATAGATTACGTTTGTGTTGGTGAAGCAGACGAATCAATTGTCGAACTATGCCAGCGTCTTTCGCAGGGTAGTTCCGGAGACGGCATACCTGGGGTAATGTCTAAGAAAAGATCCACTTTTATTAGACGTGACCCACCCAAGAATTTAGACACTCTTCCGTTTCAAGACATTGCCTCTGATAAGATATATTCTATTTTGTTAGACGGCAGGATTATAAATCGCAACATAAATTCATCTTTATGTTGGTACGTAACTAGATGTTCGCGGGGTAGTTGTCCCTTCAGCTGTACTTTTTGTAACAATGAACAGCTCAGAAACTTATATAAACCAGGAGAATATTTTCGGCAGAGATCGCCACAAAATGTTATAGAAGAGTTGCGGCGATATCTCAAAATAAACTCTAAATGCAGGTTTATATTTTTTTACGATGAAATATTTTATTTCAATAACCAGTGGACTAAAGAATTTTCTGCCCAGTATAAAAAGCATATTAATCTTCCCTTTTACATCTGGCTTCATCCTAAAATGATAAAAGAGGAAAAGATAATGCTTCTTAAGTCAGCGGGATTATGGGGGGTGATTCTTGGGATTGAGAGCGCATCTGAGGAAACCAGAAAGAATGTTTATGGCCGTGGCGAGACCCAAGAAGATATCCTTAAAGCAGATCGCTTATTTTCTAAATATAAGGTTAATAAGACGTATGATTTCATAATAGACCATCCTTGGGAAAGCGCTACTGAATTAAGAGATACGTTTGACTTGTTGATTCAAATAAATAGACCACTTAGAATCAATATGCATAGTCTTGTTATATTGCCAAATACAAAGTTAGAAAAGCGAGCTATTAAAGAAGGACTCCTAAAAGAAGGGGAAGCTGCAAAGCGCATTGTCGATGCCCCGGTTGATATATCTCGAAAATTCCAATGGTTTAGGGCGGATTCTCATCGACTGGGCTTAGCGAGAGACTATTGGGTATTTTTGATATTTTTAACAGCAATTCCAGTGTTCCCTAAATGGTTATTAAAATTGTTGTCGAGGCATACGATAACCAATAATCGACATGTCGTAAAAACTCTACTGTTTGTTTTTAGGAAATTAAGCTTAGTAAAGTTGACTCTGGAACCGATAAGGCTATGGTTTATTGAGAAAAGATTGCAGCGTGTTGGCAATGCATTGAATTCACAAAGAAGCTACATAAAGGATACCCTAAAGAGAGCGTTGTAATTCCGTATCCGTTCCGTGGGATAAGCAATACTCAAGAAGCACCGCAGAAAAAGTATATGACAAAGGTCTCCACACTATTATACGGTAAGAATTCAGTCTTGCAGCGCCTTAAAAGGAATCCCAAGAGCATCAGGAAGATTTTCTTGAATGATATCTTTAACGATGCCTATCTCCTTACCATCGCCACTAGAAAGAAGATACCTCTTGTAAGGTTGAACAGAAATGAGTTTTTACGAGTAAAGAAAGCTGATAGCTTGCAAGGGATCATCGCTGAGGTGGAGAAGTATTCGTATGTCCCGTTTAAAGAACTATTAGCAGATTCGGTAGATAAAAAGACAACGCTAATATTTTTAGACAGTATCAGCGACCCGCAAAATTTAGGTTCGATCATCAGGACCGCGGCCTGTTTTGGAGATTTTGCCGTGGTCTTGCCTAAACATGACGCCTGTGAGGTAAACGATACCGTCTTACACGTTGCCTCTGGAGGAGAAAATTTTGTGTCCGTATCTATGGTTCCAAATTTATCTTCCGCTATAATTAATGCCAAGAAAGTCGGCTATTGGATCGCCGGGACAGTAGTTGAAGGTGGCGAAGATATAAAAAAAACTTTGCTGCCATTCCCTCTGTGTTTTGTATTAGGTTCGGAAGGTAAAGGGATCCGTAAAGGCCTACATAATCAGATCGATTTAAAAGTCAGCCTGCCTATGAAGGCGCCTCTTTCTTTTAACGTTGCTATTAGCTGCGCGATTCTTTGTTATGAGATTTCTAAACAAAGGAATAGATGAGTAGAAACGATAAGAAGATATTAGATTTGATCTGTGAGGCAGGATTGCTTAAGCGTATCAAGCGCTCGGGTTGGTGGGTTTTAGGCATAAAAGACGGCGAGAGTGTTGCTGAACATAGTTTTCGTTGTGCTGTTATCGGTTATACGATTGCTAAAATGGAAGGAATCTTTCCTTACAAGGTTTTGATGATGACGCTCTTTGGCGATCTGCATGAAGCACGTATTAATGATTTGCATAAGATGGCTCAGCGCTATGTGGATTTTGGCAAAGCAGAAGATAAGGCTTTCGCAGAACAGATTGAAGACCTGCCTAAAAATATCAAGTCAGAGATGTCCGGTCTGCATAAGGAATACAGAAGGCAAAAGAATAAAGAGAGTGTTATCGCTAGAGACGCCGACATCTTGGAGTGCTTGATCCAGGCCAGAGAATACCAGGAGCACGGTTTTAAACAGGCGGATAAGTTTCTTAAGAAAGCCCCAAGTCATCTTAAGACGAAGAGTGCAAGAAGGCTCTGGCGTTTAGCTAAGACGACGCAGCTAAATGACTGGTGGCAGAGATTAAGCGAATTTAAACGCATTTAGTATGTTGGATAGAATCAAAGTTATAAAAGCAGATATTACAAAATCTCAAGTTGATGCCATTGTCAATGCCGCCAATACATCTTTATTGGGTGGTGGTGGAGTTGACGGCGCAATACACAGGGTAGCCGGACCTGATCTGCTTAAAGAGTGCAGGACTCTCGGTGGTTGTAAGACCGGTGATTCCAAGATTACAAAAGGCTACAACCTGCCTGCAAAATTCGTTATCCATACAGTCGGGCCTATCTGGCACGGTGGAAAGTCGAATGAGGATGAATTATTGATCAGCTGTTACAGGACTTCACTTAAGTTAGCAGTAGAAAATTCTATAAATACAATCGCCTTTCCTTGTATTAGCACTGGCGCCTATCGTTTTCCCAAAGAACGAGCAGCCGATATCGCTGTTTACAGAGTGAAAGAATTCTTAAGCGGCAATGAAACCATAGATGGTGTTACTTTTGTTTGTTTTGATGATGAGAATTATAGGGCTTATGAGAATTTGTTGAGGAGGAGTTAAAAGCAAAGCATAGATAATCTATATACTTAATCAGGGGAGGAGAGTGAAATGAAGGAAGAAAACAAAAAGTTGTTGGAGAGGACAAGGTTCGCAAGCATTAGCCTCATGTCAACTTTGTTAATAATTGCCATCTTGGGTCTTATGGCAGAGGGCTTGAGTGCAACTGTTAGCTTTTTGGTTGTAATTGCACTCTTGGGTTTTTTGCCGATTTATTTGAATTTGGCAAGAATTCTAAGATCAGAGTAAGTCCTTTAGGTAAAGGAGTAGTTTAGATTAAACCAAATTCTATTTTTAAGTTGGTCTTAATTATGTCTTTAGTTTTACCAATAGCTGTTGACGCTAATGCTCAGCAGCCGAATTTAGCGGATAAACTAAAAGAGCACGTAGTTGTGCTTTCAGGTGAGATCGGTGAGAGGAATTACTGGTTTTATCAGAATTTAAATAAAACAGCTGAATACATAGCAGCTTGTTTTAAAGAGTATAGCCTACCGATAGAATTCCAGACCTACAAAATTGACGACAAGAATTTCTCTAATATTATTGCTGTAAAAAAAGGTGAGGTTTCACCGGATGAGGTTATTGTAGTGGGTGCGCACTACGATACAGTGGTGGGTACTCCTGGAGCTGACGATAACGCCAGTGCAATTGCAGGGTTATTGGAACTGGCGCGTCTGTTTTCAAAACAGAAAACCGAGAAGACAATTAAATTCATCGCTTTTGTTAATGAGGAGCCGCCATATTTTGAAACTGCTCAGATGGGCAGCCGAGTTTATGCAAAGCAGGCTAAGAAAAACAAAGAAAATATCGTGGCTATGATTTCTCTGGAGATGATCGGCTACTACAATCAAAATAGAAGATCCCAGGACTATCCTTTATTTTTAGGATTGATATATCCGGACACGGCAAACTTTATCGGCTTTGTAAGCAATTTTGGCTCAAAGTCTCTGGTAGATAAACTGGCTAAGTCTTTTAGGAGATATTCACAGTTTCCGGTCGAAGTCATTTCAGCTCCTAGTATTGTTCCGGGAGTCGATTGGTCAGACCATGGATCATTTTGGAAATACGGTTACAAGGCCATGATGGTCACAGACACATCTTTTTACAGATACTCTCACTACCACAGTCAATCAGATACTTATGAGAAGTTGGATTATGAGAGTATGGCCGAAGTGGTCAAAGGCCTGTATTATGCGATAGGGGAGTATAAGAGGTAATATCCGGTGTCAAAGAAAGTGCAAGTCCTTATATTTATTTTAATCGCGGTTCTGACTTTCTCTGTCTATGCGAATTCCCTAAAAGGTGATTTCTTCTGGGATGATTTAGGCCTGATAAGAGATAACCACCTTATAAAAAACTTTAAATTCCTACCGCAGTTATTCAGCCGTCCGCTATCCTCGACTTTCCACTATTGTTATAGGCCAATACTCAATCTCTCCTTTATGATTGATTACAGTATTTGGCAGTTGAATCCTCTGGGGTTTCATATTACGGCTGTAGCCATACATATTTTAAATGCTTTCCTGGTTTACCTTTTGATATATTTACTAAGTGAAGACCTTAAACTAGGTTTTGTCACCGGATTGATTTTTTCCGTACATAGCGTCTTGAGCGAACCAGTTAACTATCTCTCCAGCCGCGCTGATTTATTGATGGGGTTATTCTGCCTTTCCGGTTTTATTCTTTATATTCTCTATCGCACATCCGCATCCAAGAATAGACTTTATCTAAGCGGTTCTTTGATCTTGTTTGTCTTGGGGCTCCTTAGCAAAGAGATGGCCGTTGTCTTGATACCAATTTTAATACTTTATGAGCTAATACTCTTACCAGTAAAAGAGCCTGTGAAGCGCAGATTGTTTTTCATTACGCCCTATCTAATCACCTTGATTATATTCGCGTTCATCAGGACTGCTGTTTTGAAAGCGAACACTCCGGACTTTGTGGAGCGTTTCGCCATATCCGAACTTAGCCTTTGGCAGCGTTTTTTTACCAGTTTTACAGCTATACCGATTTATCTACGACTGCTATTTGTGCCTACAGGTTTGCATAAAGAGTGGCTGCTTGTTCCTGTAGAAACATTATTGCGTTTTGAT
>JBHPGU010000054.1:0-6735 GCA_042570265.1 Candidatus Omnitrophota bacterium | reverse complement strand
GCTGGATTGATGATATAGATGCCCAAGCCTACTCCATGACCATGGGTGCATATCAACCCCAAGGCAAGCTCACCGCCCACATAGGTGACTTGACCAGTGATGTATTCATCGATGACCAAGGACGCAAGGAAAAGATCAGAGTCCAGCTGTCTATACCACAAGGACTCAAGGCAAAAGTCCAACTCACCGATGGCACAGAAAAGAGCTTATTTGATTCCAAGGTCTGGCCACGCTCCACAATCACTGAGTGGCAAGAAGACAGCTCTAGATACTCCTTTAAAGACTTAAGTAAACTATTTGATATGGAATCTACTGTACAGTTCTTAGATGTTGACCTAGAACAACCCCTAGAATCATACCAGGTATTTCCTGCAGAGGGAGCTGAAGCAATCCAGCCCCTATTTGATTGGGAGGAGAGGCTGGCCTGGGTAATCAGGTCCAGAGGCGGCAAGTTGATCCTCTATAAGCGCGGATTAGGAGTAGATAGCTCAGAAGGCAAGTATACGTTATTTAGCAGCCGAGGACATAGACAGGCAGCAGAGACCCAGACCATAGCCGGACTACTAGGTATAAAAGCAGATACACACCTGATCACTATGAATAAGCAAGGAGATCCCAACTATGCAGGCCCAGCTGGTTTTGATAGTAGGGGAGTATACATGTATAAAGGTGCTCCTAGCAAGCAGATCGTCATAGTTCACGTTATGGCCAGTAACCAGACCTCCCGAAAAATATTAACACGGCTCAGGAGCTTCACCGAGCAAGGCTTGTTGACTAGAGAGGTATATGAGCAGGTTGTCGCCAGAGTACCGGAAGAGCTATTAGGTCCACACAGTGATATAAGTATAAGTCCCTACAGCTACAACAGCACTGCCAGAATGGTCTTTGGTGGTGGTAGAGTCACAGATGAATTGATAGCTTGGTTAGAGACTCAAGGCGATTCAAACTCTAGCCCTTTAACAGATAGGCAATCTTCTTCTCCAGTCCTCCCCGGCGCCTTAGATGTAAACCCAGAGAAAGATTTATCTACTTTTTCTTCACCTGTTAAATCAGAACCAGTAATATCTGTTTTATTAGTAGGTCCGGCAGCTGCAGGAAAAGGTACAAGTTCACGAGCGTTAATGGGCCTTATGGAAGGTTTTGCACATGTTTCCACCGGTGAAATTTTACGTGAAGAACAAGAGCAGGGAACTGAACTAGGCCAAAGGGCGCGAGACTATATGGACGCAGGACAACTCGTTCCCGATGTTTTAATTATCGATATGGTCAAGGTACGAATTGATGCTTTATTGAGGGAAGGAAAGAAAGGATTTATATTTGATGGGTTTCCAAGGACTCAAGAGCAGACTCAGCAGCTTGATAAAATGCTTGAAGAAATCGGCCTCTCTGTAAATGTTGTCATAATACACGATATAACAGACGAGATGCTTGAGGAGAGGAGAAAGACTAGGATAGAAAAGAGCATAATGCGGGTATTAAAGAATAAAGAACAACAGCAGCTTACAGGGTTATTAGACAAGCTAGGAATTAGGCTCTATGACGCCTTCATACAGGCTCAGATACACCAAGATTTAAGAAGCCAATACAACATCAAGACTCCTTCTCCAAAGTCAGACACATACAAGAGGCTCAATATTCAAGAAAGAGAAGAGCTAGAGCCATTAATTAGCAAAGGTGTAACAAGCGGAGCAAATTTACGACCTGCAGATATAGATATCAACAGATTCAATATAAGGCAGAATGATTATAAGAATGTTACGCTTTCAGACCTAAGACAGCATTTTAATTCCACAGCCAGAGGGTCATTATTGAAACATATAGAGGCCGGTATCGATAAGTCAGAGGTACCTTCAATCATAGAACCCGCGTTACGTTTTGCCAAAGCACATGCAGGGCTAACGCAAGTAATGAAGAGATGGGATTCCTTGACAACCGGCAATAAAAAGATCGCTGCTATAGAAACCGCCGCTCATAAATATAATTTGTCAGCAGTAGATACGCTATCGTTGTATCAATTAGTTGAACCTGAGTGGAGAAGTCAAGAGTGGGAGAGCGCTGTGGCTGAATATAAAGATAATCCTTCTGATTCTAACAAAGAAAAAGCACAGAATGCCATCAACAGTTTCTTAGAAGAAACAAGAATCTCCCTTTACATTGACAATCCAGAAGCCCGGGAGGATTTAGATAAGCTTTCAGAGCGCATAGCGCCTTTCTGGTTACTGCGTTGGTTCTATTTTAATACTACCATAGATGAAATTAGTCCTAAGGCAAGAGGACAGGCGCTGGAATTTATCTTTACCTCTTTAGAGGGTAATACCAGTAGTGGAGATACATTGTGGAAGAATGCAGAGGCAGTATTAACAGAGATTATGATTGCTTCTAATAGCCGCATTTGGAAACCCGCTTTAGAAAAATCCTTTATTTATCTTGCTGATGAAAATAAGAGAGACGCTTGGGAAAACATTTCAGAGAGCATAAATTTAATCCGAATCAACAAAAATCCTGCTCTCGTAGGGATGCTTATGGACTTTATGTTGCGCGAAGATGCGGATGTCCAAGCCAAGACTTGGCTAGCTAAGAAAGTACTGCCTGAAGTGTTATCTAGCAGCAGCCCCACAAAGGCGAAAAATGAAGAGTTGCGTTACGAATACATTACTGCTCTCCTGGCAGAATTTGAGAAAGCCATGAGTAGTAGATTGCGAAAGGCTCTCGCGTATACTTTGGGAACTATCGGTGACCTAAGGATCAAAGAAGACCTCATCCGTCAACTAAAGGAAAATAAAGAAGAAATACGCGTTACTCCTTCTGGTCAAGAGAGGGCGCTACAGGTTTTATTAGGCAGAAGAACTGATGTTATTAAGATACTAAGTTTATTGCGTTATGAGGAATATCCCACAGAACTCAGAGATGAACTTGTATGGATTGTGCTTTATGGAAGAGACGGTTTACCTGCAGGAGTTAGAGCCAGGGCAGAAGCTGGAGCCGAGGTTGCAGCACAGACGCTTATGGATTTAGATAATTTACCCAGACCAGCTATAGTTACCCAAGAAGAAGACAGCGATTTAGTAGAAATTCTTGGCGGCAGCAAGAAACAACTCCCTCTCTTAAATATTCTGATTCCCCTTATAGAAGATCAAGGTTCAATCTTAACACTGCAATCTTTGTTAAATCGTCTTATGGCTGTAAAAAAGTGCAGCTTCTCAGAAGCTATGTCTATAGTAGAACGTTCTACCGGAGCATACTTCGATAATTTGATAAACTATATTATAGTAGAAGGAGCAGGGTATTCATTGGAACCTGTAGAAGATTTAGAAGATGTTTCAGCTGAGGACTTCTTAAGGAACACCGCCATAGACAGCGATATAGTATTTGGTGAGAATGTCCTCACCATTGATGGTCGTAAATTTGAATTTCAGAATATTCTGGGTGATAGCCACTCCAATCCTGTAGCGTTGTATAGGGATCCTGATTCAAAAATAGAAGTTCTGGTCAAATCCGGCAATGATTACAGCGTTATGATTGAATATATTGGTAACAAGCTATTTGCCTTAGTCGGCTTGCCTGTTCCCAAGATGTCCATAGTAAAAGATGATAGTAGCGGCAGATTTAAACTGGTAATAGAATTCTTAGGCAACTATACAGGCAATGTCAGAAGATTATCGAGAAGGTTCCATAATGATGCTGCCATTAAGTCAGCTGTGCTGATGAGTATGCTTATAGATGACAAAGATCGCAGTCCTTGGAATATGATGTTTATGAAGATACCGCTCGATATTACGCAGGATCAAATTGAGCAAATAGAGGAATCCCTTGTGATGCATATTGATTTTGGTAGTGCCATGTTCTCTAAACCCACCAGTGGATTTACGCCATTTAAAGATTATTTTCTGGGAACAATCAAGGATTTTATAACCAGCATTAGGCATAATGCGGTAGCTGCGATTAACCCTGCCTACGAGAATGCGATTACGGATAGAGAATTTATGAACGATCTGGCCAAGAGATTACACTCTATTAAAAACGAACAGATAGAGGCAATAGTACGGGCGGCTGTTACAGCTATAGGTCTGGAGGATAGAGAAAGAGCAAAATCCCAATTAGACAACTGGATTCAGTGGAGTGAGTTAGAGAATAAAAATGGCTCATGGAACCGCAAGCCACGCTCAAATAGGCAAGAGCCTATCGTATTATTTAAGAATATTATAGAGCATATAGCTAGAGGCGGAACGCTCCACGGCTACTTAGCTGATATGCTTAAGAGAAGGCGCGATGATATCCTTATAAAAGAATTCATATTGAGGCCGGCACTTCTTGCGCAGGGCAAGGTATTTCATCGTAAAGGGTATGACTACAAGTGGTCTGATACTGAAATATTAGAAACTCATCTTACAAGGTATAATTTCGTTGCAGAAAAAGGCAAAACAGAAATCCGAGGTTATTTGCTTGTTGAGGAACTCGCTGAGGATAAATGGTCGGTAGAACTCTATTGGGCTGGTAATAAAAAAGGAAAAACAGTATTAGCATTAGGACCGCAGATACACGATGTCAATGAACAATCTTCCAGCCCCATAAGCAGCGATATGCTCATAGACAATGTAAATATCAGCAGTCTATGGAGGGATATGGTCAGGGCAGGAAAGCTTGCAACTAGGCTTATCAATACTCAAACCGGGGATGAGGTTGAGGTAGCTCTTGTTTTAACAGAAGAAGGCCTTGTTGAATACAGGGCATACAATATTACAAAAGATGAGGTGATTCCAGATAGGATGATAGAAGAGACAATTCCCGGGACTAATTTCGAGAAGCTCTTGAATCCTTACGAGGGCTTACTTGAAAAGGCAAAGGTTAGAATTCCAGGACGCCAACCCGAGATGCCCCCGCATGAGGAGAAGTGTGGTTTTTCTTGTACCGACGACAGTAATCCCAGAAGCATGCTTAACCGCGAGCCCGTATTTGAAATTAAAGCAAATGGAACCATCTGGAGAGCCTATCCTAAGAGAGTACTCATGGATAAAAATGGGCACCTTGTTTTAATGCCTGATATAACAGAGTCTTGGAATAGAAGGGGTCAGAAGACTACGTTCAATTATATAAAAGACGTTATAAATATTGCTAATAGGAGCAGAAATATCAGCATATTATTTAATTCGCTACATGCGGGGGCATCAATCAACCATATACACTTTCATCTTGTCTACCACGGTGAAGTATTAGCTATTGAGCAAGCAGACTTTGACGAGAAATTTCACACAGACAGAGTTAAGATTTCAATTTCAAATGGTTATGAGACGCAAGTAATTATGTTAGAAGGTAAAGACGAAGATGCTTTATCTACAACAGCATTCGGTTTTATCAATAGGTTAAACAAACGTAATATCCCTCATAATATTATGGTTATAAAAAATAGAGTTTATATTATGCCACGTGATATTGAACACGAGGTTGTGGAAGAATTTCCTCGCGCTATTGGTATAAGAGAGCTTTGCGGTAAGTTCGTTGGTTTTAACAAAGAGATGTTTGATAAGATTACCAAAGAAAGAATCAGTCTCGCGTTTAAGAAGTTAAGCCTTTCTAGAGGCAAAGTATTACGTTTAATAAACGCTGTCGCTACTGAACAGTCTCTATTAGCGCAGGCAGATATTGATAAACAGGAAGATTCAAACTCCAGCCCTTTAACAGATAGGCAATCCTCTTCACCGATTAAAATATCTTCTGAGCTAACATCCAAGCAGAATACTCAAGGTTCTTCACCGATAAAGAATTATGCTCAGATAGCACGAACTCAGCTGAAAAAGGAAAAATCACGTCTGTTAACTCAAAATGAACTCAAACGATACTTTAAAGCAGGTGTTATTAGCCGTCTAGAAAAAGAAGGAACCTCTATGTATATAGAACACTGGCCAAGAAAGATATCGCATAATATAAATGATTTTATTAGAAAGATATGGATTCCTGAAGAAGCAAGATCATACAAACGCAGAGAAGAGCTTATTCGTTTCTTTAGAAGAGGCGTTATAAACCAAGAGAGAGAAGACTGTATTGTCTTGATTTCTCGTAAAGGAGACCAAGAATACTTAGAGGCATTCCTAGATTGGACCATCTCTAAGTCGAGACTAAGTGAGGCGCCTTTTATGTATGTACGTCGAGTAGTTGTTTCTCCTCGGCATATAGGCAGAGATAAAGAAATTAAAGGCATACCTTTTTTACTCTACGATGAGCTAGTAGAATTATATTTTAGAATGGGATTTGATTTGTCCATCGGCCAGACTATTTTAGGCATAGGCGGGGAAAGAGTTAGGAGCCAGTTAAGTGAGATTGTTGATATCGATGGAATGTGGATAGACGATAGTACTTATACCGAAGGCTGGGATTATGGAGATGTTATGGAATACGCTTTTGCCAGAGGCCTTAATGTTTCCAAAAACTTTTCCTCTCCGATTAATAATTCAGATATAAAACAATCCTCCTCTCCCGTCCTCCCCGGCGCCTTAATCGAAGATGCCAACTTCGCCAGAGCCATGGCCGCCCAGTCTAGAGAAGACCTAAGAGGTACTTACTACGATGTCATCTCCATCAATGTAAAGCAAGGCAAACCCGCAGAAGAGCTAGCCAAGAAGGTAGAGTCCTGGAGAGGTATCTACTATCCACAAGACGCCATCATCTTCATCAACCAGGTACCCGATGCTATTAATAAAGGTAATTTAAACGGAATGATCTTCTCTATTATTGAGACCA
>JBHPGU010000053.1:0-6759 GCA_042570265.1 Candidatus Omnitrophota bacterium | reverse complement strand
AATACAAGTTACGTAGCAAGGGCCGATACCCCTACCGGTGGTCCCGATCTTAAATGTGCGCTTTGACTCTCTTAATTTATCCAAAATTCTATGGTAAGGAAAGATCACATGTGAAAGCGCTGAGATCCTCAGGTTGCTATCTATATGTACCTTTTGCTTCTTTAAGGTTGTAATTTCCTGGACAAGCGCTTTAGGATCGATGACCACGCCATTCCCGATGACACAGACCTTGTCTTTGTATAATATTCCCGACGGGACAAGATGAAAAATATACTCTTTGTCTTTTATGACAACAGTATGGCCAGCATTATTGCCGCCCTGATAACGCACTATATAATCGACATCTTTAGACAAAAAATCTATTACTTTGCCCTTGCCTTCATCGCCCCATTGTAGCCCTATAAGAATAATGTTCATTTTATTTCCCCTCTTACGGTGACATTGTAAAAATCTTCTTTGCTATATCAGGAAATGTTGAGATAAAAAGTAGCTCTCTCTCAGTCAGAGGTTTTTGGTTGTGGACATTTGCATACCTAACCAACTCTAAGACCTTAGCCGCTTCTTTATCATCTTTAAATTTTACCTCTAGTCTATCGTATACATTCCTGAAACCTTTTATGCCTGAATATTCTCCGGCGGTAATATTTCTGCCTGTCTCAACAAGCTCCGGCTCTCCCCTGCCCAACTCCTCATAATCATAAAGCTCATAGTTGCGTCTATCTTTTAAAGCGCCGTCAGCATGAATACCAGACTCATGAGCAAAGGCATTAGAGCCTATGCCTGGCTGATTTATAGGAATAGGCACACCAAAAGCATATGAAGCATAGGTGCAAAGTTTCCAGGCCATCTTTAAGTTAATCTTGCTACCTAACTTGTATTTTCCACGTAAACCACTGCCATATTTAATAGCCAGTATAACGGAGATTAGATCTGCGTTTCCCGCACGTTCACCCATGCCGTTTACACAGGTATTAATATAAGCATCTACACCGGCGTCATTTGCAGCTTTCGCACCCATAATAGAATTTGCCACTACCATACCCAAATCATTGTGACAGTGGATCTCTACTCCAATTTTCACAGCACCAGCCAATTCGCTTATCCTTTCATAAATAGAAGAAGGGCAATCATATCCTAACGTATCACAGTAACGAATACGGCAAGCGCCAGCCTTCTTGGCAGCAGCCGCAAATTCGATTAAATACTCCATTCGAGTTCTAGATGCATCCTCAGCATTGACACCCACGGTCTTAGCGCCTAAAGACTTAGCCAATTTAACCGCCTTTACCATCTCACTTATTACTAATTTATGGTCCAACTTCCCTTTGAATTTGTTCCTAATCATCTGATCGGAAGTCGAGATAGAAAGGTTGACATGTTTTAACTTAGGCACTCTTTTAAGGGCGTCCTGGACATCTTTTGTAATTGCACGCATCCAACCTTCAAGACGCATAGGTGTTAAGACGCCAAAGCTTACCAACTCTAAATTAGCGTTCAAATAATTGGCTTCGTGGCGGGTCACAGGAAATCCAAATTCAGATTGAAAGATCCCCAGGGAGTTAAGATAGATATTGATCATCGTCTTCTCAAGCTTAGAGAGACAAATCCTGGAAGTCTGGACTCCATCACGATTGGTCACATCAATAATATAAATTTTTGGCTTTTTGATCATAAGGTTCTCCCTAAGTCTTTATTGTTTGAACAGGTTCTCCAGCTGTTCTACGCTGGGAACTCCTTTGGAGCTAAAAACTTCTTGATTATTAACCAAAAATGTTGGCCCAAATACTATTCCTAGCTCTTGTGTCAATTTGATAAAGTCCTTTAACAGCGTTTCACCTTCTTGTGAACGAGCACAACCTTTTATCCTTCCCGAATCCATATTATATTTCACAACACAATCATCCCACCAGGAACTGCTGATTTCGGAAAACCGACACGAAAGGTAGTACCATATTTTATCCGGGTAAAATTCACTAATACAAGCGATCCTTAAGAACTCCTCTATTTCGTATTTAGCTCCTTTGGAGATAAGGCCTAATTTAGGATCTTCAACAGCTAGAAAATTAAGATGTATGTCAATATCTTCCCTCTTCTTCTCCAGTTCCTGCAAAACAACTAAAATCTCTGCAATGTCTTTGGAACCTGTATCAAAGAAGAAATCTAATCTATTGGCGATCTTTTCCCTGCCAGCAAAGAAAGAAACTCCAGTAAAGCCTGGTTCAAACAAATAGTAGTTATCGACCTCCCTGACCACCTGACTTATTTTAGATATAATCTCTTCTTCTTCAATTTTATCCAATAAATAGGCCGGCAACATATTTATACCTAACTTATCCATAAGGGCTTGCGCTGATTTCTTCTCAGCGTTAAGATACTTAATACTCAAGTCGGGCAACAGCCCTTTTATCTTTTCAATTACCTTTGCCGCATCAGCATCACAACTCGTGCAGACTTTCGGTTTGATTACAGTCAACTTCGCAGGCTTTATTTTAGAGAACTTGCACTTGGATTTCTCTGTGGCGGCATCTTGACATTTTCCGATAAAGCCTTTCTTCTTGCAATTCTTATCAGTAAAACACCCGGGGGTGGCAGAAGAAATCTTAGGGTCGTCTTTTATGTCTTGTTTTAACTCAACATGCTCCACGCTTTCGACTTGAAAAGTGGAAAGATCTATGCTTATTTTTGTTAATTTTCTAACCTCCCAGGCCGGAGCAATAAATAAGGTCCCGTTAACATTCTTATTACTGGCCGACTTAAATGGGCTGTTTGAACCCACCCACATAGCCACGCCCTCTATTTTTTCAAAAACCTTACTAGACTCTTTTTCATCCAGATAACTTAAAACAATAACAAAATCTGCCTTTTTCCCGCCTTCTATCTCTGAAATCACTTTCTTTAAAGATTCTTTTGGATTTTCGTAGGCGGATTGTGTCTGATTAGTAACTTTATCATCAGTAATGCCGATTACGGCCACTTTAACACTTCCGACTTCTTTTATAAGATAGGGAATAAAATCCCCCTCAAGATTTGCGCTCAGGTAGTTCAGTTTATATTCTGACATTGCCTCATCTAAAAACTTATCGCCGAATTTTAACTCTTCGCTAGAAACTAAAAACGCGTCATAATCCATTTCCACTAAAGACTGCATATAATACTTGGTGCGATCCTTATCCAATTCTGTTGTCTGGGTATTTGCGTCGTGACTACCGCCGGCAAAACTCCCGCCCGCTTCTAAAACAATGACGTTTTTCTCCTGATCTCTTATCTGCTTAATCAATGTCGACCGACGGGCTATCCCGCCTATAGGGTTATAGGGGCAACTGCAAGGATAAAGACTCGAGTGAGATTGTCCGGAGATTAAAATTGTAAGCTTTTCTTGCGCAAAAGACAATGAAGTAAAACTAAATACTGCCAGTAAAGACACTAATAAAAATAGGAATATTTTTTTCATAGCTTGATCGCTTTAACCCCCTTAATATATTCTAGTTTTTTAATCTTTTCTAACACAGCTGGAGCTACAGGGCAGTCTATATTTAATACGGTAATAGCCTTACCGCCTTCTTTCTGCCTGCCGAAGGTCATCCCAGCGATATTAATCTTATGCTTGCCTAAGAGAGTCCCTAGATTACCGATAATGCCCGGCTTATCGATATTATTTATTATGAGCATATTTCCTTCCGGGATTGCCTCGACGTAAAAATCATTAATCCTGGCAATACGCAAATCCTTCTTTGTAAAAAGGGTCCCGTCTATCTTGTATTGGCCCTTATCGGTCTTTATCTGCAGGCTGATTAAATTAGTAAAATCGACTAATTCGCTCGACCTCTCTTCCTTAACTTTGATCGAACGCTCTTTCGCCAGGGTCATAGCATTAATAAAGTTTACCGTATCCCGCAATATGGGTGTGAGCAGTCCTTTGAGCACAGACATTGTAAGGGGCGTAGTATCAAAATTAGAAACTTCGCCGTAATAGACAATATCCACATTATTTATTCTGCCGTCAGCCAATTGAGCCATTAGCGAACCCATCTTTTCCGCTAAATTAAACATAGGCTGCAGCGTCCTATATGTTTCAGGGGTGACCGAAGGAAAGTTAGCGGCGTTCCTGATACCTTTTCCTAATAAAGCATCTCTGACCTGCTCGGCAATCTCCACCGCCACATTTACCTGTGCTTCTTTTGTGGAAGCGCCCAGGTGAGGCGTAAGCACTACATTGTCACAACCGGCAAGAGCTAAATTCTGCGGCGGTTCTTTGAGATAAACATCTAAAGCAACTCCGGCGATCTTGCCGTCTCCTAAAGCCTTTGCCAGATCAGCTTCGTTTACGATTCCTCCTCGAGCGCAATTTATAATGCGCACACCTTTTTTTAATAAAGGGATCTTTTTCGCTGAAATCAGATCCTTTGTCTCTTCTGTCAGCGGTATATGAAAAGTTATATAATCTGACTCTGCGAACAATTTCTTAAGTTCGACCAATTCAATGCCTAGCTTTCCGGCGACCTCTTTGGAAATAAACGGGTCATAAGCTATGATCTTCATACCGAAACTCATCGCCCTCTTAGCTACTGCTTGGCCAATGCGGCCAAATCCTACGATGCCCAATACCTTATTATACAATTCTACACCGGTAAATTTAGAACGATCCCAGCCTCCCGCCTTCATTGTCTTATCTGCCGGTGCGATATTTCTGGAGAGTGAAAGCATCAAACTCATAGCGTGCTCAGCAGTAGAGATGGTATTGCCGGACGGAGAATTCATCACGATAATCCCTTTGCTGGTTGCGGCTTTTAAGTCTACATTATCCAATCCTACGCCGGCACGCCCGATAACCTTAAGGTCACTGGCCTCAATTATATCCTTGGTTACCTTTGTAGAGCTGCGTACCAAAAGGCCATCGTAGCCTTTTATTATGCCCTTTAGCTCATCAGGTGTTAGGCCAACCTTTACGTCGACCTTAAACTCCTTGTTCGACCTTAAGACCTCCAGGCCCTTATCCGATAACTTATCGCTCACTAAAACCTTATACATTGAACACCTCTTTTTAATGAGGCCATGACTTACGCGACTGCAAGGAGCCTAAGTCATCTGGCCGAATTATACCCCCCGCCACTTTTAGTAATGAGGTATTATTTCTAGGCTAAACTTTTTTCTAGCGTCTCTATTCCTTGTCCCTGCTGGAATTTATATCCTAACTTCGACAAAACCTCTTCTAAAGTCTTGATGCAGACTTTCAAATCATCTTCTCTAATATAACCCATATGCGCGATCCTGAATATTTTACCTTTTAAATGAGCCTGGCCACCGGCTATAGTTATATTGTATTCATCACGCAGAGTCTTTACTAATTTAGCACCGTCGACCCCTGGGGGAACCTTTACAGAAGTCACCGCATCGCAGCAAGCGTCGGGAGCCAGCAGCTCTAAGCCCAAAGCCAGCATCGTCTTCCTTACGGCGTCGGCGAATTTTTTGCTTCTGGCAAAAATGGCTGCCAGGCCTTCTTTCTTCATATCCTTTAATACTTCATTTAAAGCTATAATCAAAGTAATCGCCGGCGTAAAAGGCGTATCATTTTTATCTAAAGACTTCAGAGCCCGGCGTAAATCAAAGTAGTAGCGCGGGTTATTGCAGGCCTCGATCATCTTCTCCGCCTTAGGGCTCACACTTATAAAACCCAGGCCCGGAGGCAGCATCAGCCCTTTTTGCGAACCACAGACAACCATATCCACCGACCAGGCGTCTGTCTTTAAATCGACCGCGCCCAAACCGCTTATGGCATCGACGACCAAGATCGCACTTGTATCCTTCACAATCTTACCCAGCGCCTCAATATCATTAACCACGCCCGTAGAAGTCTCACACTGCGTAGCAAATACCGCCTTGATACTCTTATCTTTATCCAGAATATCCTTTATTATCTTAGGATCTACAACCTTACCCCACTCAACCTTTACCAACTCTATTTGAGCACCATATACCTTGTTTAACTCCGTCCACCTCTCACCGAATTTACCACCTTCGATGACCACGACTCTATCCTTTGGATTAACAATGTTGGCAACCGCCGCCTCCATCGCCCCAGTACCAGAAGATGCCAATATCAACACGCCATTATTAGTCTGATATATATATTTGAGCCCTTCTTCTACCTCTTTTAATATTGCCTGGAATTGTGGCGTGCGATGGTGGATTATCTCACTTGACATCGACTCTCTAACGTAGGGTGGCAGTGGTGTTGGCCCGGGTGAAAGTATATAGTTCTTTTGCATCTAATCCTCCGTAAAAATGCACTCTTTAAAAAGCATTATTTTTTCTTCGTTTGCGAGACAATTACCTCATCGATTATTCCGTATGCCTTAGCTTCATCCGCAGACATAAAATAATCTCTGTCGGAATCTTTCTTAATTTGTTCTAATGATTTTCCTGTATGCTGCGCCAGTATCTCATTAATCCTATCGCGTAACCTCAAAATCTCTTTTGTCTGAATGGAAATATCAGCGGCAGCGCCTGTTACCCCACCCCAGGGCTGATGGATCATAATCCTAGAATTTGGCAGTGCATATCTTTTACCTTTATTGCCGGCAGCTAAAAGCAGAGCACCCATACTGGCTGCCTGGCCCACGCAATAAGTAGAGACTTCACACTTTACAAACTGCATAGTATCATAAATAGCCAAACCACTGGTAACCGATCCGCCGGGAGTATTTATATAGACACTTATCTCTTTATCAACATCATCCATCTGTAGAAACAGCAGTTGTG
>JBHPGU010000052.1:0-6761 GCA_042570265.1 Candidatus Omnitrophota bacterium | reverse complement strand
TCGGGGGTTTGAATGGTAAAAAATAATCAGGCACAAAACAATTAATTTGTTGATAAAAAATGAAATTGTCTATTATTATTCCGACCTACAATGAGCAAAATACGTTAAAACGACTACTCGATTATGTTCAATCTGTAGAGTTTCCTATTGAGCATGAGATTATTATTATTGACGATGCATCTATCGACAGAACATTTGACAAGGAATTTGTGACTAAGAATACTGGCAGAACGAATAGTAACATCAGAATATTCAACAATAGGTCTAATCGAGGTAAGGGGTTCTCCGTAAGAACCGGCATCAAGAAAGCTAGGGGAGATATTTTAATTGTTCAAGATGCAGACACGGAGTACAGCCCACATGATATACCGAAATTGATTGAGCCCATTATTAAAGGCGAGTCTGCAGTCGTATATGGAAGTAGATTTCTAAACAACGCTCATCCTGGCGGGATGTCCTTTCCTTGTTTATTTGCAAATAAATTCCTTACAAAACTAACGAATATACTTTTTGGGCTTAAGCTTACCGACATGGAAACATGCTATAAGGCATTTAAAACGGATATTATTAAAACTTTCAACTTAAAAGCAAACAGATTTTCATTTGAGCCGGAAGTTACTGCATTACTGGCCAAGAGAAGAATAGGAATAAAAGAATTACCAATAACCTATCATAGCCGGCCACCAAGAGAAGGCAAGAAAATTAAAGCAAGGGATTTTGTGTTTGCTGTTTTAATGTTGTTCTGGCAACGGTTGACAAAATAGGGAAAGTCGTGGTTCAACTTGGCCGCGTAGACGGATCCGCCCAGAGTTTCACCTGAGGGGCTTACGCCGCTTATTTTTGAGAATGGTAAGCTTATCGGGCGGGGTTGGGGTTTTATTAATAGCATGTTTGATGTGTTTACAAGACACCAAGAGATGATGTAGTATTATTTATTGCCCAAATTGTGGTGACTGCCAAGAGAATATCTGGCAAACTTGAGAAAATAATTTAAACATGCGGGGTATGGTTTCAAACAAGAAATGATATCAAGCGTTAAAAAAGTTCTAGTAAGGACTAGTGCAGGCCGTTCCTCTATAGATCGAAGGTCTTCTGGAATTTGGTCTGGGACTGGATTCACATTAATAGAGCTAATAATATCCACAGCCATCTTCTGTATGCTGGTTTTGATGATTTTCTCGCTTGCCGGAAGCTTCAGGAACATTGCGGCGTTAACGAACTCCCTCTTTATTGCCCGTAGTGATCAGGAAAGGGCACTCTACCAAATAACAGCGCCTATTCGAGAGGACCTCATCGCAATCCATTCGGTCAATGGCGAGATGCATCTGGCTGATGGATGGCGCATTAAAGACCTGCTGGTATACCATGTTGATCTCGACCACGACGGGAATCGCGATCTTGATGGATTGGGTAACCCTATTCTTAAAGGTGTCGGTCTCAGACAGCAGGATATGGATGGAGACGGACAACAGGATTTCTTAGATGCCAATCAAAACGGGGTTCAGGATATTGAATGGGAAGAAGCTGATTGGACAGATGGCAATGGCGACCCGATCTTCTGGAATAAAGAACCCTTCCTGTTTGAGATGGTTACCGGTGATGTGCGAACAGATAGCGTTACATTTTGGATGGACAATCTTCAATCGTGGTGTCGTAATATTCGTTCCGATGGAAATTCAGATGAGGATGGTTCTCCCGAAGGAAATGAAGTCACCACTTATGGCTTATTTGAATATGAGAGCGATAATTTTGATGATGGATTGGATAGCAATTCAGATGGTATTATTCAAGAGTTTGAGATAGGCGATTGGAATAATGGCAATGGTAAGATTGACAATTTGTTAATCAGCGGCCCTTCTGGAATGAAAGAAGTTGCTGATAACCCGGATGATACCCAAGACCAATACTCCTCGGCTATTATTGAGGTTGGTGCAATAAATTCGATTATAGTCAGATTTAGAATCGCTAGGTTCATAAGAAGCCAAAAAAGGTGGACGAATATAATTACCACCCTTCAGATATTCCCTCGAAACTGGGAACGTGAGTGAGATGAAAAACTCAAAATTAACCTCAAACAGAGACAGGCTCGGATTGACTTTAGTTGAGATAGTCGTAGCGATAGGGATCCTGACTATGGCATCGACGTCACTATTTTTTATGTTACTTAAAAACCTGTCCTTTACAAATGAAACAATCCAGAGGAAGACAGCGCTCAATTTAGCGCAGCAAGAATTAGAACGGCTGCGGTCGTTAAAATACACGAGGTTAGGCGTAGGTGCTCCTACCTCTGAGCCTCCTGGAGTAGGGTTCATGGATGTTGACGGAGATGGCTATGATGCACTGGAAGCATTCTTCTATGAAGATTTGCCTGCAAGTATCTTGACCGGAGCGACAAGGAGAGTCTTGATTGAAGCGGTAGATGATGTATACGATGGGTTGGGTGGGTCAGACATTGATGGCTTGTCCGATCCATCAAGTGGCAGTGTCCTGGACTATAAGAAAGTTACGATTCAGATAAACTGGACTCGGAAAAATGGAAATGAAGAGCAGTTAGACTTGGTCTCATATGTGTATGGGGACGTCTATGCAGATGAAGTTCCCGATGGGGCATCTATGGGCCCTGGAGGAGGAATGGCCATGGATGGTGGAATGGGTATGGGTGGAATGGGTATGGGCGATACGGATTTGGGGCCAGCCATGGGTATGGGAGAAGACCCTCCCGATGAAGATCCAAACGATTAAGATGTACTTAAGGGATTAAAATCTGATAACCATTAAAAGAAAAAAGGAAAAGGTGTGAAGAAGATAGCCAAAATTTTAAGCTTTAGCAGAGTTAACAAAGGTGCGGCGCTGATTTCTGTCTTTTTTTTGATTTTCGTCTTACTGGCCCTAGGCATGATTGCCACAAGGTTGACCCTGACTCTTTCCGGCTCTTATAGGGTTGAGAAAAAAAGAGTCAACTCCTTTGTCGCTGCTGAGGCGGGTGTGCACCGCGCTCTCTTTATTGCCTCGTCGACGCCGCTGGGTGATTGGCCTACGACATTCGCTGCTCCCGGCTATGAACTCTCGGATTCAGCTCTGACAAGCAATTCTAGTTATGTGACTACGATCCTCTATACGGGCCCAACCAATCTCGAAGTAGACTCCGTGGGCACAGATTCGACTATCCCTGCATTCAGCAGGAAGATAAGAGTCCTCGTGCGGCCCAAGATTCCTGAAGCATTTGAGTACACCATCTTTGCAGACACTTATATGCACTACGATAACCATATGCAAGGGTCCTATGGATTGACTATTGAGTCCAAACTATGGTCTAACGGCGATCTTAAGATTGATCGCGGGCTATCACTGATACCGGTTGATCCCGGCAGTAGCGATCCCTTCCTGGCAGCTGTAGGAGCAGTGCAGCTCAACGAAGGACCGGCCGGTGGCAGCATACCTCCGTGTTTGATCAACGGGATAACTGGCAATCACATCTTAAGTCAGCTTGAAGCGACCGGCACTATGGTAGATGGAGCGTTTTATACTGATATTCGGGATGGGGATAATTCTTCATTGTTTTTTTCTCCTAATTTTGGTGATCCCATTCCGGAAATAAAACCTATGCCCACGCCAGACTATGCTGCTCTCAAGACAAAGGCAATCGGCGATGGCGCCTACTTTGCCACTGCCGCAGAACTAAATACTTTTCTTACTACCGCAAGCGCTAAGGTAACCATTGATGATACTCCCCAGGAGTATAGGCTTCCCGTGCCTACGCCAAGTGATCCTAACTACAGTATTAAGTTAGGAATTGACAATGATGGAGTAGCGGAGGATAGTGCTGCCGGCGACTGGGTCTCCGGTGCAACTGATATACCTTTGGCTTCAAAAATAACTACCATTGGTTCCAAGACTGACCCAGTGATTATTTACAGTGATGCAGCAATCGCCTTTGATATCCCTACGGACCAACTTCTAAAAATTTATGGGACGCTGGTTTCGGAAACTAGCATCACTATTCACGCGCCCCTTGAACTCTACGCCTCTCAGGATGCCAATGGAGACGGTGACTATGATGACGCTGAAGACTTCAATAGCCAGCAGCCGGCAATGGTCTCGGCCGGCAGGATTAAAACTGACGATAAGGACCACACCGATGGCATTGGCGGGCCGGTTCACTTTGAAGGAATAATCTATAGTGAAGCGGAGATCCACATGCATCAGAGTGACCAATTTAACTCAGTCTATCTAAAAGGCAGCGAGATCTGCGATACCGTGCATAATTGTGAGTGGTTTTCATTTGTTTATGATGACATTGTCCAGACCACCAGCTACTTTACCGAAGCAAGCCCAAATAAAATACAGCTAGAACTTATATCTTGGGAGGAAGTTCCTGCAACATAAAGATAGTCCCCACTGGATCAATAAAGATACCCATGACATTATCCCTGCAAAGTGATTATGGCCCAGTAGACAAGATTGGCCGCGGGCCCATTTTAGCTTCAACTCTCCTTTTTGGCTTCTCATCTCTAATAGTCCAGCTCCTGATGTTTAGGGAGCTGACCATAACCTTCTATGAGTTTGAATTATTTCTGGGGATATCCCTGGCTATTTGGCTTCTGGCTGTAGCGGCAGGTGGTTTTATTGGGGGGGCACTTGTGCAGCGGGTCAAAAAAGCCCGGCTGGTTCTGGGCACTGCCCATTGTGGCATCGCCCTGTTGTCTCCTATAATGATCTACTTGGCGCGCATAGTACAAGCTCGTCACTTTGGAAAGAATGGATGGCTTTCGGTCTCTGAGATTATAATATATACTGCACTGCTTCTGGGGCCGTTCTGCCTAACTGTGGGAACACATTTTGCTCTTTGTTCCAAACTCTATCAAAGAAGAGATGGATTCAAAGAGAAGGGCTTTGGCAACATCTATCTAACCGAAGGCCTGGGCGCCCTGGCCGGCAGCCTGGTCTTTGGTTTTATTTTGTTGCCTTTCTTCCAACCATTCGTGATTGCTTTTATCTTGGCCCTGGTTAACCTGGCTTTTACTTCATTTCTCTTCCTAAAGCCGCCCGCCCACAAAAATATTTTGGGGAAGCTTAGTCTTATTTTTTTCGCTATCTTCCTGATCGCTACGTTGAGTGGCATTCCCATAAGCCTGGAGGGGCAATCTACTCAACAAAGGTGGGAATCTAGTTATGATGTCATCTTTACTAAAATGTCAAAATACGGCGATGTGGAAGTGCTGCGCGATAAAGATGACGGTTCGCTTGATTTTTTAGTCAATCGGATGTTGATGTTTAGTACAGGTGCTTCTCTAATTCACAATGAAAGCCTGGCTCATCTAAGCCTTCTGCAACATGCGAATCCCAAAAAGGTGCTGCTTATTGGAGGAGGTGTCGGCGGAGCCCTAAAAGAGATTTTGAAACATCCGGTTAGTGAAGTAGTTTTTATTGAAATCGATCCCTTGGTGATTGACGTGGCTAAATCTTTCTTCCCGCGTACCTCCGGTGAGGCATTCAAGGATGCCCGGGTTAATATTGTCAATGCGGACGGCAGGCTTTTTGTAAAGCGGACAAAGGAGAAATTCGACATTGTAATGGTGGACTTCGCAGACCCCTATGTGTCTCAGATGGTTAGATTTTATACCTTTGATTTTTTCCGAGAGGTCAAACAAATTTTATCCCCCGATGGCATCCTGACTATGCAGTGTCTCTCACCAGGGGAGAGGGAGTGGCTCAAGGGGATTCATTGGGATGGCGTAGGCCCAGGGGTAGAGAATATTTCCCGATGTATCCTAAAAACAATGCGGGCTGTCTTTCCTGAAGTCGTGGTTATTCCGGGCCACTACGATTTTTTTCTTGGTTTAAAGTCACCCCATAAGGAAAGATTGAATACGACTGAATTGCTCAATCGGTATTCTACCCGAAAAATCAATGCACAGAGAATTATACCCGCTTACCTGAAGAAATTATTTGATCCCGACTTTCGGACAAAAAATCTGGCCCATCTGCAAGATACTCATCAGGTCAATATTAACACAGATAGTAGGCCGATTATGAGCTGGTATGACCTGGATTATTGGCAGAAGAGATGGTACCAGGGAATAAGCCTATTTCAGAGAGTAGCCAGAGGGCTTAGGCTCTGGTGGTTTCTTCTACCGACACTGGTTATCGCTGGGGCCTTTGGGTTCAGGCGTTATCTGCGCAGAGACACGATCCCAAAAGGATCACTCATACCTTATATTATATTCACCACCGGCTCCGGAACAATGGCGCTGGAGATCGTATTAATCTGGATGCTCTGCACACAATACGGCTATCGCATAGACCTGATAGGCTTGTTGTTTGCCGGATATATGCTGGGAATGGTAACCGGCAGTTTTTTTGCCAGAAGAGGCCTGGATCAGAACAAAAATCCCTATCGGATCCTCCGTCTTTTAGAGGTGGTTTTTCTCATAGCTGCTTTTCTGGTACCTCTACTTGGCGCTTACATGGTAAACTTTATTCTGGCCACGTTTCTCTACAGAATGATTCCCTGTGCATTTGCCCTGTTAATAGCCAGCGTGGGTTTCCTGGGAGGCGCTGAATTTGTCACCGGGGTTAATATTTATCACGCAGATCACGGAGACAAAGGTAAGTGCGCCGGGCGCATCTATGGATACGAACTTCTGGGGGCAAGTTTAGTCGGACTCTTTGCCGGTATTGCACTCATTCCTGTTCTGGGACTTAATGGCACCTGCTATGCTATCGGCCTATTAAAACTCAGCTCTTTAGCCTTATTAATC
>JBHPGU010000051.1:0-7068 GCA_042570265.1 Candidatus Omnitrophota bacterium | reverse complement strand
CAGCCGTTTACTCCCAGGAGATAAGCGTGGCTGCAAAAGAAACGGATCCGCAAGGCCTCTTCTTCAAACCCGACGGCCTAAAGATGTATACCACTGGGGTTGACGGCAACACAGTCGATGAGTATAATTTAAGCGTAGCCTGGGATGTCACAACAGCTACTTATTTTCAAGAGAAGGACATGAGCGTAAAAGCAGATTATCCAATGGACCTCTTCTTTACATCAGACGGCCTAAAGATGTATACCATGGATTGGACCGACACGACAGTCGATGAGTATGACTTAAGTGTAGCCTGGGATGTCTCAACAGCCACTTATTCTCAAGAGAAGAGCGATGCATCCGAAACGTCTCCGTCAGGTCTTTTCTTCAAACCTGACGGCACAAAGATGTATACTATCGGGACTGCTGGTGACTCAGTCGATGAGTATAACTTAAGCGTAGCCTGGGATGTCACCACAGCCGTTTACTCCCAGGAGATAAGCGTGAACGCAAAAGAAGCGCTTCCGCAAGGCCTCTTCTTCAAACCCGACGGCCTAAAGATGTATACCACTGGGGCTGACGGCAAAACAGTCGATGAGTATAACTTAGGCACAGCCTGGGATGTTATAACAGCCACTTATGTTCAAGAGAAGGACGTGAGTGCATATGGAGATAATCCGATGGGCCTCTTTTTCAAACCCGACGGCCTAAAGATGTATATCATCGAGGCTGACGGCCTCGGGGCTGACGACACAGTGGATGAGTATAATTTGGGCACAGCCTGGGATGTCGACTCAGCCGTTTATTCCCAGGAGATAAACGTGGCTGCAAATGAACCGGTGCCGACAGGCCTTTTCTTCAAACCCGACGGCCTAAAGATGTATACTATCGGGTCTAACGGCGACTCAGTCGATGAGTATAACTTAAGCACAGCCTGGGATGTCACATCAGCCGTTTATTCTCAAGATAAGAGCGTGACCTCATACGAATCAATGCCGGAAGGCCTCTTCTTCAAACCAGACGGCCTAAAGATGTATACCGTCGGGACTAGCGGCAAGACAGTCGATGAGTATAACTTAGGCGGTGTTCTTTTTAGCAAGGAGTCCACTATAAATGCAGGTTTTACAGCAGGGCACCCCTTTACTTCAGGAGTAGCCATAGACTATACGGTTCAAGTAGGAGATGCTTTATCTGTTGGCACTACCTATTACTGGAGAGTCAGGGCCATAGATCCTGGTGGAAGTAATATTTATGGAGACTGGTCTGGCATCAGAAGTTTTGCAACTAATACCTCACCAACGGTCGCCTTAAACACTCCGAATGATGAAGCGGAATTTACCGATACCACCCCCACCCTGAACTTTAAAGGGATAGACGCTGACACAGACGATGTTGAATACAATGTGCAGGTGGGTGAAGATATGTGGGATGTCTCAACAGCCACTTATGTTAGAGAGAAGGACGTGAGAGCAAAAGAAATGTCTCCGGAAGGGCTCTTCTTCAAACCGGATGGCCTAAAGATGTATACTATCGGCAGTGACGGCGACACAGTGGATGAGTATGACTTAATCGTAGCCTGGGATGTCACCACAGCCGTTTACTCCCAGGAGATAAGCGTGAGCGCAAAAGAAGCGTCTCCGCGAGGCCTCTTCTTCAAACCCGACGGCCTAAAGATGTACACCATTGGGGCTGACGGTGACACAGTCGATGAGTATAACTTAAGCGTAGCCTGGGATGTCACAACAGCCGTTTACTCCCAGGAAATAAGCGTGAACGCAAAAGAAACGTGGCCGACAGGCCTCTTCTTTAAACCCGACGGCCTAAAGATGTACACCATCGGGTTTACCGGCACAGTCGATGAATATAACTTAAGCGTAGCCTGGGATGTCACAACAGCCGTTTACTCCCAGGAGATAAGCGTGGCTGCAAAAGAAACGGCTCCGAAAGGCCTCTTCTTTACATCAGACGGCCTAAAGATGTATACCGTCGGGACTAGCGGCAAGACAGTCGATGAGTATAACTTAGGCACAGCCTGGGATGTCACAGAAGCCGTTTATTCCCAGGAGATAAGCGTGAACGCAAAAGACACGTGGCCGACAGGCCTCTTCTTCAAACCCGGCGGCACAAAGATGTATATCATGGGGGGTACCGGCCAAGCAGTCGATGAGTATGACTTAGGCACAGTCCTTATTAATAAGGTTTCAACTACTGATCCAGGTTTTACCGCAGGGAATCCCTATACTTCGGGAGAAGCCAAAGAGTATACGGTTCAGGCAGGAGATACTTTATCCGGAGGTTCTTATTACTGGAAGGTCAGGGCCATAGACCCCGATGGAAGCAATACTTACGGTGCTTGGTGTATACCAAGGACGTTTACGCTCCCCCCTGCAGCCCCGACAAATGTCTCGGCTACTGATGGTGACCATACAGATAAAGTAACCATTACCTGGACCAAATCCAGCGGGGCTACAGGATATAAGGTATATGAAGGCACTAACATATTAGATACCTTAGGTGATGTAGCTACTTATGATGACACCCTTGCGCCTGCGCCCACTATTACCCCTGGCACAGCAACAGCCTCTGATGGCACAAGCGGTGCTCATTCAGCTCTAAGCCTATCCGGCCAATCAGCCAATAATGGTACTTCCAGGACTTATAAGGTTGTGGCCTACAACGGCGTAGGAGATAGTCCGGATAGTGATACTGATGATGGATATAGAGGCGCAGGCGGCTTAACCTACCAGTGGCAGAGATCTGCTGCTGATAGCGATGCCAGTTACTCAAATATTTCCGGTGCCACTACCTCCAGTTACAATGATACGGATGCCGCAGTATCTCCCGACGGAAGATACTATAGATGCGTGGAGGATGCTACCGGCGCAACGCAGCAGACTTCTACTTCTGATAGAGGAAATAAGCTATATAATGCTTCACCAACGGTTGCCCTCAACACCCCGGGTGATGCCGTGACAATTACCGACACCACCCCCACCCTAAACTTTACAGGGACGGACGGTGAATCAGAAGATGTTGAATATCATGTGCAGGTGGGTACAAGTAGTAGTGTTTGGGATGTCACATCAGCCACTTACTCCCAGGAGATAAGCATTAGCGCAAAAGAATCGACTCCGACAGGCCTCTTCTTCAAACCCGACGGCCTAAAGATGTATACCACCGGGTATGGTGGAGTCGGTACAGTCGATGAGTATAACTTAGGCACAGCCTGGGATGTAGACTCAGCCGTTTATTCTCAAGAGAAGAGCGTGGATGCAAAAGAATCGCAACCGACAGGGCTCTTCTTCAAACCGGATGGCCTAAAGATGTACACCATGGGGTGGAACGGCAAGACAGTCGATGAATATAACCTAAGCGTAGCCTGGGATGTCGATTCAGCCCTTTATTCTCAAGAGATAAGCGTGAATGCAAAAGAAGAGTCTCCGCAAGGGCTCTTTTTTAAACCGGACGGCACAAAGATGTACACCATCGGGAATGACGGCGACACAGTCGATGAGTATAACTTAGGCACAGCCTGGGATGTAGACTCAGCCGTTTATTCCCAAGAGAAGAGCGTGAATTCATACGAATTGTCTCCGTCAGGGCTCTTTTTCAAAGCGGATGGCCTAAAGATGTACGTCATCGGGTTTAACGGCAACACAGTCGATGAGTATAACTTAAGCACAGCCTGGGATGTCGACTCAGCCAATTATTCCCAAGAGAAGAGCGTGAATTCATACCAATCGCAGTCGTCAGGGCTCTTCTTCAAACCCGACGGCACAAAGATGTACACCATCGGGAGCGTCGGCCCCACAGTCGATGAGTATGATGTAGGTGATTTGTTTGTTACCTGGGATGTTACAACAGCCGTTTACTCCCAGGAGATAAGCGTGAACGCAAAAGAAGCGCTTCCAGCAGACCTCTTCTTCAAACCCGACGGCACAAAGATGTATACTATCGGGACTGACGGCGTGACAGTCGATGAGTATAACTTAAGCGTAACCTGGGATGTCGCATCAGCAGCTTACTCCCAAGAGATAAGCGTGAACGCAAAAGAAGTGTTTCCACAAGGCCTCTTCTTCAAGCCCGACGGCACAAAGATGTACACCACCGGGACTGACGGCGAAGCAGTGTATGAGTATAACTTAAGCATAGCCTGGAATGTTCAATCGGCCAGTTATGTTGATGAGTACGACGTGAGCACAAAAGAAACGCTCCCGCAAGGCCTCTTCTTCAAACCAGACGGCACAAAGATGTACACCATCGGGGACGACGGCGACACAGTCGATGAGTATAACTTAAGCACAGCCTGGGATGTTCAATCGGCCAGTTATGTTGATGAGAAAGATGTGAGTGGAAAAGAAACATCTCCGATGGGCGTCTTCTTCAAACCCGACGGCACAAAGATGTACACCACCGGGGCTATCGGCGGCACAGTTGATGAGTATAACTTGAACACAGCCTGGGATGTCGCATCAGCAGCTTACTCCCAAGAGATAGAAGTGAACGCAAAAGATGCATCTCCGATGGGCGTCTTCTTCAAACCCGACGGCACAAAGATGTATACTATGGGGGCTTATGACAACACAGTGGATGAGTATAATTTAGGAGGCTTGCTTATCAGTGAGGTCTCGACTACAGACGCTGGTTTTACCGCAGGCCACCCCTTTACTTCAGGAGAAGCCAAAGAGTATACGGTTCAAGCAGGAGATGCTCTATCTATAGACACTACCTACTACTGGAGAGTCAGGGCCATAGACCCTGGTGGAGGTAATGCTTATGGAGCCTGGTCTGGTACCAGAAGTTTTACAATAAATGGCCCACCGACGGTTGCCCTCAACTCACCCGATGATGAAGCGGGAATTGCCGATACCACCCCCACCCTGAACTTTACAGGGACAGACGCTAACACAGACGATGTTGAATATAATGTGCAGGTGGGTGAAGATATGTGGGATGTTACAACAGCCACTTATGTTCAGGAGAAGGATGCGCAATTATACAGTGACGGTCCGGACGGCCTCTTCTTCAAACCCGACGGCACAAAGATGTATATTCTCGGCGGCCTTACCGGCTCCGCAGTGCATGAGTATGACCTAGCCATAGCCTGGGATGTTACATCAGCGACTTATTCTCAAGAGAAGAGCGTGTATGCATTCGAATCGTCTCCGCAAGGCCTCTTCTTCAAACCCGACGGCACAAAGATGTACACCATCGGGGAAAACGGCGACACAGTTGATGAGTATAACTTAAGCACAGCCTGGGATGTCTTATCAGCTGTTTACTACCAGGAGGAGGACGTGAGTGGAAAAGAAGCCTGGCCAATGGGCCTCTTCTTTAAACCCGACGGTACAAAGATGTATACAGTAGGGTATGCCGCCGGCGGCACAGTCGATGAGTATAACTTGAGCACAGCCTGGAATGTTCAATCGGCCAGTTATGTTGATGAGAAAGATGTGAATGGAAAAGAATCATCTCCAAAAGGCGTCTTCTTCAAACCCGACGGCACAAAGATGTATACCATAGGAGATAATGACAACGCAGTGGATGAGTATGACTTAACCACAGCCTGGGATGTCACATCAGCTGTTTACTCTCAAGAGATAAGCGTGAATGCACAAGAAACGCAACCCGAATGCATCTTCTTTACACCAGACGGGGTAAAGATGTATATTGGTGGGAGGGACGGCGATGTAGTCGATGAGTATGACTTAGGCACATCTTTAATCGACAAGGTCTCAACGGCCGATCCGGGTTTTACCGCAGGGAATCCCTATACTTCGGGAGTAGCTATAGATTATACGGTTCAAGCAGGGAGTGCTTTATCCGTAGGCACTGATTATTTTTGGAGAGTCAGGGCCACAGACCCCACCGGAAGTAATGTTTACGGCGCTTGGAGCACAAGGGTGTTTACTATTATTCCTAATGCCTCACCTACGGTCGCCCTCAACACCCCGGCTGATGCCGCGCCAATTACCGACACCACCCCTACCCTAAACTTTACAGGCACAGACGGTGAGACAGAGGATGTTGAATATAATGTGCAGGTGGGTGATGATTTGTGGGATGTTTCAACAGCCACTCATGTTCAAGAGATAGATGTGACTTCATACGAATCGAATCCGCACGGAGTTTTCTTCAAATCGGATGGTCTAAAGATGTATACCATTGGGGGTATTGGAACTAGCACAGTCGATGAGTATAATTTAAGCACAGCCTGGGATGTCACAACAGCCAGTCACTTTCAAGAGAAGAACGTGACTGGAAACGATTCGGTAGGGACAGGGCTCTTCTTCAAACCGGATGGCCTAAAGATGTACATCATCGGGACTACCGGCAACGCAGTCGATGAGTATAATTTAAGCACAGCCTGGGATGTCGATTCAGCCGTTTATTCTCAAGAGAAGGACGTGAGTGGATACATTTTGGATCCGCGTGGGCTTTTCTTCAAACCGGATGGCCTAAAGATGTATACCATTGGAGCTAACGCCGCCACAGTCGATGAGTATAACTTAAGCATAGCCTGGGATGTCGATTCAGCCAATTACTTTCAAGAGAAGGACGTGAGTGGATACGATATTACCCCGTCAGGGGTCTTCTTTACATCAAATGGCCTAAAGATGTACACCATCGGGTATACTGGCAAGACAGTCGATGAGTATAACTTAAGCACAGCCTGGGATGTTGACTCAGCCACTTATTCTCAAGAGAAGGATGTGAGTATAAACTCACAAATGCCAAGAGGACTCTTCTTCAAACCGGATGGCACAAAGATGTACATCGTTGAGACTTTCGACGACACAATCGATGAGTATGACTTAGGCACAGTTCTCATTGACAAGGTCTCGACGGCAGATCCGGGTTTTACCCCAGACAACCCCTATGCTTCCGGAGAAGCCAAAGAGTATACGGTTCAGGCAGCGGATATTTTATCTTCAGGTGCTACCTATTATTGGAGAGTCAGGGCCATAGACCCTGGTGGAAGTAATGCTTACGGCGCTTGGGACACAAGGACGTTTACTATTCCCCAGATTGCAACGCTCTACCGCTCAGTGGGAACCTCAAATGCAAACCTTAACGCCACGGCCGGCG
>JBHPGU010000050.1:0-7399 GCA_042570265.1 Candidatus Omnitrophota bacterium | reverse complement strand
TAGATTCTTTGTCATATGAAGCGAATTCAAACATATCTAAGAACTCGCTGATTGAAGGGCTGATTGGGATATTCTCAACAAACTTTGGCCTTGGAAAAACTATTGCCTCTGAAGCCAGAGTATTCGAACCCCCTAGAATCCTACTATATACTTGGATTTTTAGATTCTCTTTTAGTAAATTTCCATCAAAATATTTTATAGGAAGTGGTATTTTTAGATTAAAAACTTCTCTTTCAATGGGTGATCTAATATAGTCAATCCCATCTAAAATGACCTTATCATCTAGAGGCATTGTTTCACTGTCTATTTTCACAGAAACCAACTCTACTGGTAGTGAAAGAAGATTGCTTACATTGAACTGGACCACCCTCTCAGTATCTATAGAATTTGCTGCTATACTATCAACATACACATCAATTTGGTTAGCCGGGTTAATAACACTTTGTAAGAAATTTCGATTGAACTCAATAGCTTCCCATTCAATAGTCTCTGGTTTTTCCTTCCACAAAACTCTAAGTTGCTTGTTTAATGGTTCTTTAAGGCTTTCTTTTAGCCATTCTAAATACTGAGGATCAGAAATCCTTTCGCATTCCTTTACATATTTATTGACAACCTCCTTATCTTGCAATGCCACAAGTACCCAATCAAAATACCCCCATGGGTAATTTGGATATCTCTTCCCTCTGGCTATTTCTCCATAGGTTTGCTCATCCATCCTGCCACCAGACATTGAATCAAAACCGATAGGTTCAAGCTTGGAAGTAATGGGATTATAATAAAAATTTATGTTTTGCCAACCAAAGGTATGATCGCCTCCCCAGAGATAGGTAATGGCGAAAAATCTAGCCAGTTGATCTATGTCAAAGACCTCACTAGCACTTTTTTCTCCTGAAATGAAACTCGACAATAGCCCTAACGCGATATCTCTTTGCTTTTGCAGATGCGGCCTCTTCTCAATATATCCTTTGTTCCAAACATCCAAATCCACATTTAACCAGGTCCTTTGCATAAGGTGAAAATACGATGGTTTATGTGGAAGATAGCTCCTGTCAGAATTATCTGGCCAATTAATAATTTGGTCCCAATAGGTGTCCTCATTAAATTTCACCACTACTCCTTCACGCCTTCCCTGAGATTCGATAAACTCTTTTGCAAAACTCTCTTCTAACGCATATATGCCCTTATTTTTACCGTTAATCACAACATCGATAAATTCATACCTTGGAGCCATGAGTCCTTCCATTCGAAGATGATATAAATAAGCAAATTCATTGGCGTAGGTTCTAAGTTTGGGATCTTGAATGGTAAACCTACTCATGCCCTTATATCTCGCATCACCCTTTGTCCTTATACGTAATGACCATTTCTCACCTTCAACATGTTCCACAAGGTCACCTTTTAATCTTATCCGGACAGGAATAACATCATCTTCGAATCTAATGGTTGCGGGAACAAAATCATCATTACTCGCCACTATCCAACCCAATTTTAAAGACTCAGCTCTTTTGTCTGCAAGCTTTTTGTAATTCTTAAAACTAATATCAATAAAGGTTTTAGGAATAGTGGGAGCAATAGAACTTCTTAAATTGTAAAGAAACCCAAGATATTGTCGTCTAAACTTATCACTCGCTTTTTGAAAAGACTTGTGAAACTTTCCCTTCTTTATTGACTTCCTTATAGCAACTCCCCCTCCAATAATACCAGCCGTTATTATAAAAATATTAATAGCTAAAGAAATAACCAGGACCTTCAGAAGAAATTTCCTTCCCTTTAGTTTTTTGCGAATTCTTCTCTCTGAGCGTATTCTCTTCTGGCTATGAATTAACACAACTATCCTCTCGCCTCTCTATCCTGATCAATAAAAGTTAATGAAACGTTTGGGATTGCCTGTTTTAATTTCTCAAGTACTGTAGTCAATATCTCATTATTAGCAAAATCAACATAATAGGTAGCATGTAGATTATTATCTCTTAAATCAACGCGCCTTATATCTATCATTGAAGAATACTCCTTTAACACAGCATCAATCTGATTGAGAATCTCTCTTTCAGATCTGACCTTTGAAACCTCTATATTTAAATATAGATTATGGTGCTCACCAGTCTTCATAAATACGCCCTGCCACCTGACGATTACAAATAATATTAGAGCGACTACAACTATAGTAGCCAGTGACTGATCAGCTCCAATGCCCAAACCTATGGCGATAGTCAAAAATAAATAAGCTAACTCTTCAGGTTCTTTGATCGGTGCCCTAAATCTAACTATAGATAACGCTCCCACCAAGCCCAGAGACAGAGCTAAAGATGACTTCACAACGGTAATCACTAAGAATGTCGTAGCAGCTAAAATTGGAAAGTTACTGGCGAATATTCTCCTATTTGATAAAGCATGGCCATATCTGATGTAAAATATCTTAAGCGTAAACGATAAAAGCACTACTATGGCAAAATTAATAACCAAGGGAACTAAAGATATCTGTGAATTTGTAAAAAATGACAGCTTATCAATTGCGCTCATTTAACTCCTCCTTGTTTTCTTTAAAGCTATTCTTATAGATTCTTTAAATGATTTAAAGGGCTGACTGTAATGAGATAAACCTCATCATCTCCAAATTTCTGTACAAGCTTTAATCCTTCAGATTGCGTTAAGTCTGGCACTTCTCCAACAATGTCTATGGCCTTCTTGTTAGTGCCTTCTCTGTAGGGCTGAAGATGCACGATGACATATTTTACTCCGATAGAGTGTAAAATTTCTGGGACTTTAGGATCAGCTATTTTAAAAACTTTTTGTTTTACTGCGTCTGCTTCAGTGCCTGGCCTTATCCCATTCATTAGCCTCTTTTGATGTATTCTCTGATACAAGAGATAATCGAGTTCTACATATGTTTCACCGCTTGACGCCTCCCCAAGAGGGTATTCAACAATTATGAAGTCACCTTCCTGTTCGGCAAGCCATGAATAAACTGCTGGGGTGTTTTTAATGCTTGTTACTCTAAATGGCGGAATATTATTGAACTCGAAAAGGATTAGGAGAATAAACAGAGCAGATAGAATCACTCTATTTTTGGCTTTAGCTTTTTGCATAAAATATTTAAAGCCAATTCCAGCCAAAATACTAACAGAAAGCATAGTCAATAGGCCAAATCTTGCATAAGCTCTAAACATGGGAAAAATTTTATACAAAAAAAATGACGGGAGATAGAGTTTAAAAAGACCAAAGTTAAGAATAGGCGGCATTGAAAACAAGATACCTGAAAAAGCAATAAAAATAAATAACCTGGTATGGAATTGTACAGACACTGACTCAAGATCTCCTAGACTAATAGATTTTCTGGATTTCCAGGCGAACCACGCCAACAACATGGGTACCCATCCTAAATAAAGAGTTTGTTCAATAGGGCCCCTACCATAAAATATACTTCCCTCTAATGACTTTGCTAAGCCTCCTAAAATGGGATTGGCACTAGATGGGACAAAATAGCTTAAGGGCCTGGCTGATTGAGTAAATAAATAACGGAATGGCCGGCTTGTCATCTCTGCAGTTTCAGGAGACGCCTGAGTAAGAAAAAAAGCCGCTTTTACTATCGCCCATAAAAAAGCGCCATTAATAAGTAAAAATAAAAAGCCAGCAAAAAAGATTTTCCCAGATTTGACAACTTCCTTAAAAAGTAAATTAGAAATCACTTCATTGCCTTTGAGTTGTTTAAAGATGGCCTTCTTTAGTATGTTTGAAAAAATAAAGACGAAGAACAACAAGGTTAATATCAAAATGATAAAAGTATAATTAAATTCTAAATGCAGCACACACGTTGACGCGAATATAAAAAGCAAAACACTCTTCCAGTTGAAAACTTTATAAAGTCCTAAAAGAGAAAAAAGATATAGCGCAGGCCATTGAATTTGCGCTAATGTAAAGTGTTCCCAAGTGCGTTGGAAGTGATAAGGACAAAAGCCAAAAATAATCCCTGAAATAAGAGAGGAGGTCTTATCCTTTGTAATGCTAAAAGTAAGCAGATAAATAAATAAGCATGAAAGCACAAATGACATGAACAACGTAAAGTTATAAGCAAAAATCTCATTTGATACAATCGGGAGCAAACGCATAATCAAAAGAAATAGGAAACCGTATGGTAAATTACCTTCATCATTTCCGAAGGGTGCCGCAACTGTAGTTTGAAGCTTGTAATCAAGATTGTGTTCATACGAATAACGACCCCACCAGAGCTGCCAGATAGTGCCCCTACTGTCCGTCCCGTAAAGCGGGCCATACACCGCGCTATTGAATTTGAAAATTAAAGGAAATGTAAAAATAATCGTCAGGATAAAGAATATTGAAATAGGTATTATGTATTTTTTCATATTATCTGGTAATCTTAATTTTTAGGTTATCGAAAATATTAACTAAAAGTAGCTGCACAGGAAAAGTTATCTCTTCAAACCTCCCCATCTTCACCCGTGAAAGATCTTTAATGGCTAGCCTAAACAAAAAAGGCGCTCGCATTCTTTTTCTATACCACCCCTTTTTAACTATCATCTTACAAAGCCACCTTGGCATAAAAGTCAGCATAGTAAATAAGAAGGCGAATGTATTAAACATCTCTGATTTACCAAATGAATAATCACAACCTACACCGACAAAAAGCGAAGCCGATGTCTCACCGCGGTTGATCTTTTCCACGGTATCCTCGTCGATCAAGCCGTGCTTCTTTGCTACTTCGATTAATTTTACTTTAGGAAAATAGGTCAACCAAAAAGTATTAATGACACTTGGCCTGGTTTCATTATAAAATTCTAATGCCTCAACCAACTCTCCTATGCCCTCACCAGGAATATTAAAAATATGGTCAAAGGAAAAGCTCATCTTCAAGCTATGACATAATTTTGCAATCTTTCTTATCCTTTTGTTAGTTCCAGCCCTGCTAAGAGTAGTTATCCTGGTTTTCTCACTAGCTGACTGTAGGCCAAAGCCTATTAAATTACAATTCGCCTCTTTTAACAACGCCAATTCTTCATCTTTAATAGAGCCTGGATTGGCAGTACACATAAAGGGCACATTTATTCTTCTTTTATACTCCTTTGCAAACTCACGCATCCAATTCAGATTTAAGGTAAAAACATCATCGGTAAAGTTAAGAATTCTAAAATTGTACTTCTTTTTTGCCAGTGATAATTCTTCAATGACATTTTGAACGCTCCTTTGGCGAACATACTTGCCCAGCCCTTTTTGAGCATAATAGTTATTTATAGTCTCAGAGGAGCAGTAAGTGCAGGAAAAAGGACACCCTCTCCCAGAACTCATGGAGTAACCGCTTCTAAAAATGGGCTTTTGTTCATAAAATAAGTCTTTATCAGGAAATGGCAGTGTATCCAAATCAGCTATAAGAGGCCTAAGTTGATTTTTAATAACCTGGCCATCTTCAGTTTTAAACCATAAGTTTTTTATAGCATTGTCGATTCTTCCTTTTTTTATCGACTCAACCAGTTCTAATAGGGCATACTCTCCTTCTCCCACACATATCATATCAACGCATTTATTTTTTATTACTTCTTCAGGCACTAAGATACAGTGGATGCCTCCGAAGATTATTGGAACATCTATAGCTTTTTTGATTGATGAAGCCATTGAAAGCGACCATTGGTAATCCTGTGTGTAAACAGAAAAACAGACTAAATCGGGCTTAAGTTGCTGGATTTTCCTGATGTTGTTCTCTCTTATATCAAAAAGTCTTTTGAATGAGCTATTGGATATTTCATGGGTGGCAAATATTTTAGGGTCGAAGACTAGATGAACTTCATGCCCATGTTGTTTGAGAATACTAGAAAACAACCCAATAGAATAACTTTCGCTTTCAGCAAATACAAATACTACTTTCAATTTAACCTCTTTGGAATACCATTAAATTCTCATAATACCAGGAGAGAATACTTTTGGACTTAAGGTCTCTCTTTAGCTTCTCAGATAAATCTGAAACATAGTTGTACCCAGCTTTATTCCACAAATTTACCCAAAACTCCCTGGGTTGCTCATTAATATGGAAATGTCCGCCTTGACCAGGGTGAGCAGCAGAAAAAATAACCTTGTCGCTTAAAACTGATAAATTATTCACTAAAGACTTTGAGTACTTCTTTTCAATGTGTTCGGCCACTTCAAAACAAATAGCTAGATCATATTTCTCATTGGCTCGAATTTTCTCTCTTAAGTCGGCTTTTTCAATAAACCCATTTTCCACCATTGCCATCTCTATAGCTTTCTTACTTCCTTCATAACCCTTAATTTTTACACCCCTCTTATGAAACTCAGCAAGGTATTCAGCTGTGCCGCAACCTACGTCAACCACTGATTTTGGGGAAAAGTACTCCACTAGAGTTGAAACCATTGTATTGGCTATGGGAACGTTTGTTTTCAAATTTTGCTTAAAAAAATCTTTATTGTAGATTGCTATTCTCTCAGCTTTAAAAAGCTTCATCATAAAAAATATGACCCTCTGTATCCACACTTTAGTTCTTTTAATAAAGGCGAACAATCTTGGATATTTCATTAGCTGCTTGACAATTTTTTCAGTTTTAGTATCTTCTTGACCTATGTCGTCAGCTGATCTGCCATGGAAAACCAAGGCCATAAATTGCCTAAAATCTTCTCTCCACATTCTTGGTGAAAAAATATCTTTTTTTATTCTTCGCAAAATATAATTTGGGTTCAAATAGAATTGCTTGTACGCTTTTGCCCTTGCTTCTTTTAAATCATTCAGCTCCATGCCGTTAGGAACATAATAAGGCCAGACATCTTTATAGCCAACCTTTGGTTCGCCATTTTCAAACTTTAGCTTGCCATTGGCAAAATCATCTATAATATTCCTGTCTAACTCTTTATTATTTACCATATCATCAAAGATTTTTGATCCTGGAAGCGGCGTAGTAATGTGGACACCAATGACATTTGGACGGGGCCTTGCCTCAGCCGGCATATTGACAGTTAAATTAAGTTCTTCGCGAGTCTCGGTTGGAAAACCTAACATCAAATACCAATCGGGCTCAATGCCGTGCTTCCAACACAACTGTGTACCGTTTTTGACTTCTTCATCAGTAATCTTCTTGTTGACTACTTCATTACGTATTCTTTCGCTTCCGCTCTCAACGCCAAAAAGGATCTTTGTGCATCCTGCTTCACTCATAGCTTTCAATAATTCATCATCTACCAATGACGATCTTGTTTGCACTTCCCAGGTGATCTTTTTGCTGTATGATTTCAATTCTTTACATAAATCAAAAACATAGTTTTTATCCAACGTAAATACATCGTCAGAAAAAATAAAATGGCTCATTTTGTTGAGCTTGAGCATATAATCAATTTCTTCTAACACTAATTTTGGATTGCGCTTTCTGAATTTTCTTAACAC
>JBHPGU010000049.1:0-7427 GCA_042570265.1 Candidatus Omnitrophota bacterium | reverse complement strand
AGGTGGCCTTTTGCGCAGCAGACCAGCTGAGCATGGCGGTTACTGCATCCAATATGTTGCCTAACAAGGTCATGTCGAACGCCTGGGTGGTCTCATCAAAGTACAAGAACTCGCCAGCTATGCCGTTATTGTTGACGTCTATGGGGTTGCCCTCGTTGTCGTACTCTGCGCTGAAGAGGATGTTGTTTATTAAGAAGGTGAACTCATCTGTAGAATTGATACCGTCTGATATAGTTAAATCCTGAGCAGCAAAGATCTGGTCAAAGGTGGCCTTTTGCGCAGCAGACCAGCTGAGCATGGCGGTTACTGCATCCAATATATTGCCTAACAGAGTCAGGTCAAAGGTCTGGGTGGTCTCATCAAAGTACAAGAATTCGCCAGTTATGCCGTTATTGTTGACGTCTATGGGGTTACCCTCGTTGTCGTACTCTGCGCTGAATAAGATATTCTCTGCTAATAAGCCAAAGCCGGACATTCTTAGCTGATTAAAGCTTACTTCGCTGCCTAAGGTATAAAGATTCGGACTATCGAATTCGTCCTCTAAAATATCCCATAACAGGTCTTCATGGTCACCTAAATTATCTAACATCCACTTTGCAGCTCCGAGTGAAGGAGCGAGCTTATCTGCATTTACTTCCCAATAATCGTCAGAGACTATGGCGAATAAAAATGTCCTGTATAAGCGATTTTCAGCTAGAGGATCAAACGCGCCGTTAACGTCAAATATGGCTGTGATCGCATCTTGCATAGCAGAGTCCAATTGAATCTCTGTATTTAATTCGTCTGCGACTACGGTATTGGCCACGAACTCCTGTTTGTATAATTCGTCTCCATAGCCTTCATAAATTTGTGCTTCTATATCTAAAGTTGCCTCTTCATATTCTACTGTTGAATTAGTATCTCCGACGATATCATACAACCAGGTACGATAATTGATATCAACAACTGGCTGATTTACTATATAGATACCAAATATACGATAAAACGCATCGACCGTATCCCAGTCCATGGATCCAGGATCAGTAGGGACCATGCCAACATCATATAGGTAATCAAACAAGTCTGCGGCCCAAGGCGTCAACTCTAAGAAGGCTTCGTTATCCCATTGAGGATTACCGGTGATATCGAAGAGCAGAGTCACATATGTTGAAGCGAACATATACATATTATCGCTACTAGAATCTTTGATTGGATAGAAGTAGAGTCTCTCCCAGTCTGATGACAACTCCGCTACCCTCGCCCACAAATCTTCAGCTAAAGTAATTACCTTTCCTAGATCCGACATATATGCCCCGAACTTCACTTCTGAATTTCCGCTATAATTTTCGTCAATATACCAAGCTGTGCTGTATACAAAGTTTACCTGTTGCGCGCTGGTAGGATCATATCCATTTACAAAGAAGAAATCCATAAATTCTGGGCTTCCCAATAGTAAAGGAACGATTTCGTCTAACAGATCTGCCTCGGCAGCGGCGGCGGCCATAGCCAATATAGGCATAATGTCTTGTGGATTATCGGATATATTCTCAATGAACTCTCCTACTCTAAAGTTGTTACCTGTTGAGCTGAGGGCTTGTAGCTGAGTATTAATTTCTCCCAAGGCTGCTTCTACCTGGTTGTTGTCTAATGATCTAGAAAACCTAACTGTCTCCACAGTCCTATCTTCAACCATCTCTACTACCTGTCTCAGGTCGCCATTAGCTATTCCGTATCTATCACTTCTATCTCTTTGGGTAAGCCTATCTGACATCCTCCATTGTCTTGTAAGTTCAAAGTTAATCGGCTGTTGAGTTGCCTTCCATAATGCCCTGATAGTCTGCCAGTATTCATTGCTTAATGAAATGTCTGAAATATCTAATTCTCTGCCATTTATGTCTCTTAACTCATCTACTATGCGGTTGGCAAATTCTATAAATTTGGGGTCTTCTTTTTGTAAACTCTCAAATAAGGCCTGATGCTTCATAGGATCTAACATATCGCCTTCTGCTACTGCCAACAGATTCTGTACAGCTGTGACAAATCCAGGATTTGTCTTCTGCGCCATCAAAATAGGATTATTCTCTATACCTACTACGTCTTGAGTATCGATAGCGTTCAATCCTCCTAACACATCGCTATAGCTGTTATCAGATGTGAAGCCGCTGATCCTAGAGATATTGGATGCTCTCAATCCACCGAAATAATTTGTTGAGCTTCTGGAGCCGCTGAAATTCAAGTTTGCGCGTAAGCCGTAAATGTTGCTCTGGCCGTAGAGTTGTGTATCCAGCACTGCTCCCTTACCTAAATTAAACAACCAGCCCAAGGCTGCATTCAACTTAGTCTTATTGTTGCTATCGTCTCTAATTATAGAGCCCCTTAAAGACAGGTCGTGTTCTGCGACTACATCATTAAGTCTTAAATTTATTCCTGAGGTTTTCCAGCCTTCGTTGTCAAATCTTGTATCCACATTCCAAGAACTATTGCCGCTCATGGTACCTAATAACCTGGCCACTATGCTATAATCTGCTACCTTGCCGTCCTCTATATCTAAATCACCGTACAATCCTGCGGCTAACCAGTTTTGTATAATAGTCTTTCTCATAGAAGCCTTTAATTCATAATCATCCATTCCGGCGAATTTCGACTCTACCATAAACTGCGGAAATCCTAAGTTCTCCTCTATGGTCAATCTGGCGTATGGCCTTATTCTGTAATTATCGCCGTTATTTTGACTGAAACCATACTCCCCATCTTCCGGGAATCCATCTTCTCTGATATCGATATCTAAGCCTGCGCCCACGAAATACCTGTTTGCTACTCTTTTCTCCATGCCAACCTGACCTTCGTACATGCCCTTGTCCCAATCAGCATCAAAGCCAAAATTCATACGCCAGTTTCTGCTCTGGCCTAAGTTAATCTTTGAATATATGCCTGCCCTGGTATCTTCGTAGAACACCCTGACATCTGACTGGTATGCACCGGTACTATTTCTGAAAATTTTGCGTCCGCTCACAAGGCCTGTTACTTCGTAAGATTCCTCACCATTGTCCTGTGGAACCGGACGGATATATAAACCGGTATTTAAACTGAAACTGTTGCTGTAATAATCAAAATTAACAAAGTAACTTAAGTCTTTATTCTGATCTATGAGTACGTAGATAGGTAACTGTAATCTATTGCCGTTTTCAAAAGATAGGCGATAGACGCTACCTACTTTTCCATAGTAACTGACTTCGTTCTCTAATCTAGTCATTCTCAAAGAATAACCTATCTCTATTTCATCCTGGCCTAATAGCTCTAGAGGTATCTCTTGGTTGGATATGGCCTTAATAGCGCTCCACTCATCATTTAAAGTGGTGTTTGTTAGGTCAGCATTACCGCTGATCTCAAATCTTTGAGAACCACCTCTTAAGTCTTCAGAGCTTATGTAGTGTACGTCTGACCCATCGGCTGTATATACGCTTCTTGTCTCAACTAGTCTTCCTTCAGAAGTAAGCACTGTTATTACTTCGCTCATAACTCCATTGCGATATCTAAATCTTAGAGCGCTGACTATTGATGAGTCTGACTCGACCCTTGTCTCTATGCCTGTTATTTGATCTACATCTATGGACTCAATAGACTCTATGGACTCATCTTCGGGAAGCCCTATTCCCATATAGCCTGCTTGGGATTCGAGTATGGCCAGATTGGCTGCTCTGGAAATTAACTCTAATTGTAATTCAATCTCTTCTTCGCTGCCCGATTCTACCTCTAATAAGTTTCTCTCTAAGGTATCCAAAGCAATGCTTTGCTGCATGTACCCGCTTATCATCTCTTGTTCTGTTTCGGCAGCTCTTTCTTTATCTCTCTCAACTCCTTCTAACTCATCGACCATGTCATTCAAACCTCGCCTTATGGCGTCTTTGTCAGGTCCGGATAACCAGTTGATAAACTTGTTCACCAGCGGCATGGCCAGCATTACCGCTGCAGAAATAGGTTCAGAAGCGAGTTGGAATACCCAAGGAGACTTGTTATCTCTGATCATCTGAACATTCTCATATAGTATCCTCATACCTACCTGTTCGATCAGTGTGTTCAGATTGACCATATTTTCAGCCGGGGATATAAGGTCTTCGTAATCAGTATATTCAAAGGCCTTGGCTTCTTTCTGTTCTAAAGCATCGCCTTCTCTGATTGAATCAGGCAGAAACTGCTTGCTTATCTCTAGCTCTCTTGCGAATTCAGCGAATCTCAACTCTTGCGAAGGTGTCCTGTTCTCTTCTGCTTCCACTGTCTGATAGTTAGATAGTGCCTTTAGATAATTTATGTAAGCTACTGTAGCCACGGAAGCGGTTAACTGGGCGTCCACGATATTCATTAATGCCTCATAAGCGACTCCGTATTGGGCTGCGGATATCTCGCCCTCAGATAAAGACTGTATCTCTAATCTTAAAGTGACTAAGCCGATAAAGTAACTGGTGTCGACCTTGACGCCTCTATTGGAGGCTAATTGTAATTGGATGTGGCTCATCCTGGAGATGATTGCGTTTAAGTCAAAAGTGTCGCTTTCTCTTATGGCTGTTTCGATTATCTCGTTTAAGAGGACATCTGTGGTCTGCGGAATTCTGGCTTGCACAACTTTGATCAATGCGTCTACATCTGAATAGCCTTGGAAGGATTCGAGGGTGGGGAGTGCTGCGGCTTCCTCGGGTGTAGTCGGCGGAGCATTTATCTCTCTTCCCATGAGTATTGCAGCTAAGTAGCGTTTAAACCACTCTTCTTTCTGCTTATCAGCTGATTCAAAATAGGTCTCAAGCATTTCTATTGCACCATCAAACTCATCGGTATTACTGAAATACTGTTCGTAGCTTCTGGCCTCAGCCATAACAACATCCATCTCTCTTCTTCTATCTGCTTCGGGCTTATCCGTATCCTTTTGGACATCATCAATACGTTCAGACCACTCCAACATAAACTCATTGACCTTTTCTTGATTAACCTGCGGCCTATCGCTGGAAACCTCATCTGAACCGTTTTCTACCTCGGGCGTCTCTTCTTGTTGTGTCCCTTCTGTCTGCGGCTGTTCAACTTCGGGCTCTGTTGTCTCTGTGGCCTGTGCCTCTGTAGCTTCTGTCTGCTCTGTCTCTTCTTGTTGCGTCCCTTCTGTCTGCGGCTGTTCAACTTCGGGCTCTGTTATCTCTATGACCTGTGTCTCTGGAACTTCTGTATTCTGCTCCTGAGCTTTTTGCCACTCTACGAATGGCTCGAACGGAGTATTATACTCTCTGAGGGTCTGGATATACCTGGTGAAGTTTAGTGCGTTTTCAACAGCCAGGCTGTATTCCTGGCTGTAGTCAGCTGCTCTCCCTATTAATAACTCTATCTTTGTATCAACTCCGCCTATCCTTTCTTGCGTTATTTTATCGCGAATTCCTGCCTCCGTATCAAACAATCCAATGGCTGCTCCAACCGTAGGAGCAAATACGCCGCCACTCTGCCAGTTGGCTCCTATCTGTAATCTGGTATTTCTTAAGATCCTGGCGATGAAGTTTCCTCCTAAATTATCCCTTACGCTATTTAGTGCCTCTATGTCGATAGGCTGACTGGCCACGGTTATGTTAGCCAACATCTGGGTCAGTGCTGCAGCGCTCATTGTTTGAGGAACGATAGAATTTACATCTATATCTATGCCGCTAACAATATCCTGGAACTCTCCTCTCTCTCTAATTAATATAACCTGAGCAGCTTGCCATTCATCCAGTAAGTCATTTCCAATATTGTAGTATCTCTCTTGTCCGACATCGAACTCATATCCGTCTTGCTGCCAAATATCTACTAACTCCTGAGGTAGCTCTCTGCCCTCAAATAGGTTAATTCTAACCTGGGCAGCGAATAATTCTAAGTAAGCGTTCTTTATCTCTCTCCCTTTATCTAATCTAGCTAACTCTAAATTAATAAGTGCATTAAGGTAATGAAATAACATCTCAGGTGACATACCCGCATACTTATCTGGCTTGTCAAAAGGATTAATGAATCTAAAGATCGCTCCGGGTGCGGCTGATATGGTCGCCCATATTCCACCCAATAAGGAGCTATTTTCATTCTGTATGAATCCGCCGATGTTGACTTGGTTTTCTCTAAGTAGCCTGATTAACTTCTTCAATCCTTTTTCATCTAATTCTGCCAATCTATCCTCAAATGCCTTTAAGGCAGTTTTGACTTCAGGATTATCAACGAAATACTGTGTCTCGAATTCATCACCCCTTACGCCTTGTTCTAATATCTCCTCTAAGCTTATGGCCTGGGTATTTTTATCCATCTCTTCCATTGTGTCGATGAGTCTCTGTCTGGTGTTATTGTATCTGGCCATCTCTTGTTCCTGCCTTATAATCCTTCTCTCATCTTCTAAGTTGTAATGGATACCTATATCTAAAGGATCGACCGCTATGCCGTTAATTAGCACTTTAAAATGTATGTATGAATCTGAGGCTGTGGCTATTACTGTTCTTAAACCGACTCGATTACCCACTTCAATGCCTTCTTTGACTCCTCCTAAGTGTGAGTAGACGCTCTTTATGCCATTACCGTGATTAACTGTTATAGTAGTATATCCGCCTTCTTCTTGGATAGACTCAACTATTCCATCTGCCATGGTATGTATGTCTGTTTGACCATCTATAGAAATATTAATGCCTGTGTTTAAACCAAACCTGGAGGTTACTTTATCTAAGACATCTCTTCCTTCTACAGGGAACTCTGCTTGCAGAGCGCTTAGCTGCTCTCTGTATTGTGCGATCAAGGCATCGGTACGCTGCTCTCTCCAGCTGCCTATCATTGTCTGTCTGACCAACCTATAGAAGTATTCTGCCGTCTCTGCATTCCACTCGCCGGTAATCTTATCGCTAGACAAACCAGCCGCTGCCTGGAACCCTCTAATAATCTGCGCCATACTCTCTAAATCAGCGAATATATTGCTTTGGAAGGTGTATTCTCTGGCATCATCATTAGATATGGCGATTAGCCTAATATAGTATTGTGTTAGTTTTCTTTCACTTATGAGCTCTGTCACTGCTTGAGCTGTCTGGGCGTTCCAGTTATCTGTTGTCTCTAATCCGAGCCTCTTCTGTAAGTCTGCGATAACATCTCTCATTTGGCGAGTGAAAATCTCTCTAACATTGAAGTTGCCCACATTCTCTCTGCGTTCAGCAATACCTAACTCTCTCTCTAAGACCTCGTACAAGCTGCTTACCTCGCTGCCCTTGTAACCCATCTGGAGCTCTATATTTAAATCTGCCATTAATTCTTCTGCGATAGCATCTTCTAACCGATCTCTTAAGATAGCTTGTTCTCTGTATAGTGCTGTCAACTCTTCTAATGTCTGCTGCTGGTTGCTTATCTCTGCATAACTGCTTCTAAGAATATTCTGTATCTGCTCCTTGATCTCGTTATAAGCTTCTCTGGCAGCG
>JBHPGU010000048.1:0-7439 GCA_042570265.1 Candidatus Omnitrophota bacterium | reverse complement strand
TAAAATGCAAAGGAGAAGCGGATACAAAAGATACGTATACACGAGTATAAATACGCTAAGCCAAAAAAATAATTCAAAGTATTTGGTCATCTGCTCAAAATCCACGTCCTAAATTGATCATAACGCTCAGCGCCTAATGCCTTCTTCAATAAATCTTTAATGAATTCTATAGCCTTATCTTGCAAAGAATAGCCTTTGTTAGCGACTTGGATAAAATGCCCTAAATCCCAATCACTCTTTACAGCAATTCGGCCCACTTTAAAGGATCCCGTTTCACGGAGACTAGATGTAAAAACTGCTTTGTAACCACAATCTTTTGCTTTTTCAATGAATTTCTTATTATAGAACCCTCTGGGAATCGAGAAATAATTAATACTCTGCTTCAAATTACTTTCTAATATCCTCTTGGACTCTTTTAACTCATAATCTAAATCTTCATCGCTAAGCTCTGTCAATATCCTGTGCGTCATCCCATGTGAACCAATGATCATCCCTGCATCTCTTAACTCTTTTACCTGCTGCCAATTCATATATCCTGAGCTTCCTACCTTTGAAGCAATAACAAAGAAGTATGCTATAAACCCAGCTTCTTTCAGTATAGGAAAGACGTATTTATGGCTGCTCTCGCATCCGTCGTCAAATGTTAAAGCTATAACTTTATCTTTATTTTTACGTAGATATTGAATCTGTTCTCTAAAGTCCTTCTCTGACGTGCAATAAAGATTATTGCCTATCTCGGACTTATTGCTGTTACCTATAGAGTGATATGTTAAGACTTTTATCATATTAGTTAGGTTTTACTTCAAAATTCTCATTCAATAAAACTTCAAACGCAAAAGGTATCTGATACAAGTACTCCATGACTCGTAAATAATAGGCCTTTTTATAAATCATGCCATCTACTATCGGATCTTCGCTTGCTCTCTGGCGTCTTATCGTTGAGTTCATCCTTCTGCTTATATCATCTAAATACTTTTTATCACCGGTAATCCAATAACTATAAGATGAAGCATCAAAATATTCTAACCACTCTTCTTTTTTGGCGACAAAATCAGTTGCCTTAATAATTACATCCGCGATAGCCTTATTTCCTGTGAGTTTATGGTACTCAATCAAAGCTGGAAGCGTATATCCTCTGATATAACCTGGGTGCACCTTACCTTCCCACCTATTCCCTTCAGGATTATAAGTTTCTGCCCAGGAACCATCATGCTTCTGTCCTCGATATAGCAAATTGGCCCATTTATCCGCTGCCTGCTTGTATCTTTCATCGCCTGTTAACTCATATAAAAGCACATCCCCCCAGAGGACATTTGCAACATTTCTAAGCGGAGCCATATCTGGACGGCCATAATAAGTGATCCTTTCGTCTAATAAAAAACCTCCCACTTCATCTATTACGTCACGCGCCCTCTCATCCCCGGTAATATAATAATAGAGGACTAGGCCAAAGACATTAGTATGAGAGGTCTCTTCATTCCTGCCTCCCCAATGGTCTCCATTATGCCGATGCATCGAGCCAACCTGACTATACTCGTCAGTAACATATCCTCTCAATCTCTTATCATTGGCAACTGTATTATAGTGACAGGTGTCTATATCCATAATATGCCTGGCTAGATTTTTACCAAAATTTAAATACTGGTAGCTTCCTGTGCGTAAAAATTGAATAAGCGCTCCTGAATGAGTCCCTACTCCTTCGCCGTTAAACCATCCCCATCTACCCTCCGGATGCCACCCCCACTCATCATAAGACTTATCGTATGCTTCCTTGCGATACCAACTTAAAGTATCCCCGAAATCTATCATCCCATACCAATTATAATCTTCGATCTGCCTATCGCCCCAATCGAAGAGACGGCTCAAGAAGTCTTCTCCGGAGCCAAATCTTTCATCATAAGGCAAAACTCTCCCTAAAACTCTTGTAGCCGAAACCCACTCAGGGTTCGCAGTTATAACTATATCCGAAGCTAACCCCTCAATGATACTTTTTGCCGCTGATGCCTCATAATTATTATTATGAAAATAAAAAAACATTTCATGTGTCTTAGCTAAACCGAATGCACTGCCTCTACCAAAAGCATTAGGCCCAGCAGCAGTTTCCGTTGTTCTTAAATCTAATGCTCCTGCTTTTTCCGGCCATAAATATATATCTACATAGTTGTTGTCCCTGTCTATGAAATAACCTTTTGGAAACTGTTCCCAAAAATTCTTTATACCTAAAGATACCCCTTTTTCGTTATCGCTTAAATCTACCCATCCTCTTAATCTACTACCTGAATTCATCACAGAACCGTTTCTAAGCAAATCATAGCTATCAAATTCATTCTGCATAAACTCAATATTCCCAAAAAGCTCTCCCTGCACAATCTGGTTATCTGCCGCAAAAGTGAAATTAGCTGCTTCTCCTGTTTTTAGAGGCATTCTTATATACGCAGAATCTATGGTCTCATTTTCAGGCATTTTTCTTTCTTTATATACGTGATAGAGGTTATTTTCAGGATACCCCGTATAAATAAAGGTGTGCTGCACCTTCAGGGAACTTGCACCTTGGAATGCATACATCCTAACTACAAACTTACAAAACCTGTCGCCTTCATCAGATACAAACCAACCCTCAGCCTTTAAACATGCTCGAATTGGCCCTTCTTCTTCAATAGTCAATGTGTAATCCTTATCCAAATGGCTATAGTACTCTCTGCCGTTATGCACTAAGACCAAATCAGCTTTTGAAGAGATAAGCTCATTATCGTCAAATTGCCCATCGGAATTTCCATCCAGCCAAACATTATCAAACAGATGAAATTCATTTTTGCTTATATCTACTTTTAAAACTCCGGTATTAATAGTTATGCTATCTGAACCATCTTGGATGTTAAGCGTAGAATTGTATCTCTTATTCTTGAAGCTATCACTATACCTCAAATAAAATAGCTTATCTTCATAAGCAGAAATATCAGACTCTAGAGATAATAAAGCCCACTTTATGCTATCATCCGGCCAGCGAGAAAGAATTTTTGCCTGAAACTGAATTTTATTATTTTTGCCATCTGTTAGTTCCAGATTATTAAGGGAACTCAATTGACCACGAGGAAAAGGTATTCCTCCGGAAGAATTTAAATCTTTAAGGTCAAACGACAGGTAATTCCTAATAGCTATAGGAAACTCAATAAAATCAATGTTCTCTTCTTTATCGATCTTGAGCCACTTGGAACTATCAAATGAAAAGTAATCTCCTGTTAAATAAGCCTCTTCTTCCTGTTTTGGTATAAAATCTACATTCATAATATTTTTGTTTTGCTTCTCCAGCGCAGCAAACGGAAGAAGCCTGATATTGTCTAAATAGAATTCTTTGATTTTATTATTTTTCCAAAGGAAGAGGTTAATCTGTATTATATCGGTTAAAAGTAAACTGCCCCCTAGCTCTGAAATATCAATTTTAATACTATTATTCATATTGGCCTGTAAGTTTAAGTTAATCTTCTTTCTCTTGGATTTCTTATCCTTTATTTGTAGTATTATTCTTTGGGCATCGTTGTAAGGATTAAAGATATCAAAGCTTAATGTTTCATACCCAGCCCAATTCCTCATCCTTTTATTCTTCGCAAAATAATCCTCCATTTTTACTTCAGAGGCCCCATTAGAAGGCTGAAAAGTTATTTTGGCAGATTGTTTACCAGAGCTTACATGTTCATTAGTTAATTCGACATTGGCGCTATTCGCCTTCCATCTCTTAAAATCATCTGCGCTCTCGAAGTCACAAATTACTAGTTCCTTTTTTGCTCTGGGTGTATTGGCGAGCCGTCTCTCTTCTAATCTCTGTCTTACCTTTACAAGAAATGGTTTTGTCTTCTTTAAAAATAGCGAGGCCATTCCTAAAAAAACAACACCTAATATAAATCCAACCAAGATTAATTTGTATTCTCGTTTCATTGCTGTTTGACCTTTTTATTATAAAATTCATCGTATAGATCCTGAGTCTGACAAACTATATTTGTAACACTAAAGTTCTCTTCAGCCCGTTTCCTTGCATTGCGTATCAGCTCCTTTGCTAACTCTTTGTCATTAATGAGGTTAGAAATGGCATCTTTTATAGCTAAGTGTTGTTTAGGCTCAATCAAAATTCCTGTCTGTTTATCTATAACTGCTTCAGGACTACCTCCAACTTTAGTAGCAACTACCGGCACACCAGATGCCATTGCCTCTAAAGCCACGAGAGGTAAACCCTCTCTTAATGATGGCAGCACTAAAATGTCAATGGACTTGAGTAAATCTGATATATCTTGCCTGATGCCCGTAAAGACTACGTTTCCATTCAGGCCTAATTCCTGACTATACTCTTTTAGTTGCTCATCTAGGGGCCCGGCACCTACAATTAAACCCTTAACCTTATGCTCTTTCAAAAGTTCCTTTACCGCCAATAGAAAATAACGATGTCCTTTTTGCGGCACAAGACGCCCAATAACGCCTAAAGTTATCTCTCTATTATTCTTCAAGGCGAATTCTTTCTCTTTCGAAAAAGGAAATTCATATTTCTTTAAGTCGACCGGATTAAAAATAACCTTTATTCTATTTGGCTCTATTCCCGCTACATTTGCGTAAAACTCTGCTACATTCTTAGAAACAGCGATAATCTTATCTGAGCACCTGCTTAATACTCTGTCCAAAAATAAGTAAAAACTATTCTTCCAGGCATCTACATTCTGCTCAGTAGCTATAACAACAGGTACGTTGGCTAACTTTGCCGCTATCCTTCCCCAGAGATTTCCTCCCCACATATGCGTATGAACTATATCTACTCTGTATCGTTTGATTACAGAGACTAATTTGAAGATCACGGATGCATCAAACTTTCCTCTTTTGTTTAACGGGACAACTTCTATGCCCTCCTCCTCCAACTCTCTAGCAAAAACTCCTTTGTCATTTAGGCAGCAGACAATAACATTGAACCTCTCTCTATCTAGCCCTTTGGCTAAATAAATCAGAGCGCGCTCTGCTCCCCCAAGGCCAAGAGACCAGATTATGTGGAGTACATTAATTTTGTTATTCATTTCGTCCTTCTTCCCTTGTCCATCATCCCTCGTCCATCGTCCAACACACCATTCTCTTTAAAGATGTTAATTAAAGCTTCTATATTCTTATCTGTACTAAACTTCTCCTCAATCAGCTGCCGGCCATTCTTTATTATCTTCTTCCTCAATTGAACATTTTTCCACAGTCTTTCAATGGCAAATGCCAAGAAAGTCCTGTCTCTCTCTTGGACTAAGACCCCTGTCTTATCATGAATTATTGCCTCGGGTATGCCGGAGATATCTGTAGATACAACCGGAACACCTATAGACATAGCTTCAAGTATTACATTAGGAATGCCATCTCTATCACCGTTTTTTGCTATGACACTCGGTTGAACCAAAACAGTTGCTTGCCCATAAAGCTCCCTTATCTCATCCTGCGTTTTGACACCCACAAACTTCACATTATTACCTAAGTTGTGGCGTTTTACGTGTGACTTGTGACGTCGCAAAAGCGGTCCACTACCTACAATCAAACACTCGAAATCGATTTCCCTGTCTCTCAAAATACAACAAGCTTCAATTAAGTACTCAAACCCCTTAGTCTCCACCAACCTTCCAATAGATAAAATGCGTAAGGGTTCATTCGCAATACGCGGTACGCGATTCGCAATACTAAATTTAATCAAATCCACCCCATGATAATTAAGATAGATCTTCTCGGATTGGCTATTATTGCAAAGATCATTTAAGAATTTACGGTTATAATCAGTACAAGTGACAACGAATTTTGACCTCCTAATCTTCTCCTCCAGTCCACTTCTATCCACAAATATATCCCAGGCATGAGCAGTAAAACTGAAAGGAACGCCGGTTAATGTGCTTAAAATAACTGCAGCGGTAGTTGGCATTGTCGCCCAGTGGCCATGAATATGTGTTATCTCTTCTTTCTTAATATATCTGGCAAAATATAGACACTCTAAAAATACATATATCGCCTTGATCAAATCCTTATTGCTCCTCTGATATGTCCTGTTTACGTATAATAACGCCTTTAGGGTACTAATCGGATGCAATAAACCATAAACTATAGACCATAGACTATAGGCCTTACCATACAAAGTCATCTTCTTTAATTCTCTTGCCTCAGGATGCACAACTCTATCTCTACAAGGCTTTAAAGACAAAACTTTAAGGTCGACCCCTCTCTTCAGCAAAGCCTTGATCTCTCTTAATATAAAAGTTTCATGAGTTTCAGGAAACTGCGAAAGAATATATGCGATCTTTTTATTCATTATGTAGCCTTTGGTGATTTCTTGTTCTTCTTTACCAAAAAACTCTTGCTTGCAGCTAAAATACCTAGCATTATCCAAAAAGTTCCCACAACCGTATCTCTGAAGAAATTACTGTAAAACACGTTTACAACAATAAATGACACCAAACACCCCATAAAACCAATACCTATTACTGCAAATTCTGTATTCAATAACGCACTAGCATGCCTAAATACTCTCCATAGAAACCAAACAAATACTAAAATACCGAATATGCCCATTTCTGCGGCAATTTGAATAAAAGCATTATGTGTGTCAGTTGCAAGGATATATTCCGGTATTTTAAATCCTAGTCCTGTTATTGGGCTAGTCAAAGCTAATTCACTTGTTTATTCGACCTTCTGAGCTCGGATCAAAGGACACATCGCCATCAGAATAAATTTCATCCTGCACAACAACTGTGCCTTCGGATCTATGCACAATGGATTGAGGAACCCAATACTGCCACTTCCAAAGCAAAGCTGTAAAAATTATAAAAATTATCACTGCCGTTCCCTTGGAAGTTTTTAGCAATCGTTTAGCTGATACCAGAATAGTGAAAACTAAAGCTGCCACTAAAGCAACTATTGAACCTCGCGAATAAGTTGCTAAAAGGCCGAATATACAGATTCCTAATCCACCAAGACTTAAAATTTTTGATATCCTTTTTTTAGTCAAAAGAAAAAATGATAACAGAAATGGAGTAAATATCGCTAAGAATCCCCCGGCAATATCTGAGCCTGTCCAACCCTCTGCAAATGGACCTGAAGAGCGCTTAAAATCAGCGAAGTGCGGCCCTGCCAACATACCATTTTGCCAGGTATGCAGGCCTACTAAAACAACGCTTAACAGGAAAACAGAAAAAAAGAAGTATAATTCCTTCTTAGTTTTAATGCAACGTGCAAAGACAAAATACGCCAAAACAAGAGTAATTAATCTTTTGAAAAGAACAGTAATTTGATACCTCCACAATCCTACCCCTGTCGGATAGCATAGCGTATGTACATAAGAAGCAATCCAAATAAGCAAAAATATTAATAGTGGAGTTTCGAATTTTGCTCTAACTGCCTTTGGATTTCTACTAAAAACTAACATAACCATTAGCAGAATCATG
>JBHPGU010000047.1:0-7966 GCA_042570265.1 Candidatus Omnitrophota bacterium | reverse complement strand
CACCATCTTTTACATAAACAACGCAATCTTTTCTAACCTCAACTATTTTAGCATCTAAAATAGTATCATTTTTGCCCAAAATCTGGCCATTTATTATGGCCATAGATTTACTTTCTTTATCATAAATTATCCCCTCTAAGACAAAGTGGACTTCTTTATCCTCGTCTTCAATATTGATCAACTGACCATCATTTGTGATTATGGGAATAAACGGATTTCTCTTTGCTCCTCTTTCATAAGCAGGTGCGATATCCCCAAGCTCAATCTCTGCAGCAGCAGGGTATGTTATCAACAAAAACAAAAATAAAATAAAAAATTTTCGCATACTCGCTCTATTTCTTTAGATTAACAAATGATTTCAAAGACAACGCAATATTTTGAACAAAATAATTCCTATTATCTGTTGTAATATCAAAAGAATATACTTTCAAGAAATTCTTCGCTGACTCAATCTTGCTGATAAAACTACCCAATTGATGGAAGTCGGATTTTGCAATAATCTGAATCTCAACCTCTGCGAACTTAGAATCCTTTGCCTCAACGTATTTTGACTCACTGGCTTCAAAAACGGGTTTAATCTGAGTAATCTTTACTCCGCTACTATCAGCCAAATTAGAAATGTTTTCAATCAAAGCCGAGATATCCACCTCATCAATTATGGAAAGCTTCAATTTTGAAATCTTCTCATCTAAACCGAGAATCTCATTATTATAACCATCTAAATTCCTAAGGTCAATTTCCAGCGAATTAATAATTTGCTTTTTCTCGCTAGCATTTTTATAGTTACTGGAAAGTGATCGCCACTGCCAACCCAAGATAAAGATTAAGTCTAGCGCGATGATCATAAAAAACGCTACCAGAATGGCTATTTGTTTATCTTTCTCCCTGATTACTATATTCAATTTCAAACCTTTCATTTATAATTCCTGCAGTCAACAAAAAATCTAATACTTCATATTCCTTAATTATTCTTCTCTGGACAGAATCTAAACTAAAGTTATTAAAATTATCTAAAAAGAACTGGTCATTTTTTAATTCATTAAAAAATTTATTAACCAAAGAAATCTCTTCGGTGCCAAAAGAAAAAACACTACCGCCAATAACTAAACTATTATAGGAAAAGTTTAAGCGATTAAGCCAAAGTCCTTTAGGAATAGCCAGGTTTATTTTATTAAAAAATTCTGTAAAATATATATTTCGGCTCAATATATACTCCATTACTTTAACTCTATCTCTCTTGATTGTTAAATTATTTTTTAAAACTTCTATTTCCTTAAATTGTGGCTGAGATCTTTCACAAGAACCTTCTAAAGAACCTAGCTGGGCTTTCTTGTATACATTTAAAACAAAGAAAATAAGATGCAAAGAAACCACCGCCATGGTTACAAAATAAATTATAACCGGAGCCTTAAATTTTTTGGAAATTTCTTTTTTCCTTGCCGCTGAAGGTAGTAAATTTATCTTTATCATTTAAAATCCCTAATGGCCATACCTAGGGCTATGGTATAGAAATTAAATTTCTTCCTAAAATCTTCTTCATTTAATGAATTTTTTAGTTTAAGAGTTCCTGGCTTAAAGGTAATCAATCCTACTTCTTGACCTAGTGATTGCTTGAATGTTTCACCTATTCCTTTGAGTAGAGCAGCTCCGCCGGTTATCAAGATCCTATCGATTAGTCGATTTGCCTGAGTCTCGTAAAAATCGAAAGAGACTTTTAGCTCCTTGATCAAATTATTATATACTGGATCTAAAGCCTGAATCGAGTTATCATCGAGTGAGTTTAACTTTACTTCCTCTGCTTCCTCAAAACTTTTATTAAGAGATTCTGACAGCCTCTTTGTGAAATCATTACCACCAATAAATATATCCCTACTCAAAACCAGCTGGCCATTTTCTATTATACCCACAGAAGATATCGACGCGCCTAAATTAACGACTGCGCAAACTTCTTGATCTTTTGCTTCTTTTGCATACTCCACATAATTGGCAACGGCCAAAGGACAAACATCGATAAAACTGGCTTGGAAGCCTAAATTCTGACAAAGGGTCATTCTTATATCGACTAGTTCTTTTTTGGCTGCGGCAATCAAAACCAGCATTTTGCCGGAGTTTTGGTTCTTCCTCAAAATGCTGAAATCAAAATTAATTTCGTCTTTATTAAAAGGTATGTATTTTTCCAATTCAAAAGACATGGCCTTAACAACCTCTGCATGGCTCATTATGGGCATATTCACATAACGCAAAACTACGCTCTGCCCAGATATAGATATGGCTAGCTCTTTCTTCTTAACCGGGAGCTTGAAGAGGGCTTTTTTTATAGCATTCTTCATATCTGCCTTAACCCTTTCACAGCTAAACCCTGTTACATATACGGAATGGCTATCCTTCTCAAGAGAAATAGCCTTTACATGCGTACTTCCTATGTCTAAACTTATGGAAGAATTTTTGGAAGACAGGAAACTCGGTTTAAATAAATGCTTTAGATGGTTATACGAAGTTGAACCTATATTTTTTAATTTATTGCTCATATTTGACCAAATTGTAAAACTAAAATCATAAATAAATTACTTTATTATCCAGATTATCAGGATAGCAGCAAGTACAAGAATAATAATTAATCCTAAGAAAATGGGGTTTTAGCTTTTATCTTTGCTGTAATTTCAACTATTATATATCAAGAACTGGTTTTTTTCCAGTAAATTTATCTTCCAAACTCGGAGCGTACTGAAAGTCTCTCTTCTTATCTTGATTAATCTTGGGTTGAAAAACGTCATATTTTTTTCTGTCAGGCGAACCATTTTCTTCCCTATCAGAGATAATAACATCTTCTTTCGAAGAAATGATATCACTAGGTCTACTAATCAACCCATCCATAATAATTATCAAGGAAGAAAAAAACAAAACAATAACTGCTAATATGACGACGAATAAGATAACTTTTTTGTCCATAACATTAATCCTTTTTTACTTAATCTTCCATAACGGTCGATCACTCAGCCCATACTCGATGGATGTAAAATTCTTCATTTCTGGGAAATAAGGAGGAATCTGATCAGACTGCACTCTTTCATCATAGACAAAACTTCTTCCATATCCTGAAACAAGTTCACCACCTTGAGATGTCCCGAATGTTCCGTAGTTTTTAGTAATAGACCCCCCTAGCAATGTGACTGTACCTCGTGGGGCGCCGGTGGCATAATCATCTACGGCAAATACACCCTTAGGAGCTACAACTATTCCATGAATTTCAACATTATCAGGAGCAGCTGCGCCTATTCGAACATCTCCTTCAGCAGAGATTATCCCCAACATATTTGTTGCGCCTGCGGCCGAAGGAGGTGAACCGCTATAATCCTCATAACGCAAGTGACCAGAAATAACGATGTCCTTTTTAGCAGAAAGAGTCATTTGCGTACCTGCTTGTACTGTGCCACTCACATTACTAACATTATTTTCGCTATAAATAACAATACCTTCATCTCTAAGACCATCAGGTAAGCCTGTATATGAAATTGGCACACCAGCCCCTGTAGAGACCGTAGTCGCATTGCTATCATAATCTACAGTAATAGTCGTAGTCGTTGCGCCTTGAGTTATGGTATATTGAGGACCACTTTCAGTAGCGGCACAAACTAAATCAGAAACATCTCCTTTGATATAAATTCCACCGGTTACACTACTGTCTTCAACGCCCAAATAAACACCATTAGCATCTGGTTTCTCCATTTTACCCAGAGTTTGCTTTTCTAAATCCTTTTTTTTAACAGCTTTTTTAATATCTATCTTTTCCGCGTTACGCTCAAAACCTTGATCAAAAATAGGAACATCCAAATCTCCATTACGATCAGCTTTTAATTTCACAGGGGTTCCATCGTTAAAAAACCAGGCCTCCTGTTTTTTCTGAGTCACCTTGCCTGAAAAAGAAGCACCGGGATTATTGGCAAAATAAAAATGCTCATTGGTATGAACCGGACCACCAAAATTTGTTGTCTCGGTAAACCAAACCGGATTACCATCAGGAGTTTGATGTTTGTCTGTAAGGAGTGCGTATCTAGCAAAATTATCTTTTCTGACCGTAACAGAAAAACTACCTAATAATGATGTATTTTTGCTTATATTAGGAGATGTGGCCGTAGAGTTTCCCGTCCCTTCTACTGCATAATTATAGTAAAATACATAGACATCTTCTGCTGGATTAGTAGGATTGGTGTTAGGATAACTGAGGTTAGGATTTGTTGGCGCAGTAATAATTATTTGCGCTCCATAGTTACCATCAATATCATATGGTAGACTCAAAGAAGACAAAGCCAAAGTAGCCTGGCTACCACTGATGCTAAACTGGGCATCCTCACCAGCATAAGCATAATCTACTAAAAATTGTAATGGACGCCCTGTATACTTGTCAAGATCTCTGGACTTTATACCTTTGCCTGCTGTAATAGCTGAAGCCAAATCTACCCTGATACGTGTTCTTAATTCAGAAAGGGCATGATGTGCTCCGGCCTCACCCAGAAAACTAGCCTGCGTAGTATATTTTTCTATATCCACAAGCTTTTTCTCGGCAGTAGCCCTCATAAAGAAAGCTGCGCTCAAACCAACCACAAAGACTATGGCCAACATAACTATTGCAAAAATAAAACCTTTATTATTGTTCAATAATCGAGTCAATTTCAACCCCTTCATTTAGCTGTACCTGACGATTGCGCAAATTTATCTGTGAATCTAAAGTAAAAGAAGTATCATTTTTAATAATAGGGATACTAATATCCATGACTGTATTGTCGACATTATTAAAAGCAAAGATTGAATTAGTGGCAGTAACACTAATATCTATGCCATTAGCTAACACGGCATTAGTACTGCCCTCTCTTCTTAATAGTTGATTATCACTAATATAATAACGCACAGCTATAAGTGACGTTATTTCATTACCGGTAAAAACAGGTGAATAAAAATCCAGCTGGTTACCGGAATTGGAAATAATCATAGAATATTCAACAGCACTGATCTCCCAAAGCGGACTTGTCATTCTTAACTCATCCGCAATCCTTCTTATAACCCTTCTTGCTTCTTGCTGGCTGTTTATTTGATTATTGGCAGCACCTAGCCCAATTCTTGCAGAATTCATGGTGCCAAAGATTATGCCCGAAATAATGCTAACGATTGCCACAACTACCAAAATTTCTAGTAACGAGAAACCAGATCTTTTCATTATCAATTATCCCTGCTTATGAGAGTGACTAGCTCAACAGGAGAATCAACCACTCCATCACTATCTATGTCTTCGGCTGCGAGCAATACTCCATCCAGATTAATGTCCTCTCCGATTATTCTATTTTCACTATCTTCCCAACAGGCAACAAGCCTAACATACTTTAGGTCAACATAAACAGAGTCGTAAATATCGATATTTCCTACGGCAACCTCAGCTGAAAATCCATTTAAAGTGAATGTAGTTCCGTTCAGCGCCGACAAGTCGTCAAAAGGCGTCGCAATTATAGACTCTAACTGCGCCTGCAAGGCGTTATTTACCAATGTAAGATTTCTAGACGCATTATTTAGCTTAAAACAGACGACATAAGTATACATAAGCCCTACGACAATAATTAATAACACTGTTAGAGAAAACATCAATTCCACAAAGGAAAAAGCCTTCTCGCTTTTAACTATCTTAATCTTATTGTTAATAGATTTAATAAACATTGCCTTACTTTTAACTTTAACCTGAGACGGGATCATCATTTGGGCCCGCCTGCTCTCCTGCCTTATTAGTAATAACGCCTACCTCATCTACATAAAAATATCTTACCCCCGTCCTTCCTTCAGATGCGGGTTCTCCAATTATACTAAAATTCTCTGAATCCTCTCTCGTATATGTAAATCTATATCCATGCTTCTCAGGCCTAACGGTGTCAAAGGTATCATCTAAATATTGTGGATTTGCATTAGCTAGCTCCTGAAAACCACTAGGATATGTATGCGGTGAAACGTTTGAATAGTAAAATTGGCAAGCATTAGAAACCTGACGGCAGACAGTTATGGCTGAGGACTCGTTTGCGTTCAATCGTGAACGTATCATGCTGGGCATAGCCAAAACCATAAGCACAACTATCACACCGACAACCACCATGATTTCAATAAGAGTAAAACCATGGTTTCTTCCAACACCCTTAAAACTCGACATATTCAATCATTAAATTTGCATTAAAAATGGGTGATCCCAATCTCATTTTTAAGTACTATTTTGTCAATCTGACTTTATCTAACTTATTTTATAACAACAGGATAAAAAGTCAAGACAAAATCATGTAATACTTGGTGTAAAAATCAAAAAAAACCCGGCATAGTTGACTATGCCGGGATAAAGTCCTGTACAAAAAGAACTTCTTACTGCACTGGAACGCCGCCAGCCATGATTACACCATCTTCATCAAGATAAAACGATCTTGTACCAGTAACAGCTGAAGTCACCGGACGCGCAGAGCAAGTATACTGATTCGCGTTAGTTCGAGAAAAAGTATAGTAATAACCCTGTTTTCCCTGTTGAGTAGCTGAAGCACTCGCTAAAACAGTATCAATATACGGTGGTGTAGCGCCTGAAAGTACTGTCAAAGCAGTAGGATATCCTGGTGTTGTCTGAGCAGCCCTAAAACTCTCTAAAGCTGTACTCAAGGTTCTCAAAGAACCAATGGCAGCTGCCTCATTAGCATTATGCCTTGCTCTAAGCAAGTTAGGAATCGCTATAGCTGCAAGAAGTATAATGATAGCAACGACGATCATAATTTCAACCAGCGTAAAACCCTTTCTTCCTAAACGTCTCATTTTCAATCTAACCCCCTTCCCTGGTTTGATTAGTTATTACGCACAAAATGGAATATAACTCCTTTACCTGCGTAATTAACTACCAAAATAAAACATCTATAATACTTATATCACCTCCCTTTTCTATTGTCAAGTAAAACCAGCTATTTATCCTAAAGATTATGCCAAAAAAAATACCTACTCTTCATTTGGCCCAAAGGCCCGCTCTATTGAGCAAAAGAATAGGTAAAATCTACTTAATTTTGTTTTTATTGGCAACTGGCTACTTTGCCTCATATGATTATAAGATATTAGACCCTTTAGTTTTGCCTCCGCCTTCGGCAGAGATCTATTAGCAGATGCCCCACTCTTTCAGATGGTTTGCCCTTAACAAGAAAATTCAATTATAAAAGAACGGATTACTCTCCTGATAAAAGTTTACCACAAATTCCGTCTGCATTCAATGGTCCCTCGTAAAGCTATCAAATTACTTAACTCCTTGAAAAATAACATGTTATATAAATAATAGCTGACTATCCAAAAAATCTTTTTTAATCTTCTAACAGCTTCAAAGCATCCTTTGCAGGTTGATAATCTTTGAACATATCCAAAGCCTTAAGCCAGCAAGATTTTGCTTTTTGGTAGTCGCTTTTTTTGTAATATAGGTGTCCTAAATCTACATATGAACTTGCATAGTAGGGATCTAGTTTCAAATATTCCTCATAGGCATCTATAGCTTCATCTACAAGGCCAGCTTTAGCATAATTAATAGCCAAAAAGTAGAGAGTTGGAATTCTACCAGGTTCTTTCTCTAGTACCTCAATGCTTAATCTGATAGCTTCTTCATAGTCTCCCTTCTCTCCATAAGCTATAGCCAAACTGTCATAAGCAGTAACCTTCTCTGGAGAGATAGTAACGGCCATTTTAAATGCTTTTATGGCCGCGTCTATTAGTCCCTTTTTAAGATAAGTGTGTCCGGCAGCTACAAGGACCTCATAATCAAAAGATGAAGGGAGTAACTGCAAAGACTTATTGTATTCAGCTATAGCCTCATCTAGGAGATTTAACTTATAATATGCTTGGCCGAGATTAAAATGCACCCTGTGGCTCTCCGGCAAAGCCTCTGCTGTATCAAACCACAGAGTAAAATCATTCTGCCAGACTT
>JBHPGU010000046.1:0-8346 GCA_042570265.1 Candidatus Omnitrophota bacterium | reverse complement strand
TCTTCTTGAGAAATTTCGGGGACTAATCCTGCTAAATTTTTCAAATTTTGCAGGGTACTTTCGTTTCGTAAATTACGGCCTCATTAAAGTTGCAACGAATATTCTGTTTGGAATAATCATAAAACATGGAATATCACGATGAAGACGTAAAATTAATGCTACATTTTCAGGAAGGCGATGAAAGCTGTTTTGTGCAATTGGTCGAACGCTATAAAGAGAGAATTTTCAAATTTGCCTATAGGTTTTTGGGGAATTATCAAGATGCCGAAGACGTGGCCCAGGAGACTTTTATTAAAGCATATCGTGCAAAAGATAGATATGTTCCGAAATCTAAACTTTCTACCTGGTTGTATGTCATTTGCAAGAATACGTGTTTAAAGAGGCTGCGTAAGAAAGAACCTCCAAAGATATCTATAGATGAAAATGTCGAGTCTGAGGAAAACGCTGTTAAGCGCCAAATACCTGATTTAGGTTCGCCAAACGCAGGAATTTCCTTGCTAAACAAAGAGCGGGCAGATATTATTAAAGAGGCCGTAGATGCCTTGCCGACTAATCAAAGAATGGTAGTTATCTTATACCGTTACGAGCAGCTCTCTTATAAGGAAATTTCTAAAATTACCAGGCTCTCGACTCAGGCGATAAAATCACTTTTACACAGAGCAAAAGAGAATTTAAAAATTCGATTAGCCGAATTCTTCAGGCAGTAATCAATTATGCGCAACTTTTGTGTATAATTCGGGTTAGATAAAGTAGAAGGAGAAAAAATGAAGTGCAATAGAGTTAAAAAACTGCTTTTTTCTTTTATGGGCGGGGAACTCTCTTTGAAAGATAGAGAAGATATAAAATCACACCTTGAGGTTTGTAAGGTTTGCCAAAAAGAAAATGAGTTTTTATCTCAATTTTGGGAGGCGTTGGATGGCTATACAACTCCCCGTCTCAGAGATAATTTTAGCCCAAGATTAATGAGCAAGATATACTCTGAGCAAATTGAGGATCAGGGGAGAAGTAATAGGCTTCCTGGCTTTGTTTTGCCTTTTAGTATTGGCCGCTTGGTTCCGGCACTGGCTATGGTATTAATGATTATTTTTGGCTTTATTACGTTGATCAAGTTGCCGAAAGCGGAAATAGCAAAAGTAGCGCAGCCTAAAACCAGAGAAATAGCCACTGCTTTGTCTGAGGCCCAGAAAAAGCTTCTAACCATGAACAAAACTAAAGAAAAATCCTCGTTTATTTTAGATGAGGAAATCGTCAATAATTTAGAGATGTTTGAGAACATCGAATTCTATGAAAATTTAGATTTAGCCAGCGATTTCGATCTCCTGGAAGAAATACATGAACCTGTTTCGTAATTGTAAGTCAGGTGTCCTTTATGAGAAGTAAAATATACAAGGTATTAGTTGTGCAGCTGCTAGTAGCCTTTCTATTTGTGCCGGGATTGTTTGCGCAAGCTTTTTCAAGCACTGAAGAGGCGGTAGCAGAGCAGGGGGTTTTGGGGGAAGATGAGAATGCGGATACGTATGTAGATAACCTTAAGCGTTGGCAGAGTTTTACCGAAAAACAGAGAGAAGCGATTCGTCAGAAAGCTAAAAGGTTATCTATGGAACAAAAAGAGGCCCTTAGAGCAAAGGCCAGACAGTTTAAAGAAATGCCTAAAGAAGAACAGGAGCGCATCCGTAGGAACTTTCAACGATTTAAAAATATGCCGGAAGCGGAAAAAAATATCCTGAAGCGGAAACATGAAATAATTCGTAAGTTTCGAGAGGCAAAAAAAGCGGGAATAAGACAGGGATTAGAAAAGAGGAAAGCGTCATTGCTTGATTTAAGAAATCCAAGCCAGCAGCCTCCTGCCGGGTCAGTAACAAGCTTCCCAACAGGGCGAACGCAGGGACAAAGAACACCTTCCAGGACAATCCCCACATATGGGCGTTCTAGCCAGACAGGAACCAGCCAAAAACGTACCGGGACAACTCCCACATATAGCCGTCCTAGCCAGGCAGGAAGCAGCAGTTCCGGCCAGTCAGCAGGCAGCCAAACACGCAAGCGCGGAAAATAAATAATCTTTGAATCTAGCGAAACCTTTGATTGTTAATGGGGTTTAATATATTAAAGGGACAAAGCACGTTAAACCCAAAAATTTGAAAGGAGGGAATAATGAAAAAACTTTTAGTTTTGTTGGTAGCAGCGGTGTTGTTTTTAGGCTCTATGAATGTGTTTGCTGAACAAGGGAAATATCATGGGCCTAAGTCTACTTCAGGTGACTGCGTACCTGATTTGGGACCACGAGAGTAATAATTCTTTAAAAAAGGCCCTTTGGTTATTAATCTAAAGGGCTTTTTTTCTGTCTAGAGATGAGTTATTAAATAACTTTTACTTCTTTCCGTAACCAAAAAAGTTCGCCTGCCCTGGGTTTAGTGCAAGAGGCAGGCCAGGGGGAAAGTCGTCTACGAAGGGGAGGAAAAAGGGGAGTGATAGTCCTGAAGTTACGGGACGTCAGAGAGGGGAAACGTAGTTTTTCCTCTCTGAAGAGTGAGGGCGTAAGCCGAAGTGAAGGGTCGCGAATGATTTTTTGTCCTAGAATTTCCGCTTTTATATTGTCTTATAAAGAACTAGGCAGGTTCTCGCAGGCTCACTGGAGAAAATAGTTTTTCTTGAGGAAGCTAGTAATCCATTTGGCCAATTCCTTATTACCCTTCTTATTAAGATGGCCATCGGGAAGGTATATAATAGAGCATTCAGAGCTTGCGAATTTTCTATAAAAACCATCTCTATCAAGATCTACATACGATACGCGATGTTTATCCAAAAGCCGAGCAATAGTGTCGTAATCGCTCCGGTCTAATTCACCACAGTTAGGGTCACCGTTGGCGATGAGTATTGCAATGAATTCAATGTTATTCTTTTGTAATAGTCCAATAATTTTCATTAGAGGATTAGTTATCCTTATTAAATATTCGGAATTTTTCTTTAATTTTCTGTAGTAGTTGATGTATTCCATCCTAAGCAGGGAATAACGAAGCCATTTAAAAAGATAGAATCTACTTTCTTTTGAAATGTTTTTACGTATAGATTCGAGCAAGGGATTATTGTGAGAAATTTCTTCTCGGTACTCATGATCATTTGCGGCGATCATTAACAATACCATATCGGGGTTTATCTTCAGTCCCATCGATTGTAGTAATAACCATTCATCATGCGTATTATAACCGCTAACACCGAAATTTAACACTTCAAATTCAATGCGGGATGTTTTATTTCCGTTCTCATTTAATTCTTTATCTAATTCTTTAGGGAAAGTATATTCGTCCGGTACGCCGTAGCCGAATGTTATGGAATCACCAAATACCAAGATACGCACCTGATTATGTTTTTCTTCAGAAAATTCTTTTTCGCGTAATCCCCAACTATTCGTTTGAGCAAAAAAAGGCTCTAAGGGGGATCCTGCATCATGAACATATCCCGAAAAGTTTTTAGTCATAGGGTATTCATTATATAGAAGACTTAAACGTGAAGCTTCTTCGGGGGCGAGGTCTTGGTCTAAAAAGGGATATTTGAATTTTTGACTCAAATACCATTCTGCTGAGATTAAAAATAGTGAAAGAGAAAAGAGTAAACTTACAGCTAATAGAAATAATTTTGGCAACTGTTTTTTTATGGCTATCATGTAGAAGAATTTGAAAATTTGCTACGAGAGGAAACAATTCTTATTTTTATTTTATGCGATATATTATCAAATATCAAGTTAATATTTTACAGGGCTCATTTTTTCTTTTAGCATCTTTTCTTTCATAGCCTTAGCTCATATTTTACCGCAAACGAAGTCCTCCAAAACCCTACCATCACTCCACCTGATAAAGACGAAGGAGTATTGTGTCTATCCGTCTTTGCCATAGAAGAAGTTCTATGGTAGAAATGCTACGAAGGATAGGTTTGTGGTAAGATATATGTCATGATAGCGAAGAAAAAGATACTAAAAGAGAAAACGGGACTAATTCAACAGGCAAAAAACTAAGAATTAGGCATTTACTATATCGAATAAATAATTTATTCTATGTTCTGCAATACGAACATTCGTTCGATAAGAAGAACATAGGAAAGATTTAAGCCCATAAAGATACATAATAAATTAGATGAGGTATTAAGGCATAGATCCGAGATAAGAATTTTAAGATTTCTTTTTGATGAAAGGGATGAGCATACAGGCAGGGCTATTGCTAAGGGAATAGCCCTGAGCGCCTCTTCGACCTATAAGACTCTGCAAGAGATGAAGGAAGAAGGCCTAGTTATCGCGAGGAGAAAGGGCAATACTATACAAACTTCAAGAGATTGCAATAGGTTTTTTATGGGTGAAGGAGGGTCAACCCGCTCCACGAGCAGTAGTAGGCAAATCCCCGGACATTTCCCTTGACAATAAAAGAGTAGCATCCTAAAATCTTATGGTAAAGAGAATTAAGAAGTTGTACTAATGAATTCCCAACTTTTCTGTTCTGTATCGGAGTACTACTTTTCTGTACAGCCTCTCAGGAACTTAAGAGGGAATAGGTAGAGAGTGAGAATTAATAAAAGATGAATTTTGGATTTAATTCGTTTTTAAACCCCGCGATTATAAATTTAAGCATAGGCGCCTTTGTGATCAATTTATCTCTGGGGCTTTTTGTACTTTTTAAAGATATCCGTAGGTCTTTTCATAGACTTTTTTTCTTTTTTAGCCTCTCTCAGGCAATATGGTGGCTTAACCTTTGTGGACTTTTTTATCTTTCTGAAGCTGGTGCAGCTTCTTGGAATAAGATCTTTCAGTTAGGCTTCTTTTTTATTGCTCCTACTGTCTTTCATTTTTTTGTCGAATTTCTTGAGAATAAAGAAAAAGTATATAAATGGTTGCTTTGGTTTTCCTATGGTTTGGCATTTTCTGCTGTTTGCATTACTTGGATGCCAAGATTTGAAACCAGGTTAATAAAATATAGTTTTGGTTATTATCCTGCCTTCTCTCGTCCTGCAGATTTGCTGCACCTCTTTAATTTATTGCTTTGCCTAACTTATGCGGTAATTGCGAGTTTTAAAAAGTATAGAATCACAGTATCTAGGCTAGAAAAAAGACAGCTTCAATATCTGTTTTTTGGGATTGCTATAAGCATACTATCTGGATATGTCGCTTTTCTCGGTCAATTTGATGCGAGGATATATCCGAGTGCATTAGCTGGACAAGTAGTCTATATCTGTTTTATCTTTTATGCCATCCTACAACATCGCCTTTGGAACTTAGATGTCGTTATTAATAAAATATTTTTTAGCCTATTACTTTTTGGTTCTCTAGTAGCTCTACATACTCTGTCTGTAAAATTTTTTGCTCCTCAGATAGGGTATCTTCTAGCTACGGCAATCTCTTCAGGATTGGTGATATTCGTGCTGGTGGGTACGCCTTATCGCAGACTGGTACGTAGGTTTGCAGATACAGTTGTCTATCGTGGAAAATATGATTATAGGATATTGCTTTCGGAGCTAGCCCATACTCTTGTAGCAATGTTGGACTTAGAGAGCCTTTTGAATTATGTAACAGGCCTCATAGTCCAGAATATAGGCGTCAAGAAACTCTCTTTACTTCTAGAAGATCCCGAGACGGGTAATTATATTTTACGAAACTCATATGGCCTTGATAGTGCCTCAGAGCATAATTTTGCTTTGAGTTCCCAACAAAGAATTGTCCAGTGGTTGCTTGATAAGAAAGAAATATTTGTGAAGGAAGAAATGGAAAAAGCTATGAGCCCAGTTGAGTTTAAATCTCTTTATGGTGGGTTGGGTGGAATTGGCGCTGAGCTGATAATTCCTTTGATCTATAAAGATCGCCTGGTTGGCATATTAAATTTAGATCAAAAGTTGTCCGGAAGTACTTACGATCAAGGTGATATCGATTTGTTAACTTTGTTTGCTGATGAAACTGCTATTGCTGTAGAAAATGCCCGATTATATCTAGAAGCTATTACAGATGGGTTAACTAAATTATATCATCATACATATTTCATGAATAGATTAAATACAGAATTTGAGAGGGCCAATAGGCATAGTCGTTCTCTAAGTTTATTGATGATCGACTTTGATCATTTCAAAGACTTCAATGATAACTACGGCCATAGGGCTGGCGATACTGTTCTAAGATCAGTAGCGGGTTTAATAAAGTCACGTCTTAGGGCAATAGATATTGCCGCAAGATATGGGGGTGAAGAGCTTTCGGTGATACTTCCTGAGACAGCTCTTCAGGGAGCTATGGTTGTTGCGGAGCAAATCAGAAAAAAGATAGAAGAGGCCAATATTACATTTGAAAATAAGAGATTAGCTGTTACTGTTAGTATAGGAATAGCTAGTTTTGACGGGGCAAACAAAAAGTTTACAAGAGAAGATTTCATTAAACAGGCTGATAAAGCATTATATGATGCAAAGAAGAAAGGAAGAAACAGAACCTGCGTATTTAAAAGTGGCAATCAATAGGGAAAAGGTACGCTTCTATTTTTCTGTTATCAACAAAAACCAGCCTGGGGAGCCACTGTTCATAAGTTATTGTAATACGGCAACATAGTTTTTCCAGCATGCTTCGGGGCAAAATAAGCCCCTGCGATATAATATATTGCAGAGGGTTTTCTTTTTCGTGATATAATGCTAAAAAAGGAGGCTAGATATGGAAGAGCAAGAGATTGGGGTAGTTGATCATTTCTTTGACAAGATTTCTGTCGGAATGATTAAGTTAAATGGTGTACTTAAAGTAGGAGACACTATTCATATCAAAGGGAAACAGGCGGATTTTTCTCAAGAGGTCGAGTCGATGCGGATAGAGTACGATAACGTGACTGAGGCAAAAGAAGGGGATAAGGTAGGCATAAAAGTTGCCCAACCTCTCCACGCCAGCGATAAGGTATATAAGGTGATTGCTTAGAGAATAACAGATGCACGAAAGATAACAGGGTTAGTTCCAAAATGGTGGGTATAATTTTTTGATTGATGAGTTCTTTACATAAGTAGAGGTGTAGGGGGTCAAGTCTCAACATGAAGATATGCTGCTTGGCTATAAGTTAAAAAAGAAATTTAAGGAATTATAGTAAATTCTTTTGATAGTTTTGCAGGATTAGCCTTCTGTGATATAAGGTATTGCAGGGGGCTTTTCTTTGGAATATAATGCTCTGAAAGGAGGTGTCAAATGACACTTGAGACGATGCGTTTAGTACTAGGATGGTGCTCAGTAATTAATATAGGATTGCTTCTGTGGTGGTTTTTGATTTTGATGTTAGCACATGATTGGGTCTATCGGTTTCACAGTAAGTGGTTCAAGTTGCCGGTGGAAAGCTTTGATGCAATTCATTATGCCGGTATAGCATTCTTTAAGATGGCAATATTTGTATTCAACGTCGTCCCGTATTTTGCCTTAGGCATTGTCGGAGGAAGATAGTCATCATATGGAAAAGAAAGTTATAAAGCCTGAGCTTGTTTCTCCTGCTGGAGATTGGCCTTCTCTTATCGCTGCCGTTGAGAGCGGGGCAGACAGTGTTTATTTTGGGGTAAAGATGCTCAATATGAGAAATCTGGCTACTAATTTTGATATAATGGAGCTGCCTAAAGTTATGAGATTTCTCAAAGACAATAATAAGAAAGGCTATTTGGCGCTTAATGTAATAGTTATGGATGAGGGGCTTGTTAAGGTTAAAAAGATTCTTGCTGTCGCCAAGAAAGCAGGTGTGGATGCGGTGATCCTATGGGATATGGCTGTTTTCTCTATTGCAAAAAAACTTGGGCTTAGAATTCATCTTTCCACGCAGGCTAGTGTATCCAATAAAGAGGCTGTCTTGTTTTTCGCTAAGCTTGGGGTAAAAAGGATTGTCTTGGCGCGGGAGTGCTCTTTAGGAGACATAGAGGTGGTCACAGGTTATATTTCAAATAAACGTCTGCGTTGCGAAGTAGAGACTTTTATTCATGGAGCGATGTGTATTAGTGTCTCTGGGAGATGTTTTTTGTCCCAACATTCATTTGGTAAATCAGCAAATAGGGGCCAGTGTCTTCAACCCTGCCGCAGAGAGTATCATATCTCTGATACGGATAAAGAAGTTTCTTACCTTTTAGGAAATGACTATGTATTGACCGCGAAAGACTTGTGCAGCATTAGTTTTCTGGACAGGATGATTGCTTCAGGTATCAATGCTTTTAAGATTGAAGGAAGAATGAGATCCGCGGACTATGTGAAAGTAACAACATCTGTCTACCGGCGGGGAATAGACGCCGCTTTAAAGGGGAGTTTATCAGCAGCTTTAAAGAGGAGCCTCACAAAAGAGCTAGGTTCAGTTTATAACCGGGGTTTTTCCGATGGGT
>JBHPGU010000045.1:0-8687 GCA_042570265.1 Candidatus Omnitrophota bacterium | reverse complement strand
GCCTATAAGAGACACTCAGACTGGGCTTAAACTATTTAAATATAAGGTTCTAAATGAAGTATTCCCAAAGATCGTGGTTAAGTCATTCGCTTATGATTTAGAGATTTTAGCCTATGCTTTTCGACTTGGATATAAGATTGCCGAGGCCCCCGTATTTATCGATTCCAAGAGGAATTTTAGCAGGATACGATTAAAAGATATGTTTGTTACAGGCAGAGATACGCTTTTAGTGTTTTACAGGATGTTTTTTACAAAATCATACGATAAGCCAGAAGACGATTGATGTTCCCATCCGTTTCCATAATTATTGCTGTTAAAGCAAATAATAGATTTTTAGAAGAGTGTGTAAGTCATTGTCTGAAGTTAGATTATCCATTTTTTGAGATTATTATTTTGCCTGATGAAAATGAGGAGATATATTCAGATAAGAGAATTAAGATTATCCCTACTGGCAGGGTATTGCCAGCTGCTAAGAGAGATATAGGTGCAGCAGAGGCACAAGGTCAAATTTTAGCCTTTTTAGATGACGACACTTATCCAAATAGTGAATGGTTAAAACAAGCTGCCCTAGGGTTTAAAGATAAAGAGGTTGCTTGTGTTTGCGGACCTGCCGTAACCCCTGAAAATGATTTGTTGCTAAGTAAGGCCAGCGGCAAGGTCTACGAGTCCTTCATAGTTAGTGGTCCAGCTAGGTTTCGTTACAGCCCTTTAAAGAAGCGCTATACTGATGATTTTCCTTCATGTAATTTTTTGATAAGAAAAGATGTTTTTCTTGAAATCGGCGGATTTAACTCTAAATTCTGGCCAGGCGAAGATACGATTTTATGCTTGGAGGTAGTGCACCACTTAAAGAAAAAGATCCTTTACGATCCATTGGTGCTTGTGTATCACTACAGAAGACCTCTTTTTAGAAAGCACCTTGAGCAAGTTGCTAGCTATGCAAAGCACAGAGGTTATTTTTTGAAGAGGTATCCCAAAACTTCTTTCAGGCTCGGCTACTTCTGTCCAACAGCGATTCTATGTACAATTATAACTTCATTGGTTTTGGGATTGACATTAGATTATAGATTTTTTAGTATTCCAATAACCTATTTGATTATCGTTTTTGCTTTTAGCATTAAAAATAGTTTAAAATTACATTTTTTAGTTTTTTTGGGAATTATTTTGACTCATTTAACCTACGGTCTGAATTTTATAATTGGGTTATTTTCTAGGAAATTAAGAGAAGAATGAGATGAAAGTGTTGTTTACATATCCACCAATTAGTACTGATAAAGGGACGCCCTTACTTTCTCAGAACAGGCAGTTCCAATATTTCAATGAGCCCACTTATATATACCCAGTGGTTCCTGCTTATGCGGCAACTTTATTGCAAAAGAACAGCTTTGAAGTTTTGTGGAAAGATTGTATAGCCGAGAAAGTTAAGGAGAAAGCGTTTTTTGATTATATCAATGAAGAAAAGCCTGACGTAATTGTAATTGAGACCAAGACACCTGTGGTAAAGCTACACTGGAAAATAATTGGAGAGATAAAAAAGAGGCGGCCAAATTGTAAAGTTGTATTATGTGGTGATCACGTTACGGCTTTGCCGTTAGAGTCTATGCAGAATTCACAGGTAGACTTTGTTTTGACCGGAGGCGACTATGATTTTCTTTTGCTAAGCCTATGCAGGGTGCTAAAGAATATGGACCCTTATAGTAATTTAGAACCAGGTATATTCTATCGAAATAAGAATGAAATAAAAAATTCCGGAAAGTTCGTCTTAAAACACGATTTAAATGAGCTACCTTTTATTAATAGAGAATTAACTCGTTGGAAGCTGTATGCCTACAAAAATGGTAATTTTAAAAAGACCCCTGGTACTTATATTATGGCCGGAAGAGATTGTTGGTGGGGCAAGTGTAAATTTTGCTCATGGCCAACCCTCTATCCCGAATTTAGAACTAGGTCTCCAGAGAATGTTTTAGATGAGATTGAAACTTTGATCAGGCAATACAATCTAAAGGAAGTAATGGATGATACGGGAACATTCCCTGTTGGAGGTTGGCTTCGTGAGTTCTGTCTGGGCATGATCGAAAGAGGAATTAATAGGCAAATTTCCATTGATTGTAATATGCGCTTTGGAGTTTTGACACCTGAAGATTATGTTTTAATGAAAAAAGCTGGCTTTAGATTGGTATTATTTGGTTTGGAATCTGCCAACCAAGAGACTCTGAATAGAATAGATAAGAACTTGAAAGAGGAAGAGATTGTGAAATCTTGTAAGATGGCAAGGTCTGCAGGTCTCTACCCACATATAACTATTATGTTCGGATATCCTTGGGAAACATACGAGCAAGCTTCTAAGACCCTGGAGTTGGGCAGGTGGCTTTTAAAGAAAGGTTATGCTTATACGGTTCAGGCAACTATAGTTATTCCTTACCCAGGCTCTAGATTGTTTGATGAATGCAAGGCAAAAAATGAATTAAGGACTTTGGATTGGAACGATTACGATATGAAAAAAGCAGTTATGAAGACACCGTTTGAGGATAGCAAGATGGCCGAATTGGTAAGGGGAATATATAAGGTCGCCTATAATCCGGAATTTGTTTTTAGGAGAATAGTTTCGATTAGGGACGCCGGTGATGTATTGTACCTTTTAAGAGGTTTTAAAAAGGTACTTGGACATATTTTTGACTTTTCCCCCAGAGGCGGACCCGCCTCCGGCGGAAAATAAGTTCCGATTTTACATATTAAGGAGAAAGAGACATGAATTATGCAGTAATTTTAGCAGGTGGTCGAGGGATAAGATTTTGGCCTTTGAGCAGGCATGAGGAGCCAAAGCAGTTGTTGAAGATTTTTGGTAACTACTCTTTGCTCCAGCATACTTTCAAAAGAATTTCTAAAATCGTAAAACCATCAAATATTTATGTGGTCACAAATAATGACTATGTCAACACGATATACTATCAACTCAAAGAGTTAGGGCTTAAGAAGGAAAACAATATAGCAGAGATCTCTCCTAAGAATACAGCTGCTTCAATTGGTTTAATAGCCAGCATAATAGAAAAAAAGGATGAAGATGCTACATTGGCGATATTCCCTGCGGACCACTTCATTAAGAAAGAATTGGTTTTCAATAAGGTTCTGGCTAAGGCTTTTATTCTGGCCAAAGATGGCTTAATGGTGATTTTTGGAATTAAGCCCTTACGCGTGGAAAGTGGCTATGGTTATATTAAAGCTTCTAGAAAGTCTGTCTACTTTAAAAGGGGCGTGCTTAAAGTTTTGAAATTTATTGAAAAACCAAAAAAGCGGCAGGCTGCAAAGTTAATCAAGAGTGACAATGTTTATTGGAACAGTGGTATTTTTGTTTGGAGAGTTTCTACAATTCTAAATCAGATTAAAAAGTTTATGCCCAGTCTGTACTCAGCTTTGCAACAAAAGAGCAGCAGGTCTTTAAAGGAGAAGTGGAATGCCTTAAATTCTATTTCTGTTGATTATGGGATTCTTGAGAAGTCAAAGAAAGACCTGTATGTCATCCCACTTGACTGCGGTTGGTGTGATCTAGGAAACTGGAGCACAATAGATTTTGTTTTAGAGCAAGATAAGCATAAAAATGCTATCCAAGGAGATGTTTTAACGCTAGATACCAAAAACACTACTATTTGGGGTGGACATCATTTAGTTGTGGCTGTAGGCTTGAAAGATATGGTTATAGCGGATACGCCCGATGCCCTTTTAGTATGTCCTAAAGAACAAGCTCAGAAAGTCTCGCAAGTCGTGGATATTCTCAAAACAAAGAAGCGTTTTGAATATATGACACCGAGATTAGTGAATAGGCCTTGGGGAAGATACTTTGTATTGAACGATACAGGCAAGTATAAGACTAAGATGGTCGAGGTTTTTCCTGGCAAGCGTCTTAGCCTTCAACTTCATAAGAGACGAACCGAGCATTGGGTTGTTGTTGAAGGAACAGCTAAAGTAACGATTGGTAATAGAATACATTATGTGAAGCGCAATGAGAGTATTTATGTCCCGTGTGGAAAAAAGCACAGAATCGAGAATTACAAAAATGAGAAATTAACTTTTATTGAGGTGCAGACAGGAACGTACTTAGGAGAAGATGATATTATAAGATTTCATGATGACTTTGAGAGAAAATAGGAGGTTTCAATGAAGGTAATGATTACAGGAATAGCTGGTTTTGTGGGTAGTCACTTGGCAGAATTCTTGCTCAAAAAGAAGGGCATAAGAGTGTATGGAATTGACAGATGGCTTAGCAGGCTTGATAATATCCAGCATTTTAAAAATAAAATTAAGCTAATTGAATGTGATTTAACGGATCCGTTCTCTACTCATTATGAGATCGAAAAAATTAAGCCTGATTTAATATTTCATCTTGCAGCTCAATCTTTTGTTCCTACTTCTTGGCACGCACCTCACGATACATTAACGACCAATATCATTGGCCAGCTCAATATTTTTGAATCTATGCGTAAGTTAAAATTAAAGACAAAAATCCAGATTGCCTGTTCAAGTGAAGAATACGGCTTGGTTCACAAAAGCGAAGTCCCAATTAAAGAAACAAATCCCCTGAGGCCTTTGAGTCCATATGCAGTTAGCAAAGTTGGTCAGGATTTGCTCGGTTATCAATATTACAAAAGCTATAAAATGTTTGTGGTTAGGACTAGGGGATTTAACCATACGGGCCCCAGAAGGGGGGAGAATTTTGTTACTTCCAATTTCGCAAAACAAATAGCCTTAATTGAGAAAGGAAAGCAGAAGCCAAGTATAAAGGTCGGAAACCTAAAAGCAATAAGGGATTTTACTGATGTCAGGGATATGGTAAGAGGGTATTGGTTGGCATTGCAAAAGGGGAAGGCAGGGGAGGAATACAATATCTGCTCAGGCAAGGGCATTACTATCAAAGAAATGCTGCGGCTTCTCTTAAAGATGTCTAAGGTGGAAATCGCAATAAAACAAGACCTGCATCGTTTAAGGCCTTCTGATGTCGAAATATTAGTAGGGAGTTATTCTAAATTCAAAAAACAGACAGGCTGGCAACCACAAATTCCATTCCAGGAAACATTGAAAGATATATTAAACTATTGGAGAGAGAGGGTATAGATGTCAGTCTTAGTATCCATAAATATTCCCACATATAACTCTGGAAAGACCCTAGATGAGACTCTGTATTCAATTGTTTCTCAGACGCATAAATATATTGAAGTTGTAATCATAGACTCAAACAGCACAGATGACACACTCGCAATTGCAAAGCAGTATAATGCTAAGATATTGCAAGCCGACTCACTGGCGCTGGCCAGAAAGGTTGGAGTGGGAGCAAGCAGTGGAAAGTATATATTCTTGGTTGATTCCGATCAAACACTCGATTCGGATACAGTAGAAAAGTGCGTCAATGTCTGCGAAAGTGAAGGTTATGATGCAGTTACGCTATTTGAGCAGTCAAAAATTACAAAAAATACCCTAGCCGAGAGGATTATTGCATATGATAAGTGGCTTTTTCATTCTCTGCACGATGATGACCCTATTCATGGTACAGCTATACCTCGTTTCTTTAGGGCAGAGTACATGAAGAAAATAGACTTTCTGAACAATCCTCCTATTACATTTGAACATTCAATGATTCATAATGAGATTGTAAGAATGGGCGCTAAGGTGAAATTTATTGATTCTCACATCTATCACTACGAGACACCAACTTTTAGAGATGTTTTTAAGAAATTTAAAAGGTATGGATATTACTATCTACCGGCTTTGAAAAAGGATGCAAATTTGGTACTGCACCACAGTTTGCCTAGAAGGGCTTATTTCTCTGCAAAGGCATTTAAGAAACCAGGGTTGCTGGTTGGTTTATTCTATATATATTTTGTAAAAGGAGTTGCAACTGTTGCTGGTATCATTTGCTACTGCTTAGATAAGATCTTAAGAAGAAAATGAAAGTCCAATTTGTAATCCCAAAAAATAAGTCATTAATGGGTCATAAGTATACACCGCCAGGTCATCCAAATATCGGCGTTGCTTATCTTTGCGCATTTTTAAAGAAGCATAATATCGAAGTTAATGTTTACGATGATGGTTTAAAAAATGATCTTACCCTTGAGGATTCATTAAGGGAATTTAAACCGGATTTAGCCGGGGTTACATCGTTTAGTTACTGTTATGACTATGCTGTGGATTGTATTAAAAGAATCAAGTCAGATTCTGGTATTCCTGTTGTGCTTGGTGGCCCACATGTTTCCGTAGTCAAAAAAGCTGTTTTTGATGATTCTCAGCTTGATTATGCAGTAAAAAGAGAGGGCGAACACAGCCTACTTATGTTATTGAGAAGAATCAAGGAGGGAAAAAGCGATTTATCTGGAGTGCCAAATCTTATTTGGAAAAGCAATGGCAAGATAATCGAGAATAACGATATGCCTTTTATTGACAATCTTGATGAGATACCATTTCCAGACTATAGCCTGTTTGAAGTAGAAAAGTATGTATCTACGAAATTGCTCTCAACAGCAATTATTACTTCCAGGGGATGTCCTTTTAGATGCACATATTGCTCAACCTTACTTTCCATGGGTAGGAATTTCCGAAAGAGGTCCGCAGAGAATGTCTTTGCAGAGTTAAAGCAGCGCTACGAAGAAGGTTATCGAGAATTTGATATAAACGATGATTGTTTCTCTCTAGACTTAGAACGTGCAAATAAAATATTTGAATTGGTTATCAATAGCAAATTGGAAATGCGCTTCAAGTGTTACAACGGTTTTAGAGTGGATAGGATAACGCCAGAGCTGCTTAAAAAGATGAAGGCTGCGGGATTTTACTTTTTGGCATTTGGCTGTGAGAGCGGCAATCAAAAAGTGTTAAATAATATCAAGAAATCGATTACCTTGGATCAAGTACGCAATGCTGTAAGACTTGCAAAGCAGTCAGGAATAGATTGTTGCGTCAATTTTATTATAGGCCATCAGACAGAGACATATGAGCAGGCCAAGGATACTTTAAATTTTGCCAAGTCTCTAGATTGTAGCTATGTTAACTTCTCCAACCTTATTCCGTATCCTGGTACGGAAGCTTATGAATGGGTTGAAAAAAATGGAGAATTCCTTGTTGAGAAAGAGAGTTTCCTCAAGAGCCTCTCAACATATGATGATAGTCCTATTTTTGAGACAAAGGACTTTACAGCTAACCAGAGAATGGAACTTACTAAGTTGGGGCATGCTTATTACTATAAAAGGATTTTAATCTGGCGTCTGGGTAAGACTATCGGCACAGTCGTCTATTATTTAACTAGAAACGAAAAGGTTTTGAATATTGCCAGTGATTTCGCTATCAATAACAAAATTGGCCGAGCTATATTTATAGCTCTTTCTAAAAGGTCGAGAGGGGCGCACAATTAATCCTCCTTTAGTTTCAGTTATAATTATTAACCTAAACGGAAAAGAATTCCTTCCGCGCTGTCTTTCTTCGGTATTTAGAACCGAGTACAGCAATTTTGAGGTAATCTTCGTAGATAACGACTCAAATGATGATAGCGTTGAATTTGTTAGGGATAATTTTAAGGATAATAGACTCTCTATTACAAAGAACGACAGGAATTATGGTGTTCCTGGAGGAAGAAATATTGGCAGCCAAAGTGCAAAAGGTGAGTATATTGTCTTTTTAGATAATGATGCAGAGGTAGATAGCACTTGGCTTAAAGAATTAGTTAGCGCATTCGAATCCGATACTATGATTGCCGTGGCCCAGTGTAAATTACTAAATATGATTGAGAGGAATAGATTTGATCACGCAGGAGACTATTTGACTTCTTTGGGTTTTTTGAGTGAGCGCTCTAAGCAGGATATTGATCGTGGTCAATTTGATAAAATTGACGACATCCTTAGCGCAAAGGGAGCGGCCACGATGATAAGGCGTTCTGTTTTTGAAGACTTAGGCAGATATGATGACTCATATTTTATGTACCTTGAAGAGACTGATTTCTGCTTAAGGGCCTGGCAGGCAGGCTATCGTGTTGTGTTTGTGCCTAAGGCAATAGTCTGGCATGCTTTTGTAACACCACTCAAAGACACGAAAACACACTATTCTAGTCGTATAGTGAGATATTATGGAAGTAGAAATTTTATTACTACATTAATAAAAAACTTTTCTGTTTTCAATTTGTGCAAATTCTTACCAATACATATATTAAGCTGGCTTTTTCTTTCCATTTTATTCTTATTTAAAGGGAAGTTTCAAGATTCTTCTTGTGTAATTAGAGGGGTTTTCTGGAATCTTACGCACCTGCCCTCGATATTCAAAAAGAGATCGTATGTTCAGAAGAATATACGCAAAGTAAATGACCAGGCTTTTCTAGGGAGAGTAATGATTTCTCAAGGGATCGGGTTCTATTTTAAGAAAGCTTTTTGCTATATAAATAATAGGCCCTTTAGGGCGTAATAGAAAGTCAAAAGAATGCAAAAGATTGCCAACAAAGAAACAAGTAGCAAGAAAAGTGATAAATCTGTATTAAGTCAGAATGCAGAATCGACTATGCAATGGATATTGAATTCTGGAATCCAGAGAATTAAGATTGGTGGTGAAAGCAAGGGCGGCTTTAATGCCTGGTATGATGCAAAGAGAAATATATATCCTTTTGTCTATCCTGAAATTATCCCTAACAAATTCAACGCTATCATCATTTGAGTCGTTATCTA
>JBHPGU010000044.1:0-9151 GCA_042570265.1 Candidatus Omnitrophota bacterium | reverse complement strand
TCCACAAATAAAAACATCAAGATACTAGCCAGGATATGCAAGATTATGTTAGTTAGATGGTAGCCTAGGGGATTGAGATGCCAGATTAAGTAATCCAACATAAAAGACGCAGCAAGCATAGGACGATAGTATCCAAGCTTTATTGGCTGCGCTCCCACCTTCCAAAAATCCTGGACAAAGAATTTAGGCAGGTGTCCAAAAGACTTCATATAGGGATTTGAAGCTATAAAAACATTATCGTCTAAAACAAAATCCCCAAGCAGGGCATTAGAATAAAAGCATAAGCTCGCAGCGACAATTACAAATATTAAAATACTTTTACGTACCGACATCTATCTTTCCAATAATTTCAATGCTTTTTGTGCAGGTGGATAATCCCTAGATACTTTTAAAGCCAAAAGCCAGTGTTCTTTGGCTTTTTTATTATCGCCCTTATGATAATAAATATAGCCTACTTCCATATGAGCATCTATATAATTAGGTTCCAATTTTAACAATTCTTTGAAAGAATTAATAGCTTCGTCTACCAAGCCTGCTTTAGCATAACTTATAGCAATATTATAACGAGCTGCATACAGATTAGGGTTGTCTTCTAACGCTTTTGTAGCAGCTTCAATAGCCTTCTCATATTCACCTTTAACATAATAAGCTGCTGACAGAGAAACATAGGCTTTTGCGTGTCTGCTATAAATTTTAGTCAGCTCTTCAAATTCAAGGATTGCCTCATCTATAAGTCCTTTTTTTAGATAAATATTCCCTCTAGCAATTAGTGTTCCTGGAAATAACGGGTTAAGCTCCAAAGCTATATTGATTTCTTCTAAGGCTTTATCCAATTGATTAAAGTTATAATACGAGACTCCTAAATTAAGATGCGCCCTAAAGTTATCGGGTGACTCAGAAGCTGTCTCGTACCACAAAAATAAATCATTCTCCCAAACCTTATTCCTCTCATAGGCAATTCTGCCAAAGGAGATAATTAGAAAAAAGAGCAAAATATAGATGAATTTTCTCCAACTCAAATAAGTAGTCTTAATATCTTGATTTAGCAACCACCAGAACAAAAACCCTATAGCTATACAAAAACCCACTGAAGGTATGTAAAGGTATCGTTCGGCAAAGATGTTGCCTTGGGGGAATATATTACTTACGGGTAGTAAAGTGATAAATAGCCAGGTAATAGAAAAAGATAATAAGGGATACTTTTTAGCACTCTTTATGATGATGTAAACCAACAGTGATAGCATAGCTAGGCCCATAAGCACAATGGGTTCTATAAGTGAGTTGGCGGGTGGGAAAAAATATTCAATCGTTAAACCATAAGGAAAACATAAAAGCCTAATGTATAGAACGAGTACTTTTAAAGTAGTAAACAGCTGCCAAAAAGGCTGAATGCCCTTAGAAAAATTTAATTCTAATAAAGATCTTCTGGCAATAAAAGACCAACCAATAATATTAGAGCGAATTATTAGATATACGCCCAAAACAACAAAAAAACCAAGATGGAGACGCAAAAAATTTCTTATTACTTCTTTAATATTGCGCTGGCTCAAAAACAGATAATCAATAGCTATCAAAACCAAGGGCAACGTTATGGAAATTTCTATAGTCAATAGAGATACGCTAAAACAAATAAGTGAAAATATATAAAAGATTGTTTTCTTGTTTTGATTAAACTTAAGAAAAAGTATCAAGGAAAGGATATAAAAGGTGGTAGCGCTTAGATACGAAATATTACTGATAAAACTTACTACCTCTGTATGGATGGGGTGAACAGCAAATAATAGAGATGAGATAAAGGCTATGGTTTTGTTGACTATTAAAAGTTCAACAAATATAAATATAAGAACACAAACTAAAGCATGAAGCAGTATATTAGTAAGATGGTAACCCAAGGGATTATCGCCCCATATCGAATAATTCAACATAAAAGCAGCGGCCAGAAAAGGACGATAGTAATGAGCGGATCCGAAATGACGAAAAGGTTTCAAAAAATCTTGAACAAAAAATTTAGGTAAAGAGTCGAATGATTTCATGCAATGGCTCTCAACAAAAAAAAGCTCATCATCCCAAACAAAATCTGCAAACAGGGTATTAAAATAAGGTACTAGGCAGGCAAAAACAATGATGAGGATTAAGAGGCTTTTACGAATTTGCATATTAGTTCCGCACCCAAGATATATCCACAAGACTCTAGCTTAAAACCAATATTCTCCATAAGCCGAACCAATTCCTTCTTGCTATAATGAGTAATATGTTCATCAGCATAGCCACCAGGTACTATTCTTTTATAAAACCACTCTATAAAATTCCAATTGAAAGTTGAATAATCAGGAGTGCCTAAAATCAATACGCCATTCCTCTTAAGTACTCTGATTAATTCTTGGAAAATTCTATCATCTCTACCTATATGCTCAATAACTTCTGAGCAGATAACTACATCAAAACATTCATGCTTAAAACAAATATCTTTTATGTCCGCATTAACAAGTTTGTTTCCTAAGGAAAGGTTATATCTTAACTTATTTAAGCTTATATCCAATCCTATAGCCTGGGGTAGTGCCGCCAATATCTTACTCGTTCCGCAACCTACATCAAGAACTCGCTGTCGATATCCAACTAAATCACAAATAATATTGTATCTTTGGCGCTGCCAAAAACGCTGTATCGGTATTCGACTATGGAACGCCCTATCATCGTAATCAGCTGAAGCTATGGAATTTCTAGCCCTCCACATCTTCAAAAACGTCCGTAAGAAACCCATGCCGAAAGTGAATATATTTGCGTGAGACCTCCCTTCCCTTCTAGGCTGATAGTGGAAAGGAATCTCCTTGACGATAAAGCCATGCATATAGGCTTTAACTAAAATCTCAACTAAAACATTAAAATTCTTCTCTGAAAAATCGATCTCTTTAAAAACTCCAGCATTATACAATCTGAATCCACTCGACACATCTTTTAAAGGTAGAGATAAGCCAAAACATAGAAATCTATTTAAGATTTTACTTAAAATTCTACGCAGAGGCGGCATATTTGCCAATCCTCCCCTTACATACCTAGAGGCAATGACGACATGCGCGATCTTTCTCATTGCAAACAATCTCTTAATAATGTAAGGATTATGCGAAAGGTCAGCGTCCATTGTAATTATGTATGCACCCTTGGATGACTTTATTGCATCTCCAAGTGCGCCGCCGTAACCCTGACTCTTCTGAATAAACGCTATAGCGCCTTTGTCTTTAGCGATCTGGAGAGTATTGTCGCTAGAGCCGGCATCAACGACAATTATTTCATGACTAAAAGAAGATATCCTGAATATCTCGTTTATTTTATCTATAAGGATACCTATGTTTGCGGCTTCGTTAAAGGTAGGAATTATAATAGATAAATTCATAAAGTATAGTTTTACTCAACAAAGACTTATTAAAAAATCTCCTAAGGCTATCCTAAAATAGCTGCATTGGAGACTATTAAAAAATTTTAATAATATTTACTAAATATATTGCCTTACTACCCACCAACCAATTCTGTCATCTTAAAGATGGGTAAGAATAAAGCTATGACAATGCCGCCGATAACAACACCTAAGAAAGCAATGACTAATGGCTCTATCATGGAGACTAAACCGCTGACAGCCGCATCGACCTGCTCTTCGTAGAAATCGGCAATTTTATTAAGCATTTTCTCCAATTGTCCGGTTTGTTCTCCGACTGATATCATCCTTACCACCATAGGAGGAAATATTTGATCTTTTGACAAGGGCGCAGCTATCGGCTCACCTTCTTTAATAGAAATACAAGCATTCAATACTATCTCTTCTACTACCTTGTTGCCCGCAGTCTTACCCACGATACCTAAGGCATTCAATATGGGCACGCCACTTCGAACCAAAGTAGCTAAGGTTCTAGAAAATCTAGCTATAGCGACTTTTTTAAACAAAGGGCCAAATACCGGAAGCTTGAGCACAATACGATCAAAATGATAACGCCCACGAGGCGTAGAAATATACTTCTTAAATAAGAATCCAAAAAGAGCCAAACCCACCAAAACGAATGGAAAGTGCTTCCTCAACATATCGCTTATTCCAATTAATATCAGCGTGGGCACTGGAAGAGTTCCACCAAGCGTATCAAATATGTTTTTAAATATGGGGACTACCTTAACCAAAAGGGTAACAGTAATTATCATGACTAAACTTATAACTACTGTTGGATAAACAAGGCTTGATTTAACTTTTCTTTGCAGGGCATTAGCTTTCTCTAAATAAGTGGCTAGGCGGTCTAAGATTTCATCCAACTTACCAGATGATTCACCAGCCTGTGCCATATTGATATAAAGCTCAGAGAATACTGCCGGATATTTTGATAAGGCATCACAGAAGCTAGAACCGCTCTCAATGTCTCTTTTGATATATAAGGTTGTCGTGGCTAAAGTTGTATTTTCCGCTTGTTCAGAAAGGATAGATAGCGCTTGCACTAAAGAAATACCACTATCAACCATAGTGGCTAATTGTCTTGAGAATATAACTAAATCATCTAATTTGACTTTCTTTGCCTTAAAAGTCTTTTTTTTCTCCTGAGATAGGCTTATAATCGTCAAATCTTTTTTGTGCAATAGAGAGACGGCTTCTTTATTATCCTCTGCCTCTATGACACCGCTCAAGGTTTTACCCTTGCTATCTTTAGCTTCGTAACGGAATTGTAACATGCCCTTTAATCTCCTAGATTACTTATAATAAAATATCCGGCATCAAAAAACAACCTTTTATTTAATTAAAATTTATGCACGACCTTTAAGAATACATCTACTACCTTCGAGTCAAACTGTTTACCACTTTCTTTTCTTATCTCTTGTATCGTCTCTTCTTTATTAAGCGGTTGCATACGATAAGGACGTGCACTAGTCATGGCATCGTAAGTGTCAGCGACTGACATGATTCTAGCACCAATATCAATTTGCTCTCCCTTTAAGCCAAAGGGATAACCACCCCCATCATAACGCTCATGGTGTTGCTTTACAATCTTAATTACTCCCTCTAAAAAAGTCAATGGCTCTAGAATTTGAGCCCCCTTCAATGCGTGGAGCTTTACCTCCTCAAACTCCTCAAAGGTGAGCTTCCCAGGCTTAACCAAAATATAGTCATGGATACCAATCTTTCCTAGATCATGCAATTGACAGGCATCTAGTATCTCTTCAATCTTTTGCGTATCAAGCCCATACTCCTTAGCGATCAATTCAGCATATCTAGCTACATTATCAGAATGACTATGTGTATAGTGATCGCGCGCATCTATAGCTTGAGCTAAGGCTTTAATCGTTCTCATGTATGTATCTCTTAAATCTTCGTAAAGCTGCGTTAGATTCTTCGTGCTCTCTTCTATTCTCTTAGCCAGCATAATGTTTTGCTTCTGTAAAGAAATATTCCTCTCCTCTAAACTGCTATGAGCTAATCTGCTGTTTAGCAAAAACCTCCTCTGTATCATCGCCCGCTTAGAAGCAAAATATATATCCTCTGGCTTAGGGGGTTTTGTTAAATAATTATAAACTCCAAGATTGAAGGCTTCTTGAATATGATGAATAGCATTCGCAGGGATTAAAGCTATGATGACAATACTTAGATCTCTTTTCTTCAATTCTCTTACTATATACAGAGGCTTGACATCGCGAATAGTCATATCTAAATATACTACATCAAATTTATTTGTACTAAAAAGATCTACACCGCGCTTACCGTTAAGAGCAACCGCAACATCATAGCCGCGGTTCACTAGAATCAGCTTCATAAGATTGCTGGTTTTTTCTTCAGAGTTTATTATTACTATTTTTCCTTCTGGCATAAGCATCATTTGCAATTACTCCTGACTTGTTACTCTTATAACTTCTTCTAAGGTTGTCATTCCGTGGAGCCATTTAGATATGGCATCGTCACGTAGAGTCCTAAAGCCCTTTTCCTTTGTAACAAAATCTTTTATCTTGTCGCTAGATGTCTTCTCTATAATCAACTCCCTTATTTCATCATCGATCATCATAACTTCATGTATGGCCATTCTTTCAAAGTAACCAGTATTATTGCAGTGCTTGCAGCCTTTACCATGGAAGACTTTGGGATTATCCACCTTTTGCACTAAATCATAAATCCCTAATTTCTCTAAAGTTTCTTTGGAGATTTTATCCGGAATCTTACATTTAGGGCATACACGCCGACAGAGCCTCTGTGCAGAACTAACGATAAGGCTGGACGCAACCAAGAACGGCTCAACACCCATATCAATAAGACGCGTAATTGCTCCACAAGAATCATTCGTATGCAGAGTAGAAAGAACTAATTGCCCGGTCAAAGATGCCTTGATGGCAATATCGGCTGTCTCAAAATCTCTAATTTCACCAACCAATATAATGTCTGGGCTCTGTCTCAATACTGAACGTAATCCCGAAGCAAATGTCAAACCTATCTCTGGCTTTGCTTGAATTTGCGTAACCCCCTCCAATTGATATTCGACAGGATCCTCTATTGTGACTATATTTCTTTCGGGAACATTTAATTGATTTATTATGGAGTAAAGCGTAGTAGACTTTCCGCAACCCGTAGGACCGGTAACTAAGATCATACCATAAGGATTACTTACGGCCTCTTGAAACAAACGCAGGGGCTCTGGTGACATGTCTAAATGATCCAAACCAACGTATAGCTTAGATCTATCCAGTGTTCTCAAGACAAACTTTTGACCAAAGGTAGTAGGTAGCGCAGAGACACGAAAATCTATCTCTTTATTCTGAATCTTGGCCTTAAATCTACCATCTTGTGGCAAACGTGCCTCTGTTATGTCTAATCCAGAAATTATCTTGAGTCTGGCCAGAATTGCATTCTGATTCTTTTTAGGTAATCTAAACAAATCATGCAACTGACCATCTATGCGATAACGAATCCTTAATTCCTTGTCTGCTGGTTCGATGTGAATATCTGAGGCTCTTCTCTTTAATGCCTCTATAACCATCAAATCTACAATCCTGACAATAGGAGGTCTCTGGCTATCTTCCAATGCACTACCAACATCAACATAGTCTTCATCTTTAAGAATTTCTATATTTTTGTCATCATCTATGGAAGTAATGTCCTCGACGTCCCGAACAGCTTCCTTTTCCGGGCTTCCATAGAATGCCTCAATCATTCTAAAGATATTATTCTCACTGGCGATTACTGGATCTATATCACAACCGGTTACGACTTTCAAATCATCAATAGCGAATATGTTCAAAGGATCGGACATGGCCACTGTCAAGGCATGGCCGATCAGGGAAACCGCAATAACCTTATACTGTTTTGCAATTTTCTCTGGAATCATCGTGACGATATTCGGATCGAGTTTATAGCGAGTTATATCCAAAAAAGGAATAAAGAGTTGCTTCGACAATATGGCTAACAACTCATCCTCTTTTACGAAACCTTCACTTATCAAAATATCCCTTAGTTCTTTACCGGTATTCTTCTGCGTTTCAATTATACTACTCAGCTGCTCTTGAGTTATATATTTTCCTTCGATCAAAATATCGGTTAACCTCTTTTTTATAACGCCCATATTAATTCCTAATTATTTTATTTCTTCTGAATCGGTTCATCAGGCACAGTGACTCGCATCACTTCTTCCAATGTAATCTCACCTTGCATACACTTTATCAGACCATCGTCTCGGAGAGTCTTCATGCCCTCTAACCTGGCCATATTTTTAAGCTTGTGTTCTTGCGCACGTTCTAAAATCAATTCTTTTATTTCAGTGCTCAAGACGAAAACCTCTGACAAGACTGTCCTACCAGCGTAACCTGCCTTAAGGCATTTCGTACAACCTTTGCCTTTATAAAAGACTATCTTTCCTTTTTTCTTTAAATTTAGTTTTGACACTAAGGCCTCAGAAAGATCATAGCTCTGTTTGCAGTAATTGCAGATTTTTCTTACTAAACGCTGTGCTATAATACAGATAATCGAGGAGCTAATAAGAAATGGTTCGACCCCCATATTAATTAAACGTATGATTGAACCTGAAGCCGTAGTGGTGTGGATAGTGCTTAGAACGCGGTGACCCGTCAAGGCGCTCTTTATAGCAATATCTACCGTATCAAAATCCCGGATTTCTCCAACCATAATTGTATCTGGGTCTTGTCTTAATATGGAACGTAGCGAATTAGCAAAAGTCAAACCAATGTCCTCTCTGATGCTCACCTGATTGATGCCTTCCAATTGATATTCTACCGGATCCTCTACAGTGATTATATTATCTGCGGGAGAGTCGACAAATTTCAAAATAGAATAAAGGGTTGTAGTCTTACCTGAGCCGGTTGGGCCACATGCCAAAATCATCCCGTGCGGTTTGCGTGAACACTTCTTTATAACATCCAGAGCATCCACATTAAAACCCAACAAATCTAAATCTAATGTTGCTGTAGATTTATCTAAGATTCTCAAGGCGACCTTTTCGCCAAAACTAGAAGGAAGTATAGATATGCGAAGGTCTACTTCCTTATCTCTAATTTTAACTTTAAATCGTCCGTCTTGAGGCAAACGATGCTCAGCAATATTGAGATCTGCCATTACTTTGATACGGGAAATTATAGGAGCAAGAAAATGTTTTGGCGGAGATTCAATATTCCTTAAGACACCATCTATGCGCACACGCGTACGCATGGCCCTCTCAAGCGGCTCGATTAAAAGATCTGAAGCCTTCATTTCAATAGCACGTTCAATCAAAGAGTCTGTAATACGTATCACAGGAGTCTCCTGCGTCAGCTTTGTCAACTCCCTGTCATCTAGATATGATTCCTTATCTTGCTTTATGAGTTCTAACTTCTCATCTGAAATATCATCTATTATGTCCTCAATTACCTGAGTAGCAGAATCATCATAATATTTTTCTATTGCACTTAGTACCTCTGCTTGTTGAGCGATAATAGGATTGATTTCATAACCTGTCAACGTCTTTACGTCGTCTATGGCAAAAATATTCAGTGGATCAGCCATTGCCAACGTCAAAGTCTGCCCAATCTTGGAAATAGGGATTATTTGGTAGTGCTTTGCGGTATTCTTGGGGATGAGTTTCAGAACTTGAGGGTCAACAGTAAAGCGGGATAGTGATATCGGAGGCAAACCTAAGCCTTGACTTAA
>JBHPGU010000043.1:0-9723 GCA_042570265.1 Candidatus Omnitrophota bacterium | reverse complement strand
TTTTCTAATTCGACTACTTGCTCGAATAAGGCAATAGCCGTGATAGCTAGACGCAAGGAAGAAAAAGATCTGGCAGCGGAGATAAAATCTCTGTATTCGTTAAGTAAGGGTTATTACAGGGATAAGAATTACTCCAGGGCTATTGCCTTATTCGAGCAAGTAGTCGAATTAGAAAAAGAGTCCAGCGTCCTCTACACTTCTTACGCTAAAAAGTATATCCAGAAGGCCAATAAAAGAATGCAGATGGCTAAAAATGGGATACCGCAAGAGACACGCGAAAGCAAAATAAAACAAACTCAAGCCAATGACGATGAGTTATTGGATGAAGTAATCGATATAGCCAAGGAAACTTCAGGTTATAAGATGGGCACAGAGACCAGGGAAGCCTCTGCCTATAGTCCGCCGTCACCGGCACTTCTTATCCATCAAAAATTAGAGATGCCCGTGAATATGAATTTTCAGGATGTGGATGTAGCTTATATATTGGACTATCTCGCTGAGGCAACCGGTGCAAATATCGTCATGTCTAATGCTGTAACCGAGAGTGAACACAAGGTCAGCATAAAGGTAAAAGACATGACACTGCAGGAAGCTATAAGATATGTTCTAAAGAGCGTTGGGTTGACTCATCGCCTAGATAAAAACGTAATTTGGGTGGCAACGCCCGACGAGATTCAAAACGAAGAGATGGAGACAAAGATATTCACGCTCAAAAAAGGTCAAGGTACTTTCACTGAATTTTCCAGCCCTTCTACTGGTGGCGTAGGCCTGGGTTCTGCCGCCGGCATAAGCTCACAGATGAACATCAAAGATTTAGTGGAAAAGGCCGTGAGCTGGCCGTCGGGGTCAAAGGTCGTTCTCGACGAGAGGTTAAGTTCTCTCATCGTTACCAACACGCCCTATAATCTAGAGCTTATAGAAAGAATACTGGTCAAAATCGATGTCGAACCGACACAGGTGCTGATCGAGACACGTTTCCTGGAAGTCACCGTTACGGATTTATCTGAGTTAGGAATAGATTGGCAGCTTGATTCCGACCTGCCATTTGATTCCGCGGGTAGGGGCATGGTCCAGGGCCTAAATAGTGGTTCTGGTTCGAGTTTCACGGATACCAGTAGGTCCACTGAAGGTTTTAATTTGACCTATCAGGGTGTTTTGACAAAGCCACAATTCCAATTTGTACTACATGCTTTGGATGAGTCGCAAAAGGTAAAGACTCTATCTGCGCCGCGCGTGACTACTCTGAATAATCAGATGGCCACGATGAAGATCGTAGATGAGTGGATATATCCTACGCGCTATGAATTTCAGATTGTACAAAATGACGCCAACGGCGACGGTGACTTTAACGACGCCGGCGAGACACAGTATAAAAATGTCCCTTCGGATTTTGTAAAAAGGGATGTAGGAATTCTTTTGCGTGTAACTCCTAGTGTGGGCATAAACGATGAGACTATAACGCTTACTTTGATCCCCGAGGTCAGTGAAGGAACAGCAGGATACTTTTCATATTCCGGTGAAGTTTCTTTGCCGCTATTTACTTCCCGCAACCTATCCACATCAGTAGTGGTAAATAATGGCGACACCGTCGTCTTAGGTGGATTGATTAAGGAGTCGCAGACAAAGGTTGAGACCAAAGTGCCTATCTTAGGAGACCTGCCTTGGGTAGGGGCACTATTTAAAAAAGAAACGGATACCACGGTTAGGAAGAACCTGCTCATATTCGTTACGGCATCTATCCTATCTTCATCCGGTAATAAGGTTGTGCGGAATAAAGCAGCTCAACCAGCTGCACTGTAACCTCTTCAACCGCGCCCTTAGAAATCGCATGCGATTTCTAAGGATGGGTTGAGGTGTTAAAGGAACGTAACCCGTTATGCAACAGTATGTTTTGGACGTAAAATTATTCTTCGCATGTCAACCTCAGGGGTTGAATTGGTGAGAAGGCTGACTTCGTAATATCGCCATTTTACCCATTTAATAGTAGCGATTTATATGGTATACTATATAGTAGATAGTAAAAGAGTTTCGATAAGGGCAAACTCTTCGAAAGAAGGGGACGCAAAGCTAAGGGTCCTTGAAAAAGGACAGCCTGGTTACCGAAAACTGATGTTTCGATAACCTGCTTCTTACAAAGTAGGTATTTTTTTTGTCTAGTTATCTGTGAAGATAAGGCAGAAAGGTGAAAAGAGATAAAAAACGTTACTATAACTCTAGCAATAAGTTAAAATTATTATTGCACAAGTAGCTTTTTGTAGTAAGATAATAATTAAGCGTAATTCGAGGGTAATTAATCGTTCTAAGAAATATGAAATCAATAGTGAATTTATCTTATTGTTTTATTCAGAATTAGTTAGGCTTACATAGCTGGAACGGGGGGTTTCTTGTCTATGTCTAATTTTACTACTACTATAGCATCTATAGCAAGGCGTCTTTATACTCGTTTCAAAAACTATATCCTCTTTAAATCTCCAAATCAGATTCTTCCAAACTGCTTTTCACAGAAGCCAGGGCAGGCCAGCAAACAACAACCCCCAATACCAATGTTAAAACTAAAAAAATACATAGAGTCTATGTATTTTGGTATTCCTTGCCCTGGTTTCTGTGAATTGCGGTCTAGAGTAATTTCGCTATTATTTATTGTTCTCTGCAATTTAAAATCATTTCTTGCAAAAATCAGCTTCATTCAGAATAGATTAAAGTTTAAAAACTTAAAAACAAATATTTTGTGGAGGTGTAAGATGTTTAAGCCAACAAGAAACACAAGAAGATATTCCATAGCCGTCTTTTTAATTTTACTATCTTTGTTTGTAGTCACTAGTATCAGCTTTGCGGCCATCCCCCGCTACCTATCCGCACAAGCTAGAGTAACTAATAAGACCACGGGTGCGCTATTGACTGGCAGTCACTCTGTGACTTTCAGAATATACGCTGAGGCTACCGGCGGCACTGCATTGTGGGAAGAGGTCCAGGCTGTTTCCATCAATGAAGGCATACTTGATGTGGCGTTGGGAACGACCACCGAGTTTCCATCCACAATGACATTTAACACAGAGTATTGGGTTTCAATAGAAATAGGTTCTGATGGTGAAATGTCTCCAAGGGTCCGTTTGACCGGTTCACCATTCGCGTTTAATGCTGATAAAATTGATGAAGTAGATTCAACGCAGATCGTACGCAATGATGAAGATGGTACTATCGCCGCCAGTCTGGTCATTAAAGGCGATGTCACGGTTGGTGACGCCAGCACAGATAGTCTCACGGTCAATGCCGCGGCACTCTCTTTAGAAAACGCAGCCACACTAGACCTAGCCGATGATTCCACAGGCGCGCTAGTCATAGAGTCGGGCCTTCTTACTCTAGACAGTTATAACGCACGCATTGGTGTGGGTACTACCGCTCCAGCAGCAGCACTACAGATCGTTGGTGGCGACCTATACATAGGTTCAGGTACACCCTCTAACGCATCTTCTGGCCCCGACTTGTTCATTGAAGGAAACTTAGATGTCGGCGGTACGGTCTATGCGACTGTCTCGGGTGATTCAGAAATATCCAGCACATCTGCCACGACATTTACAATTGATTATGATAACACCTCTGGCACAGAACCAGCCAGTGGAGCAGGATTGGTGATTGAAGGCGGCTCAGGCGATGCCAGTATGCTCTGGGATGTCACGAATAATGAATTAGATATAAATCAAACAGTTCATTTTTCTAGTGACGCTATTGTTGCAGGCGATATGGGTATTGGTACTGCCGCGCCATCTGCAACTCTAGATGTAGTGGGTACCGCGGAGTTCAACGTAACAGATTTTGAGATTCAGACAACTACGGATTCAACCACGGCTATACAAGTTTACGATGCTGATGGTGGTACGGCAATTCTCAGTATTGATACGATCAATGAGAGAGTCGGTATTGGCACAGAAGCTCCGGACGCAACTCTGGATATAGTGGGCACCTTAGGTGTAACAGGAATTACTACGTTAAACACAGTAGACTATACTTGGCCTGAAGCAGTACCTGAGGCTGGTGGATATGCTCTGACTTCAACAACAGGCGGAACCATGTCTTGGACAGATGTGGTCACATCAAGTGGCGGTTGGACCGACGATAATACAGATGTCTATCTTACTACTACCACAGATCAGGTCGGTATCGGCACCACAGACCCGGCTACAGCCTTAGACGTCCAAGGAACAATCCAAGCAGGTTCATCTAATATAACTCTTACTACCGCAGCTGGTCTCCTAACACATGAAGCCGGCGGTATAGAATTAGATATAAATACAATCGGCATAGGCGACGTCTTAGGCGGTGCCTCAGACGGAACCATGGAAATCATAGATGGCGGCGCAGCCGGTGATGGCGACGTATTGACCATACAAGCAGACGGAACCGCTAACTTTGAGGCTCTTCCAGCCGAACACGACGCAATAACTGTAACCGACAGCTCTACAGTAGACCTTACCCTTGTAGGCCAAGATATACAGGCCGATGGGCTCTATACAGCTGGTGATGGCTTAACTTTAACCACCGCAGATTTTGACTTTGCCGCTACAGAACTTACAGATTTAACCTGGGGCGCGGCTGGTGGATCAGCATTCACCTGGGAATTTGATGCCGGCGGAACAGATCCGGCTATAACATTTGATGTTGACGGTAACATCGGTATCGGTATAACCGATCCCGCTTATCTGTTAGAAGTAGAAGGTACCTTTGACGCCACTGCCATTACACAAGGTGGAACCGGCGTAGCTATATCCGGTGGCGCTTTCCACAATGGCTTCTCTGATTCCTTAGCTGCAGAACACGTGAATTGGGCAGTATCAGCTGGAACTATCCACACTGACAACTATATAGAAGACGATGATACAGGTGTAGCCGGAGTATACGCAGCTGGTTGGGATGGAGTTACTGATTCACCACAGAAAGATGCTCTATATGACTACTTGATCCAGATAGATACTAACGCAGACGGGGATGTGGATAACATAGACGCTTCAGCACTATCTAGCGCCGGTGGCTGGACTGACGATAATACAGATGTCTATCTTACTACTACCACAGATCAAGTCGGTATCGGTACTACAGATCCTAATGCAGTATTAAATGTAACGCTCTCCGGCACCAGTGATTTTATCGTCGATGATATGAGCTCGGGCAATATTCTGCAACTCCAGAACGCTCAGACCACCGCGGACAGGGCAGATATATATGTCGCCAACGCAACTACCGGCGGAATAACTATGGGCGATTTAGTGGTGCAGGCTTCAGACGCCGCCGCAGGCGTATTAATTGAAACACAAGGATTGGCCGAATTAACTGACGGTACAGTTATCACAACTGATTCAAGGGAGGCGCTTGCAGTAACAACGGACATCAGCCAGTTAGGCGGCGGTAGCGGAGACGCTGACGGTGTGCTTAAGATGGGAATCCAGGAAGGCGAGTGGGAATATATACATTATGATGCCTCGCTGGCATCTGGTTCAGGTAAGTTTGTACTTAGCGCTCCGCTTTTAATCCAGGGGAGCAGCCCTGCTTCGATTGAATTCGATGACGGTGTAACCACAAAAACACTCACCTATGATTCCACAGCACTTTACCCGTTTACTTTTGAAGATAATGTTGAGGTCGAAGGTGACCTTAATGTAGTAGGAGCGTCTCCAGCCGCACTCAACTTCGGGTCAGGTACTAGTCAGATCAGCCTCATCTATGATCCTCTTACAGACGCGATACGATTCACCAGAGGTGTCTTGGCACAGGACTTCCGCAACCGAGTCAAAAACGGTTCATTTGAAGCATTCAGTGCTTTGGAAGAGTTTCACGACTACGATCCTGACTACGCGACAGACTCTCAATATGCAACGACTTATGATTGGGATGCGTCTGCGGGATATCAGGGTGGATGGGAACACTTTGCCCCTGATGACTGGACCTATGAATCGGGTAAGGTATTCCAACAAGCCCCTGTCTTCTTTGAGACAACTTTTGATGTTGTCGATGCTGAAAACTATCGACAGGATTTCACCGAAGGAATGAGCGCGGTGCGCCTGAAGGATGATGGTACTAACGATGGAGAGATTTTCCAGGTGATTACTGGGCTTAAACCTTCTTCGATTTATAGCGTAGGAGTGCAGATGCGCGTTGACGACAGCAGTACCGCAGAAGTAGATATTATCGGTGAGGATGACTCTACTGCTACAATTCTTAGTGTGGGTATTGGCACTACAGCTCCAATCGCCAGAATCGAAGTCAGTGATGTGTCAAATTTTCCTGACTTCGGTACTATTGAAATTGATGATGAGAGGATACGCTATGATGCTGTCGATTTTGACAATAACTATTTTACTAAATTGACACGCGGTGTAGATGGTACGACCCCAGCAACACATGAATCTTCCCCTGAAACTGTAACTATCGCTGATTTTAAAGCATTGACCGAGGCTGGCGGCGGAGCTGCTACTAATTTCGCCAGTTATAAAGGCCAATTTGCTACCGACGCTAATGGCAGCGATATTACCATAAAGCTTTCTTCTACACAGGCGAATGGTTCAGTCTATTTTGATTCAGTGCAGGTCATCGCTGGCGGAATAGTGCCTGATTTTATGCCGAATACCATTGTGGATACCGGCGACCAGACCGTTTACGGAAGTTTGAGATTAGGCCGTACTTCAGACGACAAAGGAGGCATTCTTTCCGTAGATAAGTTTGTGAGGACGCGCGGAATTGAGCTCTTTACTGACGATCCGGGCTTGAGCGGTTCATTAGGCGGCGGCGTCGCTACTCTTGAAAACAGTGGAATTTATCCTCCCGGGGAAGGGTACAACAGCTCCAGCTATCAACCTGCGACTGTTAAGCTCTTTGTTTCAGGAGAATATACTGGCACAGCGCAAAACCGTAGCTACAAGATTCAGATTACTGAGGATGGTAATCCCGATAAGTTCACCTGGTGGTATAGCGATGATTCTACTGGATGGACGGAAACAGTAGGAAATGATAGTGAAAATAATAAAATTAACTGTGCTATATCTGCTACACAGTTGGTCGGTGGGAGTGGAGTCTATGTCGAGTTTAGCAGCGATACAGCAGGCACACTAGATGATGCCTGGTGGTTTAGCGCCTCAACCGAAACTGCTTATGGAGGATACGACTCCTATGCAGATACTACCTATGTCGCAGGAAAGACCAGAATATATAAAGAGGATGATCCATCTTCTACTTACTATAACCAGTTGGTTTTTGAGGATGGCGCAATAAGGGCTTCTCTCTCTGAACTTGCAGGTGGTGTAGGGTCACAAAGCAGCATCAGTTCTCCTAGCCCAATCGGTGGAAACTCAGATTATCTAACTTTGCACACTTCGGGCAACTATTCAGGTGGCACCACTACTAATTATAAAGTGAAAATCAATAATGCAGGAAGTTCTGGTGTAAGTTCTGCTAGATTCCAATGGGATAATAATGATAGCAATGGATGGAGGCCAACAGATGCTCCAGCAGGTATAGCGATTAATGGAGGATCAGATCAATTTTTGGAACTAGGTATTTATATCCGTTTTGAAGGAGGTTGGTGGGATAACGGATTTTACACCGGCGGTCTAAATGCCCTAAATGATGAATGGTCATTTATGGCTAGCGAAAGTTCAACAGCCACGAGTAGTGTTACATCGATCGAGGGTATAAGCGGTGCTGTCACTATGTCCGGAACTGGTGGTATCGGAATATCCACAGACGGCCAATTTATTAACATAAGCGGTGGTAGTAGCGGCTGGACTCACGCTCCTTCAGCTGTGTATACCACAGCCCTTTCAGATAATGTAGGTATCGGGACTACCAATCCATCTGCAGCCTTGGAAGTTGGCGAAGCTTCGGTAGTAGCAACTCTCGCCGACGGTGCAGGTGATGTATTGATCTCTGCAGACTTAGAAGTCGACGACCAGGTGCAGATTGAAGGTGTCAATGCTGACAATGGTTCATTAAACGCTTTGATCCTACAAGGAACTCTGGGCCAAATGGATACCTCAGACGATGTGTTCAGAGGAATTTACCTAGACTACACAAATGTAGACCATGCCGCAGGCTCTGTGAATGGTATAACTATAGACTCTATTTCAGATGACCCAGACGCCGGTGAAACCGGTATGATCATCGGCTCTGGTTGGGATAACCAGATTTCACTAATGGAGAGTGATGGTGATACCTACTATACATCTATTACAGCTGGTGATCAGGATGCCTATATTTACTACACGCTGCCCATCGATGACGGAGATCCCGGAGAACAACTACAGACTGATGGTGACGGGCTATTGACTTGGGAGACAGCCGCCGGAGCTGGTGGTACAACTGCATTAAGTACAGGCACGGTTACCGCGACTACTTATGCTATTACCTCTGATGGTGTTGTGGACGATATTATATTGGCCGCAGCGGATACTAATAGTGCTGGCCTGCTCAGTGCTGCTAAGTGGAATGAGATAGTTGCTAATACAGAAAAGGATGAAAACGTTTCAACCGATTTAAGTGTTGGTACGGTAGGAGTGAATACAGTAGCTATTACTTCTGATGGCGGGGCAGATGATGTTACTCTTCCAGCTGCAACTATTACAACTGCTGGTATGTTGACCACGACAAAGTGGGGCGAGATAGATGCCAACACAGGAAAGGCTACCAACGTTCCAACTGCATTAAGTACAGGCACGATTGACGCAACTACTTATGGAATTACCTCTGACGGGGATACGGACGATATTATATTGGCCGCAGCGGATACTAATAGCGCCGGCCTGCTCAGCGCTGCTAAGTGGAATGAGATAGTTGCTAATACAGAAAAGGTTTCAACTACACTAACCGCGGGCACGATTACCGCAACTACTTATGCTATTACCTCTGATGGTGCTGTGGACGATATAGTACTACCCGCAGCGGATAGTAATAGTGCTGGCTTGCTCAGTGCTGCCAAGTGGGATGAGATAGATACTAATACAGGAAAGGCTACCAACGTTCCAACTGCATTAAGTACAGGCACGATTGACGCAACTACTTATGGAATTACCTCTGACGGGGATACGGACGATATTATATTGGCCGCAGCGGATAGTAATAGTGCTGGCTTGCTCAGTGCTGCCAAGTGGAATGAGATAGATACTAATACAGGAAAGGATACCAATGTTTCAACCGATTTAAGTACAGGCACGATTACCGCAACTACTTATGGCATTACCTCTGATGGTGGTGCAGATGACATTCTATTGGCCGCAGCGGATACTAATAGCGCCGGCCTGCTCAGTGCTGCTAAGTGGAATGAGATAGTTGCTAATACAGAAAAGGTTTCAACTACACTAACCGCGGGTACGATTACAGCAACTACTTATGGAATTACCTCTGATGGTAGTGCTGACGATATTCTATTACCTGAAGCCGATGCTAATAGCGCCGGCCTGCTCAGTGTTACTAAGTGGGGTGAGATAGTCTCTAACACAGCAAAGGCTGAAAACGTCTCAACTACATTAGACGCGGGTACGATTACAGCAACTACTTATGGCATTACCTCTGATGGTGGTGCAGATGATATTCTATTGGCTGAAGCCGATACCAATAGTGCTGGCCTGCTTAGTGCTGCCAAGTTTAGTGAGATAGCTACTAATACAGCGAAGACTACAAACGCTTCAACTACATTAGACGCGGGTACGATTACAGCAACTACTTATGGAATTACCTCTG
>JBHPGU010000042.1:0-10317 GCA_042570265.1 Candidatus Omnitrophota bacterium | reverse complement strand
TTAAACCATCCGGGGATTTTCGTATCAAATGTGAGTTTCTCTAAGATTTTTTTACGGCTGGTCGCCTGTTTGGACTTAGATGCATTAGCGCTAAAACGGGCTATAAAATCCTGGAGTTCTTTTCGTTTATCACTTACCTTTTTATTATATTCGGAGCGCTGCCTTAGGGCAAGCTGACTTGATTCTGACCAAAAAGTATAGTTGCCTGCATACAACTGGATTTTACTAAAATCAATATCAGCGATATGTGTACAAACTTTATCTAGAAAATGACGATCATGCGAAACAACAATAGCCGTATTCTTAAAATAGCACAAGAACCCTTCAAGCCACATACATGTTTCCATATCCAAATGGTTGGTAGGCTCATCCAATAACAGAATATCTGGATTACCAAATAGTGCCTGCGACAAAAGTACCCGCACCTTTTGTCCTACCTCAAGTTGCTTCATCTGCATTCTGTGAAATTCCTTAGAAATTCCCAAATTGTTTAATAATTTAGCTGCTTCAGATTCAGCATTCCACCCATCCAGGTCAGCAAACTCAGACTCAAGCTCTGAAACACGAATCCCATCTTTATCAGAAAAGTTCTCAATGGAATAAAGAGCATCTTTCTCTGTCATAATATCATAGAGCTTCTTATGGCCCATTATAACCGTATCTAATACGCTACATTCGTCAAAAGCAAACTGATCCTGCTTTAAAACTGAAATCCGCTGACCAGGAGAAACCACAACATCGCCCTTCGTAGAATCAATTTCACCAGAAAGTATTTTTAGGAATGTTGACTTCCCAGAACCATTAGCGCCAATCAAGCCGTAGCAATTTCCAGAGTTAAAAACTATATTTACCTTTGAAAAAAGTTTCTGCTCACCGAAGCGCAGCGATATGTCATTAACTGAAATCATAACTTTACACCCATTAAAAAACCACAAGGCAAATGCTTTTAAACCCTGTGGCCCATAAACATCTTAGCTCTATTAATACTATTTTAAGTAGTGGACATTATACATATTTCTATTAGTTTGTCAATTTTTTCTGTTTTTCTGGATTCGTTCGAAGCCTGTCCCTTAATGAAACGTCCCCTATTCTCATTTTAACTATGAATAATTTATGGCGACTATTAGGTCGCCTTTGTGGTCACAACAAGGGCATCACCATCCATAAGAAAGACACGCCTCACATATTGATATCTGCCTGCATACCAATTTATATCCGCTGTTATTTCTTCTCGCTCTTTAATACGAAATGCTTTACTCTTATACGCTCCACAAAAACTACAGCTATCCTCCGAGCATCCAGGTGCTACCTGTAAAAGAAAGCTGTTAGCTTCCGCGGGTGGTCTTATGACAGGCTCTACTATTGACATTATATATCCAACAATTTGGTAACTATCTTCTGTAGATCTGTTATTCCGATATTCTTTTTTGAGCTGAGCCAAGAGATATCACAAATATCAACAACAAGTTCTGCAGCAATATCCTTTTTTCTCTGATCAAGCCTTAAAGACCCAATCTTGTCAATCTTGTTTACGATTATACTAAAGGGAAGTGAGTAATGTTTAAGCCAGTCAATCATTATAATATCCAGCTTTGTCGGCCCTGCAACAGCATCGACAATGACAAATATCATGCGCAACCTCTCCCTACTCTTCAGATATCCCTCTATTATCGGGCCTAATTGTTCCTTTTCGCGTTTTGAACCGATAGCGTATCCATAACCTGGCAGGTCGACTATCCAACGGCCGCACCTGACTTCATAAACATTAATAGTCCTTGTCTTTCCCGGGACCTGCGAGACATGAGCCATCTTCTTCTTTTGGCATAGAGTGTTGATAAGAGTGCTTTTGCCTACATTGGACCGCCCAATGAAAGATACTTCTGCCTCGCTCTCTCCAAGCTTTCGAGCATCAGCTTCGGTCTTTAAATATTTAGTTTCACGTAATGTTTTCATTTTTTCTTTATTCTTTATTATGCATTATATGCAACTTAGAGACGTTTGGATTTTTGCGCTACGGGCTTCTTTTCACCCAATATACTTAGCAGTGCTAAATATATATCTCTGCATATCCATGCATCGGTAGCCGCATACGCTATTTGCGCAGACACGAGCTTTGGCGTATCCCAACGAGAGCACTGCATCTGCTTGGATATCCTAAAACCCAATAAGAGGGCGACCAAGCCGCGTAGCCCTGCATTCTTTATTCCAGCCCTGCCCGCCAAACCAGCTAATTCGACAAACCCTGAGGGCTCAAAAGAAAATACATTGTTCAATTTCTTTATATCATCGTTCACAGCAACTCCAGTTTTCAGTACTTTCTTATCAGACAAAATGTCAGCAAGAGGTCCGTAAGAATTGATATGCCTTAGCTGGAATATGTATACCCCATTGCTCGCAGCAAGCTGTACAAGAGAAGGTAAATAGGATTCACCCTTCTTAAAGGCGGGCCTAGTCTCTGTATCAAAACCCAGAACTTTCTCACTACCAAGACTCTGCGCTACCGCACTCATCTTTGCATCCGAATCTATCAAATGAATAGAACCAGTATAAGATTTAAACGGCAAAGCATTTATTTCATCTTTTAATATAGCATATCTACGAAGTGAATGAATAGGCAATTTAGTCCTCGAGGCATTTTTGAATTCTTGAGTTTCTGGGACAGCATACTTATCTTTTGAAATTAAGCATTAGTACTGATACAGGTTTTTATTAATTTCTTTTTTTCTATCATTCTAACCACAAGTATTAGTTTTCCCTGAGCAGTCGCAATTACAGCCTTTACCTGAATCCTTACTGTCCTCCTGTTTGCCTTGATTATATACCAAACAAAAACCCGTTACAACTTTTTTAGTTACAACGGATTAAAAATAGTGGCTCCCCTTGGTTGACGATAATAGAACTTTTTTAGAAGAGTTTCAAGCGTTTTGTTATACGGAAGAGGAGGAGAGATTGGGGACACTCCTGAGTTCAGCTTTAGGAACAGGTTGAGCGGGAAATCGGAAACGGTCTAAAAGTTAGACTAGGCTGTTAAACCATCCGGGGATTTTCGTATCAAATGTGAGTTGCTTACCGCTAAAAGGATGATTAAATGTAATCGACTTAGCGTGAAGGGCTAAGCGTTTATGGGCATCGTGCGCATCACCATATTTTTTATCACCCACAATGGGATGTCCTTTATCAGCCAGGTGAACGCGTATCTGGTTCTTTCTGCCGGTTATAAGAGTAATTTCCAGTAAACTAAAGTTCTTTGTTTCTTTGAGAACCCTATAAGCAGTATGCGACAGTTTTCCTTTGGAGGTGTTAGAGGTTGAGTACATCATGCGGTTTATATTTTCAGTCAGGAATGAACTTATGGTTCCCTCCTTACGGGCAAGGTTGCCATGGACTACTGCGAGATATTTTTTTTCGGTTTTTGCCCATTGATTCTGGAGATAAAACTTTGCTTTCTCACTTTTTGCGAAAATCAATAGTCCGGATGTGCCTTTATCTAAGCGATGGACAATATAGATTCTCTTGCGAGATTTAGAGCAACCCTTTCTTACATAGTCGGTTAGGATGTAGTAGGCAGTTCTTACCTTCTCCTTGTCAGTAGCCATTGTCAGGAGGCCCGGGGGCTTATCCACAACAAAGATATCTCTATCCTCATGAATAATTTCTATGCCTTTTAACCGACTTTTTTTAGTTGGCACTTGTCTCGACCTTCCTTAAAATAATTTGTAAGATGTTCTATCTAGCCTTGCCACTTATAATCTGTTATAAAACAATTCCGAATTTATATATTTATTTTACAGCAAGCAAAAACCCCTTGCAACTATAATGATTACAAGGAGTTAATATGTTGGCTCCCCCTTCGTAGACGACTTTCGTCCCTAGAAATCGTGAAGCGATTTCCGGGATTCAATCCCCGAAATTTCTCGGGACAACTTTTTAGAAGGATTTAAAGAGTTATTGCTTATCAAATATTATTTGATAATTTGTATTGCAATATAAGGTATGTTAAAAACAAAAATAATAGTTTTATAATTCACCATTGAAGCATATATTGTTTCAGCAGCTTTTTCTTCCGACACATTAAAAAGTTTGCTGTGTATTCTATATACTCGATTTTTACCTATTATTACTGCTAAAAAAACCAGTAATGAAGCCGCCAGATTTATAATCGAGCACCATAAAAAAAACTGACTAAGCATTTCTATATTCATTTTTTCACCTCCCTGTATATCTTATTATATTCTAAATAAAAACCCCTTCCAACTAATTTCGCTACAGAGGGTTAGGAAGTCAAACTCCCTCCCGGGAATTTCTTTTTTAGAAATTCCCGGGACTAATCCCGAAGAATTTTCCAAATTCTTCGGGGCTTCGTAGACGACTTTCGAACTTTTTTGTGCTCAGAACAGTCAGAAAAGTCATTAGATGAGGTAACTATCTTTAGCAAATTGAAGCTTTAACGTACCTATAAAACTACTGACTTATTGAACAGGTTCCGCCTCCTAATTTAGCTTTATACATTTTCTTATTATAGGGCAGTTTCATCAGTAGCATTCCCATAAGACAATTATTTGTTAATCCAGCAAAAATAAGCCCACAGCAAACCCATACTGAAATCCAAATAAAGGCATTATTAACAAACTGAGCCATTATTATTCCAAACAATACCAAGACCCCGGCAATTATTCTGACCTGACGCTCTAATGAAACGCCACCTTCTCCCTTTACAGCAGGAAGTCTTTCCTTCTGCCAACGCGTCATTCCACCTGCCATCACCTTTACCGAACGAATACCTGACTGTAGCAACATATCAGCTGCCATAGGAGAACGATTCCCTGTATGGCACAAAACTATATATGCCCGACCAGATTCACTTAAATCCTTTATTTTAGAACTAATCATATCTATTGGAACATTTATAGAATTATTGATATGGACTTCGTTATATTCTGAAGCTGAGCGCACATCTAATAATTTAATATTTGAGTCCTTAGCGATAAGCTCCTGGGTAACTTTGGGAGTAATTATTTCTAAAGCTTTGGCTTGGCCTTTTTGATTTACCCGAATGATGTTATCAATATTAAAAGGTTTTGGCAGCTTTTTAGAACGGGCATATTGAATAAATGCATCTTTGCTGTTCTCCTTCATGAAAGGATTCGTTGTCCTTTCTTTAGCTATTGTAGAAGACTTTCTTCCATTATAATCATGAGCAGGAAATACTATTGTTTCATTCGGAAGATTCTTTAGTTTTTGTAAGGTATCAAACATAAATTCGTGAGAACCATTTTGAAAATCACTTCTACCTACGCTACCTATCAAAAGAACATCGGCTGTAAACACCATTCCTTCTACATAAATACTAATGGTATCATCTGTATGTCCTGGAGCATACAGGACTTTAAAATGTTTTTGACCAAGCACAATGTTATCTCCATCTTTAAGTCTTTTATCTGCTACTTCCGATATGGCTTTTTCATGCATCAATACAGGAGTATTAAACTTCTCTTTTAGTATCGCAGCTAAAGAGAAATGATCCGCATGAGTATGCGTATCAACTACCAACTTAAGCTTAAGTTGGTTTTTATCTAAGTATTTCGTATATTCCTCTAATAAACTTATATGGGGATCTATAATTAAAGCTTCTGAATTTGAACTCAAAATATAAGAATAACAACTTCCAGCAGCAAATTGCTTTAACTTAATATCTTTTGTCATAACTTGCCTCCTTATTGATTGGACTTATATTCTACTCCAAACAAAAACTCCCTGCAACATATTTTGCTGCAAGGAGTTAACAAATTTCACTCCCCTTCGTAGACGACTTTCGAACTTTTTTGCTTACCGAAGAGGTGAGTAAATTAGATAAAGAGCTCGTTTGCTAATCTAACTTGAGATGCATAATACAGAGCGGCATACTCTTTATATAAATCGTCTTGTCTGCAACAAATCCTTCCCGACAGTAAAATCCATAAGCGGGTGAATTCTTGGCGACTTCCAGGGTGATTCCGACATACCCTTTGTCCTTGGCATAACAGTAAAGGTGGCGCAGCATCTTGCGACCCAAACCTCCCTTTTGAGATGAAGGAGAGGTCCCTAATAGTAGCAATTCCAGATGTGGCGTCGTGCGCTTAGGCTTAGAAGCATGCACCCGAAGAAAGGACAACGCCAGACTCCATCCCAGGATGCGGAAAAAAGACAAAGTATAGCAAACGGCATCCCATAACCCAGGTTCATCGGTGTTGCTTAAAGTGAGGGCCGCGCACACCAAATTACCACTAGCGTCCTTTATGCCATGAAAACAAGCTGAACTCTTCGAACCGAATTCATCAAACATAAAGCGGAACAGGGTTTGTGTAACCGTATAAGGTATTCCGGGAGGGAGAATCGGATGCTCTCTAAAAGCCTCACAAAAAAGGGATAAGGCAACCTCTCGTTCAGAAGATTCCAATGATTTGATTTGCATATCTTGGGACATATCGCAGTATCGCAAGGTCAGACTACAGGTCTACATATTATGCAAAGGACCTGGCTACTTTTTCTATTAACAAAAAACCTCTGCAACCTAGTACTCGTACTCATATCCGCCTCATAAACACTCTCTTTTTTATTTCTTAAGTATCATTTTAACAGCTTTCTCAAGTGCGGGGTTGAAACGCTCAGGTGCTTTAAGCATCAGAAAATGATCCAGTCCGTCCAACTCGATTAGTTCAAAGTCCTTTATATGCCGTCTGTTCGCTTCGACATCTGTTGGCCAAAGGTCGGCGTTCACAACCACAACCGGAACATCCAATTCATCAAACAACTTGGCCACATCACCTGTCAAATACCCACCTAATGACCCGTTCATTGCATTGAGCGCAACCTTGGGATCAGCCAAAGACATATCAGAAATCACCCATTCATTGACCGACGAGTTATCAGAACGCAGCATACCCATAACGAAACTTCTGACACCCTTCTTGAAATCTTCTTTGAATGGCGTGGTCATCTCCTTGAACTGTTCTTCCCCCAGGGGATACTCCACGTTCTGAAGGTCATCAACCGCGACCAATCCAATAGCCTTCTCTGGCATCAAACGGGTCGCCTCTGCAATCACAAGAGCACCCATGGAATGACCAATCAAGACCACCTTCTCTGCCCCGATACTCTCGACAACAGCCTTCACATCCTGACCAAAAGCTTCCATGGTGTAATTCTCACGCTCACTCCCAGAACGACCATGCCCAGCCAGATCGATCAGAACCATGCGATACTTCTCCTTGAAATACTCGACCTGCTCTCTCCAGTAGCTCGCGTCACAACTCCATCCGTGAACGAACACGAGTACCGGCCCCTCTTGCCCATGCTCGTAATAATTGATCGCTGTGCCGTCAGCAGAGGTCGCTATTTTGACCGTCTCAACGTTCTGTTGAGGACCGGCCTGCACAAGGACAGGCGAAAACCCGAGCCCACCCATCAAGAAAATTATTGAAAGTAATAACCTAAAGATTCTGTGTTGCTTCATATTCTCTCCTTGTTTTCTTTATTCTAACTCAAACAAAAACCCGTTGCAACTTTTTTAATTACAACGGGTTGAAAAAATTCACTCCCCTTCGTAGACGATTTTCGAACTTTTTTGTGTTCAGAAGGGGCTGAAAAACTAACAAAAAAGCTGGTTACTATTTATTAAACTATTTTCTTGTTTAGTGGTACAATTTTGGCGTAAACGACAAAAATGTTCTTTATAAACAAAGTTATACCTTAAACATAGTTCTCATCAGCGCTAAGTAATCACATAAATGTCTTGTGATAAGGAAGTTCCTTCTTGTAAATTCTTTGGCCTCTTGACCTATATGAATTGAAAGTTCTGGATTATTTAATAAGTAACGGATCTGATATGCACATCCTTCAATAGAATGAACTGTAAAACCAGTCTTACCGTAAACAATCTGAACGGTAATGCCGCCAACAAAACCGCCAATGACCGGCTTGCCCTTCCACATCGCCTCAGCAACCGTAAGACCAAAACCTTCTTTTGTAGACTTCTGCAAAACCACCGTTGCGGCACGCTGCAAGGCATTAATTTCTATATTTGAATCAGCCGGCAAATCAAGAATAAAAATATCCTTATCCTTCGATGCAGCATCCTTAATATCACTAAGTACCTGCGCCCCTTCAGGATCATCTGCTGCACCACCCCCTGCAAGCACCAAACAACAATCATTGTATTTTTTGACCATCTGATAAGCCTGAATCACACCAAGTGGATCCTTGAAACGGTCAAAACGCGAAACCTGCAGGATCATAGGCTTATCGTGCGGAATGCCATATCTTGCAACAATTTCCTTAATCTGCTCTGGAGCTAATTCTTTATTTTTATCGCTTAACGGATCAATGGAAGGATACATAAGAAATTGTGGGATGCTAAGCTTCTGTGCAAAATCAGGTAGCGAAAATATTGTACCGTCATAGCGAGAAACATGTTCTTTTAAGAAATTCCATACTTTTCGCTGCGGGCGCGATGCATCAATATGGCAACGCCAGAGCCACTTCGAAGGCTTTTTGCGTTTATAGATAAGCGCTGCCGGCTGGGGATCATGAATAATAACCACATCAGCATTAAGATCTAACTTACGCCCATTCTTTTTATTCACCTTTAAATATTCCTCATACATATCCGCGGAAATCTCTTGCGTCTGACCCTGTAGCGCATTATGAAAACTCTTAGTTACTTTATAGAATAAAGGCGTGCCCTCTACTACTTCCCAGCGCACGTGAATCCCTATATTGCTAAAAAGAGGCACTAAACGCTGCAACATCTCCGCTACACCGCCTCCCCAACGAGTTGAATTAACATGGACTAATGTTTTCCCACGCAACGAATCAGCGAGCCTATATGCCAAATCAACGGCGCCAGGCGGAGCAACATCTCGATACGACTCTAAAATAACATTATTGTTCATACTGGTGGATTGTTCCGGCTAACGCCTCATCGCATAACTCCAGAATCTTTTCTCGCAACCCCTCTAAGCTATACATATAGGCATCGATCTTCTCAACTTTCTCAGCTAATTCCTTTAAGCCAAGCACATCTTCAAACCAAATAGCAAAATCACTTCTCCCTTTTCGAACACGTAACCGAGCTTCAAAAACATGGTTATAAATAGCACTTACGTCAACCACCTGTAACGCACTCTTAAATTCAGATAAAGTATTCGTTATCAATCGGGTAGGCACCTCTATGATTCTCGATTTCATAAAATGGAATGGCTGGCCGTAAACAACGGTTGGTACTATCTTTATTGAAGAAAGGTGTTGATCTATAATATCGATGAGCTCACCGCGTATCTCTTCCAGGCCATGATTGGGTCCAGGCGTGATACACGACAGTTTTCCGCCTAAGACTTTATCTCGTACTTGAATCGCTGCCCAATTAGCAAAATCATTGGAGTATGATCCCGAAATATAACGATGCCTCAAGAAATAACTATGCGTATGATAATAAATAGAATCAAGGGGAGCCTCTTCGATAAGCTCCATTAATTCCTGTTCATTATCTGCCTTTTTGCCGAGTAGTTCTTTGATCTCTACGCAGTCGGTAAATTGAAATTCATTCATTTGACTACTCTCCTTTTGAGAGCGATGTTGGGCTTTTACTTAATTTACACTACGGCTAGGGGATAGATTATCTTAGCCCCTCTCAGTTGAAAATAGACTACATCGTAAGTACTCAATTGTCAATGAATTAACTATTTTATTGTATCACTAATAGCTACTACCACTGAGGCAGAAAGTGAAGTTGTGCTAATTATTTTAATTGCCAAAATATCCCCAATTCCCAATGATCCACTATAGACTAAACAAAAACCCGTTGCAACTTTTTTAATTACAACGGGTTAAAAAAATCACTCCCCCAAGACTACGATTTTCGTCCCTAGAAATCGTAAAGCGATTTCAGTCCTAAAGGACGCCCTGTGGGTAGGGATTAAATCTCCCGAGAAATCGTGAAGCGATTTCCGGGATTCAATCCCCGAAATTTCTCAAGAAGAAATTTCAGGGGACAACTTTTTGGAGGAGTTTAGAGATTATTGTTTATCAGAAGAAAGTAATAAACTAATGACAGCTATGGTCAATACAGGCGTTCTCAACAGTAATCTCTTCTAATTTACCTTCTTTATATCTTTTGACTATCTCTTCAACTGTCCCAGCACTTGCTCTATAAGCTCTGATATTACCTTCGTTAAGCTTTTGGACTGCTCTTGCCCCCATCCCACCGCAAACCACTGCATCAATACCCTTATTTTCTAATGCTTTTAAGGGATGACACATACCGTGCATATGGTGACTATC
>JBHPGU010000041.1:0-10402 GCA_042570265.1 Candidatus Omnitrophota bacterium | reverse complement strand
CACAACAAATATTCGCTTTTTGCGAAGGATTACAACTTACCTAAAACAACAATCCTTTATGTTTCTAGTGACGGATTCACGCGCACAAAAGAAGCTATCCGTCAGAGAATTATAAGGGCTGGTGAAGCAGGTATGTCTTATAAGGATATCGTTGTTTTAGGTAAGTTGTAATCCTTCGCAAAAAGCGAATATTTGTTGTGATAGACAACGCGCATAATATCATCTGCGCTCATACCGTCTTGCACGGAATATAACTTTCCATACTCAAGCTCTTGAGCTTGTACTGTGCCTCGCCCAAAAAACGTTAGCGAAAGGCAAATAGCAATTAGAAAAATTAATACACTTCTCATACCCCTCCTCCTTATCTTTGTCCTTCTTGTTCTTACTCGTTTAAATAGAAATCTTGGTTTTATCCACCAAACTAAAACTGGAATCATAACCAGAGATGTAACCATATTCAAGATTAAAGCTAAGCATAAATTAAGCCCCAAACGTACTTGAAGTAGAATCGGAGAGAACGCCCAGACAAAAATACCCAATGACACTATAAACCCGCTAAAAAACACGGCCTTTCCACTGGTAATAAGCGTATGGTGTAGGATATTTTTGAATGTCCTCTTCTTCTCTTTTATCTCATCATGGAGACGCGCCAAAATATAAATCCCATAATTTATGCCCAGCCCCTCGCTTAAGCAGGCTAAGGGCAGCATCTCCGTGGTAATAGGGGTGCCTAGAAAACCAAACAAAGAAAAAACAAACAGATTACTGAATATCAATGGCAGCAGCAGCATCCAACCGGCAACTGCCGAACGATATACAAAGCTAACGTACAAAAAGATCAACAAAGAAATAAATATTATATTTGGAACTATCGTCCTCTTTATAATATCGTTAATCGCATAAAGTATTCCTATATCACCTCCCGCATAATAGAATTTTGTATTCTTGAATTTGAATTTATTAAAGAACTCCTTTGTTTTTTCTACTGCCGCAGACACTGTTGAGGATTTATGGTCTTTAAAATCAAACTTAATATTGGCAAAACGCTCATCGCGGCTGATTAAATGATCGTAATCAGAAGGAAAGCCTGATACTGTATACAAGAACCAGTACTGATAAATTATGTCGTCTCTATCGGGTACCTTGAAATATGAGGGTTTTCCGTCAAACATAAACATATTTAATGCCTTCATGGAATTGACCACGGAGACACTAGAACCTGCCTCATCGAGATTTTGCGTTAAATAAAGCTGCAGGCTATCCATGGCGTGAAGCGCATCGGCATTGAGCAGAGACCCACCCAGCGTCTCGGCAAAAATATAATAGGAGTTTGTCCCGCCGAAATTTTTGTTGATAAATGCCTCCGACTTATTATAAGGGCTGTTTGGATACAGGTAGCTGGTACCTTCAGTATCATCTCCAACCACGATCTTGTTGATCCCAAAAAGCGACAGCAAACATACGCTCATAAAAATAACCACCACTATAGTGCCGGCTCGTTTGCTCAATGAAAAAACGCTGAGCTTAGCCAGCCATGTATCAACTATCTTATGCTTCTCTTCCTTTTCTATTTCTAATATTTTCGGTTTATGCATAAACGACAGAACGCAAGGAGTAAACATAAAAGAGGTAAAGAAGTTAGCCAAAATTCCAAAACCTGAAGCCATAGCCATACTCTTTATTGTGGGTAGAGGAACTAAAGTTAAAGATAAAAAACCGAAGCCGTCGGTCAATACACAAGCCATGCCTGGAATCAATAGGTGCGATATGGTGCCAACAACCGCATGTTTACTCTTCATTTTAGGAACACGCATCTCTTCATAGTATCGTTTTAAAGAGTGTATAGAGTGGCTAATGCCTAGAGATAAGACGATAAATGGCACAAGAATTGTTGAAGGATCGAGACGAAGACCCATTAACTTCATCGCACCCATACCCCACAACGTAGCCATAGAAGAATCTACTAAAGGAAGGATAACGCCTCTTTTTGAACGAAACGTCAAATAGAGCACGATGGAAATAACTATAAAGCTTAAAATAAGAATCTTAAACATACGCGGCAGGTAAAAATTAAGCCACCCCTCCAAAATCGGCCTGCCGGCAATATACATCTTTGTATTGCTATCTTCGTATTGTTTCTGCAACTTCTTTAGCGAATCAAAGATATAAGAAGTCTTTGCCTTTGATTCAAAGTCAACTTGGACAAGAGTGCTCTTTAAATCCTTAGAGACCATCTTGCCATAGACATTAGGATTGTAGATAACCTTTTGTCTTAGGGCCTCCATCTCTTCCATTGTCTTGGGAGGCAACCTTAATAAGCGCTCGACAAAAAATCCCTCTTCATTGGCGATCACGTGTTTTATGTGTCTTGAAGCAATAGAATTGACGCGGGAGATATTAACATCTTCTAGGAGATACAAGTCTTCAGTCAAAGAAACAACCTTCTCTAAGAAGTCTTCATTGAAGATGTCTCCTTTCTTGACCTCTAGGGCTAAGGAGACTTGATTGAGCCCGCCGAATATATCAGTAAGGCGATTTTGAACTTTTACAAAGGGGTGTTTCTGGGGGATAAAGTCTTCCAGGCGTGTCTCTATGGCTATATCTTTCAGAACACTAAAAAAGAATGCGGAAAGAACAATACAGATAAGAATTATGTAGACTCTTAAGTGTATAATTGTGCGGGAAAATTTGTATCTAAAATCAGCCATTATGTTTAATTAACTAACTCTTTATAGGCTTTATGTAGATTATCTGTAACTGAGCCTGTACGCTTATTGCTAATAGGCATACCATAAACTTCTACAAGCGGCATAATTTCCATAAGAGAACTCGTAAGAAATGCCTCATCGCAAGATAACAAGTCTTTTAACCTGAACCTGCCAACCTTTAAACGCAACTTTTGCTTTTTTATAATCTTAATGACTTTCTGACGAGTAATCCCATTTAATATGCCGCACTCAACAGACGGCGTATATACTGTATTTCCTTTTACAAAAAATAGATTTGATCTGCTGCCTTCAGCAAGAAATCCCGATTCATTAAGGAATAGCGCTTCTTGTCTGCCTCTTTTCTCAGCGATACTACGTGCCAATATGTTCTCTAAATAACTTGTGGTCTTTACGCCAACTAAAAAATCCTGGGAATTCTTTATAAAAGGAGAAACGAGAACCTTGAATCCTTTTCTATAGTCACTATTCTTGTATTGATTAAAAGGCGCAACTGTTATGAGGACTCCTGCTCCAGCCCTCTTTTTGAATATGGTTATGCGACAATGAGCGTTTTTAAACCTATTTTCTTTTAAAAGAATCTGTATCTTCTTTTTGAAATCAACTTTAGGAATCTGTAGCAGTACTTTTTTGCAACCTTTTCTTAATCGCTTAATATGCTCAGGCAAGAATGCTGGCTTATCTCTATATATACGCAGAGTCTCAAACACACCCCAGCCGAATAAGAGCCCGGGCTCTAAAATATCGCTATTCTTATTGCATTCTCTAGTTTTGCCGTTAAGATAGACTCTCACAATTAAAACGAATTTAGTTGGGCGTCAATTCCCGATTATAGGCTTGTGTCATATCTTCAGAATTTAGAAATGTATTAGTCTTTTTTACTTTTTTAGCCAGAATAACTGCTCTGGTATTAAGCATTGAACCGACCCTGCCAAAGCGAGCCAAACTAACTATCTCGCCATTGATATAGTCCATATCTCTTAAATAATCTATATTGCTCTTAGGCATTTTTGTCATCGTCTCTGAAAATTTCTGAGCTGCTTCTTTAATAGGAAGGGCGATTAGCTGTTTTAATTTATCCAGATCAAAATTCGGCAGGCTTGCCGGTTTAATGCCAGCATCCTCGACAGCAGCAAGGCTCTCTTTTAGCAACAACACCCCTAATTGAGCCATAGTCAAATCAGCAAACGCCTCTGGAATGGTCTTACCTAAAATCGCGGGGATACAATAGGGGGTCTCGATTATTAATTTTAACCACTTCATAGAGGTAATGTTTTCAACAGGTGTAATCTTAAACGCTGGCGCGAATTCTTCGACAATCTCTTTTACTTTATCATCATTGGCGCCAAAGGGCCTACCCATAATCCAATCACCTTCAAAATCAAGTTTAATCAGACTAGGTTTCAGGCGTGTTGAACCAAACATGATAATGCTGGAGATAATATTTTCCTTACCTAATGCCAGAGAAACTACCTGGTCAGCCTTTACTCCATGCTGTATGGTAAGAACTATTGAGCCCTCGAGGAATTTTCGATTTTTATCAAGAACTTTACCGATATCTGGGATTCTCACCGCCAAAATAACCAAATCTGGTTTTTCCCACATCTCCTCTCTGATATCTAACTCTACTAAAACCGTGCTTTTTGCGCTTTCAATTTTTAAACCATCGGATCTTATTATCCTCTTGTGTTCTGGCTTGCCTATTACGCTTACTATTCTTCTCTTAGACTTCAAATAGGCCGCTATCAATCCTCCTATAGCGCCAGGGCCGATAACGCATATCTTTAACTTGCCCGGAGGAACTACTGGCTCTTCTTTGACTTTTGACTTCTCTGCCGCCTTTTCAACTGCCCTAGTAGGCTTAAGTTTCTTTTCTCCGGTCTTGGCCTTCTTTTTTGTGAATTTCTTTGCGCTCATTTTGGGGAGGGAATTAACTCTTCCTGCTCAATTCGCTCAATTTAGCTTTATCAACTTTACCAGAAGTCGTTTTAGGCAAATTATCCATAAACTCAACTATCTGCGGAATTTTAAAATGCGCCAGGTGTTCTTTGGCAAAATAACGTATATCTTCCTGTGTAAGCTTCACGCCTTCTTTAAGAGATATTATTGCTTTTACAACTTCTCCTCTCAACTTATCGGGAACACCTATGACTGCGATCTCTTTTATCTGTGAATGTTTTCCAATGGCAGTCTCTACCTCAGTAGCATAGACTAACTCACCGGAGACTTTTATCATCTCTTTCTTTCTGCCCACAATATACAAATAACCTTCTTCGTCTATTTTGCCCAAGTCGCCAGTATACAACCACCCGTCTCGTATTGTCTTTTTTGTCTCTTCTTCATCCTTAAAGTAACCCTTCATAACTGTCCAACTTTTAAAAAGGACCTCTCCTACTTTACCTCTTGGTAGTTCTACATCTCTATCATCGACAATTTTTATCTCATTCCAAGGCATAGGTAGACCTACGCTTTCTAATCGTTCTGTACCTAAGGGTGAAACTACCGACGGACCACAGGTCTCTGTAAGCCCCCATCCATTGATAAAATGCGCGTGCGGACAGTACTGATGGAATCTACGCAGTACCTCCGGGTTATTAGGGGCACCGAATACATTTACGCAACGAATGCTGGAGAGATCAAAAGTCTCAAATTCTTTAAGCTGCAAAATCGCATAGTACATAGAAGGCACGAGAAAAAAGAATGTGGCTTTATATTTCTCTACAGCCTGCAAAAATCGCAAAGGTATAAACCTCTCCATTATAGTTACGGTCATACCAAAATATATGCTAAGCAAAGGATACATCAAACCAGCGATATGCGAAAATGGCACAGCACCAGCGATGACATCTTTGGGCATAAAATGCACAGCATGGTCGGTAGCTAGGCAGGGAGCATTGAGATGTCTATAGCTAAGCATTATCCCTTTAGGCCTTCCAGTTGTTCCTGAGGTATACAGAATTATGGACAGGTCTTCTTCGTCTATGTTTCTCTCTTTGAAATCATAACTGGACTGTTCAATTAAGTCGCCAAAATTAACAAACTCTTTATCCGGGGAATCAAGCAAAATTACATCTTTTAAGGTTGAAACATCTGCTTTAAGCTGCTTAAATACGTTTATGTCTTTTGCTTTGGCGATAATGAATTTGGCCTCACAATGCCCTAAGCAACTAGCTAACTCTGCTTCGGTAAGCATATAATCCAAAGGAACTGCGGTCGCTCCTAAACAAAATATGGCCAGATATGAATATATATATTCTGGCCAATTTGGTAAGTAGATACCTACTTTGTCTTGAGGCTTGACTCCCAACTTATCTAATCCATTAGCTAGCTTGAATATTTTTTCTCTAAGTTGTTCAAAAGTGACCGGCTGGTCTTTAAAGACAAACGAAGGTTTCTTCGGATTTTCTTTTGCATTTTTTGTAAGTAATTCAAATACGTTCATGATTATCCTCTTACAACTTTCCTGCTATAGTCAAGTTTTATTAGTAAAATTTTACTACAACTATAAAAAAAGTCAATGAAATTTACTTCAGGGCTTAAACTCATTGAAACAAGGTAGGTTAGGTTATTTTTTACTTAAACTTTCCATAAGGGCAGAGGTGAAATTTATCTCTGCCTTAATCAATTCCAAATTATGCTCAAGGATAGATAATAAGTGGCGTGGTTTTTGCTGTTGAAACACTGGAAATACATGTAAGATGCCTCGCTCTATCTTTTTTAGTATCCTTAGCCTTGCTCTGAGTTTTACGCGAGTGCTCTCTGGTCTTAAATAAGGTAGAAAGAATAGTGAAGCATCGATACCAAAATATGGCCTTTGTATATGGATAAAACTCTTATTCAGTAGTACTTTAAAACGATCCTTGCCTTTTTGTGTAAGCGTATATACGTATTTGTCTGGCCTATTCTTCGAAGCAGTTACAGTCTTTTTGACCATGTCTTTTTGCTCCAAAGAACTTAGAGAGTAGTAGATTGATTTGAATTCGAGTCCGGGGAAGTAGGCGAAAAAGTCGCTAATTTGTTTTTTGATTTCGTAGCCGTGTCTAGGTTTGTCCTTAAGAAGACCTAAAATTACTAACTCTTGCTCTAATTTCATAAATTAATTAAGCAGCTTGTTCTGAAATTACGCCGATTCTGCGAAACTTCTCGTAACGCTTCTGTATAAGCTCATCCTTAGAAATATCGGATAAATCATCTAAATTCTTCGACAATGAATCTTTGATATTATTGGCTGTCTCCTCTGGATTGCGATGCGCTCCGCCGAGCGGTTCTTTGATCATTTCATCGATGATCCCAAATCTTAATAAATCAGGGGCTGTCAGTTTGAGCGCCTCTGCTGCTTCATCGGCCTTAATGCTATTTTTCCAGAGTATAGCTGCGCAACCTTCAGGTGAAATTACCGAATAATAAGCATTTTCCAATACGCAGATTCTATCTCCTATACCTATACCTAATGCTCCACCGCTACCACCTTCTCCAATAACATAAATTACAATAGGCGTCTTAATCTTTACCATTTCTCTTAGATTCCAAGCTATGGCTTGCGCCTGACCCCTCTCTTCAGCGCCTACTCCTGGATATGCGCCCGGAGTGTCGATAAAAATCAATATTGGCAGATTGAATTTTTCAGCCATCTGCATTAGGCGTAGTGCCTTACGGTATCCTTCTGGATGGGCGCAACCGAAATTTCTATAGATATTTTCTTGGGTGTCGCGGCCTTTCTGATGCCCCATTACCAATAATTTCTGATTATTTATCTTAAGCAAGCCTGCAACGAGAGCTTTGTCATCGCCAAAACACCTATCTCCATGTAGAGGAATAAACTCCTGTGAAAGCATATCGATATAATCCAATGCGTAAGGCCTGAGTGGGTGGCGGGCGATTTGGACCCTTTGCCAGGAAGTGAGATTCTCGTAAATCTCTTTTTTGATACCGTAAAGCTTTTCTTCTAGTCTTTTTATTTCGGAAGATAGGTTGATTTTGCGCTTCTGATTAGAGTGCTTACGCTGGAACTCTTTAAGCTCCTCAATCTTTTCTTCTAGCTCTGTTATAGGTTTTTCAAATCCTAAACCGTTCATCTTTATTTTGTTTTAGGCAAGAAAATTTCAATTAAGTGCAAATTTGCGTTGAGGTCGCTATAGTGGTATCTACTAATCGACTATGGTTGCTTCTGTGCCGACTGGTATAAGACTATATAACTCCTCTACTTCCTCGTTTCTCATACGCACGCAGCCCGCAGTTATCTGCAAACCTATTTTGTCTGGCTCGGTCGTTCCGTGAATTCCATACTTAGGAAGATCGAAACCTAACCAGCGTGAACCAAGGATATTCTCAGGACTTGTGGCAGGAATAGCTTTTCCGTCTTTATACCAGACCGGATCGACAAGCTTAGTTGTAATCTTATAGGTACCTATAGGAGTGGAATTATTATCTCCAGTTGAAACCGAATATGTCTTAATAACTCCATCGTTAAGTTTTAATATTAATATATTTTGTGACTTATCTACGAAGATGCTGAATTTTCCGTCTAAGACTCTTAGTTTCATTCCTGGATAGATGACATTGTTTTTTACGTTGTTGGCCTTTACTATCGACTCTACTGTCGTATTATATTTTTTGGCGATATTTATTAGTACATCTCCGGACTTAACTTCATAAATTTGAGATTCGTCGATATTAATACCCGAAAGGAGTATTTTAATATTTAAATTCTCTAGTTTTTTTTGTATGGCCTCTAATTGTTGTGATGTTAACGACATCGTCATGAGCCTCTGCAGCATCTCTCTGGCCTCTAATAAGCTGCCGCGTTCAATAAAGGTCTCTGCTTCTTTTATATATGATGCCACATTTTCTGCTCTAGGTTCTGCTAATCTAGGCATCTGCTGGTCAAGCTCAGATTGAATACCTACAGAAGAACCTTGTTTAATTAATTTTGGCAAGAAGATTAAACATAAGAAAACTAATGCTACTATGCCAATTATTAATGTCCGATTTTTCATCTTTTTCCTCTCTATATATGAAAGATTATTGCTATCAGAATACCTATTATTGAACCTATGATGACCTCGACGGGAGTATGCCCAATTAATTCCCTTAACCTCTGCTCCTGTATTTTGCCCTTCCAATATATATCTTCCATGACTTTGTTCAGTATCTTGGCCTGGCTTCCTGTCGAGCGCCTAACCCCTTGGGCATCAAACATGGTCACTATGGCAAAGACCACACCTAAAGCGAATATGCCTGAATTAAAGCCATAATCAAAGCCCGCGGTAATTGCCAAGGCACTTGCTCCAGAGGCGTGTGCTGAAGGCATCCCTCCAGTACCGATAAGCCACCTAAAATCAAACCTCTTTGTCCTTAAGACTCCTAAGAATACCTTTATTAGCTGAGCAAAGGTCCAAGCTGAAATAGTTACTAGAAATAAATGGTTAACTCTTAATTCATTAAATATTGTCTTAATCATTATTCGTCCACCGTTAAAACTTTAATCCTTACTTTTGGCACATAAGTGCTCTGTCCGTTCTTGATTAAATAGCCGCTATTGCCTTGTATTTGGCTATTTTGGTCTTTTTTCTTACTCGCATTTCTCTTTTTTCTCACGATTTTGCTGCCTACCCCGTTTTTTCTAACCAATCTGGTTGTTTTTCTGTTTTTTTTTGAACTGGATCTCAATTCTCTCAAAACTTTCCTCAGGCCTTCGATTGAAGTAAGGGTCCTTTTCATCTCCAGAAACTCTACATACATAGCGTTGAACTTGTCTTTCAATAGCTTATTTTCGCTACTGATCTCATTGTGCTTACTGGCAATCTTGGCCAACTCTCCTTCTTTGTCTTTGAGTAGTTTTTGCGTCTTTCTTAAATCGAATCTCTCTGTGATTAATGCCTCATGAATCACGGTATTCTCTTCCTCAATAGCAAGTAGAGTCTTTTCTGTTTCGGCTAGGGTATTTTTGACTTTTTTTAGCGCTCTATTAATCTGTATATTATCGTTCTCTAGTTGGACAATTTTAGGCTTAAGAGAGCCTTCTATCTGCCTATCTAGAGCATTCTTATCCCAAAACAAGTCAATAGACTTGGTAAATGAAAATATTCCTACTCCTATGAAAACACATACTGCTATTATGCTCGACTGTTTGGACATAAAGTACTCTCTGCCTTAGATTACAGCCAATCTAAAGCTATTTATAAATGTTGTGGTTTTTCTTGACGCTTTTCTCCTGATATGTTAAGCTACATTATATTATAACCCCGCAAAATTGCAAGAAATTTAATCCCTCGCAGCTGCCGAAATACAAATTGCTAGCTGCTCGGGAGGGAGCCTAAACCCTTAGCTCGAAGGGCTCCACTAATCCACAATTCCCGCCATCGTTGCAAATTGCCGCGACCTATTTCGTTTTTCCGGACTAAATTTTGTAAACTTTTTAGTTTAGAACAGAGGCGAAATGCTTTCAAAAATAAACAGTTTCGGCATTTTAGGCATCCAGGCCTATCCTGTAGAGATAGAGGTCGATATAGCCTCTGGTTTGCCCGCAACAAATATCGTGGGCCTGCCTGATACAAGCGTAAAGGAAAGCAAAGAAAGGATAAAATCAGCTATAAAGAATAGCGGATTCCGATTTCCTACCCATAGAATCACAGTAAATCTAGCCCCTGCCGATACCAAATTGGCCAGAATATATA
>JBHPGU010000040.1:0-10805 GCA_042570265.1 Candidatus Omnitrophota bacterium | reverse complement strand
AATGAATTTTATAGATTAGATGTCCAACCAGGATTCAATCTCAATCCTGAGAAGTACAAGGCATACGGCGAGAGATATGAAGATATAGGTAAGTTTTTATTCGATATAGCTTCTCTGACTGGAGAGGTTGCTGACAAAAAGGCCTATCCGGATATCGAGACATTCGCGGAAATAGCTATCAAGGTATACGACTTAAAAGATGAAATACAGGATAGATTGAATCAGTTAGGAAATTATAGATTCGATTTTAATTCGCAAAGCAATGGTTTTGGTTATTTAATCAGAGGTGGAATCGTAACCATATTTGTATACGATGAAATTTCTCTACCGGTTGGCCTGGATAATGTTGCTCTAGCGCGTTACGCCATAACATTAGTGCCCGCGGGTATGAGCCTTCAAGATGCACGCCTTGACGACTCCCAAGATAGCCAGTTAATCAAACAAGTTGAGACAATAGTTAATATATCAGTACGCCAGGGTGGAGATTTGAGCGGATTCTATGCACAAGACGAAATCGGCAGCCTCGTAGGCTTCTATGCACCCGAAGGACGACTATTATGGAGCGAGATGGACTACTATAGCACTATCGAGAGCATGGCCGGTAGATTAGAGCGCCAGATAAGAGGCAACCGCGAAACCATCTATGAATATAACGACAACAACTACTACTATGATTCCAGGCAGATGGTCATGGTACCCATACCTAGTGCCGGCAGGACTGTGATCGCTGGTACAAATACCCTACTTAGCGAGTTCACCATAGACGGATACAACTCTGGCGATGAGTGGGTTAATAAGACGATTAGGTTCTATGACGGAAATGGCAGGGTGAGCAGAGAAGAAAAATTGAGAGTGGCCACCATCAGCGGTGCTACATGGCTTAACGAAGGCCGGGACAAGATCGTTATTAATGAATATGACACTGCTGCTCAAGAAGTATTAGGAATGCCCAGCAGCTATACAGTAATTGATAAGAGTGGCGAAATATTACAGTCATTTGACTTTGTCGATTACTCCACCAACAACACATATCAATTTGGCGGCGCGATATATGAAGGCAGAGACTATGCGACACAGACCTATTCAAAAGAAGTCACAGACTTCTTAGGTAGAGTACGCGTACGTTGGAATGGTTTAAGGAATTCAGGTGATCAACCGGTTACTGTCTCGCTGTTTGATTATGATAGTGAATACTTTGCCGCATTTGACAAGGCCACAAGAGTGATGATGTTCTTAAGCGATACAATGGGTAACAGTACTGGCAAAAAGATTTCAGAGTCAGAGCTAATCACCGCTAGGGGCTTCAATGAATTGGGCGGCGTGGATTACTTCGATACAAATAGCATCACAGGGCTTAGCAAAGTTTCAGTGTACGGAGGTGAGCAGGGATTATTAATGCAATCATATTCCGGAGAGTTAGGAGAAGTTTATGTAGCCGGAAGAGCAATATACGCGCAGATAGTAGATATCATGAATTATGATGATGAGTACTTTAGAGCCAGAAACGCCAGCTCACACACAGATACCTATATTTGGAACAACTACGCGCAGGCCACAGAAGGCGCAGTACATCGTTACAGCGAGCCGGTAGGCGAGATTGTAGATGGTGTCCTACAGGTAAAACTAGTAAATAACGATACTGGATTAGAACGCTTCGCCATCATAATCCTAGATACCGGAAGAGTAGTAGATGAGACAATTCCTGAACGTTCATACACTGAATACACATTTGATTCATTAGAAGACTTGTTTTCCGGATTAGCCGCGCACGCTAAAGTAAATGTTTTCGATCCGGCAACCGGCGATTACTCTATATTGTATAGCGAAGTGGATAGAGAATCATTTGCCGATGGCAGACAGCAATTGACCTCCAAAATTTACTACAACAATAGATTGTTCAAGACACAACAAGAGGAACGAGTGTTAGGCATAGATTATTCAACAGAGCAAGTAACTAGATTCGAAGGCGAAGACGCTATAGTCTCGTATTTTGAATACAACAATGACACAAGAGCCAAGTTGAATAGATTAGCTTGGGGCGCCTATACAATGATCGACGGTGAGTTATTCGATGAGATGAGCCGCGTTGGCGGGGTAGAGAACTCCACTACCAGATGGGAAGGCAAACAGTTTTACCGCGGCCAAGAGTTAAGAGATGTTACACGTATTCAGGACTATGCGACTGGCGCTACTTTACAGTTGGATACACAGACAAAGGGCCTACGCACAGTAGTTGATTTCGGGTTTGATAGAGACGGCCAGAGACAGGTTATCGATATGTTCGTCAACTTAGCCAATGAAGTGGATACAGATTTTATCAGGGAAGACGGTGAAAGAGTAAAACTCGAAACAGCAATACGCCAAGAAGGCCTGCAGATAAAAGCCGACGGCACAATGTTAGTCGTCTGGGATGTGGATAGATTCTACTCAAGATTCAGCACGGAGAACCCATTTAAGACCATTGAAAGAAAGCACCAGTTAGCCACCGGCGCTTACGAGAGCGAAGATATTACCATGTTTGGCCATACTCTCTCTGCTACTTATGACGGATACGAAAGCACAATCCATAAATTTATCAATCTGCCATCTGAGACTTCTATGAGATTAGACGGTATGTTATTTGAGCAGGCCACAAGGACCAGCGATGTAGACTTAGAACAGAACGAAGTCGAGTGGCGCGCGATGAGGTACCACAGGATTAGAGGATTAACACGCGAGTACACCAAGGTTGTCAGAGAGTTTAGCACAGGTGCTACCATAGAAGAGATCCTTAGAGGCCAAGAAGTCTTCTTGCCGGAAGAGAACCAGACCCGAGAAAGAACCAGCCTGACAAGGACAATATATAGCTACAGCAATTTAGAGGATAAGTTGGCCAGCATGCCTTCATATTTCAAGGGCTATGGAATTTATGGCGAGGAGACAGAGTGGACAGAGCAGTCAGAGGGTATACGCAATTCAATAGACTTCGCAAATCAAAGGACGATTTGGTATTTAAGACACAGTTACGGAATGCAGAGCACACAGTCACTTATCTATAGAGATATTCTGAGCGGTGGCTTGTTTGGCTCACGAGATATGTCTACCATTGGTACAATGCGAGATGCCGAAAGGCAAGAGGGTATTGATCAGAGCGGTATTGATAGCCTCAGAGATAGGTTAGAAGAATATAGACAGAGATACCAAGAATATATAAACCGACAATCTTCATCGAGAATGCCTGTTTCATCGAGGATACCTGGCAGAGAGTTGTTGAATCCGTCAACTGAATCTTTAATGGAAGGCTTGGATGCCGCCGGATTAATAGATTTTGGCACACCGCTCAATTTTACAGTCCTGGATCCTGCTAAACCCAGACTTGGTTATACAGAAGCCCAAGTTATTAGTGAAGTTGAAGGCCTAATTACATCCGGCAATATTAATGATGTTAATATCTTTACGGTCTTAACCATCAACGATCCGATAGTAGAGGCTGTGTTGCGATATTATCGATTAACTGGTCAGAGAGAAGAAGGAAGAAGATTGACAGCTAGAGTAAATGCCGGACAGTTAAGGCGAGGTCAGCTTACAACCGCATATAGCGCGAATTTAACAGACTACTTGGTGATTGCTTCCAATGACAATCCTGATCCTGCTGCAGTATTGATCCACGAAAATAATTTAGGCACTCATGATGAGAACTTAGAGGCTGAGAATCAATTTATAACATTCTCTACACTGTTCTCCAATATGCTCTCCGGATTCAGAGGAGTTAACTTCAGCTATGCTCCTATAGGCGCCGGACAGAAGGATATGCGTTCAAATTCAGATATTATCGCTGAAGGCATTATTAAGGCAATCGCAGCTACGGGTTTTGGTGCGCAGAGGACATATTTTGCTCCAGAGCCTAATCTCCTAGATACATTCGCTGCCAATAATCAAGGAGTGGTTGTAGGGTTCCCGTTCATGGATGACCGCCAATTCCCCACAGCTGATATTCTTAATAACGGTTACTTAGAGTATGTAAGGGATTACATGAATCACCCGGCGGTATTGGCTTGGGAGCTTACCAATGAGCCTAACGAACAATCATGGTTTAGAAGGGATATGATCGCCGGCTTAAGAGAGATAAATGAAGCAGCAGCCAATATTAAAGCTATAGATCCTAACCACCCGATATCCGTCACATTCTCCAGGCGCAACTACAGCGAGATTGCTAGACAAGTTAGGGCTGGAGCACTGAGTAATGTAGATGTTATAGGTATTACTTTATATGACTGGTTAAATGATCCTGCTCTATTAGATAGATTAAACGGCATGTTTGGCAAGCCGGTCTATATCGCGGAATTTGGCGAGACATCCGTAAACAGCGAGAGGCAGCAGGCCATAAACAATATGGCCATGTGGAGATTGATGGATGAGGCTGTAAATAGAGGAAGTATTTTGGGTGCATTCGGATTCAGCGCAATCGATGAGTGGTATAAAGGTTTTGGCAGCTACTTTAGACATGATCGGCCAACAGCCGGCGGCATGGCTGAAGAATGGTTTGGTTACTTTAAGATGCAGGTACGCCAGAATGCTGACGGTACATATACGACAGTCGCTGTACCTAAAGAGACACTCATTTGGCAGTATTCAGAGTGGAATCCTACTGCCACAGCCCTTCCTGCAGAATTTGACGCAATCGAATTACCTAATATATCAGACCTCGACGATCCTAACCATCCGTTTATGCAGAGGATCGCTGTAAATACCTATGTCAGGACCAATGACAATATAGTCAACAGGCCGTCTGAAAGTGTATTCGGCGTTATCTCTAATATATCCACAAACAATAGAGGTGATTTCTCTGACAGGTCATTTGACCTCTCCAGAGAGACCTGGACATTCTTTGTGGAAGATAATAATAGATATTTAGCTGAAAGAGCCAGAAGGATAGGCGGCGTAAGAGATGATCCTAGATTTGGTCAAGTCACAGTATGGCACGTACAGCAATTTGACAGGCCGGAGAATATTGGAGTCCCGGCTCAATTCGTTAAGGAGTTCGTAAGAGTACAGGAATTAGCCACAGGCACGATTTTATGGGAGATAGCACAGGAAGATGATATGCGCATCAAGAGCGTCTATGACCATACAGCTTATGATGATAGTGGGGAGATAGATTTAGAAAAGACTAGATTGCATAAGTATATGAGACGCTCAAACAGGTCCTGGACTTACTACGATAGAAACGGCGCCATAGATAATATATTAAATACAGCTACTGCCTTCCAGGGAGATTGGGTACTTTATGAACAAGGCAGTAGAGAAGACTTAATTTACATGGGCGAGGCGAATTGGGATATTGAGAAGGTTGGAAGCGATAAGATGTTTAGTTATCAGGTTACTCAGGATGTAGCCACAGGGGCAATGCTTATCGACAGAGCATTCCAGCAAGATCCTGTAAGCAGAGATTTTAATCTAATCAAAGAAACTTTGTATGACTACGATAAAGATGAGTTTGCCCTATTCTTGAATATGTCCCGGAGCAGCAATAAACTATACCTCGATGTTTTTACTGGTAATTTGAGAGGATATGAAGTATCACAGCGCAACCCCGGCATCGTTGATGGAAATACAGTCTGGCAGACAAGCGACTCAATCGAAGGAGTTCAACGAACAGATACTTATAATTCGTTAGGATTGATGGTATTACGGGAATTTGGCGATTGGAAGATAGAGAATTATTTTGAACGTGATCCTACACTGCAGAGATATACACTTACCTCTCGTAATAACGAACTCATCTTACGAACAGATTATCCTGCGGAAGAAGACATCGATAGTGCCTTGGGACATTCAGTTTCAGAGTTGGCTCCTAAAATCATAGACGATTGGAACACTGTAAGAGGTATGGTAATAGATGACGAAACAAGGGTGCAGCCAGCAGAGGTCACGCAGTATTTTTATTCTTCAGATCTCGAAGAAGGTAGAATAACTAATAACTGGACTCATTATAGGGTTTCAGGAGATCCGTTTGCCAGGACGCTGATTTTCGATCATACAGAACACGAGCTCTACAAATCTATAGTAGTAAATTGGGATATAAAGTATCCATTACGCAGCTATCGAGCAGTCTTTGACGACACTCAGATAACACATGTTTATGAAAATACACCTACTAGAGTGGAAGCTCAGGATGCAATACCTTTAGCTATACAGCAGAAATATTTAGAAATATATGGGCATAATGTATGGGATGATTTATCGGGGATAGATATTTCAGAAAGCACAGAATTAAGAGTGGTAAAAGAGACGCCGTTCTATTTGCTTACAGATCCCGTTACCGATGAGGACTATTATTCTTCTATAGAAGCTACGCCTACATATAGATATCTTCTTTCCGACGACCCTCTTGGTCGTATAGCCTGGGAGTATTTCGAGATAGACAAAGACGAATATACATTTGCATTTGAAAAGTGGTGGCTCCAAGACGACTCTAACAATAGAGCCCCGTTTGGTATTTCCCCAGGAAGCATAGCTTTTGAGTATAGGGAATTATGGTCTAGTGGCTTTACAGAAATATTTATACCAGATGATCGGACTAGGGCAATTGAACGTACATTCGATAGAATTGAGCTGGTTGATTCCGGAGTAGATATAGTATATAGGGTATCCATACATAAGGTACTTCTTGAAGAGCAGTATAGCCTTTACGGTAGGCTAATAAGGCAGAGAAACAGAGAAGTAAAGCACTGGTTTAAGGAGTCTCCTATCCTTATAACAAGTAATTCATATGAAGATGTGCACCATGACCATAGATCTACTCTACCTTATCCAGAACCGATATCCTCTGACCTTATTATTATAAAGAACGGCGTGTCCGACATTAGGGTAGATAATAGACTTTATGGAGATATTATATATTCGCTCCAGAATAAGAATAGATACATCACTCAGTTCGTAATAGAGCATGAAGCTCAGTCTCCGGAGCGAATACGAGAATACAAATATTACTTTGATATTTATGGCAGGTTCCAAGGAAAAGAATTATATCGAGATAGCCTGTCTATATCGCCAAGCTGGCAATTGGCTGCTTACATAGCAATTGGTATCGTAGTGATTGTGGTCATATGGCATGCTTTGAGATTCTTAGGCCTATCTAGATTAGTCGGCGCTATGAAGAACTGGGGAAATTTAATAAGGAGAAGAGGAGACTTGTTCACTAGGGATACTTCCCAGGTATTTGCTGTGGCCATACAGAATTTGGAAGCAATTGAACAAGAGCTCAATGGTTTAGGAATTAATACTCAGGTTATCCAAGATGCTATTACTAACCTCCAAGCTAATCAAACCGCAGATCTTTCTGCGCAAGCAGTACGTCGTATCTTAGAAGAGGTTACAGGCGCTATAAATAGAACGGTTATAGAGATAATTGGCAATAGGTTTTATGATGTAGGTGCTGAGCAAGGAGAATTTGGTCCTCAGGCCATGGAACTGAAGGCATTTGTCAGGAGGTTAACTGAGAATTCAGGATATTACTTACCTCTATTAGAAAAAGGATTTTCTTGGGAGAATTTAAGAAAATTAAGAGGATATGGTGCTGATATTAGAGGATTTGAGAGGTGGTTACACCGTTCAGGAATAAGCGAAGACGAACAGAATATATTAAGAGAATACTTTGAGAATCAGCCGTTCTTATCGCTGATAATATTTGAGATGCTGGAAGATGAAATAGGGCAGTCCTTCAGGACCGAGTCCAAGAATGTCAGGTACTATTATCTGGCACAATTTGTGTTAGGGCAAATTGATATTTATCAGGTAAGAACCGAGAGTCGACAAATAGAAGAATTTTTACTCGCGCAGTACGAATCAGGAATTTCTAAGTATAAGCAAATTTTAGTTGAAGATATGGAAGGAATTGCTGCCAATGTTACTAGAATGAGGAATTTCTTAGCGCAAGGAATGGCCGGAAATATGCGTCAGCGTACGCTGGCCAGAAAGTTCAAGGCGCCGTTTGACATGCCTTCCATGTTTAATAAGGATTTTCCTTTCTTGGCTGCCATAAAGCACCAATGGGCACCATTAGTATTAATATTTATTACAATTGCGCTGAATGTAGGAGCAGCAATCATACTCAATCTTCCTCTGGCGGTTACTACGGCTGGCTTACTGTCCGTATTGAAATGGGGTATAGGCTATACCTTAGGTATGATTATAGTCGGTAAAATTGTTAATTGGATAAATTCACTAGGCGACAAAACAGAGTCTCTTTCTGATAGGAAAAAACCGCTTAACTTATTCTTCTGGTTATTCACCATAGTTGTCTTGATATCTAGTTTTATGCTCAATGTCCATATAGCTTCCTGGAGTTATAAGGTAGTAGTTGAATTTTGGAAAGTCTCATTACTTGGTATCTGGCTTTATGCAATACCTTTAGCTATATTTGGCACCTTGGTAGTACTATTGACTATCCGATCTCTCTACTACCTCTTACAGATACCGTTCTCTTACTTTGCCTCTAAAGAAATAGGTAAGGGCGAGGTCAAGATAGGACAATTGAATAAATCTCTTAGGGCATTAGCCAGAGCCCGAGAAAAGCTTATTCAAGGAAACTGGAATCTATCTGCAACGAGAAGGGCTAAGGGAAGTTTCAGCGGTCATTTGGGTACAGAGAATTCACGTATAACTTATTTTGATAATCTCTGGAAGAGATTTATTAACCTGCAGTTTACCCTAGGCGAAATAGATAAGACAGCCAGAGACTCTCTGCTCGGTTTTAATAATCCGGGTAAAAACGGTTTTATCAGTGAAGACGCAGATGAGAGGATTGTAAGATTTGCCGAAGGTTGGCTTATGGATCTACCCCCGGCATTAATGTGGATGTATATTATACCTTATGGAGTATATATCTCTGGCCAGAGTTACCGTCTATTTACGATGAGTGATCAGAATAAAAAACTCGGACTTCAGTATGAAGATGAAGGCTCTAGCAGCCCTGTGACACACGAATTACCATTAAATTTATTAATTCGTAACTATCGAAGTCAGTGGGAGAATGTTGTAGATAATATTGATGAAATAATAGCTATGCTCGCCAACCAAGGCATGGTGTTAAATAATGCTGTGGTTATACCGCAAGAGGTTAAGGATGATCTTAAAAGGCTTCAGGGCATGGTCGCATTGAATAACTTGCCCTCTGTGCAGAATCTTCAGAATGCCAATCCTGATGTCTACAATGTGCTTATTAAGGCCATTGAATACTGGGCTGAGAGAAAAACAGGATGGTCACCCGGTAAGCAGTTATATGAGGCCACAGAAGTTATTGATACATTCCAGGATTTTACTCGAATGTGTTTCCCGGAAGGGACTCAGGATGATATAGATTATTTAGTCAAAAAGAAAGTAGAGGTTATGATTCCAGGAAAGGCCGATGCCGGCAGCATTGAAGCAGAGAGATTAGATGAGGTGCTTAGAGCTTATCCGGACACAATAGAGATAGTTCTAGATCAACACAGAAGCGAAGGTTGGAATGTTGATGCCGGAGAACGCGAAGTGAGAAGTTATGTTCCGCCAAGCCCAGACTTTGGTAGAAAGATTTCTGGCGGAAAGCCTCGAGGCCAGGCAGGAGGATTCCCTAACAGAAGAGTACTATTCCTTCTCTACACCGATACAAATAGCGGATTTATGATTGAAGAAGTAGCCCGTTTGCCATTCTCCTTGAGCCAGGTAAACGAGTTTATTAATGATGATAAGTTGACTACTGACCTCTTGTCCTACGGAGAACGCGTCTTCCATAAGAATTTGACCGTGGAAGGAAAGGCTGCTAATTGGTCAGATGAAACCTGGGTTATAGTTGTGCAGCGCTTCTTCAGCCGTTGTGGAGCAGTATCATTCTATGGTCACCCCGGAGGAGCTCATACTACGCAGATGAAGGCGATTAACTCCCAACCTCAGGATAGGCCCTCTGAAGATATTGTCTTAGGCTGGAGGATGTTTATAAATGGTTTTAAAACACACATGTCACAGCACATCCTGGCTTTTAAACAAAGGCCGCCCAGTTTCTTGGAAGATACTGGCCCCAAAACAAAATTCTCCGCCGGAGGAGCAGACTTGCTTAATTCAGTTGTTAAAGAATTAATGGGCAGCAAAATTGCCTCCATTGCCCAGAAATACATTAATTTGTCAGGGCTGTTCTTCTATCCTGAACATCTCTTAATAGTTGCTATGCAGTTCTTTTATGTAGGCTGGATATTATTCCTAGGCGTCAGCGGTTATGTTGCTTTCCCCTATAACATCGGATTTGGTCTACTTGGTGTCGTGGTCATGGCACAGGCAATTACCGGTCAGCAGTGGCTCTTACTTACGGAAAAATATGGCCTGGCAAGCGGTACTGTACGTTGGTTCTTACTCATGCCGCTAAACTTTGTATATTTTGTAGCTATGCTTATTATGTATGCCGCAGCGTTTATCAATGGATTATTAGGTAAGGCGGACTTTAAGTCTACGGAAAAAGCCATGCCTGTAACCAAAGCAACTTTAAAGGAATTAGTTCCTCAGAGAAAGTTATTCTGGACAATGGTTGCATTGGCAGTCATAACAAGCGCAATAACAGTTTTCATTTCTATTCCAGGAGACTCATCGCTGATACTATTTGCAGTATTATATGGAATTCAATTTATCGTTACTTCGTTCTTTATACTCTATAGTTATAAAGGAAAAGAGCTTCCTGTGGGTTCAATAAGTATTATGGCAGCCTTATTGTTTTTACCGCCGACCTTTTCCGGAATTATTATTTGGAGTAGCTATCAGCTCATATGGTCAATTACTTATGTGCTCTTTGTCTTTGT
>JBHPGU010000039.1:0-12173 GCA_042570265.1 Candidatus Omnitrophota bacterium | reverse complement strand
TTATTTGTCAATTTGCCCGCTATACCTTTTAATGATTTGTTAAATTATTTTAAAGGACAAAATTTTGAATCAGAATCGGTTAGTATGTCAATGGGAATATTATATCTTTCGTCATTTATAAAAAAGAATAATGAAGTGGGAAAAGTAAGGCTACTTGATTATGTAAGTAATATTAGAAATTTAAATTCTTTCACTACAATAGATAGTTTTATTAATGAAATTGCAAAGAAAAATGTGCAATTTACTCCTGATATTGTTGCCATTTCGTTAATTTTGTCTACTTCTCATGAATTTTTCGTGACGTGCATTAACTTGTTGAGAGTGCTCTGGCCTAAAGCAGTCTTTATAGTTGGTGGAACTCACGCCACCAATTGCATAAAGCATCTTTTAATGGATGAAAACATTGATTATGTAGCTAGAGGTGAAGGGGAGATAGCTTTTTCCCATTTCATAACACAATTTTCATCAAACAAACTTATTGATGTAAAAGGAATTTATTCAAAAGATAATTTTTCTGAAGAAAAACCTTTGGAGATTTGTGATTTTGTAGAGGATTTAGACGCGCTTCCGTTTCCCGATTGGCAACTATTAAAAATGAAAAGATATGTTAAAGAAAAAGGGAGAAAAAGACTTTTTCATGACACAATGGAAAGCAAGGCTGCAACTTTAATTACAAGTAGGGGGTGTCACTTCCAATGCATATTTTGTACGTCACGTACAGTGCACGGAAGGCGTGTACGCTATCGTTCTGTTGAAAATGTAATAAATGAAATGGGTGTTCTGAACAAGAATTACGGTGTAACTTTATTTATTATTGAAGATGATTTATTTTCTGGTGATAAAAAACGTTTACTTAAGTTTTCTGAACGTATTAAAGACCTCAGAATCAATAATCTAGAGTTACAGAATCCTAGTGGACTTTCTGTGGCCACTCTTGATGAACAAAGCATCGATGCATTGGTTGATTCAGGTATGAAAATTTTTAATATTGCAATAGAATCAGGGTCAGAATATGTACAAAAATTTTTGATAAAAAAGAATTGCGATCTAAAAAAAGCAAAGCGTATCGTTGAATACGTAAAAACAAAAGGATTGATGGTGAGGTGTTATTTTATGTTAGGATTCCCAAACGAAACCAAGGAAATGATGGAAGAGACCGTTAAATATGCAAAAGAAATAGGTTCTGATTGGTGTATTTTTAGCATTGCGATTCCTTTGATAGGCTCAGAAATGTATGAGCAATTTATAAAAATGGGGCGTATAAAGGATGACATTTCTGCATGGTCAGCTTCTTTCTTTCAAGAGCGATTATTCGACACGCCGGAAATTTCTGCAGAGAAATTAAAAGAATACAAATACAGGGTCAACTTGGAGATTAATTTTATTCATAATCCAAATAAGGAAAACGGGAGACTTGAACGTGCGATAGAGATTTTTAAAGATGTTGTATTACGTCATCCTTATCATATAGTTGCTTGGTATTGCATTTTGGATTGTTATAGAAAAATGGACGATTTAAAGCAAGTAGCGTTTGAAAGAAAAAGAATACTTTCTTTAATAAAAAAAGATAGCAGGGCTACAGCTATGTTTAGAAAATATGAAGATTTGATGCCAGACTTATTAACAAATAGTTGAAAGTGGATTTAAATTATATGCAAAAGAAAAATGATGAAATAAAATTCTGGGATAAGGTCGCACAAGAGCGAATATACGCTGCGTTCTCAGAAAGAGAATACAATGAGATATTCGATGCTAATCTTAACGGAATAAAGAATAAGGATGTACTTGATATTGGTTGTGCATCCGGTTTGTCTTCGATTATTCTTTCAAGGAGATGTTTTCGGGTTAAAGGAATGGATATTTCACCAAAGCTTATTGAACAGGCAAATCGATTATGGAAAAATGAAGCTAATCAGCCAGAATTTTTTGTTGGGGATGCAGAAAAAATTCCCAAGGATTCTGAGTTATATGATGTCTGTTTTCTCGGGGGGGTGATACACCATTTTCCTGATTACCAAAGAGTAATTAATGAAATTTTACGGGTTCTCAAAAAGGGCGGTATTTTGCTCATGATTGAACCAAATCGTCTCGATATTATAGAGAGAATATCGTGGTTTTTTGCTGGTTGCCTTAAGCTACTTTCCCCAAATGAATATCCAGTGTCACCAATTAAAATGATTAGGAAACTTGAAGACAATTTTACCGATTTTAAAGTTTATCCATTTAGGAAAGATGATATACCCTTTTTTAGTTTTATACCATTAATTGGTAAGTTTTTTAAAGGCGGGAAAGGAAAATCGATAAAGAAAATTCCTTTGACTTTACTTAATTTATTTCGACCAGAATTGCACAGAGGAAATTTTTTTGTATTATCCTGTATAAAAAAATGATACTAACTGCTCATCAGCCAGTATATTTGCCTTGGTTAGGTTTATTTCATAAAATTGCATTAGCGGATACCTTTGTTTCATTTAATCAAGTTCAATATTTGCCAAAGGAATGGAATAACCGAAATATGATAAAGACTGTAACTGGCAATGCTTGGCTTACAGTACCTGTTCTAAAGAAAGGCCATAGAGAAAAAACAATTAGCGAGATTCAGATAAATAATGATATTCCTTGGCAAAGAAAACACTGGAAATCTATTTATCTTAACTATAAAAAAGCTTCTTATTTTATGAAATATGCTGATTTCTTTGAAGAAGTTTACAAAAAAGAATGGAGTAAGCTTTCAGATCTAAATGATTACATGTTGAAGCATTTCCTCAAAATCCTTGGTATTAAAGTTGGTTTCACAAATGCTGCAAATTTTGACTTTCAGGGAAAGAAGAGCGATCTTGTTCTGGATATGTGTAAAAAACTGAGAGCAGATGTTTATATTTTTGGATCCTTAGGCAGAGATTATGCTAACGTGGATACTTTTAGAAAAGAAGATATCAATGTGCTTTTTCAGGAATTCAAACACCCTATCTATCCACAGTTACACGGGAAGTTTATTTCTCATCTTTCTATCGTTGATTTACTCTTTAATTGCGGAGAGAGAAGCTTAGAAATCCTCATGGAAGGGAATGTAGGGAAAGATAAATTAATGCTTTCATCCAGCTTACGAAGCCTGTGAGTTTATAAAAATATGGAGAATAGAGTGAAATTAATCATAACAAGAATTACAGTCATTTTAGTTGTTTTCTTCGCCTTTCAAAATGTATCACATTGTGACATCTTAAAGGAGAAGGAGTTAAGGTCTTTTGCTCAAAACCAGAAAAATGACGCTAGTAGTTTTAAATTTATTGTAATTGGAGATGCAGTTGACGGAAAAGAGCCTGGGGTATTTGAAGATGCTCTTGATAAAATAAACCTGCTCCGGACGGACTTTGTTGTTTCAATGGGAGATTTAACACAAGGCTATCCAAATAAGCCGTCTGAATTAGTTCGGCAGTGGGATAACATTGAAGAGACGGTTAGCAACCTTGAATGTCCCCTTTTTTTAGTAACCAGCAAGCATGATATTTTTGATAAACAAAGCTACGATCTTTATTTGAGACGTTTTGGCATGCCATATTATTATTTTGAACATAAAGGTGCTTTATTTATATTTTTAAATGTAAGTTCTTACACGGGGTATCGGTTGGATTTTGATCGCCAAATAGATTATTTCTCCAAGGTTATTGAATCGCATAAAAATGTGCGATGGACTTTTGTTTTTAGCCACATGCGGCTCTGGAGACCTAACCTAAGCGATAAATTTCCAGAATTTTTAGAAAAAATTCAATTACTCCTAAAAGATCGTGACTATACTTTTTTTTGTGGGCACGCCGGTGACTATGTTAATTTTAAAATAGAGGATAGGGATTATATTCAAGTTGGTCCGACTGGAGGAGATAGCCGCTTAAGGGGAGTATCTTTAGGGGAATTCAATAGCATGATATTGGTTTCTGTAAATGAGGAGCCTGAATTTGCAGTTTTGTCTCTAGAAGGGATTTTCGACAAAAATATAGTTACTGGTGAAATTAAAAAGCGTGGTGAGGATATCTTGGAAAACGTAGACATTTCAATTGATCCGCCGTACAGGATGTCTGGAAATTCAGTAATAGCAGAGAGTGAATTAGGCATTTTAAATAACTCGGAAGCTCGGTTGGAATTTAAAGGAAGTTTTATATTAAATGAAGGGGTTGAGATATTGCCAACTAATACTATAGAAAAAACAATTCTGCCCTATTCAGTGGAAAAGATTCCTTTTCAAATTATAAAAAATAACGAAAAAAGAAGCGATACTATTGAGTCAGTTGATTTGGATTATGAAATTAAGTTTATTGCCGATGGAATATCGCCATTCATAAGGAAAGATTATCTAAAAATTGGCATTTTAGAGAAATTATATTGCTCAAAGATTAAAACTAAGGTAGTAGTAGACGGACGTTTAAACGAATGGGGCAATTTACCGTACAAATCCAGGACATTGACAAGAGCTAGTCCTATAAACGCAAACGATTATCTTTTTGATTTTATGGGCGAAAAAGATTGTTCATTTCTTTTTGGCACGCAATATGATAAAAATTTTGTATATCTTGGCATAAAGGTTATTGATGATTCTATAGTTAAGCCAAAGTTTAAAGAGCCAAGATTAGGAGACGGTGTAGAGTTTTTCTTAGATACTAGGCCACATGATAAACGATTTTTGCGAAATCCCACTAAACCGAAAAAAGAGATCAGGCATTTCTGGCCAATTTATTTATGTGTTGGGTGTAAAGCTAGTGAAATAATGCATTGGTATCAGCGGCCACCCTTAGCTGGTGTAAAATACAAAAGCAAAATTATTTCTGAAGGATACTCAATGGAATTTGCAGTTCCTATTTCTTATTTTTTGGAAAAGCAGGGCCCTGAGTGGAGGGATTTTCAGCTAAACATCTATGTTAATGATTTTGATGATAATGAAAACGGCTATAAGCTATGGTGGTGGCCAAAAAGAAACACACGAGATTATATAATTGGAAGCGGGACTTTTCTTAAAGAATAAAAGCAAACTAAATAAACCCAATTTAATATAAATAACTAATCTTATGAGTAAAAGAAATAATGTTTTGGCAATTGTTGCTCATCCTGATGACGAAGTTTTAGGTTGCGGCGGAACGATTATGAGGCATTTAACAAAAGGTGACTATGTCAATATCATTGTCTTGGCTGATGGCGTGACCGCTCGTGAATACAGCACTAAAGTTCCAAGAACTCGCGAAATAAAAAAGCACAAAAAACTAATTGAAATTCGTGCTAAAGAATTTCATAACTCAACAAAAATCATGGGCATAAAAAAACAGGATTGTTATATGTTAAGTTTTCCTGACCAGAGATTAGATGCTTTACCCTTACTTGACATAATTAAGAAAATCGAAAAAATTGCCAAAAAAACAAAACCAAACATTATCTATACTCACCACTGGGGAGATTTAAACAAAGATCATAGGGTCTGTCTTGAAGCCACATTGACAGCTTTTCGACCAACAAAGCGGGAAAATGCTAAAATAGCCATTTATAGCTTCCCAATCTCAGGAAATATGAATATATTGCAACCTAAGAATATGTATAAATTTAAACCAAACCATTTTGTGGACATCAACAAGTGCCGCGATAGAAAAATAAAGGCCCTAAAGGCTTATAAATCAGAATTTTCCAATTTAAACATCTGTTTTACTAGAGATAAAAACATCAAGTCATTAGAAGGATTTGTAAAAATAAAATGAAAAGATCTTTTGTTATATGGCTAACGGGAATTTCCGGCTCAGGCAAGACAACATTAGGTAAAGGGTTAAAAGCTAGGTTTAAAAAAATATATGGCCAGGTTGAATTTATTGATGGTGAACAAGTGCGTGATTTCTTTAAAAACGATTTGGGTTATACCAGAAAAGAGAGGATTTTAAATGTTAAGAGGATTGCCTTTGCTTCAATGTTAATTGCAAAAAATGGGACCCCTGTCATAGTTGCTAATATTGCCCCCTATTACGAAGTAAGGGATTTTATTAGAGAAAACATAAAAAACTATATGCAGGTTTTCCTTAGACTTCCTTTAAAGGAGGCTATAAGGCGCGACACAAAGGGACACTATAAAAAATTCAAAAACGGTAAAATGAAAAATTTTATCGCCTTAGATGATAATTATGATACCCCTCGTAATCCCGATATAATCGTAGATACAAAAAAGCATACTATAAAAGAAAGTCTAGACAAGATTGAGAATTTTGTAAGGAAAAGGTACAAAAAATGAGAACTGTTGGATTAAAAATTAGTGATGAGTCCTGGGTAGAGGCATGCAATATTGCCAACGGTTCATTCTTCCCCCTAAAAGGCTTTATGGACTCTGCTGACTATATGAGTGTCGTAAAGAACATGCACCTAGATAATGGGTCGCCTTGGACACTGCCTATCACATTAGAAGTTCCTGAGAAAGTTGTCAAAAAGATTTTAACGTGCAAGAAGATTGACCTGATAAATAGCGTCAATGAACACGTTGCTGAGCTCTATACAGAGGATGTCTATAAAGTTGATAACGGAAAAGATATCAAAAAATTGTTTGGCACAAACACGGCCGCCCATCCGGGGATCAAAAAAGAGCTTTCCAAATCTCCTTTTCGGGTCGGCGGCTCAGTAAAAATACTAAAGTTTGAAGATTCATTTAAATCAAGATTTTATTCTTCGCCAGAGAGATCCAAAAGGATATTCAAGCAAAAGGGCTGGAAGACTATCACCGGGTTTCAGACGCGAAACCCCTTACACAGAGCGCATGAATACCTTCAGAGGATTGCTCTCGAGGTTACAGACGGCCTGTTTATCCATCCAGTCATTGGCTGGAAGAAGACGGATGATTTTTCGCCTACCTCAATAATAAAAGCTTATGAAAAGATGGTAAAAGAATTCTATTCAAAAAAGAGAGTGGTTTTAAGCGTGCTTAAGATACCCATGAGGTATGCTGGTCCCAGGGAGGCTGTATTTCATGCATTAGTAAGACGAAACTTCGGATGCACGCACTTTATTGTTGGCAGGGACCATGCAGGGGTAGGTGGATACTACGGCAAGTATGATGCACATAAGCTTTGTCAAGATTTCAATGATTTAGGCATAAAGATTCTGGCGCTCAATGGTCCGTATTTTTGCCGCAGATGCGGTACGATAGTAACAGAAAAAAGCTGCCCCCACGGTGAAAAAGATGCCTTGTCAATCTCAGGTACTCAAATCAGACAGATGTTAAGAGAAAACACTAGGCCGCCAGAGGAATATATGAGAAAAGAGGTCGCTGATGTCTTAATCGGCCTACAAAAGAAAAAGGAACTATTTTTATGAAAGAAAACAGGGATTTTACAGTCATAGTAAGTGTTAGTGAGCTCCTGGTAAGCAATCCAGATAAATTAAAAGAGATTGATTCTAGCGGTAATTGCATATATCGACTCAATGGCGCCCACTTCGAGATAGACACATGTAAAGGCGTATTAAGGGACTTAAGGAATATACTAAATAAACCTCGAATAATGCTGGATCTACCTGGCAATAAGGTCAGGTTAAAAGGACTTTCTGAGCCAATTCGATTAATCAAGGGTGAGGTTTTTGAGCTACACGATTATCTGGTCAACTATCCAAAACTGTATGCCCATCTTAAGCGGGGCGACTCTATTTTGACAAATGATTCTACTTTTACCCTTGAGGTCATGGAAATAGAAGGCACCACAATTAGGATGCAGTCTAATTCTGATGGGATTCTGCAAAACAAGAAAGGACTTCATGTCAAAGACGCGTATAGGAATATGCCATTCGTCTTACCAAAAGACCTAGATTTTATCAAATTTTCCTGCCAAGAGGATATTGACTATGTCTCGCTCTCATATGTGAGATCAGGACAAGATATTAGAGAAATTAAAAAAATGCTTACTGATCATGGAAATACCAGAATACAAATATTTGCAAAAGTCGAAACTCTGTCAGCTGTTGAGAATTTAGATAACATCCTGGAGGAAGTAGATAACATCAATATCGATAGAGGAGACCTTTCTGCTGATGTGGGAATGCTGAAGCTGTGGGGATTTCAGGAGGAAGTAGTAAGGACTGCGATAAAAGCACGGAAAAACGTATTTTTAGCTACTCAATTCTTAAAAAATATGGAAAAGGAGCCTGTTCCCCTTATTGCTGAAGTACTTGATCTCACCAATACCATCAAGATGGGAATCTCTGGTATTCAACTTTCTGAGGAAACAGCTGTAGGCAAATATCCCGTAGAGTGCGTTAAGCTTGTTTTTGACGTTTATGAACAATTTATTGGGCAAAAAGAGAGCTACTGCGAAAATGAACAAACCATTTCTTAGAGAACATTTTTTTGATGGGTACAAGAGAGTGTCTTTGCGATCAACGCCAGCTAGTCATTTTAGATCGGCCATATGGCTGTCTCTTGAAAAATTCCCCCTTGGCTTGAGGATCTTAGGCTCATTTTGGAGACTATTGCGTTTGCCAGAGGCAAAGAATGTCTTCGATGATATTTATCAAAAAAGACACAATAAATTAAAATCGCCGTTGTATAGTGGAAAAAATAATTATTTTGAATTTACCAATCTCCCATACCAGATGATTACTATCGGAGAGGAAACTAGGCCGTCTTTGACTACAAGCAATGGTATCAGCCTAAAGGGAAAAGCAATACTTGAAGATAACAGCAGGATTAGATTAGGAGTGAGTTTAAATGAAAACATTCCTTATGACTTGCTTGATGCTGAGTGCAGAATAAACGTCTGTTTAACAGATAAAGGGGAAACAGTAAAAAATTCTTTCGCGTTTCCAGTAAATGGTAGCAATGGATTATTCTTTTATAAGCCTGGTGAGTCATGGATAGACTGGTATATGGATATTCCTTTCCCAAGGCCTTGCTCTCCAGAATTGTTCCTAAAGGCTGAATTCTTCAAGGGCGGCAAGAGCACTAATCACAAGAATTCAACGATAACTTGGAGCGCTCCGCAAGTCCTAAAAAAATCTAATAAAGATACTGCCAGAAAGATCATATATATTTCCATTGAATCCCTCTCTGACATTGGCCTTTTAAGAGACAAATTGGGCCTTGAATTTGACATACCTAACTATGCTGATTTAGAGAAGAACTCGACCTCATATACCTGTGCATATACTCAGGGGGATTCTACTCTGCCTATAGCTGGCACTCTTTTTACGGGTTTACTGCCTTTGCAGCATGGCGTTGTTAACTACAAAGTTAAACCCTGGGATAAGAGGGTAGTAAATTTATCTCCAAATATCAAAACAATTGCCGAAATCCTAAAAAGCAAAGGCTTTTATACCCAAGCCTACTTGTTTCAACCTCGTTTCTCTCCTCGCTACGGATGGTATAGAGGCTTTGATAGTTATCGATTTTCAAGTTATATCCAAAATACTCCAGCATTCCCCTCTAGATTTGCAATTAACTTTTTAGATGAATCTAGAGACCATAATGCTTTTTTGTTCATGCATTGGGATGGCCTGCACCATGACTATTGGATGTCAGAACCATTGAGTAAACTTGTCCTGCAAAAGGGCTATGGTCAGGATAAGCCAATGTCAAAAAATTCATTATATTCTGAAAGGCTGCGCTACTTGGATACTGAATTAGGCATCTTGGTCAATTTTCTTAAATCTTCTGGCTTGTGGGATCAATCATTGATTATAGTAACCGGTGATCACGGCTATGGGAGTGATAACTGGAAAAATCACGGTGATTTTGCTCTTTACGAAGAGAGGATAAGGGTTCCACTTCTCATAAAAATGCCAAAGGGCCATAAAGCTATGCCCAAGAAAGTAACAACTCCTACTAATGCAATTTTAACTGCTATTAAGGCGATGTATGATGCATCAGATATTTCACTACCTCAATACTCAAGAAATCTACCCCAATGGAATGGCCTGCTCAAAGATTTTGCAATTTCTGAGACAGTAATGCAACCAAAGCACGATGATTATGCTTGTGCTTTAATATCAAGCCAATTCAAATATTTCTTCAGATGTAAAATCGATTGGAATAATTTTCTGTTAAAAAATTTTTTATATCATAAATTATTTATACTATCCGATGATTGGTTTGATGAGGCTAAAGACGTTTCGGGGAGTTATAAATCAGAGACAGAGAAATTTAGAAAGCTGGCTTTACAGATAGTTAAGAGCAATTTGGATTTTCTTAGTAAACACAAACCTATAAATTTAACTGATATCATATGATCTTAAGGGAGAAAATATGGATATAATATTTCTTGCTGACAAAGTAATTTTTTTAAGACCATTATCACCTAAGGATGATATTAGGAGTTATGTGCGTTGGCTGCATGATCAAGAAGTTACTTTATATATGAGTAGTGGTAAATTTCCGACAAATGATAAGAAATTAAAAGAATACATAAGCAACTACTCAAATAATATGAATGGGATGTTATTGGGGATATTTATCAAAAAAAGCAAGAGACACATCGGAACGATAACAATGCACCATATTGATTGGATAAACAGATACGCAAAAATGGGAGTTATGATTGGTGACAAAAGCTCTTGGGGCAAGGGTTATGCCTCTAGAGCAATTAGGCTTTTAGTCAATCACGCTTTTAATAAAATGAATTTAAATACTCTTTATGCTGGTGTAGCGGCAGATAACATAAGTTCCATTCGAGTCTTTGAGAAGGTGGGCTTTAAGAAAGAAGGAGCATTAGAAAACCATTTCTACTTAAATGATAAATATGTTGATTGTTATTTAATGGGGTTGACTAAAAGGAGATTTAATTGAAGATTTCTTTATTTTCTCTATTCAATATTCCTTATAGCGCGTATAGCCTGCGTCTTTTATGCAACTCACTTAGGAAAAGTGGTTTTCCTTCAAAGGTTTATTATTATCCAAGTGATTTCAGGAAACCATACAATAGAGAAACCTTGAAAAAGATCTCTAAGTATTTAGCTGATTCTGACATTATCGGCATTTCATTGTTCACGAATCACTTTTCTAATGCGGTATTGTTAACGGAATACTTAAAGCAAATTGGCTCAAAAGCTTTGATTGTTTTCGGGGGGGTGCATTCTATAGTAAGGCCTGAAGAATGCTTAAAATACGCGGATATTGTTTGCGTAGGAGAGGCAGAGGAGTGTTTCCCCTTGCTTTGCGAAAAAATCGCTTCTGGGAAAACTTTTACTGACGTAGCGGGTTTTTGGCATGTCGATAGAAAGACTAAGCAGATTATCAAAAATCCACCTCACTTTGTTGAAGATTTAAACAGCATCCCTTTCGCATTATATTCCGAAGACCACTTACTTATAGAAGAAGACAAGCTTACTCCACTGGTAGAAACCAATATACCGTATTATGGAACCTTGGCTAGCCGCGGATGTCCCTTCGGATGCACTTATTGCATAAATAACTATTATAATAAGAGAAATCCTAAGATAGTTCGCTTTAGGACCATAGATAATTTGTTACAAGAACTGTTCTTGGCAAAAAAACAACATAAAGAGATAAAGTATATTATGATCGACGACGATGCTTTTTTTACTATGGATTTAAAGTATATAAAAGAATTTGCAAGTAGATATAAAAAACAGATTGACTTGCCATTCTACATCTCTGGTATCACCCCTAGAACTATTTCTCAAGAAAAGCTTGCATATTTGACCGAAGCTGGCCTTAAGGTTGTAAGAATGGGCTTTCAAAGCGCCTCTCAAAAAATATTAAGCATTTATAAGCGTCATTACACTCAAGAGCATATGTTAAAATCTGTGGAAATTTCCACTGGCTTTGATATTGCAACACAATTAGATATTATTACAGATAATCCTTGGGAGTCAGAAGAAGATACTTTAGAGACAATACTGTTATTGAATAAAGCAAAAAAGCCTTTCCAACTTAATATTTTTAATTTAGTATTTTTTCCTGGGACTGATTTATATGAAAGGGCAAAAAAGGAAGGCCTTATTTCTGATGAAAAACTCGAAATATACAATATGCGCTATCATTCATATCGTAAAAATGCTTTAAACACTACACTAGAATTGCTTGATATGAGGTCTAAGATTTACCTAAGCCTGCCTTTTATCATTGAATTTATGCTTAAAAATAGAAAGCATAACTCTAAACTTTATTCTTATCTGATCAAATTCTACAAGTCTCTTAATCGATTTTATAT
>JBHPGU010000038.1:0-12300 GCA_042570265.1 Candidatus Omnitrophota bacterium | reverse complement strand
GACTAAATTCATTGCAGTTAGGTTCGGAAACGTATTGGATTCTAAAGGCAGCGTTGTACCTTTATTTAAAAAACAAATTGAACAAAGATCCGCCGTTACAGTGACACACCCTGAGGCAAAAAGATACTTTATGAGCGTCAAAGAAGCAGTGGGATTAGTTTTACAAGCCAGTGCGATTGGGAAAGGCGGAGAGATCTTTATCTTGGATATGGGGCAACAAATAAAAATTTATGACCTTGCAAAAAATTTAATAACTCTCTCCGGGCTCAAGCCTGAAACAGACATCCCCTTAAGATTCATAGGGCTTCGGCCTGGTGAAAAACTTTCAGAGGAGACACTCCACGAAATTGAGAAAAATAAAACAACAAAACACGATAAAATTTATATAACTAAGCCAAATGACTTTGATCCCAAAGCATTAAGAAGACAGGTTAAAAACCTTGAGTATCTCGCAAAAATAAGAGACGAAAAAGAAATTTTAAAAATGTTTCGCAAGCTAGTTCCTTCGTATACTCCTCATAACAAAGAATAATACCTATAAAGCTTAATGACTACAAAAATAAGTAAAATTTGCGATAAAATAATAGAGTTTTGTCTTTGCGCTATAATTATTTTCTTGCCCTTCAGTAAGGCTGCGATGCAGGTTTTTACTTGGCTAGCAATCCTCTGTTGGATTACCAAAAAGATTGCCTTAGCTAAATCTCACGACGCAATGAGTACTTCTTTGAAGAAAATTGGTACGGCTTTGCTAGTTTTCTTTGCCGCATGCTCCGTATCTACGCTCTTAAGTTTATATTTCGGTCTCTCCTTAAAAGCCCTATTGACCAAAGTCTTAAAAAATATGCTCATATTAGTTATTGTTAGCGAAAGCGTTTCTGACAGAAGGGTTCTTAGGCATATTTTGTTTACCATAATATTTTCATCGATTCTAGTCACTCTTGATGCATTTATACAATATTTTCATGGTTCAGATTTTTTACGATGTTTCCCCAAGGCGCCCGATGGATTAAGGGCTTGCTTTCGGAACCGTAACGGTTTTGGTGGATGGATAATGACTATGCTATCGATTAGCCTGGGCATGTTATTTTCCGGTAGACTAATAAGCAAAAGAACTAAAAAGATAATTTTTGTCATTCTTGTTGCTTTGTTATTTTGTCTAGGACTAACTCAATCTCGAGCTTCTTGGTTTGGGTTCTTGCTAGGCCTTGGAACCGTTGCCTATTTCTTTCTTTATCGAGTAAAATCTCGACCCAAAACAATCCTTCTCTATATTGCAATTATAGCTGCGTTGACATTTCTATTGCCTAGTTCCATAAAGACCCGTTTAACATCATCTTTTCATCTTAAGGGCTCGATTCTTTTTAGGGCAAACCTTTGGAAAGAGTCAATTAATGTTATAGAAGACTTCCCATTATTTGGTGCTGGGCTGAATACTTATTCAAAAGTAGGCCCTTATTATACAGAAGGAAGAGGTGGCTATTATCCTCATAATAGCTATCTGCACATGACAGCAGAAATTGGAATAGTTGGACTATTCTGTTTTCTTGGGTTTATTTTTAGGTTTTTTGATCTAGGTCTTAAAGTTTTCAAGAAATCAAATGACTTTCTTCTTTTGGGATTCTTAGGTGCTATCTTGGCATTATTAGGACAGAGTCTTTTTGACGTAAACTTCTACGCACTTAAAATGGCAACATTGTTTTGGTTTGTTTTGGGTTTGGCCATGGCCAGGATAAGTATGCTAAATAGGGAAAAACAAGTACCTGCCTGATTTTCCTTTACAAACATCAAGGCTTTGATATAATATTGCGCAAATAAAATAAAGAAAGGGACATGAACAAAAAATCTATTAAAGATATAGAATTAAAGGGAAAGATAGCCATTATGCGGGCTGATTTCAACGTGCCTTTAGATGAAGGCCTAAATATCACTGATGATACCCGTATTAGGGCGGCTTTGCCAACAATAAAGCTTGCGCTAGAGAAGGGCGCAACCAAGCTCATACTCATGTCTCATTTGGGTAGGCCGAAGGGTAAGATCAAGGAAGAATTCAGGCTTAAACCTGTTGCAAACAGGCTTAAAGAGATTTTAGACGAATCCGTTGAGATATTAGATGATTGCATAGGTGGAAATATCAAAAAGCAGATAGGCGCTTCCAAAAATAGGGTTATTCTGTTGGAAAACTTAAGATTCCACCCTGAAGAAGAGAAAAATGACCCTAAATTCGCCGAAGAACTATCTAAACTTGCGCAAATCTACATAAACGATGCCTTCGGTACAGCTCATAGAGCACACGCTTCTACAGAAGGAATAGCGCACCATTTACCAGCCGTAGCTGGCCTGTTGCTAGAAAAAGAGATAAGCTATCTAGGCAGGGCTTTAGAAAACCCCAAAAAACCTTTTGTGGTGATTTTAGGCGGGGCTAAAGTCTCTGACAAGATTGGCGTAATTGACAACTTACTCAAAAAAGCAGATAAAATTATTATCGGCGGAGGAATGGCTTATACCTTTCTAAAGGCCCAAGGAAGAGAAATAGGAAGATCAAAACTTGAAGAGGACAAAATTGATATTGCAAAAAACATTTTAAAAAAGGCGAAAGAGGCTAATGTTGATATCTTGCTGCCTATTGATAATGTCTGCGTCAAAGAGGTAAAACCTGAAGCCGAAACCATTACCGTAGGTGAAGATGTTCCTGCTGATCAAATTGCTGTAGATATTGGTCCAACAACAATCAATAATTTTCAGTTGGCTCTATCAGATGCAAAAACAATTGTTTGGAACGGGCCCATGGGAATATTTGAAATAGACAAACTTTCTGCTGGCACAAAAGCAATAGCTGATTATATCGCGAATTTGGATGCAACCACAATCATCGGTGGCGGAGATACTGCTGCTGCAGTAGCTAAATTTGGCTTAGAAGACAAGATGTCTCATATTTCAACCGGAGGAGGCGCTTCTCTTGAGTTCTTAGAAGGAAAGACCCTGCCTGGAATCGCAGCTCTGCAGGATAAATAAGAGGATACTAAAAATGCGTAAAATAATAATTGCTGGAAACTGGAAGATGAATAAGACAATCAGCGAAGCTATAGAACTAACTAATGGATTAAAGAGGAATCTTTACAATATAACAGACGTAGGCATTGTCCTTTGTCCAACCTTTACTTGCCTTGACCAGATTTCAGAGTTAGTCTCGGAGACAAATATCGATCTGGGCGCACAAAATATGCACTGGGAAGAAAAGGGCGCTTTCACGGGTGAAATCTCACCAATAATGCTTAAAGACCTGGGCTGCAAATATGTGATCTTGGGACACTCAGAGAGGAGACAATACTTCTCAGAGACCAATGAAGTTGTTAACACCAAGGTTAGGGCTGCTCTAAAGAATGGCCTCACGCCAATTGTCTGTGTTGGAGAGAAATTAGAAGAACGAAAAGCAAATAAGACCTTCCAATTAATAAGGGACCATGTTGAAAACAGTCTTAAAGGCCTCTCCAAAGAGGAGTTCCAAAAGATAGTCATTGCCTATGAGCCTGTTTGGGCCATCGGTACAGGATTAACCGCTACGCCACAACAAGCGCAAGAAGTGCATAGTTTTATTCGTAAACTACTGACTGAGATGTCAGATAACAATACGGCTGACAACATAACAATTCAATACGGCGGAAGCGTCAAGCCAGATAATATAGAAGAATTGATAAAAGAGAAGGACATAGATGGAGCCCTTGTTGGCGGCGCCTCTTTAAAAATTGACTCTTTTACAGAAATCGTCAAAAAATCAAATGCGTCTATAAAGGAAGGAAGTAAAAAATGATGAGTGTTATCATAGGTATTCATATTATTGCTTGTATCGGATTAATATTCTTTATCTTGATCCAATCTGGAAGAGGAGGAGGATTAATAGAAAGCTTTACCTCATCCGAGTCACTATTAGGAACTAAGACGAATGCCTTTATTGCAAAGACCACCACGGGTTTTGCTATTACATTCTTCATTACCTGTCTAGTGTTGGCGTTCCTTTCAGTACAACAGGGTAAATCCATAGTAGAGAGAGAAATAATGAAGCAGCCTTTACAGCCAATAGGAGAATTCGAGACAACTCCGGAAGCTACACAGGTAAGTGAGGAAGTCTCGGCGACTATTGATGAAACCTTTCAAGAAGTTGAAGAGATAGTAGACAAAGATATTCCAAAAGTCATAGAAGAGACTATTGATGACACTCTTCCAGAACAATCCCAAACCGTAGAACAAACTCAAGAAAATAATGCTGCTACCCAAGAAGCCGCAGCGATACAATAATAAAAAGGCCATCTTTTTTGACTGTCTTAATTTTAGGACAGTCTTTTTGTTTTTCTGCGCCCTAGCCCTATTGACATCTCCAACTATGGCCTCGCAAAAAGATTATGGCGATGCTATAGTCGTTACTTCTGCCTCAGACGCAAGAACGCTCATCCCTATCTTGGCCTCAGATACTGCTTCCAGTCAAATATGCGGACATATCTTCGACGGTTTAATCAAATATGACAAAGACCTGAATATCATAGGAGACATCGCTCAGAGCTGGAATGTCTCCGAAGACAACTTATCCATAGTATTTCATTTAAGAAAAAATGTCACCTGGCACGATGCTGAGCCTTTCACAGCCAAAGACGTTGAATTCACCTTTAAAAAATTAATCGATCCCAACACAGCCACGCCCTATAGCGGTGACTTCCAAATGGTCGAGAAGTTTGAGGTAATCGATGACTTCACCATAAAGGTCACATACAAAGAGCCATTTTCTCCTGGATTATCCAGTTGGGGCATGTCTATAATCCCTAAACATCTTTTGCAAACTGAAGATTTACATAAGACAGATTTCCAACGAAACCCGATCGGCACCGGAGCTTACAAATTCAAAAAGTGGAAGACGCAGGAAAAGATCGAACTAATTTTTAATGACGCCTATTTTAAGGGCAGGCCTCATATTTCCAGGTATATCAATCGTGTTATCCCTGATGATGCGAGCACGTTTCTAGAACTTCAGACAAAGGCAGTAGACTACACCGGCCTATCACCAATTGCCTACGAATATAAAACCAATACAAAATTCTTCAGGGAAAATTTCAATAAATTTAGGCTGCCTAGTTTCGGCTACACCTATCTAGGTTACAACTTAAAAAGTCCACTGTTTAGCGATAAAAATGTCCGGGTTGCATTGGATTACGCTATTAACAAGGAAGAAATAATAAAAATGATCTTCTTTGGGCTAGCCAAGCCCATAACCGGGCCATTTGTTATTGATTCCTGGTCATATAACAGCAGTGTTAAGGCTCGGCCATTTGATGCAAATAAAGCTAAAGAACTACTTAGTCAAGCTGGATGGGGAGATTCAAATAGTGACGGCATATTAGATAAAGAAGGACTAATCTTTGAATTCACCATTACCACTAATCAAGGCAACGATCAAAGAATCAAAACCGCCGAAATCATCCAGAAGCGACTTAAGGATATCGGTATTAAAGTCAAAATTAAGGTCTTAGAGTGGAGCGTATTTTTAGCCGAATGTGTGGAAAAGAGAAATTTCGACACAGTGCTTCTAGGTTGGTCCTTATCGTTAGACCCCGACCCCTTTGATATCTGGCACTCCTCCAAGACAAAAGAAGGGGAGTTTAATTTTATTGGATATAATAATAGCGAAGTAGATGAACTTATTATTGGAGGTAGAAGGACATTCGATCAAGATAGAAGAAAGGAAATTTACAATAAAATACACAAAATAATCTTTGATCAACAGCCTTACATGTTTTTGTATTCTCCTGATTCATTGGTGATTATCGATAAAAGGTTTCAGGGCATAGAGGTCGGACCAGGTGGTATTGGTCATAATTTTATTGAGTGGTGGGTAGCCAAGGATAAACAAAGGTACAGAGACGTAATCCAAAAATAATGCTGACTTATATTATAAAAAGATGCTTAAGTTTAATCCCTCTATTAATCGGCATAACGCTGATTTCATTCACCGTAATCCATCTGGCTCCCGGAAAACCCACAGATACCCTAACCAATCTCAATCCCAAGATTTCTCTAGATGCCCGCGCAAAGCTAAATAAACTCTACGGCCTGGATAAGCCCTTGATAGTTCAATACAAAAACTGGGTAAAAAGAATCGTGAAATTGGACTTCGGAGAGTCATTCCTAGACGGAAGAAAAGTCATTACCAAAATAAGAGAACGGCTACCAGTGACCTTGTTTATAAATATCGCCTCGATCTTGCTAATCTTACTAATCGGCATACCTTTGGGAGTAATCAGCAGTGTAAAACAAGATTCGATTATTGATAAGTCTGTTACCACTTTTGTCTTTATTGGTTTTGCTGTACCCTCATTCTGGCTGGCCTTAATCTTAATGGATATATTCTGCATAAAGTTAGGCTGGCTGCCTGTTCTGGGCATAACATCTCTGGATTTTGAAAACTTTAGTCTATTTGAAAAGATTACAGATATTACAAGACATCTGATTCTACCCATATCCATATTCGTATTTGGAGGCCTAGCTGGAATTTCTCGATATATGCGTCAATCTATGATACAGACGCTCAATAAGCCATACATACTAACTGCCCGGGCCAAAGGGCTATCAGAAAACAGTGTTGTCTATAAGCATGCTTTAAGAAATAGCCTTTTGCCGATTATTACCCTGTTAGGCCTATCTCTTCCCGGATTGATCAGCGGAAGCGTGATAATCGAGTCAGTATTTGCCATTCCCGGGATGGGCAGGTTATTCTTTGAATCGGTGATGTCTAGAGACTACCCAGTAATTATGGGCATCTTGACTATCGGTGCTATGTTGACCATGATAGGGAATTTGACTGCAGATATAAGCTATGCCTATGCGGATCCTCGCATCCGCTATAAAAAGCAATGAAGATACTAATAAATAAAACTCTATTTATAGGATTGTTTTTTGTTATTTCCTTATCTTTGATCGCTGTGTTTGCTCCATTAATCGCTCCTTATGCTTATGACCAAATCGACTCAAATAAAATACTACAGGCCCCATCAGCTGAGAACTTCTTTGGCACAGACCAGCTAGGTAGAGATATTTTCAGCAGAATGATCTATGGCGCGCGCATCTCATTAAGCGTTGGCCTTATCGCTGTGGGTATAGCCACTTTTATAGGATTATTACTTGGGTCAATAGCTGGTTTTTACGGCGGGATTGTGGATAGGATTATTTCTATCTTTATTGATATCATGCTCTGCTTCCCGGTATTTTTCCTGATCCTTTCCGTCGTAGCACTCTTAGAGCCTAATATTCACAATATAATGATCGTTATCGGACTAACCAGTTGGATGGGGCAGGCCAGATTAGTAAGGGCGGAGATACTATCCTTAAAACAGAGAGATTTTATTTTAGCTGAGAAGGTATTAGGCGCCTCAAATCTTAGAATAATCATATTTCACCTTCTGCCTAATGCGATAGGCCCGGTTATTGTGAGCGCTATTTTAGGTATTGCCGCAGCAATTCTTGTTGAATCAGGATTGAGCTTTTTAGGTATAGGCATACAGCCGCCTACCCCCAGTTGGGGCAATATTCTTTATGAAGCTAAATCCAGCCTAGGTATAGCCTGGTGGCTAAGCCTATTTCCTGGGTTAGCAATCTTTATAACCATAATTTCTTATAATTTAGTCGGTGACGGATTAAGAAAATATTTAAGATGAGTAAAACCCTTTTAAAAATTGAGAAGTTAAACACAAGAATCTTTTACAAAGATTACGTGGTCAATCCTGTTTGCGATCTGGATTTAGAGTTAAAACAAAAAGAAATACTGAGCATAATAGGAGAGAGTGGATGCGGAAAGACGATGTCTATGCTCTCTATAAGTAATTTATTGCCTCGGAATGGAAGGATTATTTCAGGCAAAATTAATTTTAATGGCCATGATATCAAAGTAGGAGATGAAAATCAGCTGCGGCAAATCAGAGGTTCGCAAATCAGCTACATATTTCAAGATGCTACTTCTGCATTGAATCCACTATTTACAATTGGCGAGCAGATCAGAGAAGTATTTCTAACTCACAATAAGACATCAAAGAACAAGGCAAAAGATGATGCATTAGTTGTACTTGAATTAGTAAATTTAAAACCAGCGAAAACTTATTATACCTATTTTCCCCACCAGTTAAGCGGCGGAATGAATCAAAGGGCGATGATCGCCATGGCCATTGCCTCCAAACCTAAACTGATTATAGCTGACGAACCCACAAGTAATCTAGATAGGATAACAGAGCAAAGAATTTTAGGTCTGCTCAAACATATCAATAAAGAGATTTCCTCATCAATTATTTTAATAACCCATAACATTTCCATAATCGAAGACTTTGCTGATAGCGTGGCTATAATGTACGCCGGTAGGATTGTTGAAAATGGAAAGAAAGAAGAAGTCCTGAATAATCCTAAGCATCCCTACACAAAAGCACTACTTGGCTGCAGGCCTAAAAAGGATGCTGAGCTTCTAAATACTATAGAAGGCAGAGTCCCTGACTTATCAAAATTGCCTAATGGCTGTAAATTCCACCCGCGCTGTCCTTTTGTAATGGATATTTGCAAAAAACAAGAACCCGAATTTAAACAAATCACAAAAAGTCAATTCTCCAGATGTTACTTGTAGCTAAAAAGTTAGAAAAAAAATATTATATCGAGAAGAGTTTTTTCAGTAATCAGAAAACTACTGTGCAGGCCCTTTTAGATATTAACTTTAAGTTAAATGAGGGATCAGTCTTAGGTATAGTCGGAGAGACCGGTTCAGGTAAATCAACCCTGGCAAAGCTAATCGTTAAATTGATTGAACCAACGAGCGGTAAGATTAATTATAGTATCGGGGATATTCGGCGCTCGATCCAGATGATCTTTCAAAACCCTTTTGCCTCGCTAAATCCCAGGATGAAAATAATTAATATTTTGAAAGAACCATTTTTAATTCATAAGCTAACAAGTCCAGATACTCTGAATTCAAAAATAGAGAGCCTGTTAGAAAAGGTCAATATGAATCGCGATTGCCTGAGCCGTTATCCAGATGAATTTAGCGGAGGCCAGAGGCAGAGAATCGCTATTGCCAGAGCCATAGCAGTTAACCCCAAAGTTTTAGTCTGTGATGAACCCACTGCTTCCCTAGACCTCTCTGTTCAGGCACAAATACTAAACCTGTTTAAAAAGCTAAAGGAAGATTTAGGCCTAAGTTATGTTTTCATCTCACACAACATAGAAGTAATCTCTTTTATTGCTGATGAAATTTTGATACTATATGAAGGTAGGCAAGTTGAAAGGGGAAACAAGGAAAAGATATTCAATGATCCGCGTCATCCCTATACAAAAACGCTGCTCGGTAAAGAGGGCGGTGAATCAAAAAAGACGCAAGCCATAACTAGTCAAACAGGATGCAATTTTTGCAGTAATTGTAAACATAAAATTGACCTGTGCCAAGAAGCATCGCCACAGGAGATAAAAATTGATGAAGGTCACTATGTCTCATGCCACATTTTTAGATAAGATAAACCCCTTCCTAAAAAAAGCTAATTATCTTGTAAGCTGTCTTTTACTAGTCCTCTTATTCTTTGTTCTGATGACTCACTTAAATAAGGAAGTAAAGGACCTGGACATATGGCTACATTTAAAGACAGGCGAACAAATAGCCCTAAACAGAGAGATTCCCCTAAACGATTCTTTTTCCTTTACAAAAGAAGGCCAACCTTGGATAAACCACGAATGGCTATTCCAATTATTTTCTTATTCGTTTTATAGTCAGTTTGGATCGGATGGTTTGATTCTAATGCAAAATATTGTCTTTATGGCCATATTTCTTATGCTCTTGGCCATGGGCCTGCGAAACAGCAACTACCTGTTTGTAACAACAGCCCTATATTTCCTTTTACTTAATACAAGCTACAGGTTTACGATTCGTCCGGATATGTTTAGTGCACTCTTCTTGGTCATATATATCTATATCTTGAAAGATAAAAAGAAGTATTTTAATTTACTTCCTTTACTACAAGTTCTCTGGACAAATTTTCATGGCTTTTTCTTTTTAGGTCCGGTTGTGATCTTAATCTTCTGCTTAACGCAGAAGAAGAAAAAACTCATGTCAATATTCTTATTATCTCTTGCGGCGACACTAATAAATCCTCAGTTACTAAAAGGTGCGATATATCCGCTAACAACGATTATTGGAATATTCAAAGACAGATTTGCCTTCGGGTATATCCAAGAGCTCAGAAATCCCTTAACACTAAAAACAATATTTAATCTAAGGAGTTGGCCATTCTTTAAGGCCTTGATTTTTATCTCACTATTTAGCTTTAGGTTCAATCAAAAGAAGTTTAATCTTACTTTTTTCTTGCTCTGGCTGCTATCTTTATTATTGTCTCTATGGCTATTAAGGAATATTTTTTATTTTGCCTTTATCGCCACGATAATCATTTTTTATAACACAAACCAGAGAGTCAACTCTGATGAGAATTTATCCAATGAGATGTTTACGAAAAACAGATACTACTATATCGGCAGGTTCTCGTTAATTTTTGTTTTTGCTTTTTTCATGATTCAGAATTCACGAATGAATTTGGATTGCAGCTATTACAACTTTGATAAGAATGATTTCAAATCCTGCCTCTGGGGAGAATCAAGAAAAAATTTTCCAAAAAAGGCAGTCGATTTTATCATAAACGAGAACCTGCCTCCTAGATTATTTAACGATTTTAATTCCGGCTCTTATTTGATTGGCCGCACATATCCAAAAAGAAAGGTTTTTATTGATGGCCGGACTGAGTTTTATGGGGACGAATTTCTAAAGATTTATAGTGACGCTGCGGATGGAGATAAAGAAACTATTCAAAAACTTATAAATAAATACGATTTGGATGGCTTCTTTCTTACGATGGCCCTGTCAAACTTCGATGAGAAATTGGCCAAGTACTTACTCGATGACCCTCAATGGAAAGCTGTTTATTTCGATGAAAAAGCTTTAATATTTCTAAAGGATACTCCAGAAAATCAAAGAATTATTAGAAAATTTCATATTGGCCTAAAGTCATGGAGAGCACCAAAAGAAGAGATCGGAGAAATTCTCCCTAGGGCTATTTTCCCGTATAAAAACATAAAAAGGGGCATGGCCTTAAAAGAAATGGGATGCTATAGGGCGGCTATAAGCGAGGCCGAAACTGCCTTAAAAATCATGCCTGACACTATCGAAGCATTTGATATTTTGGGAAATTGCTATATAGAGCTTGAAGAGTATGACTTGGCCTTAGAGAATCTGCGTATCGCTGTTGCAATTGCGCCCAAGGCAATAGGCCTAAGGAGTAAATTTGCACTTTCTTTGTACAAAATGGGCTATATAAAAGAAGCAGAATCTCATCTTTATAAGCTAATCAAATCCAGGCCAAAGAATCCTGAAAATTACCTTGCCTTGGCTAAGGTTTATATGAAGACCGGCGAATTGAGAAAATCAGAGAATATGGCCAGTAAAGCCAGTAGATTCAGCGATAACAAAAACATCGAAATCCTGAAGCTCTGGGCTCATGTTCTTTTTGAATTGAAAGAGCTTAAAGAGTCTTTAAATATTTACAAAATCGCACAACAATTGCAACCAGAAGACTCCAAAGTAATGGAAAGCATAAAAAAGATAGAAAAAATCTTGTAAAACCTTCCATAAATAAGTATAATATCGCCCATGCTGCTGGATTTAATCAGACCTTATTTTGTATGTTTTATTTCTTTATATATTGCCATAAATATAACTGGTAAAATATCCATGTTTTTGACTCTTACAGAGAAATTAAGCTTCAAACAAAAAAGAAGGCTGATAAGGCACTCCATTATCGCTACATTGATATTGATGCTTGGTTTTATTTATATTGGCAAGTACCTGATGCTTTTGATTGGAATTGTCGCATCCGATTTTAAATTTGCCGGCGGGCTCTTATTGCTTTTTTTAGCTATAAATTTATTAATTTTCAAGAAATATGATTTTATGGAGGAAAGGAGATTTGCCCACATGGGCATAATACCTTTAGCTACGCCCCTGATTGCCACGCCAGCGCTTTTTATTATCTCTATGATAAGCTTTGACAGGTTCGGGATAGTAATAACTTTAACCATGCTGGTATTGAATTTAGGGATTGCTTGGCTGGTATTAAAAAAATTCAAAATTGTTGCCAAATTACTGGGTGAAAGAGGCATTAGTTCACTCTCTAAAATATTAAATATTCTCCTGGCTGCCTTTGCTATAATGGCCATAAGGCAAGGGCTAGTGGAATTAATCATTCA
>JBHPGU010000037.1:0-12555 GCA_042570265.1 Candidatus Omnitrophota bacterium | reverse complement strand
CTGAATTAAAGATAGTTTTCTTTAAGGCAGATATGTTTTGTTGTGCTGCTTTCCTACCCATTTTGCTTTGAGCTGTTTTTGACTCTAGATCAACAAATTGTAATATGGCGTTGGGCCTATGCCGTGGTCATTATATTGCAATTTATAGCTGTTCGTTTGATCAAAGTCAAGCCTGTTGAGATGCGCAAAGAAGAAGCAGGTGAAAAAATCGAAAAGAATGTGCTTTATAGTTGGTTTTTGTTTGGGGCAGGAGCCACTATGATGTTCTTATCCGTTAATAATATCATCACGGCAGAAATCGATCCGCTGCCTTTATTATGGATCGTGACCTTAAGCATTTATTTGCTGGCCTTTGTCTTTAACTTTAAGCGCAAGCCCTGGTGCCCAAAATGGATTGTCAGCAAAATCCACATTATTTTAGGATGGAGTGTTGTCCTGTATTTTCTGCTCAGACAAAATGAGCTGCCTGTTTGCGCGTCATTGAATTTGTTTTGCCTTACTTTGTTTCTTCTGTGTATGTATTGTCAAAACAGAGTGTATCAATCAAGGCCAAAAAATGATGCGCATTTGACAAAATTTTATGTAGTGATTTCTTTGGGAAGTTTTATCGGTGGGTTTATTGTCAGCTGGATCATTCCTCTGGTATCGATATCGTTTATCGAATACCTCTTAGGCCTATGCGTTATCGCCTGGGCCATGCTTATAAAAGGAAAAAAGGTAAAGTTAGAATTTACCGATGGACTATGCATAGCATTTAGCCTCTTTATCCTGGCTATTTGGCCAAAGATTTTCCCCGAATACAATTTAATGGGAATACTTTTATTATTGGTATTGATCGCGTTTATTTTTTCCTGGCTCGCCAGGAATCGGAGGGTCCTTGCTTTTTCTCTGGTGGCAATTTTATGCTTTTCTCCTTTTTTTGAATATCTATGGTACAAAAAAGATTTTGTCTATCGAAAGCGGAATTACTATGGCTCTATTGAGATTTACGATACCGATGAATTAAGGATTTTCCGGCACGGAACAACGCACCACGGAGCGCAATTTCTTGCGCAGGATCTACGCAGAGAACCCATCTTTTATTACACGCGCCTCTCACCGATCGGACGATTGTTAACCACGGATCTATTTGATATCCAAAGAGTAGGTGTTGTGGGGTTAGGGACGGGGACTTTGGCGACATATATGAACCAGGGGCAGGCGATGGATTTTTTTGAGATCGATCCTAATGTTAATGAAGTTGCCCGTAAATATTACTCTTTTATTGAGGATTCTCCGGGAGACATCAATGTGATTTTAGGAGATGCCCGCCTTTCCATTGATCAGATGCCGGAGAAATATTATGACCTCATCGTTATGGATGCTTTTAGCGGTGACTACATCCCTGTCCATCTTTTAACACAGGAGGCCATTGCTAAGTACCGCCGCCACTTAAAAGATGACGGCATCATCGTTTTTCATGTCAGTAACCGCTATTTTAATATCGCTCCTATTTTAGCCAGTACAGGATTCACCATGAATGCCAGAGTGGGCGTTAGGCTGGGGGCATCAGGCAGGTATAGCTACCGCTCAACATGGGCCGTTATGACGTGGGATGAAGGAGTATTTAAACGCTTACAAGAGGATTTAAAATGGACTGAGATCACAAAGGAAATGGTCAAGAATTGGCGTCCTTGGACGGACGGATATTCAACAGTAATACCAATTCTATTCGATGATATGTTGAAGAAGATGAAAAGATAGTATCGCGTATTGCGTATTGCGTATCGCGTATAGCGTATTGCGTTACAACATGGGAAGGGAGTGCTTATTTTAATAAGCGCTCCCTTATTTCATTATTAAACAAGTTATGAAACTCGTTCAGTTCTTTTGATTTCTGGACACAAAGAGTCCTTAAATCGTCTACGAATAGGAGTGAAATTAGCCCGTCTTGAAAAGATAGGCTTTTTTTTGTGTTGAATTTACAAAGTATCGAGAAAACAACTTGACACATTCTTTAAAAATGAGTATAATTCAGCCTTTTGAATTTACATCTTATTCGCAATGATTAATCTTTGTTCCATAGAATCATAATGTAAAAAATCTAGGATATAAAATATGAAAATAGCAGCACAACAAAACATATCTGCCTTAAAGAAAACTATCTTTAATTCAGAAACACATTCAAGAATTAAAAAAACTAGGAATGGTAAACTTACGGTTCTTGTACCTGCTTATAATGAGGCAGAATCTATAGGAGATACTATCGTAAGTCTTCAGCAGCAGACATTTCCTATTCATGAGATTATTGTAATAGATGATGTTTCTACGGACAATACGGCTGACATAGCTAGTCTTTATAGGGTTAGGGTAATCAAGCCTCCAAAAAACACAGGGTCAAAAGCTGGCGCGCAAAATTATGCTATGCAATTTGTGAACACAGAGTTCACTATGGCCATTGATGCGGATACTATTCTTGCTCACGATGCTGTAGAAAAACTCATAGAAGCCTTTGAAGATGAAAATGTGGTGGCGGCCTGCGGTTTTGTTCTACCTCGTCATGTACGGACAGTGTGGGAGAGGGGGCGGTATGTTGAATATCTTTTTGCCTTCAGCTTTTACAAACAGATACAGGATTATTTCGGTAAACCCCTGATATCATCAGGATGTTTTTCCCTCTACAGAACGGAGATACTAAAAGAAAACGGCTGTTGGTCTATGAGAACGCTAGCCGAAGATATGGATTTAACCTGGAGTCTTTATCAGAAAGGTTATGGTGTCAGATTTATCCCCGAAGCCGTATGCTACCCTATAGAGCCGCACAATTACTTGTTTATGAAAAAACAGCTGAAACGCTGGTCTCACGGCTTTGTGCAAAATGTCAGGTTGCACTGGAAAGGCGTGCAGAAGGTTAAATATCTGAACCATATTATAACAGTGGTGCTGTGGGATGCGATAATTGCTTCGTGCGCCTATCTGATTCTACTTCCGATAATGGCAATTCTTTTTAGAAATCCCATATTTTTAATCGGATATATTATAGATATACCGGCAATTATCGTCCCGACTATGTTTGTAGCAATAAGAAGGAAAGAATTCATAAAATTATTAATTAGCTTGCCGTCTTTCTTTGTATTGCGCACGGTAAACGCAATATTTATGATAGAAGCATTCTGGACAGAAGTAGTAATGAAAAAAACATTTAAAACTTACGAGAAAGGACACTAAAATGATAGCAGGAGTACCGGGTATAGGAATAAGCGGTTTGTTTTATTTATTAAGTGCATTTTTCATGCCTTTTTTTGAACTCTCAGCCACTTTACGAGGACGAAGCAGTTTTAAACGCTGGAAATTAGTTACGATGCATCATTTCTATTTTTGGGGGATTATTTTGGGATCATATGCGATTATAGTATTATTTGAAATAGCGCTCAAACATTACTTTGGAATTGCAATATTTCCGTACAAGGTTGATGGTCAGATTCCTAATATATTAAGCATAGTGCCAGTCGTTGTTACTTTAAGCCTATTGCTAACAGTTCTTATAACTGCAAGATTAATTCGTATTGTTGGCGCATTAATTTCTTCTTTATGCGCGTCAAATAAAAAATACCGATACAAACGTTAATCACAGTTTGTTCAACATAAACTTATAGAACTCCCTGGGTTTTAATTTGAGGGAGTTCGCTTATTTATACAAATGTTTAAGAAATTATCCACGACTCTCTTTGCCGTAATTTTGATGCTTTCCGTTTTTATCATCCCGATTTTCACTCAGAGCACAGAGTCGGCTGTTGTTGCAGATAGCGTCAAAGATATCCAGGAAAATAAGCTAGAAGAGTCGATAATCGAATCTATAATGAGAAAAAAACCTGCTCTTTCTTTCTCATTTTCTTACTATGAAGATAGCGACTCAGTTGAATTAGCATATTATCAACAGGGTGCTGATTTTAATATAAAAGATATAATTTACAGTATTTCATACGGCAGAGGCTATTTCAGGGAACCTGTTTTTGATAGCATATATGAGGATAGGTATTCAATCGGCACGAAATTCGACAAGAAGGACTTTTCTATAAAATCTTTTTATATCTTAAGGGAGTTTTCAAATGGGGTGGATTCGCATAATTACAAAATAGAATATAAGGGTCAGATTTTTCTTCTAAAAGATATAAAATTAAAACACAGCTACGAAAATGTAGGGACAAGAAAGGCAATCCATTCAAAAATCAAATACCATTCCTATTTCTTTCAAACAGAGCAAAAACTACCTTTAAATTTCTACATTAATCCAAAATACGAATTCAAGGACTACAACGACAATAATAATCTCCACGCAGGAGTGCTCGGTATATTTTACGGTTTATTAGAAGAACATCCTATCAAAGCTGGATATGAACTTCACTTTAAGGATGCAAAAAATAATGCCACCGAATATTATACTCCCCAGGAAGTTGTCATCCACATGGCAAAAGTTAAATTTTCTGGTAATTTATTTAATAGCGAATTTCACTACACATCTAGTTTTGGCATAGGGCATGCTTCTGAGAAAGACGCAGCAGATAAAAATGTAAACTCAGCGGATTTTTATATCGAATATAGCCCTAATGACTGCTGGGATATTTATTTATACTATGATTTCTTCAAAGATCCAACCTATGATGGCCAGACTATCGAAGGCGTAGTGAGATTCAAATTTTAGTCTTTTGGAGGGTTCTAGACCCCTTTTTCTCGTAAATTACCGTGATTGCGAGCGACCGCAGGGAAGTCGTCATTGCGAGGAGGGCGTAGCCCGACGAAGCAATCTCAGAGATTGCTTCGCACTCGCTGCGCTCGTGCTCGCAATGACAACTATTTCACCTGGCTGCGCCGGGGTTCGCAATGACAGGAAAACTGTCTACAATCCGCACCAAACTGTTGCTCCAGGTCAATACTTCTAACCACTAACAAGCCAATCAGTTACAAGCTTTTCCCTCGAGCTCACCAAAAACTGTCTCCCTAATGCAACAAATAAAGGAATCGCTGTCTCTTATTTTTAAAAAAGTTTTTTAAGTTATTTTTTCTGCCGTTTTAACTTGTTGTCCAGCAACAGGTTATAAATAAGAAAAAAAACTTTACAAAAGCTTAAGAGTTGGCACGGTAAATGCTTTATTAATAGGTAGGAGCACAAGCCAAACAGGAAAAAGCCCAAAACTTCTCACCTATAAATTTGGGTATTTTACAGGCTCTAAAATAAAGCAAATGGGTTTCAGAAATCAAGTCAAATTTAACCTCAATGACAGATCTGCAGCATCACTATATGTGATATTGTTACTGGCTTTTGTGGTTTTCTTTATTCGAGGCTCCCTGGCCTTTGCAATCACTTATTTTGACCAGCCGAAGATCTCTTCGTCTCTGGAAGTCGATACCCCTCAACTTGCAGAGACAACAGATGCAAAGCCAGTCCAAAAGTCCCGAGCCCCAGAAGCCAGTACAATGTTTCTCTTCTTAGGGGGAATAGGTGGGATGGTAGTCAGGTTTGTCAGAAAGAGCTTTGACAAGTTTAAGCGGCTCTTCGATATCTTCTTTTCAGTTTTGGGGTTGATCTTAGCTTCACCGATACTCCTTGTTGCCGCAATATTAATCAAATTTAATTCCAAAGGCCCTGTAGTCTACAAACAGAATCGAATTGGCAGAGATGGCGATGTCTTTGAGATCTATAAGCTCAGGACAATGAGGATAGATGCAGAAGAAGGGACTGGAGCGATCTGGGCACGAGTAAATGATCCTCGCGTAACTAAAGTAGGTAAATTTTTGAGGGCTACTCATATCGATGAGATTCCTCAGTTTATAAATGTCTTAAGAGGTGAGATGAGTATTGTGGGCCCGAGGCCAGAGAGGCCGGAGATGGTCAGGGACCTAAAGAAGGTAATTCTTGATTATGAGAAACGCCTTTGTGTAAAACCCGGCATTACAGGCTTAGCACAAGTCTGGCACAAGTATGATGAAACAATAGAAGACGTAAAGAAGAAGATCAAATACGACCTAATGTATATAAGGAAGATGTGTTTGATGGTGGACCTAAGAATTTTAGCCCAGACCCTGGTAGCGGTTATAATTGGCAAGGGCGCACGATAAGGAGGAAGAGATGCAGAAGAGCATAAGAATATTTTTAATGGTTTGTTTTATGGTGTCGCTGGCAAGTGTTGCTAGTGCAGCCACGATTAGCTTTGGTGATAGCACTATCTATTGGCCTGGATGGCCAAGCACCGATTCATCAGAGAACACTACGGACGTACTTGTTAACCCGTGGTTTACAGGTGGTTCAGTAGAAGTCACAGGCGGGCTGCTGACTAGCCTAACTGTAGATAGCGCTTCAGTGGATAGTATTTATTGGCCAATTCTTGCTCCCGGAGATTTATTCATTGACCTTGGCGCTAACCAGACCTGGGACTACGTAGTGGATCTATCTTCCTGGAGTATTGCTGGTTATAACAATCCTGTTGCCGGTGCAGATGACTACAATCTTACTCCGGTAAGCTTAAGTTTGGGTAACAGCGAAACCGGATATATTCTTTCCGGAGTAGATAATACTGGGAGTTATTCTCCTGCTTGGGGTTGGCCTAATCTGTACATAAGAGACCTCCATCCCGTTGCAGCTGATATAGACTGGGAAGATGACATTACAGATGCGGTATATTTTAGCGGCTGGGATGAGGATGATTATTCAATAGCACAGTATAGCTTTGATTTCACTAGTTTGAGCGGTGGTGGCCTGGACCTGGGAACCGCAGGTGAATTTACAATTGGTTGGACAACGAATTGTGCTAATGATGTACTCTTGGAAACACTAGAGTATCCTACTATTCCTGAACCCGCAACCCTATCGCTTTTAGGATTGGGTTTGTTAGGTTTGTTTGGATTTAAAAGGAAGAGAAGTTAGTTTTCAGGAGTCCAACTCCCAATTGGGAGTTGGACTCCTAAGCTATTAGCTAAGAGTTAAGGACTCAATATAGGTATTATTAATATAGGTATATATAAAGGAGAGAAAGAGAAGATGATTAGAAAATTTTTGGTTTTTTGCGGTGTAGTAATACTGAGTGTTTTTGGATGCTTTATTTCAGAATCTCAAGCTGTAGTAGTAGATTTAACTGGCTCAAACGTATGGCAAGAAATCTCTACGACTTCTTATGGCTCAGCTTATTTCTCCGGACCTACCCTTGGAAATTCTTCAGTCGGCACATTTGATCCTTTTGTTATAATCCAGGCAAATGGTACGCAGAAAGGCTATAATACGCTTCCTGCTAACCGAGAATTTGATACCCAACCTCAAACCGAAAATTTGTTGATTAGTACAATACCTATCGTAGCCGGCTCTGGTACCGGCACTGGTGGTAACTATCGTGAATTTCTAATTGGGGCTAATCAGAACGGCTCATCTCTTATTTCTCTTGATCGTGTAGTAATTTATGCTTCAGACACTGCTGACCTTACCGGTTACCCCTTCACAGCAAATGGTTGGCCTGCAGATCCTATTTTTGACCTTGGAACTGGTAATTATGCCTTGTTTAATGCAGACAACACTAGTGGGGGTGGTCTGGGGATAGATGGGATAATGTATATTCCCGATAACGGCTTTACAACACAATATGTATATGTTTATTCTGAGTGGGGTAGTTACCCGTCGCAACCAGGCTTTGATAAGCAAGGTAGACCCATCTCCATATCCTATGAAAGTAATGATGGTGCCGAATCGATAGGAGTTCGTGTTGGATCGGTACCTGGAATTCCTGAACCCGCCACCCTTTCGCTTTTGGGATTGGGATTGTTAGGGTTGGTTGGGTTTAGGAGGAAGAGAAGTTAGTGTGAGAAAAAAGATTTTTAACGCAGATTCACGCTAATCCAACGCAGATAAACGCAGATATCTGCGACCATATGCGTTAGATATGCGAAAATCCGCGTTCAAAAATAAATTAAAGTATTAAAGATTTCGCTTAGCAACAATGTCACGGAAAGCGATAACAGGCCTACTGGAGGTTATGGTAGGCAAGTGACCGCCAGAAATTCTTGGCGAGCAAGACGTAAATGGGTTGTTATAGAATTCGATCTTGTAATGACCAAAAAATCTAAAAAAGAAAGGGAGGTGAAAATTTAAATGAAGAAGTTATTAATTACAGCTTTGGCATGTTTGTTAGTGATGGCTTTTAGCAGCCAAGCAAGTGCGGCCCTTATTGCCGGTTCGCAAGCGTATGCTGCTACAAATTTGTCTGCTACTATAAACTTTAATGTATACGCACCTGGTGATCCTGATGGTGATAGTCCTTTAGGAAGTATTGCAGACTACGCATACTTCTATCAGATAAATAATAACGCTGGTAGTCTTGGTTTGTCACAGTTTACAGTAGGTAATCCTACGGGAGCGCCAATTACAGGCACAGGTAATCACGCTGGAGTAGCAGCTAATCCGATAACAATTGCAACAGATGGTACTATCTACAGCTATTTTAATCCTACGATAGCAGCTAGTGGTACTTCGACGATATACCTTACAAGTCCTTGGCAGCCATATATGGTATCTGGTTCTCTGATATCTTCAGGAGGAAGCTCAGATTATCATCCTATACCTGGTCCTGGTATTCCAGAACCAATGAGTATTTCGTTGCTTGGAATGGGTATTTTAGGACTGCTCGGCTTTAAGAGAAAGTTCTAAGGTAGAGAACTTTCTCTTGTTTGGCCAGTAGTTTTGAAAATGCCCCCCAATGTGCATTTTCGAAAATGTAAAATAAAAGAGGGGGTAAATCGAAAGATTTGCCCTTTTTTTTATTCGCCTCCGCTAAAGCTTCGGCGAATAACCCCACCGAATATGCCAAAATTATCGCAGAAAATTTTGGCATGTCATATGAGGTGGGGTAGAGGCGCACCACCACTGTCGCCAAAATTCACACTACTTAAGCAAAAGAAAGCGCTCCCACCCTTGACAAATTGAAAATATATGGTATACTTTGTACAATGTTTACAAAAAGCAACACCCGCCACGGATCCAAATAACAATAAAAATGAAAAAAAATAGTTTCGGAACAATTTTAAGGATAGTTTATAGCAACTCACTAAAAACTTTTAAAAAGTCTTCATCTATCTTTATACCCTTTATTATTTTTGCCCTATTTGAATTTGCAACCCTTGCAGTCATCTATTTCATCCCCCGCAACCCCTTAAGGCCGATCTTAGGCCCCCCTATAAGTACATTCTGGGGGGAGAAGTTTCTGCACTTCCCCACAAATTTTACTTTATATCCAAAGCTGCTTTGGATCTCCAAAATGGGCCTGACAATATTCCTAGGTAGCTTACTCACCGGAATGGCCGTATGTTTAGTCATCAATATTTATAATAAGAAGAAGATAAGTTTGGGCGCTGCTTTCAGAGTAGCGCTTAAAAAATATATCAGCCTATTTATAGTCGTACTTATTTTTACCATATTATTCTATGCTTTAAATAAGGTATTGTTTATTAATTTAGTAAAATATTTTAAGGCCGGCCACAATTCGCTTTTATTTATGGAGCCGGATCTCTGGTTAGGGCCGATTTTGATCGTGCTTAATTTTATGCTGGCTATTTTAGTCCAGTCAGCCTTTGTATACACTATACCTATATTAATAAACGAGACCGCAAACCCCGCCAAAGCTATACTCAGGTCAATTATTTTATTTTTTAAGTCATTTTTCCCGACAATTTTTTTAGTTGGCATACCTATGTTAATTTATATACCCAAAGTTATCCTGGATCTTAATTCTGCATCTTTGATGTATAGATTTTTTCCGGAGGTCGTTATCGGATTTTCGGTCTTAGGCATAGTCTTAAGTACTTTAATCATGGACCCCATAATAACTGTGTGTGCGACTGTGTTGTATTTGAAAAAGAGAGAAGAGGAGTAGAGACGCGATTAATCGCGAATTAGAGATTGCTTCACCGCGCCACCTTCGGTGGCGGGTTCGCAATGACAACCACTTCGTCATTGCGAGGACTGCGAGCCGAAGGCGAAGCAGGACGAAGCAATCTAAGAGGAAAATTACAAATTACAATGTACAAATTACAAACAATATACAATACACAATTTCAAAATTATCCCCTGCAATCTGCAAGATTGCGAGAGAAACCAAAAATATTTGTTTATTGTATATTTGGTATTGTGATTTGTTTGTAGTTTGTTTATTGTTTATTGGAATTTAAACAGGAGAAGTTGTGTTTAAGAAAATATCACTAATACTACTTTTGGTCTGTCTCATCACCATTCTAACCGGCTGCGGTAATGATGATTATGCCTTAGAGAGAAGGTTCTGGTATACGCAGCGACAGGCAAGGAGGGTTATCAATAACCCTTACGCGACTCCGCCTCGAGAATTAGAGAGGGTCGTTGGCGTGCTCAGGGAGTTTGTCAAAGATAATCCTAAAACACCCTTAGCCTTAGAGCAGGAATTTATTATCGGCCGGCTCTATGTGGTCAAAGAAATGTATGATCAGGCCAGGGAGCAGTTTAAGAGCATAAGTGAGAAGCACAGCGAAAACATCAATATTGTTTCCAGGGCTGTGTATTTTGCGGGTAACTCTTATGAGCTGCAGGATAAGTGGAAGTTAGCCCTGCAGCAATACAGTAAGATAATGAATGAATATCCTACCACGCGTTTAGGTTTAGAGGTCCCCATATATATAGCCAAGTACTACGAAACAAAACACCAACCCGAGAAGATGATCGATGCCTACAAAGAGGCTATTGTATACTATGATTCTCTGTCTCTGCAATATCGGGGTTCCCAGTATGGTTTTATGGTCAGCAATCTAAAGGCGCAGTGTTACGTCGCAGTTGGGGAGTGGGGGAGCGCTATAGGGGCCCACAACTCCATAATTGAAGAATATAAAGGGAAGGTCGATGTGGGCCAGTCCATATTGACTATAGCTTTAATATATAAAAATAAATTAGAGGATGTCGCGAAAGCCAAAGAGGCTTTAGGGCGGTTGATTGATGAACATCCCCGGAGCAGGTTTATTAAAACAGCCACGGCTATGTTGGAGGAGTTGAGTGGAAGCAATTAATATAAAGGTAGAAGATAGTAATCGCACCAGGGAACTCTTAAGAGAATTTTTAAATAAGACATTAAGGGATCTGATGGCTATCCTGGGGGCAGAGAGTGGCTCACTGTTGTTATTCGACTACGCTCAAGACGATCTGGTTTTGGATACTTTTCATAATTCCTGCCAGCCGCCAGCTATAAAGGGCCTGAGGATCAGGAGGGGCAAGGGGATTTCGGGCAAGGTAGTGGATATGGAGGTGCCTGTTCTAGTAAAGGACATAGACAGCGATCCGCGTTTTCGCAAGAACGGCTACAGCCACTACCAGACAAAATCGTTTATATCCATACCGCTGTTTTCATCCAATAGATTAGTAGGGTTAGTGAATTTAGCCGATAAGTCTACCGGAGAGCCATTTAGCAAGAAGGATTTTCGTTTCGCCATAACTTTATGTAAATACGCCTGCCTGAATATCGAAGGTATAATCAACCATAAAGAATTAGAGAAAGATAAGCAGTCGATCGATAAACAGAACGCGGCCTTGGAAAAATTCGCTTCAGTAGGGAAGTTGGCTACGGGAGTAGTACACGAGATCAATAATCCCTTGGATGGGGTTATAAGATATACGAATTTGCTCTTAGCCAAGATGGAGAGTAATCCTGTGGCCAGAGAGTATTTATTAGAAGTTAAGAGTGGATTGAATCGTATCGGAGGCATTACCAAATCTCTGCTGGAGTTTTCTTACATGGTCAACTCCAACTCTTCAAAATTACGCGTCAAAAAGAACGTAGATATACAGGAGGCAATAGATGAGTGCCTCCAGATGCTCAAGAGAAAGATCCCCTATAATATCTGCGTAAATACGAAATATAAGCAGAGCCTGCCTAAAATCCTGGATTATGGATTATCGCACGTGTTTATGAATTTGATCCGGAACGCAGTGGATGCTATGCCTGATGGCGGGACACTGGAGATTTCTACTGAACTCAAAGGTTCCGCAATAGAGATCAACTTTCAGGACTCCGGCCAGGGCATCTCCCAGGATGTGTTAGAGGATATTTTTGAGCCGTTCTTTACTACCAAAGCAATAGATAAAGGTAATGGCTTAGGGCTAGCCATATGCAATGAGATTATAAAGAAGTACAATGGTAAAATTGGTGTGCAGAGCCTTGAAGGCAAAGGCGCTACATTTACTATCTTGATACCGCAGGAAAATGGTTGAGGAATCAAAGGGTTTCGCAGGGGCGAACCTATGTGTTCGCCCGAATGAATTGACCTAAGAAATTCACAAACCACAATGAAAAATGACCAAAACATTACCACAGCGAAAAACGTTACGTTTAAAGGATTACGATTATTCATCCCAATGATTATATTCAGTAACCATATGCACAAAAGATCGTGAAACGTATTTTGAAAACGAAGTCATAAAAAATATGATCACGACCGTATGGAAGGAATTGCCAAATAAATATAATAATATTCGATTAGACGAATATGTTATTATGCCCAATCATTTACACGGGATAATCG
>JBHPGU010000036.1:0-12908 GCA_042570265.1 Candidatus Omnitrophota bacterium | reverse complement strand
CGCATCGCGAGAGATGAAGTTAGTATTGGCGTATGAGTTGCCTTTTATCTTGGCGATTCTGGTTCCTGTGTTAAAATCAGGGTTAACAATTAGATTAGGTGAGATTATAACCTATCAGGTTGCTAATGGAGCGGTTCTGGCGAGTTGGTCTGGAGTGATAAGTTTTCTAGTGATCTTACTATGCGCGCAGGCAAAATTAGGTCTAGTCCCATTTGATGTGGCAGAGGCCGAGACAGAGCTTGCTGGGGGAGCGCTAATAGAGTATTCCGGTCCGGCGTTAGCAATTTTTAAATTGATGAAGGCGATGATGCTGTTTGTGCTGCCTTTCTTTATGGTAATAGTATTTTTAGGTGGGTTTAACTTTAGTGGCCTAGTGGCTGTTAAAGGTTTATCTTTATTTGTAGGAATCATTGTTTTAGTTGTTGTGATCAGAAATACGAATCCCCGGTTGAGAATAGATCAAATTATGAAGTTCTTTTGGGGACCGGTGACACTTCTTTCAATCTTAGCGGTATTATTGGCGAGTAGAGGACTATGAGCGTTAAATTAAAAGCTTTACTTAAATCACCGTGGGTATTTCATCTTGCTACAGGTAGTTGTAACAACTGTGATATTGAGATATTAGATTGCCTAACTCCTCGGTTTGACATTGAGCGCTTTGGCATGGTTCTTGTAGGAAGCATAAGGCATGCAGATGTATTGCTTTGCACAGGCTCTGTTAATCGTAAGTGCATTCCTCGAATCAAGCAAATATATGCAGAGGCCCCAAAACCGATAGTCGTCATAGCGGTTGGTGAGTGTTCTCATTCCCGTGGCTTGTTCATCCATTCCTATAACTGTCCTGTGCCTTTAGATAAAATTATTCCTGTGGATGCTTATGTTCCTGGATGTCCACCTAAACCTGAAGCAATAATCGCTGGTGCGGTAAATGTAATCGAGAAGATAAGAGCCAGTTTAAAGAAGAAAGAATGACCAGAGCAGAATTTTTGAATAGCTTTAAAGTAAAGTTTAAAAACACAATTAAGGATTTTGTGGATAAATCTCAGTATCGTGTATATATTGAGATCGACCCTAAAGATATCAAGGAAGTCGTGGAGTATTTATTTGTGGATTCAGAGGCCAGGTTTATTATCGCTTCCGGCATGGATGCCAGATTTCACTTTGAAATCCTTTATCACTTCAATATCGAAGAGATACGCTTACTTATTTCAATTAGGGTAAAGCTAAATAGAGATAATCCTAGGATTGAATCCATCGCTTCAATTATTAAAGGAGCTGAGTGGATTGAGAGAGAGATGCACGAACTTATAGGTATAGATTTTCCTGGTAATCCTAACTTAGAGAGATTGCTATTGCCTGATGAATGGCCGAAGGGTGTCTATCCATTAAGGACTGATTATAAAGAGTGGGATAAAGACGCTATACGCGACAGGGGAGTATAAGTGGGAAAGACGATAATTCCAATTGGGCCCTACCATCCGCTGCAAGAAGAGCCGGAATTTTTCCAGCTTGTTGTAGATGGTGAAACGGTTGTAGATGCTCACGCGATTATAGGCTACAACCATCGTGGAATTGAGAAGATTTCAGAATCTAAGACTTTTGATCAGTCTACTTTTGTTATCGAAAGAATCTGTGGAATCTGCTCATCGAGCCATCCTATTGCTTACGTGCAGGCAGTAGAAGACGTTTTTGATAAATTTGAAGTCCCTGAAAGGGCACTTTACATTAGAACTATCGTTCAAGAGATCGAAAGGATCCATTCACACCTGTTGTGGGTAGGTCTTGCAGGACACTTTTTAGGCTATAACACTGTGTATATGTGGGCCTGGAAGGAAAGAGAAACAATTCTTGATATTCTTGAGGAATTGACAGGAAATCGCAACAACTACGCCATGATGAAGCCGGGTGGAGTTAGGAGAGATTTTGACGATAGTTCATTTCCTGGCATAATTGACCGGCTCAATAAGCTTACTAAGTGGATGCAGATAATAAAGAAGGCTGTTTTGGACGACCCTGTGCTTCATGCAAGATTAAAAGGAGTGGGAGTTTTAACAAAGAAAGATTGCAATGACTATGGTGCGTTAGGCCCAACTTCTCGAGCCAGCGGTATTCCCAAAGACATCAGAAGGGATGAGCCTTATGCCGTTTACGATAGAATTAATTGGAGCGTTATTACACAAGAAGAAGGCGATGTCTTTGCTAAAGCCGTAGTCAGAATCCTTGAGACATTCGAGTCGATTAGTATGGTCATACAGTGTCTTAATAAGATGCCCAAGGGGCCTATCGATGCAAATATAAAAGATATTCCACCGGGTGAAGGTATCGGCCATGCCGAGGCGCCTCGAGGTGAGACATTCCACTATGTCAGAAGCGACGGCACTAATAGGCCAGTCAGGCACAAAGTAAGAGCCCCTACATTCATGAACTTACCTACTTATAAGGAGGCTTTAATTGGTGAGACGATTTCCGATGCGACCATAATTTTAGCAGCAATCGATCCTTGCTACTGTTGTACGGAAAGGGTAACTATCATAGATGCGAACAATAAAAAGAAAAAGACGGTTTATTCGCAAGCTGATCTTATAAGGTTATCCCAGCAGAAGACACTGGACATAAAGAACAAGATGGGTATTAGATGAACAAGTGGTTTTTATTAGCTTTGGCGTTACCTTTTGTTTCCGGGTTGATTTCGTTTATTATTCCTAGAAACATCAAGAAGCTGCCAACAATGTTAGCCTTGGTTTCGTCTGCATTGACCTTGATTTTTTGTATCAAGATTTTTGCTTACAAGCCAATTTCTACCGATTTTGGAGGAGCTTGTTATCTTATAGCTGATAACCTTTCTGCGTTTATAGCTCTGTTTATTGGTCTTTTTGGCCTTATTGTAGTTATGTATTCTTCTTCCTTTATGGAGGGAAGAGAGGATTTGAATAAGTATTATGCCTATGTGCTGTGGACTATAGCTGCTTCCATTGGAGTTGTTATATCAAATCATTTGGTATTATTGCTGAGTTTCTGGGGTATTTTAGGAATAACGCTATACCTGCTCATTGCCATGGGTAGCGAAGGCGCAGAGGCAAGTGCAAAGAAGACATTTATTATCATCGGTGGTTCAGATGCATTACTATTATTAGGTATAGCGATTCTATGGAAGATTGCTCCTAGTCTTCAAATGAGTGGTTTGCATATTGCTTTGAATACCAAGTTAGCTGTGGCGTCTTTTATCTGTTTTGCTCTTGCTGCATTCGCCAAAGCAGGGGCGATGCCTCTACATACTTGGATTCCAGATTCAGCGGAGACTGCGCCAACTCCAGTAATGGCATTCTTGCCAGCTTCCTTAGATAAATTGTTAGGCATATATTTGCTATTTCGCGTATCAGTAGATATATTTAAGATTGAGCCAAATACAGGAATAAGCCTGTTTTTGATTATAGTAGGTTCAATAACTATTATTGCCGCAGTAATGATGGCCTTAGTGCAGCACAATTTAAAGAAACTACTGTCCTATCACGCAGTGAGTCAAGTTGGTTATATGGTTTTGGGAATTGGTACGGCTAACCCCATTGGTATTGCCGGCGGGTTATTCCACATGTTAAATAACGCAATATATAAGAGCTGCTTATTTCTTTCTGCTGGGAACGTAGAGCATTCCACTGGGACGAATGATTTAGGCAAGTTAGGCGGCCTGGCAAAGTTAATGCCTGTTAGTTTTATTACTTTTCTAATCGCTTCATTCTCGATTTCTGGCATCCCGCCTTTTAATGGGTTTGTTTCCAAGTGGATGGTCTATCAAGGTATTATAGAAATGGGTAAGGCCGGTTCTAAGCTTTGGCCGCTCTGGTTGACTGCAGCTATGTTTGGTAGCGCCTTGACGTTGGCCAGTTTTATGAAGCTTATCCATGCTATATTTTTGGGCCAACCAGCCAATAAGAAAGTTAGTCAGGCTAAGGAAGCTCCCATGGCCATGACTATTACAGTATCAATTTTGGCTGGCCTTTGCATCGTGTTTGGTATATTTGCCATGCAAATCCCTATAAGGCTTTTTATATCTGCGAGTATGCAAGAGCCATTTAGTTTTAGCGGTGTCTGGGACCCATCACTAGCGACCATTTTGATATTAGTCGGACTAGCTATAGGATTTGTAATCTACTTTCTGGGAACTTTGAAATCACGGGAAGTCAGTCAATTTATTGGCGGAGAGGAACTAGAGGCAAATACCCAGATGAAGCCATCAGGAGTAGAGTTTTACAATACTGTAGGGGAAATTCCATTTTTGAAGTTTATGTACAAAAGAGCTGAGCAAAAACTATTCGATATTTATGAACAGGGCAAAAACTTAACGCTGGCTGTAAATTCATTCTTTAGGTATCTGCATAACGGAATTTTGCCGACTTACTGTGTGTGGGTTTTGATAGGAATGATTGTAATATTCTTAATCGTTTTATAAAATGTTGGAACTACAACTACTATTATTATTTATGATTGCGGGGGCGATAATCGCCGTAGAGGTCGAGGATATGATCTCTAGTGTTATTGCCGTTGGCGCTGTTGGATTAGGCTTATCTTTAACATTTTTAATTTTAAAAGCTCCTGACTTGGCAATCACCCAGTTAGTCGCAGAGATACTTTGTTTAGTAATTTTAATCAGGGCAACATTAAAGAAGGATATACCTTTAGTTAAAAGCGGCCGCTGGATGTTTAATACGTTTTCTACTTTGAGTTTTATCGCTGTCTTTTTGTCATTTTCATATTTTGTTTTAAGAGACCTGCCGCCGTTTGGAGAGCCCATCATGAGGGTAGGCAGTGAGTTGTTGGCTCGTAGCTTAGAGAGTACGGGTGCCACTAACTTTATTTCATCCGTGATTTTGGATTTTCGAGCATTTGATACTTTAGGAGAAGCAACTGTATTGTTCTGTTCGGTTATAGGCGTGGCTACAGTAATGCGTAGAATAGGTAGAAAGAAGACAAAGAGTTAATATGGCTGGAAACAATAAAAAAGTAGTAGGAATGACCTTGATCGTAAAGACCGTAACACGTCTGACCGTAGGGTTAATCTTGCTTTACGGTGTTTATATAGTTTTACATGGGCATATTAGTCCAGGCGGTGGATTTGCCGGAGGTTTGATAATTGCGTTGTCTTTCATCCATCTCATGTTGGCTTTTGGCAAAGATGTTGCCTTAAAGAGATTATCTGAGGCAAAAGCAGCAGTTTTGGAGAGTCTGGGCGCGCTTATGTTTTTAGTGATTGGGTCGTTAGGAATTTTTGCCGGATACTTTTTTGTCAATTATTTCACGAATAAGGGTGAGCCATTTAGCTTATTTAGCGCTGGTATCATTCCGCTTTGCAATATTGCCATAGCCATGAAAGTGGGTGTAGGTTTATTTTCAATTTTTGTGGTATTGGTAATTTTGCAAAAATCTGGTGAGGAAGAATAGCTTATGAGCGTTTACTTTCTATGTTTGGTTTTATTTAGTATCGGGCTTTATTGTGTCTTAAGAAGAAGGAACATAATAAAGATAATTATCGGTATCGCCATTATGGAGTATGCGGTAAATTTGTTTTTTATTCTTATTGCTTATCGCTGGAATGGCAGGGCACCGATTTTAGCTCAAAATCAAGAAGTTCTAGGAATGGTCGATCCCCTGCCGCAGGCCTTGATTTTAACTTCCATCGTAATCGGTCTTTCTGTGTTAGCGCTTTTGGTAGGAATTGCCTTAAGAATTTTTGATAAGTATAAGACATTCGATATTACCAAGATAAGGAACCTTAGAGGATAACATGTTGCCTTTATTTATTATAATTTCATTGGGCGCGGCTTTTCTGATTGCACTTTTTGGCAGAAAGTCTAAGTTGTTCTGTGATTATATGGGCAGCTTATCTACATTTGCCTTATTTGTATTGTCGCTGTTTGCGATGTTGGCAGTGAAAGAGTCAGGAGTAATTGTTTATAAAATTGGGGGTTGGGCGCCTCCACTGGGGATTTGTTTTGTCTTAGATGGCCTTACTTCATTCATGCTTATTACTTTAAACCTAGTGTCTTTCCTTATAGCCGTATATTCGATAAGCTATATGGAGAAATACACTGATAAATATAAATTCTATTGTTTATTTATGTTGATGGTTGCCGGAATGAACGGGGTGATTATTACCGGAGACATTTTTAATCTATTTGTGTTTTTGGAAATTGCCTCTGTGGCTAGCTATGCGCTTGTAGCTTTTGGTACAGAAGCAGAAGAGTTAGAGGCTGCGTTTAAGTACGCGGTTATGGGAGCGGTTGCTTCGAGTTTTATTCTATTAGGAATAGCTTTTCTTTATGCTTATGCCTCTACGCTTAATATGGCAGATCTCTCTTTGGTAATCGCCCAAAAAGGTTTTAGTATGGTTATATTATTCGTGAGCGTCTTGTTTATCGCTGGTTTTGGTATAAAGAGCGCTTTGGTTCCTTTTCATGCCTGGCTTCCGGATGCGCATCCATCTGCACCAGCATCAATTTCAGCGATGCTTTCGGGAGTATTAATTAAGGTGTTGGGAATTTACTCTTTGATAAGGATATTCTTTAATATTTTTGGCGTAACTCCGATCATGCTTAACATCTTATCTGTGTTGGGTGCGATATCGCTATTGGTAGGAGTATTTTTAGCTATTGGCCAGTGGGACCTGAAGAGGTTGTTGGCTTATCACTCCATAAGTCAGATTGGATATGTAATTTTGGGAATAGGTTTAGGTACGCCTTTAGGAATTTTGGGTGGTTTGTTTCATTTGTTCAACCATTCTATATTTAAGTCGTTACTGTTCCTTAATTCTGGGGCAATTGAGTATGCCACAGATAATAGGGATTTAAAAAAGATGGGTGGCTTAAAAGAGAAGATGCCAGTTACCGCCAGTACGTCTTGGTTGGCTTCTATGGCTATTTCTGGCATCCCGCCTTTTAATGGATTTTGGAGCAAGTTGTTTATAATTTTTGCTTGTGTCCAAGCTGATCGTATGGGTTTGGCGATCATAGCCGTAATCGGTAGCATTTTGACTCTGGCTTCATTTATGAAGGTTCAAAAGTATGCTTTCTTTGGCAAACTCAATGCAGCTTTAGATAAAGTTAAAGAAGTGCCTATGTCTATGAAATTAGCCATGATTGGATTTGGTGTTATTTGTTTGTTGGGTGGGGTTTTATTAATTCCTCAAGTCGCAGGATATTTTATTGATCCAGCAGTAAAAGTTTTGACTTCAGGAACTGATTACGCATTTACAGTCTTAGGAGGTAGGGCTCTGTGAAGAGTCGTATAATTTTATTTATTTTTGGATTTTTGGCCTGGATGGGCTTAACTTGGCCTCCGGATGCACAACACATGATTATCGGTATCTTGGTTGCTTTGTTTATTGCATCTATGACCGGAGATATGTTTGTGACCAGGCCACATATTTTTAAACACCCTAGCCGCTATCTCTGGTTTTTGTACTATGTACCTGTGTTTTTATGGGAGTGCTTTAAGGCCAATATCGATGTTGCCTATAGGGTTATGCACCCTTTAGTCCCTATAAAACCAGGCATTGTCAAGGTAAAGACTAGGTTGAAGACCGATACAGCGTTGACATTCTTGTCTAATTCCATAACATTGACTCCAGGCACACTAACCGTAGATGTGGATAAAGAGAGGGGCTTTATCTATGTTCATTGGATCTGCGTAGAGAGCCAGGATATTGAGAAGGCCACGGATGTAATTGTAAAGAAATTTGAAAGGATTTTAGAAAGGATTTTTGAAGAATGACGAAACTTGTGCGTTGGTTTATAGGGCTGGCAGTTTTAATTGGGATAGGCTTAGCCATATTTTTTCTGCCTTTTGATTCAATCTTAGAGTGGCAATCTCCTGTATTAAAGCACAGCTTTTTAGTCTTATTCCTTTGTGGATCATTTTGTCTACATAGAATTTTTAAGGGTCCTACCGCTGCGGATAGGGCGGTAGCCATAGATATTCTGGGTATATTGATTATAGGATTCTGTGTTATTTTAGGGATAGGTACGGGTAGAGATTGGTATATCGATATCGGTATCGCCTGGGCCTTACAGAGTTTTATCGGAACCCTTGCTTTAGCAAAGTACTTGGAGGGGAGAAACTTCGATGAATGAGACGTTGGGAGTAATCTTTATTTTTGTCGGCATAGTATTTGACTTTTTTGGTTGCTTAGGGCTTATTAGGCTTCCTGATATATACAATCGACTTCAAGCTTCCACAAAGTGTGTTACGCTGGGAACGGTGAGTATTTTGTTCGGCCTATTTTTATTTAGGGGAATTTCGGCTACAGGAATTAAGGCCATTTTGTGCATTGCTTTTATTATCCTGACCGCTCCAGTTTCCGCGCATGCACTATCTAGGGCAGCACATCGAGCCGGTGTAAAATTGTGGGATAAATCTGTTTGTGATAAATACGCAGAGGATAAAGAATTAAAGTGAAATATCCAAAGTTAAGAGAACTAAAGGAAGCCGTAATAGCCCTAATAAAGGGCCCGTATACTTCCAAATTTCCCAAAGAAGCACACAAGCCGCATACAAACTTTAGAGGAAAGCCTAAGTTTAATCAAGATGAGTGCGTAGGTTGTCTTGCCTGTGAGAATGTGTGCCCGGCAGAGGCTATTGCTCATAAAGATAGTTTAGAAAGCGCCCCCACAAGAAAGATGATACACTATTTAGATACATGTATATTCTGCGGCCAGTGTCAGGCGTACTGCATAACAAAAGAAGGCATAAAGCTTTCCAATGATTGGGAGCTTTCATTTTTTGATAGAAAAGACTGCGAGGAGTCTATAGATAAAGAATTGTTGCTTTGTGAAGTTTGTGGCAGCGTCATTGGCTGTAAAGACCATATCATTTGGATTGCCAGAGAACTCGGCGAGCTGGCCTATTCCAACCCCACCCTTTATATGACCCGATTAAAAGAACTTGGCGTTTCTGATCAAGATGTAAAATCTGCAGTTGAAATTTCTTCTCGCTCAGATAGAATGAAGGTAGTCTGCGCAAGGTGCAGAAGGAAGACTACCCTTACCACAGAGAAGATTTAGTAGCTTCTAAAATGCCCCTTACAATTATCAAAAACGAATTAACTGATATTCTTTCAGGTAAGATCTTGATTGTGGGAATCGGCAATCAATTACGATCTGACGATTGCTTTGGCCCTGCCCTGATAAGCAGAATACAAGGCCGTGTCAATGCAGGTTGTTTGGATACAGGTTCAAGTCCCGAGAACTACATTGGTAAAATTGTAAAGCTGCAACCAGAAATAATCCTATTTGTTGATGCCCTGAGTATGGATGAACCTGTAGGAACGGTTAAATTAATCAAGGAAGACCAAATACCGGTATATGGATTCTCCACGCATAATATGTCTCCAAAGCTTATGATTGAGCATATAAAGAGTCAGCTCAATGTAAAGATATATATGCTGGGCGTTGAGCCAAAGGATTTGGAGTTTGGTGAAAAGATTTCTAATGAAGTAAGTGGGGTAATCAACCATTTGGAAGGCATCTTTATCGAAATATTAGGTAAAAAGTGAAGATTAGTAAAAACCATTCTATTTTAGCTCTGGGCGCAGATATAAAGAGCAGGTACTGCGTCATAAAGGATAACAGGTTAATCTTATCAAAGGACTTTGGTAACTTGGATGAATATGACAATCTGGAACAGTTCCAGAGTTCCATATCTAGGCTTAAGACTCGCTTTAAAACAGTTGCTTTTGATTCTCATCCCGGATATTTTTCTTCCGGCTTAGCTGATTCTATAAATGCCAAGAAAAAGATTTCTGTGCAGCATCATCATGCGCACATCGCCGCGGCACTATCAGTTCAGCAAATTAAAGGTCCGGTTATTGGAGTTGCTTTTGATGGGACCGGATACGGTACGGATGGTAATATTTGGGGCGGTGAATTTATGGTCGCTGATGCATCGAGTTTTAGGCGCGTTGCCCATTTTCAATATTTAGGTATGCCTGGCGCTGAACTAGTTGTCAAGGAACCTTGGAGAATGGCCTTTAGCCTGCTTTATAATTGTTTTGGCGAGGAGGTATTTGAGCAAGACTTAGAGTTATTAAAACTTTATCCCAGAATGTATTATAATATTTTATCAAAAATGCTTAAGCAAAATATTAATTCGCCTCTGACATCGAGTGTGGGCAGGCTATTTGATGCGGTTTCTTCAATCTTAGGTGTTTGCCATAAGGTCAAATATGAAGCTGAGGCAGCAGTACAATTAGAGAAGTTAGCCAGTAAGTCTAAAGAATCTAGTTACTACCATTTCGATGTCATGGAAAAGGATGGAGTCCGGTTGATTAGCCACCATACAATGGTAAAGAGGATACTTTCTGATATGAAGAATGGTCTGCCCAAAGAAGATATCGCCAGAAAATTTCACAATTCATTATCGGTTAATGCCGCTAAACTTATTAATAGAATAGGCCAGGAGTATAATTTAGAGGATGTAGTCTTGAGCGGTGGCGTCTTTGTGAATAGGCTACTTTTTGATTCGCTAAGTAAGAAAATAAGAGAAATGGGTTACAACTTGATCATCGATGCAAAAGTTCCGGTTAATGATCTATCTATTTGTTTAGGCCAAGCTTATATAGCTTTGCAAAAGAAGTAGAAAGAGCAAGATGAAAATTACAAATTACAACTTCCAAATTACAAACAATTTACAAATTACAATTACAAAATTTCCTAAAATTTTTGTTTATTGTGATTTTGGTATTGTATATTGTTTGTAGTTTGTTGCTTGTTTATTGTAATTTAAGATTTTAACATTTGAATCATAAATTATGTGTTTAGCTGTCCCAGGAATAGTTGAGAGTATTCAAAATAATAACTATGCCTTAGTTGATTTCGGTGGCATCAAGAAACAGATCTGTTTGGATTTGCTTAGTGACGTCAAAGTAGGCGACTACGTCAATGTGCATGTTGGTTTTGCCATAAATAAGATTGATGAAAAACAAGCTGAGGAAAACTTAAACTTTATTAGGGATGCATACTCAAATAATCGAAAAATTTAAAGACTCCGAGGTTGCCAAACGCCTCTTGGAAATAATAAATTCTACTAAGGAAAATATTTCGCTTATGGAGGTTTGTGGAACTCATACAGTGCAGATTTTCAAAACCGGCGTAAAGAGCGCATTAAATAAGAATATTAAGCTTCTGTCTGGACCAGGTTGTCCTGTGTGCGTGACCGCAGTCCAAGATGTTGATAAGGCCATTGCTATCGCCAGCTGCAAAGACGCTATTTTGTGTTGTTTTGGAGACATGGTTAAGGTTCCGGGTTCACGCGAAAGCTTAGATTCAGCAAGAGGCAAATTGGGCGCGAATATAAAAGTAATGTATAGCCCTATGGAGGCTCTAGAGTTAGCAAAGAGGTCACCAAACAAAAAGATAGTTTTATTCGGCGTAGGTTTTGAGACGACAATTCCGGCTTTTGCCTCGGTCTTAGTTAGGGCAAAACAAGAAAGCATAAATAATTTGTTTATTCATCCAGTTTTTAAATTGATACCGCCGGCCTTGAGGGCCCTGCTTGAATCAAAATATATAAAGGTAGATGGTTTTATCTTACCCGGACATGTCAGCGCTATCTTAGGCAGAGCTCCATATGAATTCATGGTTGACGAGTTCAATAAGCCTGCTGTTATCACCGGTTTTGAATTAGTCGATATTCTTGAAGGTATACTTTTATTAGTTGAGATGATAAAGAAGAGAAAGTCAGATGTTTTGATTGAGTACAGTCGTTCAGTCCTACCTTCAGGAAATAAAATTGCCAGAGAGACGATCTTTAAGGTTTTTGAGGAAGCAGATGCTTCCTGGCGTGGCTTAGGTACGATAAAAAATAGCGGGTTAGCTTTGAGAAAAGAATTTAAAAAGTTCAATGTGGATGGCGTTTTGGATATAGAGACTATTGAATCGAGAGAGAATCCAAAATGTATTTGTGGCAATATCATAAAGGGAATCAATGAGCCACTTTCTTGTAAGTTATTTGCAAAGGGGTGCAGTCCAGAACATCCAGTAGGCCCTTGTATGGTTTCTAGCGAAGGAACCTGCGCGGCTTACTATAAATATGGAGATCAACATGGCTCATGATAGGATAACTTTATCGCATGGAAGCGGCGGCAAGCTAATGGCCAGTTTGATTAACGATGTCTTTTTGAGCAATTTTAGCAATAAGATTTTGAATAAGCTTGAGGATTCAGCAAGGCTAAAGCTTGATTCTAAAAGCGTAGCTTTTACTACTGATTCATATACAGTCAAACCATTGTTTTTCCCTGGTGGTGATATTGGCAAGCTTGCGATCTGTGGAACTGCTAATGATTTAGCCGTAATGGGTGCAAGGCCAATAGCCATGTCAGCATCATTTATAATTGAAGACGGATTTTTAATCGAGACATTAAAGAAGATTGTAAGCTCTATGGCCAAGACAGCAAGTGAGAACAATATCAATATTGTCACTGGAGATATTAAAGTGGTGGGTAAGGGTGAAATTGATGAGATCTTTATTAATACATCGGGTATAGGAGCTATACATGAGAAGTTGGGAGTCTCATGTAGCAGCGCCAGACTAGGTGATTTAGTGATTATTTCCGGCGAGATTGCTGAGCATGGAATTTCCATTTTAAATGCCAGAGAGAATTTAGGTCTTAAGCCAGATATAAAGAGCGATGTGGCTTGTGTCTATCCTTTGATTAAGAGTTGTTTAGGCTTATCTAAATCTATCCATGCCATGCGAGACCCCACAAGAGGTGGGATGATAAGCGTTTTAAATGAAATAGCCAAGGCAAGTAACGTTGGCATAAATATTCTTGAAGAGGAACTTCCTGTGAAAAAGCAAATTTCCAGTGCCTGTGAAATCTTAGGATTAGACCCTTTAAATATTGCCAATGAGGGCAAAGT
>JBHPGU010000035.1:0-14943 GCA_042570265.1 Candidatus Omnitrophota bacterium | reverse complement strand
AATCTGAAAGATTGTATAGGACTAATCCTGAGAAATTCTTCGAATTTCTCAGGGCCGGCGAATATGCCAAAATTATCAAAGAAAATTTTGGCATAGTTTATGAGCCGGGATTGTATTACAACGGGCCCTGTGAAAAGCAAGGCTTTTCCAGGATTAAGTCCCCGCAATTTTCTAAATTGCAGGAGATTGAAAAATTCACTCCCTCCTGCATAATCTGAAAGATTATACAGGACTAATCCCGAAGAATTTTCAAATTCTTCGGGACCAAGACTACGAGTTTCGACCCTAGAAATTCAAAAAATTTCACGGGACAACTTTTTAGAAGAATTTAAAAACTGGTGCATAACTACCAACAAAGAAGAATTAGATGCTATATTAGCATTATCTCCATAATATATTAGCAACAACATAGGTCCAGATAAAATAAATGCCAACGATTATAAATATAATGCCTGTGATTTTTCTCGTATATAGCTCAAATGTCGTTGCTTTACGGAACCATTTTGAAAAAGACGTTACACCCATAGCAATCCCCAGCGCAAATATAACCACCGGGATGCCCGTGCCTACGCCATAAAAGAAAGGCAGAATAATGCCATAATTGCTTTTTAATGCAAGGGGGATTAAGCTGCCGAAGAATAACGCTGCAGCGATTGGACAGAATGATAGAGCAAATACTACTCCAAGAATAAAAGACCCCTTGACTCCTGATTCGGCTAATGCAGCCTGTTTATCTTGAGAAATTGAAAAACTCGGAATATTTATCTTTATTATATCCCATAGCAACAATCCAACTATTAGTAAGATAGGACCTAAAATCCTATTCATATATTTTTGCAAGAAATTGGCTGTTACAGGAACACTGGCTAATGAAGTCATGATAATGAACCCTAATACGGTATACGTAAACATACGTCCAACAGTATAAGCAATGCTTGATTGCAGCACGAGTTTAGGATGGTTGATTTTTTTTGATAAGAACGATACAGCTGCTATATTTGTAGCAAGAGGACACGGGCTTATAGAAGTAAGAATCCCAAGCCATAACGCAGAAACAAATGGTAGTATAATTTGAACCATCGCTGGCTATTCCTTTAAATAATCGTTAATTTCAGTGGTAACGTAATTAGAGAATTTCTTTTTATCTCTTACATATTCCCATATCTTCATAAGATTCTTATGTTGCATCTCTTTGCCATCTTTAACATGTGAAATTATAAGAGCTTTCGTATACAGCTGGTAATCATTGGTAAAGTGTTCATTTTCTTCTTCTTCAACATTTACAGCCTTAAAAATAAGCAGACCATTAGCCAGCTCATCTTTAAAGTTTTCTTCAATTGCCTCCTCTGCATACTGCTCCATCTTATGACAAGTCGCACAACGGGCATTACCGTGAAAATAGTAAGCAATTATCTTAGGATCATCACCAAACACCATCGTTGTGCTTATTGCTAACAATGCCATTAAAATGATTGATGTGAGAATTCGCTTTATAGCCATTTTTTAATCTCCTCTGCGGACAATACTTTTCCTGATGATTTGACTTCACCATCTATGACAAGAGCGGGCGTCATCATAACACCACATTCTACAATCTTATCCATATCCTCAACTTTAACAACCTCTGCCTGAACACCTTTTTCTTCAACCGCTTTCTTTGCGTTTTCGTATAGCATCTTACATTTAGGACACCCCATTCCGAGAATTTCAATCTTCATATTTTATCTTAAAGTATTGCCTGTAAGAGATTAAATAAATATCCTGTAATGATAATGGCTACTGTTGTTACGCCAAAAAAGATTGCTATTAACTGTAGTTTCATTGCTCGCCGCAATATTACCGCTTCAGGAAAACTCAAGGCAGCTGTTGCCATCATAAAAGCTAATGCTGTGCCTAATGGAACACCCTTTCTGAACAAAACCACTGCTATCGGCACAATTGCCGCACAACTCCCATACATAGGTACTCCAAGTATAGTTGCAAGAGGAACCGAAAAGGGCCCTGTTTTACTTATTATTCCGTGTATCGTTTCTTGAGGGATGTAGTTATGGATAAATGCGCCTATGCCCACACCCAACAATACCCACATCCATAGTTTCTTTGTAATTGACTTGGCTTCATCTATCCCAAAGATAATTCTTTCCCTTGCTCCTGTATAAACTTTTTCTTTGGCTTGTTGCCTATCCTCAGAGACTAAACCCTTAACAAGGTATCTCTCTAAATGCATCTTGCCCAAAATAATGCCCGAGATCACTCCTATCGTAATTCCGCTTAATACATAAAGAAGAGTAATTTTCCACCCGAAAAAACCAAGCATTACTATTACCAGATACTCGTTGATTAAAGGCGATGTTATTAAGAATGAGAATGTGGCTCCCAGCGGAATACCAACTTCCAAAAAACTCAAGAAAATAGGTATAGAAGAACAAGAACAAAAAGGAGTTATGGCGCCAAAAAACGAAGCAAAAAGATTGCCTAATACCTTCTTCTTACTGATCCAAACCTTAATCTTATTCTGAGATATATAAGTTCTAATAAAACCAATAGCTGCTATCATAAAGAACAGCAGTAAAAGTATTTTAATAGAGTCGTATAAAAAGAAATTAATTACCCCACCCAGCCTTGAATCCGGACTTAATCCAAAAACAGAATAAACCAGCCAGTCTATTATCAGCTGCAGCATGACTTTCCTTTGTCTTTATCCTTACTATCACAACAGGGTTTTGCTTTTGCTTTTTCTTCCATTTTCTTATCTAACTTTTCAATTAACTTACCAAAAAAACTTTTCTTCTTTTCTAAGCTTTTCATTTCTTCCTCCTTGTAATTTTACAACATCCACCCTCTATCTTTATTGCCTTTATATTGACTAATGCGTCACCTATCTTATTATGAGCAGAAGTAATGATTCTTGAGAAAGTGGGCCGAGAGATCTTTAGTTTCTTTGCCGCCTCATTTTGCTTTAATCCCTCATAGTCAGCCAATCTTATTGCTTCAAATTCATCCAAAGTCATACATATACCATCTAATTTATTTAATGGTTTGCACTGCGGCCTGAAACATCTTTCCCCTGGCTCACACTTAACCCATCGTGTCTTCTTTGGCCTCATAATGCTACTCCTTAGTTATGAACATATGTTCATAATAATATAACATTATTTTAATTTCTCGTCAACAAAAAAGAGCCTGCCTAAAAATAGACAGACTCTTTATGCTGTAATTTCTTCAATAGCAATAAGTTACGTTATATGGCTCCCCTTCGTAGACGACTTTCCCCCTGGACTGCCCCTATACTAAGCCCAGGGCAAGCTGGCCTGTCATTGAAAATGAAAGCCAGGACAGGGGAACTTTTTTAGCTTTAAATTACGATGAATCGCTAACCTAGGGAATCAGCTTTCTTTTGTAATTCTATAATCTTTGTGGATATGAACTTATTGAGGTTCTTCCTTTCAATAAATCCTGCTACCTCTTCTTTCTCATCAACTACTGGCAAATATTCAATGTTATATCTGTTTAATGTCTCAAAGGCTTCGGCAGTGGTAGCCGTAGGAACGACCCTTGTAATGACAGATTCCATTAAATCGTGAGCTAACAACAAACCGCCCATGTCCATATGTAAAATCGTCTGCTTTATTCCTTCAACAGTAATTATTCCCTGAATCTTTTTATCTTTGTTTATAACAGGATAATAAAAATTATTATTTTCACTAAATAATTTTAAAATTTCGGCTAATCGCATATTTTCATATATTAACGGTGGATTCATTTCCATAAAGTCTGCTATTTTTGTTGTTTGTATTATATCTTCTTCTGTGATGTTTAGTCCTACCTCTTCGGCTTTTGTAACTGCAAATTTAACAAAGGCAGGGCCAATCATTTCAAGGATGAATGCGGTTGCCGTAATTATGAGAACAATAGCATTGCCAATCTCGCCAGGAAAATAATGGCTGGCTAAGATAGATAGGCCAATTGCAACTCCAGCTTGGCTCAAAAGACAATAAGGAAGGTATTTTTGGACTGTCTTTGGTGCACCTGAAATGCGCGCACCGAAATTTGCACCTATTGCTTTACCTACGGTTCTTCCAACGAGATATAAACATCCAAGCAATACTATTGGGAGAGTCATATGACTAATATTAAGTTTTGCTCCCACCAGTACAAAAAATAACACATAAATAGGAGGTGTAAAACCCTCAACTAACTTAAACAGCTCTTTGCTCTTTCTGGGAGTAAAGTTTGTAATAAACACTCCCAATGTCATAGCTGCTAACAACATATCAACATGTATCGCCAGAGCCAAACCTGAAACAAGGAGCACCGTTCCAATACAAAACGCAAGAAGCCTTGCTGCCTCGGTATATTTCTTAAGCAACTTACCAAGAACTAATCCTGCGATAGCTCCTATTCCTATAGAACCACCAATTTCGTAAAGTGGATGAATAAATGTTCTTAAAACACTTTCGTGGATATCGCCTGTTAGATTGCCTGCTATGCTTGCAGCAATTGCAAAAAGCAAAAGAGCCAACCCATCGTCTAACGCAACAATACCTAAAACAGTCCTGGTCAAAGGACCTCTTGTTTTATATTCTCTCAGGACTTCGGTTGTAGCTGCAGGAGCTGTAGCTGAAGCAATAGCTCCCAACAATAAACCTAAGGCCCAAGATAATTTCCAATCTCCAAATAATAAACCACCTGCAAAACCTATAAAGATAGTAACTACTACAAATGCTGTTATCCCTTCAAAAAACAAAATATTAATAAACTGCTTACCGTATTTAAGCAATACTTGCTTTTTTAACTCGCCTCCTATCATAAAACCAATCAAGCCTAAGGCGAAGTAGTTCAAAGGCTCCAAAGACTGAATAACATCATGGCCTACAATTTTCAAGCCTGATTCACCAATCGCAATTCCTATAGCAATATAACCAACTACCTGAGGAATTTTAAGCTTCTGAAATAAACGTCCGCCTATAGCTCCGCCAAATAACGCTAATCCCAAAAGAAATAGGATATTCAAGTGGTAGATTGATATTTTTGTAAAGAAATTACTAACTTGTTCAAACATTTTCTAACTCCTATGGAACCCCGCGGGTAAACTCGTGGTACCTTTATGTGCCCCGCTTCGCCCTTAGAAATCGCATAGCGATTTCAAGGATAAAGTCCCGGAAATTTCTTAAATAGAAATTTCTCGGGATAAGAAGTGTCAAAATTTTCAAAGAAAATTTTGAAACACTCGGCGGGGTTATCCGCCGATTCATCAACGCAAAGGCGGCTAAAAGCAAAAACTCCTACTTTTTAGTAGGAGACGTCTACCGAATGAATCAGTAGTTATAAGGCGAGCTCCATCGCCTTTTATTATGATACTCCTTGAAAGAATTAAGTCAATTGAAAAAACAAAAACCCGTTGCACCTTTTTTAATTACAACGGGTTGAACAAATTTGCTCCCTCCTGCATAATCTGAAAGATTATACAGGACTAATCCCGAAGAATTTTCCCCTGCGAAATGCTTCGCATTTCACAGGACTAGTCCCATACAATTCCTTGAATTGTGTGGGGCAAATTCTTCGGGGCTTCGTAGACGACTTTCCCTGGCCTGCCTTTAGATTAAGGCCAGGACAGGCGAACTTTTTTGGTATCGAAGGAGATTCAAAAACTGTCAAAAAATTTAGTTTTTAGCTATTAAGCTATTCTTTTGCCTTGTGGTACTATTTGGGCATTGAATAGTTATGTTAAAAAATAAATTTGCATATTTTAAACAAAGTGCCTATACAAATTAATAGTATTTTGCGTCACTACTTCTTTTGTATAGCGTTGCTCGACGATTTCTCTGCCGGAGTTGCCCAATCGCCTGCGTAACTGGTCATCCCGTAAAAGCTGAACAATACGAGATGCTAAAACCTCAAAATCCTTAATCGGTATCACAAACCCATCGATACCATCTCGAATGATCTCAGGCATGCCGCCGACCTCGGTAACAATCATCGGCTTACTGCTGGATAATGATTCTAGCATAGTCAAGCCAAATGGCTCACAGGCTGTGGATGGGTAAACACAGACACTAGAGGCAGCATAAAGCGCAGGCATATCATCCAATTGATAACAATCTATCATAACGTTCTTGCGCAACTTGAAGAACTCTATGAGATTGACCATATAGGAGATATCTTTTTGTTGGGTCCCCACCCAATCAATGATGTTTTTCGTCCCCGCCAGCACTAACATGGCATCAGGGATTTGATTTCTAATGATATTCATGGCCTTGATGCTAACGTCGCATCCTTTAGCAAGTCCCATTCTGGCCGGATGGAATATTAGTTTTTTTCCTTTCAACTGAGGATATTTCTTAAGAAGATCTGATGTATTTATGTCTTTATGAAACATCATCTCATCTATTCCATGATGAATCACGGTAATCCTTCTATCGTCCACCCCTGCGCCAATCAGCTCTTTCTTGATGAAATGGCTGACCGCTATGATATGGGTCCACTTGACCTTTCTAGACAAATCCAAAAACAAATTATCATCCCAGACATTATGCGCTGTGACAAAAAAAGGAATGCCTTTTTTCTTTGACAATTCCTCTAATATTCGAGTATGAACTTTAGAAAAATAGTGCATATTGTGAGCATGGAAAAGGTCCGGCTTAAACGTTTCAATAAAATCTGTATAGACCGTTCTAATTTCCCGCTCCAGACCATTAACCCCTCTTTTTGCCAGCCAGTTCAAATCAAATACAGGAGTGCGATATATGTTGACCCCTTTAAAGGTGTACCTAGAAGAGACTCCTTCAACCGCCCCGGTAAGCAGGCTCACCGTGTGCCCTTTTTTCTTCATTGAAGGCAATAATATCGTCAGGTGCGTCTCCACCCCACCGATAATAGGAGGAAACCCCCAGTGGATATGTGCGATGCTTAACTTCTTTTTTTGTTTATTAGCCATGATTAATAAAATTGCTCCTTTCTGCGCTCAGATATCCTTCTCTTAAACGTATATTTCTTGTCGCTTTGTAGAAGCAAAAGCTTATCAAAAATCCCTATTAGCATACTCTTTTTTATTTCTGAAGTAATTTTTAATGTGATTTCGTCGTTGGTTAGGCCTAGCTTGATAGGACAATTTCTCCAGGTCAATGTAAACACCAGCCGCTCCCAACTATGAGGCATGCGCGGATTAATAAATAGATTCTCCTTATTTATGCTAATACCTCCAAAGCCAAATACCAGGGCCTGCCAAACACCACCCAGCGAAGCAGCATGAATGCCTTCGTGTGTATTACCGTGAAGATTGCTGATATCTGCACGCAAAGCTACATTAAATAAATTGTAGGCTCTATTCAAATCTCCCACATCACAGGCGATAATTGAACACATCGAAGGGCTCAATGATGATTTATGAGCTGTCCTGCTGATATAAAAATCGTAGTTTGCTGCTTTTGTCTTTACGTTAAATACATCATTGAGCAAATAGAATAGCATAAACACATCTGCCTGTTTTATTAACTGCGTCTTGGCTATATTCTTTGAACTCAATTGCGTAGGCAAAAAAGGAATCCCGTTTTCATCGGTTTTGGTCAAAATAGACTTTTTTAATTTGAAATACCCATCAAATTGTTCAATCACCCTCTTTTTATTTACGGAAACGGCCATGCGCGCAGCGATCTTCTGCCAATCCCTTACCTCTTTCTCCTTAAGATTAAGTTTTGACTTTAGTGTATTTAATATTTTCTTTTTGCTTTTAAGCGAACCGAACAATTTATTAGCGGTAAGCAGATTCCACTTCGCCATCACATTTGTAAATGCGTTATTATTAACATCGACATGGAATTCATCCGGACCGATTACATGAAGAATCTCATATTTTTTCTTTTTCTTGCTATAACTCACCCTTGAAGCCCAGAAGCGTGCAGTCTCAAACATCATTTCATACCCATACTGCTCCATGAACCGATTATCTTGCGTGGCAACAAAATACTTATAGACGGCATACGCGACATCAGCGGTAATATGATGCTCCATCTTGTGAGTATGAACTCTGGTTATTCTTCCGTCAATATCTCTGGCCCATTCTGGTGTCTCTTCTTCACCGGTAGAAGCCGATTCCCAAGCAAATTTTGCACCGGCATAACCCTCTTTTTTAGCCAGTGCCCTTGATTGCTCTAATCTGCGGTAACGATACAGAAGCATATTCTTAGCGATATTCGGAAAAGTGAACAGATAAAAAGGGAGCAAGAAGATATCCGCATCCCAGAATATATGGCCCCGATATCCCTCACCACTCAGCGAACGCGCTCCAATGCTGGAAAATCCGTTGTCGTAATGGCCACAAACAAGCATATGGTAAATATTAAACCGTACATTCCTCTGTAAGTTAGCCGTACCTTCAACGCATACGTCTGCTCTATTCCAAAGCCGCTCCCAAGAATGGATATGCTTCGTGAGCAAATCATCAAAATCAGCCTTGAATGCAGCGTTGAATATCTTATACGCCTGTAGTTTGTTAGTGGCAAGTTGCTCTTGGCGCGGGAAATGCTTAACGCAGAATACTTTAGTAAACACTACAGTCTGTCCTTTTTTTACCGATAAACGAAAGACATTAGTCTTTGCGAAAACTTTCTTTTTCTTAACCTGATAATAAAACCCACTCCAATAAATAATCTGAGCTCTCTTTTCGTATGTCTCTGCCACCAAATAGCCAGCCTTGTTTTGCTGGCCTAGTTCTCGGATACGAAAATGCTTCTTCTTTCCCTCGCTAAAACTTGGCAGGTTGGCCACAGAAGTATCAATACCGGTATTGATATCAATCACACAGTCAGCGTCCAGAGGAGTAAATGCTACCTGCAACACGCCAATATTTTTCTGATGCATGGAGATAAAACGCAGAGATTGATACTCATAGCGCCTTTTGTGTACATCTCTATATAAGGTTTCACGCAACAACAACCCCTTTTTCATGTTCAGTGTTCGCGAATACGCCATTGTATCCATAGTAGCTAGCCCTAGTTTTTGTCCTTCGATGGTAAGTCTAAAATTAATGGGATTGGGCAGATTCACCAGCTCATCAACTTGAGCGCCGATCTTATCATAAATACCGGAGATATAGGTCCCGGGTTGGGAGTGAAGCGGAACTTCTTCAAAAATACCTCGCGCGCACAGATAACCGTTGCCGAGGCTAAATTGGGATTCTCTGATGCCTTGCAAAGACTTTGCCCACTTTATATCCCTAATGCACCAAAGTTCATCTTGCGTATATTGAGAATATAAATTCATGTTCCTCTCTGTTCTTAGGGAACGAAAGCTATGCAGTTAAGCTTTACTTTCTAAACGTTCCTCTCCGTATGTGAAATTAACGATTTTGCTCTTGCTCAAGTCGATATTCGGTATAATGATAATAGCCTTTTTGTCTTCGGATACAAACTTTGACCTCCTTATGCCAATATCAATAACAAGCACTTCTTCTCCGGAAGGCAGTTTTATTTCGTCACCAATCCGAAAAGGCCTATCAATCATTATTAAAAATCCTGAAATAATATTGGCGATTGTGTCTTGTGCCGCTAAAGCAATTGCCAGAGAGGCCACTCCAAGGGTTGTAACGAGTGCGCTAATATTTATTCCGTAAAAAGGAAGAATAACTAAAAGGGCTAAAACCCATACAAGGATCTTGCATATTCTACGAACCAATGGTACAAATTCATCATCCAGACGGGTACGCGTTATGGTAGCTACTGTATTCTTATACCATTGTGCAATTGCTCCGATCATTCTTTGCATAATAAAAGCAAAACACAATATTAAGATTGTCACAAAATACTTTTTTAATTGGAAGTGTAGATCTTGAGGGATGAGAGGTAAAACTTTTACCTTATATAAGAAATAACAAATTGAAAGCAAAACAAATAGTAAGATAGGAAATAATGACGTGCGAAATAACTCAATACGAAGCTTTTCTAATTTTCTTTGCATTGCTTTAAGCGGGCTATTCTGTCAAAGTTAAGTGGAGAGAACTAAAGTTTTTTGTAGAATCACAGAACCATCTAACTAGTAAGGACGCTGCAATAATAGTTATTGTATCACTAATATTTACGATTCAATAACTTTTCTTTATTTCTCGCTTTTTCTATTCTTTAGCTTCAAGCCAACATGAGAAACGTCATTTTCCGAATCGTCTTTTACGTTCTCTAGTAAATTACACGCCAACGAGGAAAGTGTTTTATCGAGTTCTGAAATTATACAACGCTGCTTCTCTAATTCATCAAACCGACCATCTTTCATCTGATTGATTAAGCTATCACGATACCCGCAATAGCTAGACAAAACACCTAACCAAAACATAAATTGTGATCTTACATCTTGACCTTTGATTAAAGAAAGCAGTAATCCTTCTGCCTTATTCGCCAAAAAATAATCTGATTCTCTCAGCCATCGGAATGTAGCATAAAAATAACCCAATTCCCAATCACAATTTACTGCTGATGAAAAATAATCAAAATCAGTAGTAAATGCCTTTACCCGACCTTGAACTTTTTCGACTCTAAAATTCCATATGTGAGGGTCTTCAATACCATAGCCATAGGCGAATTTGACATTCGCTTCTTTAAGATGAGGCAGCACTTCCTGAAACCTCGGCAAAAATTCAAAGTCTTTCATTAATTTCTTATCGAGCTGTAATGAAATTTCAATTATTAGAGGCACGATGAATCTTTCGTAATGTTGATTAATAAATTGCAATTCTCTAAAGTAGTCAAATACAGCAGCGAGTATTTCCTTAGTTTCAAAACTTCTCCTTTTTAAATAAACAAGTAAAAATTCTCCAATGCTTTCGCATAAGATAGTTTTATGCTCTGGGTACATCCTGATTATTCTGGGAGTTATTTTATTGTGGCAGCTCATGAACTTATAAATTTCGATGAGTTTGAAATAATCTAGCCCAACCATCAAAGTAGTAGATATATAGCGGCTATAATCTTTATCAAGTATGCTGCAGACTATTTTCTGGTTCCATCGATTACTATTATTTAATGGCTCTTCTAAGAAATAACCATATTTATCTAGAGGGAAATATAGATTCTTCGGACAATTATACAGAGTATTCGTGATTTCCATATTTTAATACCTTGTCTGCTTCTGTATTAAAGCTACGTCCTTTTACACTTTATTCACCTTGGAGGCTCGCATCGCTTGATTCTGAATCTTGCCAGATATCTTCAAATGAATCCTGGCTTTCTTCCATTTCGGTCTCAATCGCCTCATCATATAAATAGTCGTAGTCATACGCTTCGATTCCTTCTTCGGTCTTGTCAACCAAGATGGATACTTTATCGCCGATAACAATATCACAATACTCAAGAAATTCTGCGTCAGTAATGATTTTTGTGTCGTTGACAATAATATAGCTCTTATCTGCTGCAACCTCTTGAAGAGTTCCTTCTATCGTTATTTCTTCTACTTCCTCCCCCTGCGCTAAAGCTAAGGTTGCTCCCATACTAATAACTAAACATACGCACAACAACAAAACTAACCATCTTTTACTCATTTTCTCCTCCTTTTAAAATATATTAAAGATTTAAAGGCCTCTAGATATTTAAGAATAGTCTGAATAGCCACCTTCGTCTTCTTCATCATTATCAAATACAATCCTTTTTGCTTTTACCTTGGCAGGATTTAACCTAATGACCTTTAATTCTGTGTCACAAAAGTAACAATAGGCAGTATCCCCTTCCTGTAAATCGCTTTCCAGCTCGAATGTTTTTTCACATTCTGGACATCTTACCTCTCTAGAGCGCATCAAGGCCTCCTTTTCCTTAATTTTTTTAACGTTTCTAAATCTTTTTTGAATGTCTCTAAACCTACTAATCCGTAAGTAATTACTGAAAGCAGCTCCCTATGTGTTTTATTATCTGAGCGGATTAAATGATAATACACATTCAATCCCTGTCTCCTATCGCCCACAACCCCTGTTAAGCGCAATCTGGTTAAATGTTTAGACATACTCGGTTGCTGTTTATGGAGTACTCGACACAGATCGCTGACAGTTAATTCTTGTTTATGTAGCAAATTTATAATTCTTAAACGAGTATCATCAGCAAAAGACTTCAATATTTGACGGGCTCTCTTTATACGCAACTAAAACTCCTTTTTCACAAAATCATACCATATTCCCATATGAGAATATAATACTAACAAAACATAATTTGTCAAGTTTTTTCAAAGAAGTTACGCAGTGAGAAATTATGACTTCAAACAAAAAAGCATAACTGTAAGTTTTTCTTACAATTATGCTCGATTTAATATGCGAGTCAGATCAACGGGCGCGTTTTGGGCACAGGAAAGATTTATTTTCTTATTGATATCGTAACTCTTTGTGCGATAAATAATTAAGAAAACTAAAAAATACTTCGGAGGGAGACTTTTAAACTCATTTCTCTAACTCTCCGTCGGATAATAGATTACAACACAACTATTGGAATGACAAGGAATTAAGGATTCTATACGTCTTACAAGTTTTTCCTGCGTTATGATAGGATTTCGCTTTAGGTGGGCGCGTTTTGGGCGCAAAAATTATTTTTGCCTCCTCTTCGTAGACGATTTTAGAACTTTTTTAAATGTCCGAGAGCACTGAAAAATTGTATTAAGAATTCCTGCTGTTACTTGAACTTTTGCTTTGCTTTGAAGGAGGAAAACGGCTGGATTCAGAATCAAATTTATTTACCTTCTCCGCATTATTCGCATTTCTAATTCACTTATCATCCTTTTCAGCCCCGCTATCACATGGTCTTTACCCCCTGCTGTTCTCAAGGATATCTCTAACTGTCTAATCTTCTCGTGGAGCCCATCTAATATCTTCTTGGACTCAGTGATATCCTCAATAGCAATTAAGATTAGCTTTGCCCTATTGGCCTTTTGGTAAATTTGCCGAGCATTCAGCAGCATTATTCGCTTGCCGATACCGGGAAAATCATGTTCAACCTCAAAGTTATCAAAACTTATGGTTTTAGGAAGGACATCTTCTAGCAACTCTCGCAGTTTCGGAATGTTCCAATAGCTTAATCTGTAAATCTTTATTCATTCTTTATCGAAAAAGCATGGTGATGAGTAATAACCCCGCTTGCCATTCTTTCAGTAAATGTCAGCGCAAGGACATATTGCTGAGGAACACCTTCCATACCCAAATCAGGAAAACTTTTAAACCCAAATCTATTATAGAATGCCGGTTCACCTACAAGAACACAACCTTGAGCACCTAATGATTTTAACCGAGATAGTCCTTCACGAACAAGCGCTTGTCCAATACCCTGCCGTTGAAACTTGGGCTGAACAGAAATAGGCCCAAGCGCATACCAATCACAACTGCCATCAGAAATAACAAGGGGTGAAAAAGCAATATGACCGACTACTTTTTCTTCAATCTCAGTGACTAAAGAAATTGTTAGTGCATTGTCCTTGCGCAAGGCATTGATAATAAATTGTTCTGTACCCTGGCTAATTGAATGATTCTCAAAAGCCTGCTTTGTAATCTCAAATATTGCTTTTGTATCAGCTTCTTTCTCTACACGGATAATCATCGTAAAGCCTCCATCAACAGGATTGCAAAAAACAACGAAACGCTAAATTTCATTTATTTTACCCCAAACAAAAACCCTCTGCAACTAATTTAGTTACAAAGGGTTAGGAAGTCAAACTCCCCCGCAAAAGAGCTTTTTCAAGCTCTCTTTATGGAGTATCTTAAGGGCTCGAAGTATATGCTTTCTGTTCTGCGGATTCTTGTATTGTAATAGCGCCCTTTGCATTGCCCTCTCACCCTGGGTCTTAGCTACATACAAATTTTTACCGGTAAGCGGATTTTTTTCGGTGTAATACATGGAGCCTGAGATGGTCATAGGCAAAGGTATATAATCCTGGACTTGTTCGGGATGAATATGATTTTTTGCCAGATATACCGCCAGCTCAAGGGCATCTTCCAGGCGCGCTCCAGGATGGCCTGATATAAAATAATTCACAAGGTACTGCTTCTTGCCTAACCGCTTATTAACCGTTTCAAACCTGTCGATAAATTTTTCATATTTCGCAAATGCGGGTTTGTTCATAAGTTCCAGGACCGAAACGGTGCAATGTTCCGGAGCAACTTTCAGCTGTCCGCTTACGTGGGAAGCGCACAATTCATGCAGATATCCATCCGAAGAACGGTCGATTAATAAATCGTATCGCACGCCGCTTCCGACAAATACATGTTTTACTCTGGGTATCCTTTTTAACTCCTTCCAGAGATGGATTGAGTGCTCATAGCCTAATGTAAAGTTTTCGCATTTTTCGGGCACGAGGCATCGCTTGGTACGGCATGCGCCAGTTTTTTTCCATGAAGGGCATATTGCCATATACATATTTGCCGTCGGACCGCCGATGTCTGTGATCGTCCCTCTGAACTTTTTATCTGCGGCCATGCCGGCCGCTTCTCTCGCTATCGACTCGATACTGCGGCTCTGCACGATCCTGCCCTGATGCAGATACAGGGAGCAAAAGCTGCATCCACCCGAGCATCCGCGATGAGAAGTACTCGAATTTCTTACCGTTTCAAATCCCGGGACGCCACCGTCTTTATCATATACAGGATGCCAATTTCGCGCATACGGCAGGTCATATATCCTGTCCATTTCTTCCATGGTAAGGGGAAGCTCCGGCGGATACTGCACGAGGAATCTGTCGCCGCACTCTTGAACGATCGCCTTGCCGGAAATCGGATCAGATTCAGAATAAATAGTCTTAAAGGCGGCATTAAATGCATCCTTATCTTGGACTATTTCCTCAAAAGAAGGGACTAAAACATAATCCTTGAGACCGTCCAAGGACTTTCGGGTAATGACCGTGCCGCTGATATTTTCCAGGCCGGTTACGCCAGCTGAGTCTTTTAGGCGATAAGCTATCTCTAAAATCTGTTTCTCGCCCATTCCGTAAACA
>JBHPGU010000034.1:0-15269 GCA_042570265.1 Candidatus Omnitrophota bacterium | reverse complement strand
TACACCGATTCTAGACTCAGGCAGGTCTCAATTGGCCGATTTAAGGTTTTCGGAATAGAGGGATTTGGAGGCGGCTATGGAACTGGCCGCCCAAACAATGTAGATCTTAAGATTGATGATGCGGTGGGAATTATACAACATCATCATCCTGTTGGCCATTCGCCTCTAATTCTGATAATCAATAGTGGTGGAGGGAGGCCCGGTTATCTCGAGATGTATTTTTGGCTAATTATGCAGGACCGTTACTTAAGATGCGTTAATATTGATAGGATATTTTGGAATTCGGCAAGAAACATAGATCTTATAGATTTTGTTTTATACAATTCTTTTTCAGAGAATCCGCTTCTTCGGTCTAAGGAAATTAATTTAGCCACCATGGTAAAGAAAGATAATAGATTTAAGTCGTTTAGGAAACAAGTCGGGATGAATGGCATGATACAAGAATCGGAAGATTTTATTAAAGTTTTGGATGAGGGGAGCCAGAATTTTAATTTAATAGATACTGTCTTTTCTGAAAGCGGCAGCGTATATTATATTTATAAAAGAAATACTGACATATGAAACAGGCTTTTAATACCCTTAAATCAAATCTTAAATTATTTAGGTTGTATAAAAACGTTTTCTCTTTGGAAAAAGTTTTTACAGGGGTCGTTAATTTAATTACAAAGGACCCCGTTTCTTTTCCATTAACTATAAATCTACTCGTTACCGATAAATGCAACTATTTCTGTAAGATGTGTTTCAACTGGCAGCGAAATGGCATTAATCATCACACCCAAGAAGAGGTTGGGATAGAGACAATCAAGGCATTCATTTCTCAAGTCCGCGACCAGCGGCCGATATTTCACATTGGAGGCGGGGAGCCATTTATGCGTAAAGACCTCTTAGATATCATATCCGCGATTAAAAAAAATGGGCTTAAGTGCCTTATTACAACCAATGGTTTTTTAATGAGCCGCGATGCAATAAGTACTTTAGTCGAGCTGGAGGTTGATGTCTTAATAGTTTCTTTATACGGCACCGAAGATATTCATGATAGGATTGTAGGAGTAGAAGGAGCTTTTAAGAGAACAATCGGCAATCTAAAATATGTCTTGGAGAATAGAAGTAGACACACGAAAGTATTGATCAGTTCGATTGTCCTGCCGGGAAATGTGTCTTTTTTCACACATTTTTTAGATGATATGCAGTCTTTGGGTGTTGATGGGATCAAAATAGAACAACTGAATTTCTTGACCCCTAAAGAATATAATGAACTCTCCAATAAGAATAAAAAAGGTGATTTTGATCTTTGCCCTTCGGTTTTTGTCAATGGCGAAACCTTTGCTCAAAAATTTGTCTCAGATATCGCTCGTTTGAATGAAGACATCTGTAGAAGCCGCAAAAATGTGTACCTAAAGCCCTATTTAAACCAAGCCCAATTGCGGGACTGGTATTGTGGCCTTCCGCGCAGGAATCACAAATGCGGTTTTATCACCCACTCGGTATTTATTAATTACAACGGGGATATACTCCCGTGCCAATTCTTTGAGGGCTGTGTGCTGGGGAATATAAAAAGAGAATCTTTGAAGGATGTATGGTTGTCTGAGCGTTATAAGAAATTAAGGCAAACCATAAATGCCAGCCGTTCGGGAATTTGTATGCGCTGTTGTAAGAATTAACCTTAAATCCAATACATATGTGTGGAATATGCGGGACAAAAGGATTATCCTTAAATAACTTTCAGGATAATCTAGATAATATGCTTGTGTCTTTAACCCATCGCGGTCCTGACGAGGAAGGGAGGTACTGCGATGCAAAAGAAGATTTATTTCTAGGCATAAGAAGACTGAGCATCATTGACCTAACGCCTACCGGATCACAGCCTATATATAATGAAGATAAAAGTATCGTTTTAGTTTGTAACGGGGAGATTTATAATTTCCCTCTATTAAAAGAGGAATTGATTCAAAAAGGCCACAGGTTTTATACTAAAACGGACACAGAAGTCATTGCCCATCTCTATGAAGACATGGGAGTGGATTGTTTGAAAAAACTTAAAGGCATGTTTACTCTTGCCCTTTGGGACAGAAAAAATAAATTACTTTTTATAGCCAGAGACAGACTCGGGATAAAACCGCTTTATTACTGTACTCATAATGGAATTTTTGCTTTTGCCTCTGAATTAAAAGCTTTATTGAAATTACCCTTTATTAGTAAACAGTTGGATTTGAGGGCTATGGATCTTTATTTTTCACTTGAGTATGTACCTTCCCCATTTTCAATATTTAAGGATATATACAAATTGAAACCTGGGCATTATTTGATCTATAAAGACTCTCAAATAAAAATGGCTCCTTTTTGGAATTTAGATAATTTTCCTCAAGGCACAAAGGGTATAACTTTTAATGAAGCTGCAGAGAGGTTGGAATATCTTTTGGGAGAGTCGGTCAAGGAGCATTTGTTATCTGATGTTCCGTTAGGGATTCTTCTAAGCGGCGGCCTTGATTCGAGCACATTAGTTGCTCTTGCTAGTCGGGACTCATCCAGAAAGTGTGATACTTTCTCAATAGGATTTACAGAGAAAAGCTTTGATGAAACAAAATATGCACAGAGGGTCGCAAAGTATTTTACTGTGCGTCACCACCACCATACATTTACTTTACGGGACTTAACTAATATTTTCTCAAAAGCTACTCAAAGCCTCGATGAACCTTTAGGGGACTTGTCGATTTTCCCTACGTATTTACTTAGTAGATTTACCCGTCAATATGTAAAGACTGCTTTGTCTGGGGAGGGTGCTGATGAATTGTTCATGGGTTATCCCACTTATCTCGCACATAAATATACAGATGATTATAGGAAAGTTCCCCCTGTCTTTAAAAAATTATTTTTGGGTGCATTAACTAAGTGCCTACCGGTTAGTTTTGAATACTTCAGCCTTGATTTCAAGGTGAAGCAGTTTCTAAGGGGTGCATTTTTGCAAAATCCATGCCTACGTCATTTATCTTGGATGGGTTCTTTTTTGCCTTCAGAAAAGGAATATTTTTATAATCAGGGCTTGAGAAATAAGGTATCAACAACATTGCTAAAGGATTATTGTCAGGGGCTATTTAGCAAAAAGGAAATTAAGGATGAGCTCAAAATGATCCAATATTTAGATATGGCTAGTTATTTGTCAGAAGACATATTGGTCAAGGCCGACAGAGCCTCAATGGCTACATCCTTAGAACTAAGAGTTCCTTATCTTGACCACAATTTGGTGGAATTTATGTGGAGATTACCTCCGGATTTTATATTCCAAAAGAGGCTTCTTAAATTTGTAATGGGAAAATATTTACCTCCGGGGATTACGTCCCGAAAAAAGAAGGGATTTGCTATTCCTTTCGCAAAATGGATTCAAGAAAAAGACTTTTTTATGCTGGTCGAAAACTTTTTTAGCGAAGATTTTGTCAAGAAGCAGGGCTTATTTAACCATGGGTACATAAAACAGATGCTTGCTGAACATCTTGCACAAAGGAGAGATAATCGTAAGAAGCTGGGCACCTATATAATGTTCCAGTCATGGTACCAGAATAACCTTATGTCGTAAAAATAGACTTTATCCTCTTTGTTGTTACCATTGCCTATCCAGATTCCTATATTGTATTGCTTCAGATATATGTTCATCCCGGATAGTTTCAGAATTAGCTAAATCCGCGATAGTTCTTGCAATTTTTAATATCTTGTCATAAGCGCGTGCGGAAAGACTCAAGCTCTCCATAGCCGCCTTAAGCAATTCTCTCGTTTTATCGCCTAGGTGGCAATATTCCTTTATTTGTTTATGACCCATGTGGCTGTTGAAGAATATATCTTTCTCCTGGAATCTTTTCTTCTGAATTTTATGAGCTTCTTTAATGCGTTCTCTGATTTGTGCTGAAGATTCACTTTGTTGTGAACTGACTATTTCTTTGTATCTTAATGCAGGCACTTCAATATGCAAATCAATTCTATCTAAGAGCGGACCGGAGATTTTAGAGAGGTACCTTTCGATCTTTGAAGAGTTGCAGCGGCAATTTCTTTTGGGGTCAGTGAAATATCCACATGGACAGGGATTCATGGCACAGACGAGCATGAAGCGAGAAGGGAAAGATAAGGATCTACGGGCGCGGGCGATATGCACTTTGCCATCTTCTAAGGGTTGACGCAGTGCCTCTAAGACGTTGCGATGGAACTCGGGAAGCTCGTCCAAAAATAACACACCGTTATGAGAGAGGCTTATTTCTCCTGGCTGCGGCATAGAACCGCCGCCAGCCAGAGCCACATCGGAAATGGTATGATGAGGCGCACGAAACGGACGGTTAAAGATTAATCCAGCTTTCTCAGGAATTAGGCCTTGCGATGAATGAATACAGGTTGTTTCGATAATTTCCTCTTCGGTCATATCAGGCAGAATAGTAGGTATTCTTTTGGCCAACATAGATTTTCCGCTACCAGGAGGTCCGATCATCAAGATGTTGTGAACGCAATGCAATCTATGAGTATGAATTAATGGCTACTCTGTAAGAATTCTACCCCACCCCTCAGCCTACATTACTTTAGAGTTCTAGACGAAAGCTGATTCTAGAGCCAGATTAGGTATATACCTACAGTGGGAACGCCTAAATTATAAGACGGGAAAGTTATTAAAGGTTTAGCCCTACCCTCCGATCTGCAATATATTTAAGTAGAAAATACTGTAGACAAAGAGAGAGGGGGGGATGGGGGTTTTTGATCCGCGCGGGTAGTAAAGGTAACCTCTTGTCATATATATAACCCCCCAAAATTTTTTCATTTAACCAAAAATCGTGGGTAACTAATTGTAGATAAATCAGTTAGAGCTACTTCAAGGGCAAGTTTTACGAACAAAAACTTAAGAATTACTATACTTTTTGCTTATTTGTGCCGAAACACCTTGACAATATAATTTGTCAGGAGTAAAATATTAATACAATTTGGAAAGTCCCGTGTTAAGAAGGGGTAAATCCCGGACGTTAAAAAAGTAAAACCTTCGCAAGGTTGAAGTATAACCAGCGAGGGTTTTTTGTTTGCAAGAGGGAATCATGAAGCCAATAACTATATCTGACTTTATGCCGGGAGTTTATGCTTGGACCAAAGTTTCTAAGTATGCGATTACAGAGGAGGGATATTTAATAAGATACGATGGACAGCTTTCAGACGGTTTTCCTGTCTATCAATGCTTGTATGAAGGATGGTGGGAAGCGACTGACGCTTGTGTTGGAATAAGAGAAGTAAGAGAGGCGGAACTGATAAGTTTAAAAGCAGCTCAAGCCATTATCCGCAAAGAAGAGAAGCCGTTAGAACAGAGGCCTAAAGAAAGACGTCATTGGCTTAGCTGTTAGTTGAGGCAAGCTGGGGTTCTTGTATTTTAGAACAAATGAAATATCTACTCATATCAATTACAATACTATCCTTTCTAACCTGCCATGCATATGCTTATTTTGAGAATTACCCACCACACAAATTTCGGGATGGTGCATTCTCTCATCTAGAGGCCCAAGCCATAGTAGATTCTGATAATGAAAGATACGAGTCCGAAAATGGCAAGGTCTTGGTGGAGCTAAGACTCAGGCCTGACGAATTATATTTCTCAATAAAGGAGAATGCCCATACCATAGTATATAAGCAGGATAGAGAGGGCCCTTTACCTTACGAAGTCTACAGGGCTGATTTAGACAATAATGGGCTGGAGGATTTCCTTGTAATATATAATTACGACGGGGTGGGCTTGGCAGCGAGCTATGACATGGTGGAGATATATTTGAAGAAGGAAGAAGGCGAGTATCAAAAGATCTCTTACGACACAATGGCAGCCCGATTGGATGATTTTGTAGATGTGGATAAGGACGGTAAATACGAAGTCATCATTACCGGTTTCTGTGGCGGCGAGGAGCATAATTACTTCACCTACAGCATCTACGAGTTTAATAACTATCAGCTTGTTAACTCTGATGCCAAGTTCAATGGCTTCCCCAAGTTTATCTGGTATACCAATGATCCTAACGATAAGGATACTACGCATCTTGCTGAGCAGGAGAGATTATCACACACCAAAGAAAAAGACAGTACTATTCAATACGAAGAAATTAAAGATTTGGATTAGGGGGCAATATGAAGATGATTCTATTAGTTTTGCTAGTTGCTATGTATTTATATCCGTTACAGGTAGATGCGGCTACTGAAGAAGGGCCTTTGCTAAGATATGATTACGAGCATATCGAGTGGGTAAGCCACACGCCATATCTTCCAGATGAAATGGAGGGAGAGGTTATAAGCCCAGATGAAGCAGATTATCGTGGCCAAGTAGACATGGGCGAAGTTGATGTTGACGGCGACGGCATTAAGGAAGCAATAAAGGTCGTCTGGGGAGGTGGGGTGTCAGACCATTCTCTTACCATTGAGGTTTATAAAGACGATAAGCTGATCTCAACGTTAAATGGAGTGCACGGAATCCAGTCCAACTTTAAGATAAAAGACGCAGATGGTGACGGCAGGAAAGAGATAATCATCTGGAGCGGTTTGTGGGACTTTAGGATGCCGGGAGAAGATGATATAACCGAGGATAATTACGAAGGCCACAGCGGTCCGCACAGGTATGTTGTAGCGACATACAAATTGATAAAGGGAAATGAATTCAGACCAGATAAATATTATCTTTGGGATATATATACGACCAAGAAGAAATACGAGCCGTTCTGTGAAGCACAGCCGGAAGAACAATCCATAAGCGGGGTTTTTGTCAAAGATAATCCTTGACGATTGTTTAAACGATTGTTAATATATATTCATGCCTAAAGTTCCTGCCGTTATAAAACAAGTAGAGAATTTCATGTTAAAGAAGCACTTCACTCAGACTGATATGGCTAATCATCTGGAGATATCTGTTACTCAGCTGAACAGATGGCTGAGAACTCACAATATGAGCAAGGTATGGATCAAGCTTTTAAGTGTGGAGGGAATAATTAAAGATCTTCCTACTAAAAGAAATCATTAGTTTGGAATGAATTTTCTGATATGGATATTTATACAGTAAAAAAACGCAGTGAAATAATGAGCAGAATCAGAGGTAAGAATACTAGCTCAGAGCTTACGGTTAGGGGCATTCTCCATAGGATGGGGCACACAAGATATTCATTGCACAAGAAGGATATACCTGGATCCCCGGATGTAGCTATTAGCAGTAGAAAAAAAGCAATATTTGTGAATGGCTGTTTTTGGCACCATCACAAGAACTGCAAATTGGCTTACAGACCGAAAAGCAACAGGCATTTCTGGCTGAAGAAGATAGAAGATAATATTAAGAGAGACACGAATAACAAACGTAAGCTTACAAAAGATAACTGGTCTTACTTGACCATATGGGAATGTGAGCTGAAGGGGCATGAAAAAGTATCAAGAAAACTTAATAGATTTTTGAGTAACAGAATCAATGAAAAAATATAAAAAGAAGAATAATCTGTCATTTGCTGATTTTTTTTGTGGCTGCGGAGGGTTATCCCTGGGATTCGAGAAAGCCGGATTCGAGCTGTTTCTAGCTAACGACATAGACAGGGATTCGATAGATACTTTTAATCATAATAGACCCAACCTTGATAAGGAAATTGTCTATTGTGGAGATATCTCCGATTTGATTTTAGACAGGAAGAATATGCTTGAGAATCTGGGTTGTTCTGTGGTGGTTGGCGGACCTCCTTGTCAAGGGTTCAGCATGGCAAACCGGCAACGACCTATAAACGATCCCAGAAATATACTCTACAGAAGATTCGTAGAGGCAGTTTCGCTTATAAGGCCTAAAATCTATGTAATGGAGAATGTTAAGGGAATGCTTAGGTTTGCTTCACAGGTCAAAGATGATTTTGAAAGAGTAGGTTTTTCTTCGGAGTGTGTTGTTTTGAATGCCAGGGACTATGGCGTGCCGCAGAACAGGGAGCGGATTTTGTATTTTGGAGTTAACAGAGACTTTTATCGAGATGGAAGAAAGACAGTTAAATCAATCATCACTGACATAACTCGGAAGAGATGTCCTAATATTATTCCGCTGGGAGATGCGCTTTGGGGACTCAGAAAACTAAGTGCAAAGTCGGAGAAATATAAAACCGAGTTAGAATCGAACCAGCATGGTTTCAAAAAAGATAAGATATTTAACGGTGACAAAACCCCAAAATATGTTATTAGAATAAACAAAGGAAAAGCTCCAAGGGTAGCTTTCAACCATGTTGCCAGATATAATAACGAAAGAGATATAGAAATCTTTAGGCGACTACCTCAAGGAGGCAAGTCAGATCATCCTTCCATAGCCGATATCATGCCATATAAGAACAGAAGTCATATTTTTAAGGATAAATACTACAGACTAAAGATTGATGAGCCATGTAAAACCATTACTTCACATATGAAGTTTGATTGTAATATGTATATTCATCCGACACAAGCAAGAGGATTGACTCCCAGGGAAGCTGCCAGGGTCCAGGGCTTCCCGGATGCCTATGAATTCAGAGGCAGATTTACTAGGCAATATATGCAGTGTGGTAATTCGGTTCCTCCTTTGTTTGCAGAAGTTATCGCGGAAAGTATTAAAAACACAATGGAGGATTTTTAGACATGAAAACACAGCTTAGGTTTTTTGATTTATTCAGCGGAGTAGGTGGTTTCAGAAAAGCCTTGGAGAAGCTTGGGCATAAATGTATCGGCTTCTCGGAAATCGACCAGAATGCCGTTAGGACCTATCAATCAAACTTTAATACCAGGGGAGAAGATTATATAGCAGATATAGCGATGGCATCCGATGAGGAGATTAGTAATCTGAAAGATTTTGATATTCTATGTGCTGGATTTCCTTGTCAGTCCTTTAGTATTTTGGGCAATAGGCTTGGAATGAAAGATGCGAGAGGAACCCTTTTTTATGATATTGCAAGAATGCTGGAATTAAAACAACCTAAGTTTTTTATTCTTGAAAATGTAAGAGGACTCCGTAATCACGGCAACGGCAGAACTTTGGAAGCCATAATAAAAATTCTAGAGAATGACCTTGGCTATGTAACAGTACATGATGTTCTCAACAGCTCCGATTACGGAGTGCCTCAGACAAGACGAAGATTGTTTATTATAGGCGAGCTAAATGGTGATAGAAAAAAAATGAAATTATGTTTTCCTCCATCTAAGATTAGACTCAGAAGAAAAATGCAGAACATATTGGAACCAAGAGTAGAAAATAAGTATTTTCTTTCCGAAAGAATCAAAAAGACGGTTCTTGGGACTCCGACCAAGAAGTTCATCGCACATAATAATGAAACAGATTTGCCAATCGCAAGACCTTTGTGTGCAACAATGCATAAGATGCATAGGGCGCATCAAGATAATTACGTAACTCATAGAAGGCGCTTGCGAAGATTGACTCCTCGTGAGTGTTTTGTGTTGCAGGGATTTCCGCGATCCTTTGCTGATAGGGCACAGAAGAAGCTTGGTGTTTCCGATACTCAGCTTTATCGCCAAGCAGGTAATGCGGTTACTGTTAATGTTGTTTACAACGTAGCAAAAGATTTTCTGCAGGTCTAATACCCTTCCGTGTGGTCCACGGCTCTTCATTTTGTTTTTAATGGACATTTCCTCGAATGGTTTTATAATATAAATATATCATGGATTAGATAGATAGGGATTATCTTTAAAACCCCAGGAGGTTCATTATGTCAGATAAATGGTCCTTGTTACATCAGCAATGGATACATGGCTTGGAAGACAAATACATAGAAACTTACAGATTGATCATAGAGGCCTTAGTTAGATTTGAAGACAAGCTGGAGAATAAAGAATTCAGCAATGAGACCAAGGCTTTGATTGCAGGATCGATTATGGCTCTCAAGAATGCCTCCATTGGGACAGGAGGAGGAAGACCGAGCGATTATTATAGCGGCAATCTGACACAGATAGAGAACAGATTCGGCCTTTATTATAATAAAGACGGCACATTCCGGTTTACCATACCGTTCAAAATGTTCAAGAATGATTTTGCCTCGCTTTACTTCTGTATGCTTACGAGATCATATATCTTTGATACTGCTATTTTCGGAGGTGACTATTCCAGCTTTAAGATTTTGCCACTTGTAGATATTGCGAAGATTTTGTATTTTCGTGACCCTCAGCAGATGGCATTTGATGAAGTAGAGGAAAAGGTAATACAGCTCAGAAATTCACAGGATATTGCCCGGTATATCAACGATAGGGGATTCTTATCTAGGAATCTAGAAACTACTTCTCAGAAGTTCATCCCTCACGCGCTCTATCATCCGTGGTTTCTAAATATCAATGGTGACCAATTTAATATTCAAGGCAAGGAAGAGCTCATACTCAGATTGATGCTTTCTTATTCCTACGATAGCCAATTCCTTTTTGAAACCGGCTTTAGAAACATAAATTTCACTGAAAGAGAAGAATGCTTAGGCTTGATTGATAGAAATCCAGATTTCGTCCACATAAATGAACAGATACAAAAAAAGCTCAAGCAGAATCATTGTTCCGCCACCAGACTTACTAATCTAGGAAAACTTTTTGTTGCCTTAAGCGAAAAAGTTGGGATAAGGACATCAGAGTTTCTCGCTGAGATCACGCCAGAAACAGCTAATCCTACTAGTTGGAAAGTAGACTCGGCAAAGATGCAAAATGCTTTTGGCAACTATCCAGATATTGCTAGAAGTTATGTTGAGAAAGGCAAGATTCCTATTTTCGATTTCGTTGCGTTACTGACAAAGATTAATCAGGGAGAAAACTATCTTATGCTTCCATTCGACATAATGATGGTTATGAAATTATTTAATCTCAACCAAGAAAATTGTGATTTTAGCGTATCTGGAAACAGAGTTTTCGATGAATCTATAATAAAGTCCGATGGAGAGAAAGGCATTCTTGTTGTCTCTGAACTTGATCCTAATCCTGCGTTCTCAAAGGAAGCATTTAATTTGTTAAAAGGCTTGCACGAAGGCAAAACCAGATTTTATGAACGACACAAGGCTGACTTGAAGCAGTATGTTCAGATTCCCTTTAAGTCGCTTTTTACAGACATTATCAGTATCTTGCCGGCTGAGATAACAAATATCATGGAAACAGAGAAGAGAATTTTCGCCAGATTCAAGAAGAATGATTTCGGGAGACAGGGGGTTTGGGAGCATTATTGGGGAGCGATTTATAGCAAGGGAGGAGTACGCATCAAGGATGCACAGCTGTTCATGTGGATAAACTATGAGCACTTGGGATGCGGATTCTACGTGGGCCAATCTGGGGATAGACAACGCAAACAGTTTGTGGACAATTGTAAGAAATACAGAGAAGAATTGATAAGTTTATTGAGCCCAGTCTTTGCAGAAGGGGCATGGGAATTCGGAGCAAGAAAAGATTTTATTGGGAGCGATTACGCATCTTCAGCCAGCGGCCCGAGCAGCAAGCTAGAAAATTGGCTTAATGATATTGACAGCCATGATTTCAGAGTATCTACTGCGTTTACAGAAGACCAAATTTTAAGAATGTCATTTGATAGTTTGAGGGATCTGATAGCGGACCTACTGAAAAAGGTTTTTCCGTTTGTTCTATTGCTGGCTTCGGATGATCCCATGCCGGCCGTGAGGGAGTATGTTAAAAGAATACCTGGAGGAACAATGACGAATGAAGATTTATCTCTTGGGGCATGCGCAGAGGAGTCTGGGCTAGAAGAGGAATTACTTGCCAGTTGGATAAGGGCCATAGAACGTAAGAACCACGCTATAATATACGGGCCTCCCGGAACTGGTAAGACATTTGTCGCTGAATTACTTGCCAGACATTTGGTAGGGGGAGGAGATGGTTTCAGTGAGTTAATCCAATTCCATCCCGAATATGCCTATGAAGATTTTATGCAGGGTATTAGGCCCAAACCAGACGCACAAGGAAAATTGACGTATCCTATAGTTCCTGGGCGATTCCTTGAATTCTGCGAGAAAGCAAGATCAAGACAGGGAATATGTGTTCTTGTGATCGATGAGATAAACCGTGCGAATCCTTCCAGAGTATTCGGGGAATTGATGTATCTACTCGAATACCGCAATAAGAAAATGGTTTTATCTAGTGGATTTATAGAAGAAGCAAAAAGAGAAAAATTCAGCATACCAGAAAACGTGCGCATAATAGGTACCATGAACACGGCTGATCGTTCGATCGCCTTAGTAGATCATGCCCTTAGGAGGAGATTTGCTTTTCTTTCGTTGCGACCAAATTACGACATATTAAGAAAATTTCACCAGAAACATCAGACAGGGTTTTCTGTTGATGGTCTCATAGGGGTTTTGAATAATGTGAATAATCAAATAGGGGATCGTCATTATGAAGTCGGAATTACGTTTTTCTTGAAGGTAAAACTCAGTGAACAAATAGAGGACATCTGGAAAATGGAGATCGAACCCTACCTTGAAGAATTTTTCTTCGATCAGCCGGAGCGAACGGATGAGTTCAGATGGGAGGAAGTCAAGAATAAAATCAACCGATAAATGATAACCGCTGAAAAACGAATAATAGAATTGAAGGAATACGAACCGCTTGCAATTCCCAAGGATGAATTCCCGGAGTCTTTTGCCAGAATCATCTTAGAACGACATTCCACTAAAATTTCATTAGAACCCCCATCTTTTATAAATGATCATAAATGGAAATTGACATCTCAAGGCTGGATTGGTTGCATTCCTTTGTCTCGCGATGTATCTATTCTTATGCAGCCGAAGGTTGAACTGTCGAATGTGTTCGGCATGTTAGAGTATGCCTATAAATTAAAAGGTTTTATTCTATTTGACGGTTTTTTCGATGCTAGTTCTCTCAGAGAATTTTATTCTCGGTTAGCGATGATTCTTGCTCGTAGGATTTCCGAGAGGGCTCGCAAAGGATTCTATAAGGAATACGTTCCCAGATCAAAAAGGTTGCCTTATGTGAGAGGAAGAATAAACATCAGATCCATGGTCAAGATGCCTTGGGAGATGAACTTGCAATGCGATTACCAGGAGAATACTTTCGACATAGAAGATAATCAGATTATCGCGTGGACTTTGTTTTGTATTTTGCGTAGCGGCATGTGTTCTGAAAGGGCTCTATCTACAGTCCACAGGGCACATTTGTCTTTGAGTGGGCTTGTTTCTTTGAGGCCTTTTAGATCTAGAGATTGCATCAAGAGAAATTATAACCGTCTCAATCAAGATTATCAGTCACTGCATGCATTATGTCGTTTCTTCCTTGAGAACGCAGGACCTTCCCATGAAATAGGTGATTATAGAATGATACCTTTTATTGTCGATATGGATCGTCTCTATGAACTTTTTGTTGCTGAGTGGCTAAAGGCTCATCTTCCAAAGAATCTAAAGCTAGGAGCTAAAGAAAAAGTCTATGGAGACAGCCACAGTCACCATTTTGACATCGATTTGGTTTTATATGATTCCGTAAAGAATGTTCCATTATGTGTGTTAGATACCAAATACAAGGCGCCGGACACCCCATCTTCTTCTGATCTGCAAGAGGTTATGGCGTATGCAAATAGCAAGATGTGCAAGAATGCAGCCTTGGTATATCCTGTTAATCTACCAAGACCTTTTGATGAATCCATGGGACAAAGCGATATACATATACGTTCCATGGAATTTTCTCTTGATGGTAATCTTGAACAGAGCGGAGAAGAATTTAAGCAGAGATTGTTGTCTTTCGTATCAGTTTGAATTTGGGACATAAATACTGCAAGCCACGATTAAACCAATGCCACAACTAAAATTCTCTCCATCAGCATTAAATCTTTTTCTGAGATGCCCGAGGTGTTTTTGGTTTGAGAAGAAGAAGGGTGTCAAGGTGCCTAGGGGGATATTTCCTTCTTTGCCCGGTGGGATGGATAGGGTGATCAAGCCATATTTTGATATTTTCCGGGGAAAAGGGACTTTGCCTCCGGAAATAGAAGGAAAGGTTCCAGGCAAGCTCTTCTCCGATGTGGATAAGCTTGATATCTGGAGGAGCTGGAGGGCTACTGACTTGTGTTACAAAGATAAGTCTGTTGACGCGGTATTAAGCGGTGCCCTGGATGATTGCTTGGTTGATGGTGGATACTATCTTCCTCTAGACTATAAGACTCGAGGTTCGGAGCTAAAGAGTGATCCCAGAGAATACTACCAGAACCAGCTGGATTGTTATACGCTTATGCTTGAGGCAAGCGGATTTAAGACCAAAGGCTTGGCGTATTTAGTCTACTACTGGCCTTTAGAGGCAAAAGAAAACGGTATGTTTAAGTTCCACGTTGAAACTATAAAGATAGAGACTGATATTAATACCGCTAAGAAAACAGTAAAAGACGCTGCATTATTGCTCGCTGGTCCTGAACCAAAACTAGACGGCGAGTGTGAGTATTGCTGGTTTGCAAGTCAGAGGATTTGAATTAGGTAGCATAAAGATGACCCTCTCCCAACGAATAAAAGAATTAAGGCATAAAGCGGACATTACACTTGATGAGCTTAGTAAAAGAAGCCAGGTTGCGAAAAGCACTTTATCGCGCATTGAAACTGGTCAATCGTTAGGTACTACTAAATCACTCGTTAAACTTGCAAAAGCGTTTCAGATGTCGGTGCAGGAGCTGATAAGTGAAGTGAAGTTTGAGTAAGGAGAAGGTATGAAAAAACTATTACTTATCCTGTTTTGCTTGGTATTAGTGGGAAGTAGTGGATGTTACGAACAAGATCCAGGCAGAGAGTATTATGAAGGATGCGAAGATGCTTGTGCAAATATAGAACCACTATATCCGAATTCTGAAAATTATATGGAAGGCTATAGAAACTGTTGTCAGGAAGATTGAGGTGAGTATGAACCCAAATACCTATGTTGCGATAGCAAGCCTTATAGCATTTATAGTTTTCGGTGTTATATCTCATAGAAGAATTAAAAAATTAGAAATAAACCAGAAACAATATATAAAAGTAAATCAACTAAATCAAAATAACGCAGACATCATAATACAAATTGTTGAACAAAAACCCAACCCCGCGCCAAAAGACATTGGCGTAATTCTTGAAAAAGCAAAAATCATTTCTTCAACGTCACAAAACGCATTGGCAGTTAATGCTGAGTCTGTTGGAATAGATGCGGAAGTTCAAGAGTTTATTCCAGAAAACGATAAATATAAAGTAGATTTTGTACCTAAGGATAAAGAGGATAAAAAAATATCAAAAAGGTGGCTGTAAGACCTGAAAGGCCTGAGCCTATATGTTTTC
>JBHPGU010000033.1:0-15812 GCA_042570265.1 Candidatus Omnitrophota bacterium | reverse complement strand
TAGGGGGCGTGCCCCGTTCCAAATCTCCGTACTTTTGAAAACCAATAAGATTTGGAACGGGGCGTGGCTCAGTTTGGCTAGAGCGCTTGGTTTGGGACCAAGATGTCACAGGTTCGAATCCTGTCGCCCCGACAAAATTTATCCCTTTATTTAATAGATGTCCCCGTAGCCCCCCCGCCGTACGAGCCGAAGGCTGATCTGCCTACGGCAGAGGTGGGTGTTAGCGTATGTAGATAATTGAAAAGTTATGTCCCCGTAGCTCAGCTGGATAGAGCATCTGCCTTCTAAGCAGAGGGTCGCGTGTTCGAATCACGCCGGGGACGTAGATTTCTGTGCTTCCTATGAAGATACTCAAAAAGATACTCATTATTTCCTTAATTCTTCTAGTTGTTATTTATTTAGGGGCTTGTGTCTTTGTCTGGGTCAGTGGTAAGGCTCTGGTCTCATTGAAAGCAGACGAAAAGGCTGGTTTAGAAGTCAGCATAGGCTCTATGTATATCATTCCTCCTTATTCGCTGGCCATAAATAGACTGGAAATCAAGGATTTGCTGAGTATAGAAAAGATAATAATTGAGCCGAGTATAGTCGGCCTGTTGGCGGGAAAGTTCGGTTTAAATAAGGTCGTTTTTTCAAAACCGATACTTTCATTAGTACGTACAGAGGGCTCACAGTATAATGTCCGCGAAGTAGCCGATAACATAAAGTCAAAAAGGACGGCCACACAAAGCAAGGGCAAGGTCGACTTTTTTATTAAAGAGGCAATTATAGAGGACGGCGAGATAAATTTTTATGATAAATCAGCTGACCTGTCTTTAGGCATCAAGCCATTAAATATATCGGTCATTACCAGCCTTAAGGATTTTAAAACCAGGATAAATCTGGAGAGCCGGGTCGTGTCTAAAGCGGAAAAAGATATCGGGGATGTTTCTTTGAATGGCTGGTTAAATTTTCTCAAGAAGGACATGGACGCTAAGTTTGATTTGAGCGATGTAGACGTCGTTTATTTTTCTCCTTATTTTAAGAAGTTCTTAAGGAATGTCAAATCGGGGAAATTACAGTTTAGCGCTGACCTGGTATCAGATGACAATGATTTGACTATCGATTGCCACTTAGAGACTCAGGATTTAGGATTCAGCGATGAGGAGTCTTTGGTCAGCGATACTGAAGAAGATAAATTTGCTTTGCTGGGTAATTTATCCGGCATAGTCCTGGATACTTTTATGGGGCCAAGTGGCGGAGGAGTTTATGATTTCTCCATTAAAACCAAGTTTGACCGGCCCAGAGTAGAAAGCCTGAAATTTCATGGCAATATCTTTCAAGAGCCGATTAAGAATATATTCAAAAAAGGCCCCCAGGAAGGGGTAGAGGCTATTAAGAAAATCGGCAAAGATTTTGAAGCTGTGGGCAAAGAGTTTAAACAGCAATTTGAAGATATTGGCGATATGTTTAAAAAGCAGATAGAGGATATTGGTAGTTTTGAATCGCAAGAAACAAGCGGCGATTCAACTTCTTCTGAGTAAGTTTTATTTTGATATTTGAATTTTGAAATTTGTATGGTGGGTGTAGCTCAGCTTGGTAGAGCACTTGACTGTGGCTCAAGTCGCCGCGGGTTCGAATCCCGTCACCCACCCTGAAATTTTTCCTTTGCAAAAATTTCTCTTCTCATGCTAGCCAATAAATTTGTTAAATTTTGTTATATACTAGAAGAGAATGATGTAATTAATCGGCTTGCTGAGAAAGTCAATAATAGATGGCGCGTTAATGAAAAAGATGAATGAAGCCGCTTAAAGGGGAAATTACATTATTATCTTTAGGGCAATTTCCCTGTGAATTTGGCCTAAGATTTCTTTCCTCAGTCCTGAAGGAAAATCACTACTCTGTAAAAAAATTATTCTTGAAACAAAGATTCAAGGATGATGTCTCCTTAAAAATAGTAGAACAAATAAATGAGTTTTCCCGCAATAGCCTTTTTATAGGCGTTTCTCTGATGACCGAAGATATTATTCTGGCAAGAAATTTTGCCAAGAAAATAAGACAATTTAATAAAGATATAATTCTTGTAGGAGGAGGGATACACCCCACGGTAAGGCCAGATGAGATTATGGATGACTTCGATATCGCCGTAGCAGGAGAGGCTGAAGAGACTATTTTGATGCTATCCGAGGAGTTGGCTAGAGGCAAAAGAATCAAAGATATAAGGTTGCCCACAGTCAATACTAAATATCATAGCAGTGATGAGATTGGCTTTGTTGAAGATATCGATAATCTACCTTACCCCGATTTCTCTGAAAATTTTATTCTCAAGGATGGGAGAGTTTGTTTGGAAAAAGACTACATCTCTCTATTTGGAGAAGACTATAATGTCCTAACCAGCAGGGGTTGTCCACATGCCTGTACTTATTGCGTAAACAGTTATTATTCAGAAAACATGGACAGGCGTTTTTTTAGGAAGCGAAGTATCGGTAAAATTATAGATGAATTGAGATTTGCAAAGGAAAGATATAAAATAAAGACTATAGCATTTGTGTCGGATAATTTTTTATCTTTTAGCGAGAGAGAGCTCAATGATTTTATATCACTATATGGAAAAGAGGTCAATCTGCCCTTTGTCTGTGTGGCTGCACCAAATTGTATTAAAGAAGATCATATTAAAAGATTGATGGACATTGGGTTGTTTCGTATCGGCGTAGGAGTTGAAAGTGGCAGTGAAAACACCTTAAATCAGTATAAAAGAAGCCATAGTAGCCTAAAGAAGATTGTTGAGGTAGCCGGAATCCTACATAAGCTTCACCCCAGACTAGGCTATAGTTTTGACTTTATTTGCGATAATCCCTATGAAACAGAAGATGATTTAAAAAAGACGATATCTTTATTGGAGGCAATGCCCAAGACGTACGACCTGGATTTATTCTCATTGACATTTTATCCTGGCACATACCTTTATGATAAAGCTGTGCAAGACGGTTTTATAGAAGACTCATATTATCTGAAAAAGAATAAATATTATCGTAGACTCAATAAATCTTTCTATAATTTTATTATTTTGTTGTATGCGTTAAAAGCCAATCCAAAATTAATTGACTTTTTTATGAGATGCGAGCCCGGGAAAGGCATGGTAGCTCGAGTTTGCAAGGCCATAGCGGCAAATCTAACCAATGTTTTATTGGGGGCGAGTTTGCTGCAAATGGTTATGTTCTCAATTCGTCATAAAAATAAAGCTATGGTATTTTATTATATAAAATTTGGTTTTGTTGCTATTAAGTCATCTTTACTGCGTTGGCGTAAGGAGAAATAAGACCATATTTTCGATTTTCAAAGATTAAATCACGATGTGTAAAAAGTAAGTAGATATGGAGAAGCATTAATGCTATACTCTATAAACTGAATAACTGGTGACTCTTCCTATGTAATGCGCTGTGTTGTAAGGGCCCAAGAGAAAGCAGTTCTAAGAACCAAAAAATTTCTTAACGGGTAAACAGGAATATTGAGGGGGAAAAGGATGTTATGAGTAATAAATTGAAACCACTTATTATCGGAGATTTAGTAATAAAAATACCAATTATTCAAGGCGGTATGGGGGTTAAGGTATCTGCAGCTCCTTTGGCTAGTGCAGTTGCTGATTACGGTGGAGCCGGAACTATTGCTAGCGTTGGGCTCGCTTACGGATATGCCGCTCTTGCAACCAAGTACCTAGAAACATCAAAAGAAGCCTTAAGGGTTGAAATCCGCAAAGCTAAAGCATTGACTTCAGGGGTTGTTGGGGTGAACATAATGGTAGCTTTGACTAATTATGATGATTTAGTGCGCGTTTCAGCAGAAGAAAAAGCTGACTTTATTGTTTCAGGAGCAGGTTTGCCTTTGAGGCTGCCGGAATTTGCTAACGGAGGTTCAACAAAATTAATTCCAATTGTATCATCAGCTAAAGCCGCCAGCATTATAATCAGAGCTTGGAACAAACGTTATAAGCGTTTTCCAGATGCTTTTGTAGTAGAGGGCCCCTTAGCTGGAGGGCATTTAGGTTTTAAATCCGAATACTTAAAGTCGCTTCCGGAAAATAGCTTAGAAAATTTAGTAGTAGATGTTGTAAAAGTAGTTAAAGAATGCGAAGAGAAATTTAAAGTAGCTATACCTGTTATAGCAGCTGGAGGGATATTTGATGGAGGAGATGTTGCTAGATTTCTTAAATTAGGCGCTCAAGGAGTACAAATGGCAACTCGGTTCGTTGCTACCAAAGAGTGTGCTGTAGCAGAAGAGTTTAAGCAATCATTCTTAAGAGCTAAAGAGGAGGATGTAGTTATTATAGATAGCCCTGTGGGTTTACCCGGAAGAGCAATAAAAACTGTTTTCATTGAAAAAATGATGCGTGGAGAAAAGGACCCCATTAGGTGTTTGTACAAATGCCTTATAACTTGTGATCCTGCAACAGCTCCTTACTGCATAGCTAAAGCTTTGTGCAATGCCGCAATCGGTGATTTAGATAATGCTGTTGTGTTTTGTGGGAGCAATGTGCCGCGGGTTGACAGAATTGTTTCAGTAAAGGAGTTGATGGATGGTATCGTTAATGAAGCAATCGAAGAGTTAGATAAATAATGTAAGAAAAGAAAATTTACCCTTACCTGTTCAAAGAAATAACCTGTATTACTTACCTAAAAGGATAAATTAAAAACACGTTTAATAGTTTATGAGGAGAAACAACCATGGAAGAAAAGAAATGTGCAGAAAAATTACGGTCTAAATTAGATGAACTTAACTATAGGAAACTGTGTGCTATAGATAATCCTAAAGTCCACCAGTTTATCACTGAGTCAGCAGAGCTTTGTAGCCCGGATCAAATATTTATCTGTAGTGATTCTGTAGAGGACATAGCTCATGTGCGCCAACAGGCCGTGGCAGTTGGCGAAGAAAAGCCGCTAGGCATCTTGGGCCATACTTACCACTTTGATGGCCCGCAGGACCAGGGCAGGGATAGAAAGGCCACTAAGTATCTGGTACCCAAAGACGACAATTTGAGCGAGGCCTTGAATCAGATTGAGCGAGAACAGGGTTTAGAAGAAGCCAGAGGGATACTTAATGATTCCATGAAAGGCCGCACGATGATTGTGCGTTTTCTTTCTTTAGGGCCTACCAACTCCGTATTTAGCGTTCCTTGCGTACAGTGTACAGACTCTTGGTATGTGGCTCATAGTGAGGATCTTCTTTATCGTCCGGCCTATGATATGTTTACTAAGAAGATGTCAGGCTCTGAGATTTTCTTTATTTTACACTCGTCAGGCAAGACGAATGAGAATATGGTAAGCATTGAAGTAGATAAGAGACGCATATATATTGATTATACCCACGATATGATTTATAGCGTCAATACTCAGTATGCTGGCAATACGGTAGGTTTGAAGAAGTTGGCACTTCGACTCACCATCCGTAAAGCTGATAGAGAGGGTTGGCTTGCTGAACATATGTTATTAGTAGGAGTGCGCGGTCCGAATAATCGTAAAACTTATTTAGCCGGAGCTTTTCCCAGTGCCTGCGGTAAGACTTCTACGGCCATGCTGCCCGGAGAGACTATCTTGGGTGACGATATCGCTTACTTTCGTAATATAGATGGTAAAGCACGAGCAGTGAATGCCGAGTCCGGGATATTCGGTATTATTCAGAACATCAATCATGGCGATGATCCGGTTATCCATAAAGTGCTCAATACGCCTGGTGAGGTTATTTTCTCCAATATTCTGGTCAATAATAAAAAGCCTTATTGGTTAGGCATGCAGGGAGAAGTTCCTAAAGAGGGGCTGAGTTTCTCTGGTGATTGGCAAGAAGGTAAAGCTGATAAAAATGGCAACAAAATTCCTTATGCCCATAAAAATGCGCGCTATGCTGTTACATTGAAAGCATTGGAGAATGCAGATCCCGAGTTGAATAATCCTATGGGCATAGAGTTATCAGGAGTAATGTACGGCGGTAGGGATGCTAAGAGTTATGTGCCGGTGCAGCAGGGCTTTGATTGGGAGCATGGTATTGTTGCCTATGGCGCGGCACTGGAGACAGAGACGACTTTTGCCACTATTGGAAAAGAAGGCGTACCTGAGATAAACTTGATGAGCATCCAAGACTTTGTATCCATTTCGTTAGGTAAGTATGTAGAGAATAACTTAGAGTTCGGCAAAAAGCTCAAAAATCCACCTGTTGTCTTCGGCGTCAACTACTTCCTGAGAGATAAAGAGGGTAAGTTCTTAAATGGAGTTCGGGATAAGCATGTATGGGTAAAGTGGATGGAGTTGCGCGTGCATAATGAAGTCGGAGCACTAGAGGGCCCGACTGGCTCGATCCCTAAATATGAAGATTTAAGAATCCTTTTTAAGCAAGTTTTAAAAAAGGATTACACCAAGGAAGACTACATAAAACAGTTTACTATTCGTGTTCCAGAGAACTTGGCTAAGATCGACCGGGTTGTAAAGTTTCATAAAGAAAATGTTGCTGGTTCTCCCGACGCGGTCTTTAAAGTACTAAGTCAGCAGAGAGAGCGTTTACTTGGAGCTCAGAAACAATTCGGCGACTATATTTCCCCTGAGAAATTAGAAAGTAAATAGAAAAACTTTGTAGCAGATAGGTTTGTTGGATAATTACAAAAAGGGAGAGGTGAAATGTTAAGAAGAATCCTTTATATTCTTTTGATAGCAGTAATGATGCCAGTTTTGTCTGGGTGCATTGCGCTTCTGGCCGGAGCCGGTGGGACAACTCTGTGGCAGGCCGGAAAGGTTATCTCTGAAGAAAATATTTCAATGGAAAGAGGAATCTTAGCGACAGAAGCCGCATTTAAAGCCAAACATATTATCTTGACGGAGAAAGTTACTAAGAATGAGGTAGCGCAGCTGCGCGGTGAAGACCTGAGTGATAAAAGAGTTGCTGTAGATGTATTTTCCAAAGGGCCTAAAAATGTGCGTATTGAAATTCGCTATGGCATAGGAGATGAAACAGCAGCTCGGGAAATCTTGAATGAAATCAAGAGACGCTTATAAGAGCCAGTCTCTAAAATGAAAGAGAGAGGTTGAAATGAAGAACTTGAAGAAGTGGCAGAGAATCTTGGCTATCGTTGTGATCGTTTTTATTTGTCTAGGTATCGTTAAAAATCCTTTAATAAAGACAGTCGTGACTGTGGGCGCATCAAAGGTTTTGGGAGCGCCAGTGCATATCGATGGTTTTGCTGTAGGCGTATTTAAACAATCCGTACGCATAAAAGGTTTTAAAATTTATAACCCTAAGGGGTTTCCTAAGGGAGTACTTATCGATATTCCGGAAGTCAGCGTCGATTATAGTCTGCCAGCAATATTGACAGGAAAGCTGTATTTACCTTTGATAGTCCTTAATCTAAGAGAGATGGTGGTAATCAAGAATAAAGATGGCCTGATGAATGTTGATGCTTTAAAAGTAGCACAGAAGAAAGAAGAGCCTGCGAAGCCCGCACCAGAAAAGAAAGAGGTATCTAAGAAGCCATCAAAACAAATGGCTATGCAGATAGATGTAGCGAAGTTGACCATAGGAAAGGTAGTTTTTAAAGATTTTAGCCAAGGAGGTGCAGAGCCTTCAGTGCAAGTCTTTAATGTAGGTATTGAAGGTAAAGAATTTAAAGATATAACCAGCGCACAGCAATTCGCGACCTTGATAATGGTTGAAGCTATGGGACCTACAGCAATAAAAGGTGCGGCGATTTATGGAGCAGCAACTGTGTTGGGAGTTGCCTTTTTGCCAGCCGGTGTAGCAGCTGTGTTGATAGGCAATGACAGCGGTAGTTCAGATTTCAACTATGACTTCGAGAAGGTTTATAACACGGCCATAGAGACTGTTAAAGAGATGGGAGAGGTGATCAAAGAAGATAAAGGTAATGGCGTGGTTAAAGGAAAAGTGAGCGGAAGCAGTATTACTATAGAAATCACTGAATTGGAGCCGAACAAGACCCAGATGAAGGTCTCAGCGAGAAAATTTATGCTTCCTAAGCCTGAAGTCGCTGAAGGGGTTATATATGAGATCTCTCAGAAGTTAAAATAGATATAGTCAGATTTTCCCTTCATAGTTTTAAATTAATAATCAATTCATGGCAACTATAGAAGATAGAGTTGCAAATTTCCAATTTAAAGTTTGGTTGCGAAAAAACAGGAAGACTGTAATCTTTCTTGTTTTACTTGTTTGCTTGGCTTACGGCAATAGCCTAAAAGGCGATTTTGTCTCTGATGACACACGTTCTATCTTAAATAATCCCAATATCGATAGATTAGATTATGCCTTTAGGGAGTCAACCACTTTCTTAAGACCGTTATTTTACTTTGCAATTAAGAAGACATTTGGCCTAAATCCGCTTTTTTTCAGACTAGTTAATATCTTCTTTCATCTAGGAACTGTCCTGATCATTTATTTGCTAGTCAATCTTTTAATTAACCCTAAGGTCGCTCTCTTTTCTGCAGCTATTTTAGCGGTGCATCCTATTCAAACTGAGGCTATTAGTTGGATCACGGGTGGAATATACGTCCAGTATAGTTTTTTTCTGGTTTTATCACTGCTGCTATATTCTCTGTCGCTTAAAAATAGAAAGTTATTCTTTGTTTCTGTCGCTTGTTTTATTTTGGCTCTTTTATCCAGTGTGCAAGCAGCTGTTTTTCCTCTGATTGTCTTTTTATTTGTATTTTCTTTTGATAGCCTTCGCAAAAATTGGAAAAGACTGTCGGTATTCTTTGCAATTGCTGGAATCTGGGTCGTTGCCAATTTATTTAAGATTACCGATAGGATCACAACACTAGAGAATTCCTTTTATAAAAAACCAGAACTACTCAATCCTTTTATACAAGTCCCCATCGCTATAACTTCTTATCTAGAGTTAATATTTTGGCCTAAAGGCCTTACTCTATATCATTCAGAGATGGCCTTTTCTCAGTCTGAGTATATAATCAGACTTATTCTTTTTATCATCTTTTTAGGAATCGCGATCTTTAGCTTCAAGAAGAGACGCGAGATATTTTTCTGGCTGTCTTTCTTTGTAGCCAGCTTATTGACTTTTCTTACCCCTTTTGGTATTTCTTGGATTGTGGCGGAGCGCTACGTCTATCTGGGGGCTATGGGAATATTTGTCATTATCGCTTTAGGTATTCAAAGATTAGGAGAGATTAAGAAACTTAAAATGGCAGCAAATTTATTGTTTGTGTTAATTATTATTGCGCTTTCATTGAGAACATTTGGTAGAAATATCGATTGGAGGAATGAGGATAATTTGTGGTTGGCTACGGCTAAGACTTCCCCCAGCAGTCCCAATACGCATAATAATTTAGGAGACGTCTATTCTCGTAGGGGCGATCTAGAGAGAGCGGCCTCAGAATTTAAGTTGGCTATACGTATAAAACCTGGTTATGCAGATGCCTACCATAATTTAGCCCATACTTACCAAAGAATGGGTAAGATTCTGGAAGCAGCAGATAGCTATCAAAAGGCCATTCATTTTAATCCTAATCTCTGGCAATCGCATCAAAACCTTGCCGGAATATACTATCAACAGAAAAAGTTTGTCTTAGCTAAAGAAAATCTGGAAAACGCGGTAAAGGCCAATCCTAATAATCCCGGGTTGCTTGCGAACTTAGGTATTGCCTATCTTGCCTTAGGAGAGAAGGTGCAGGCAGAAGATGTGTTTCAACAAGCTCTAAGCCTCGATCCTGATTCACAGATGGCAAAGAAGGGCTTGGGTTTGTTAAAGACGCCTTAAAGGGCGTTGGAAGCGCCCAAAAGCATTGAAAAGAAGTCTATGTTGTGGTAGTATGAAAACCTGTTATTCCAATCTCCAAACCGCGTAGTTAAAATCAATAAATTTAGGAAAAATGAAGTACTTATTTGATCATCAGAAAGATTTTTTAAGACGTTTTAATAAGGCCAAAGCGATCTTTCTTTTTTTTGACTACGACGGAACTTTGACGCCTATAGTGAAGAAGCCTGAATGGGCGACTCTGCCTAAGGTCAATAAGCGCGTCATAAAGAAACTCATTAAAAAGAAGTGGAGTAGTGTCGTTGTGGTAAGTGGTAGGGCTTTAAAGGATGTAAAAAAACTTGTGGGTATAAAAGGTATCACCTATGCAGGCAACCATGGTTTAGAATTAGAAGGGCCAAAATTAAAATATCTTAATAAAAAAGCCTTGGTCCTTAAGAAAAAGTTAGATTTAATACACAGCCAGCTGGTTGATGAATTAGGAGGATTTTCTAAGGTACTCATTGAGCATAAAGGTTTGACTTTAAGTGTCCATTATCGCCTGGTAAAAAGTAAGCGTATTGTTAGAAAAGTTTTTAAGACCATAGATGAGATAACAAAAAAATATGTGCAGCAAGAAAAGATAAGAATTTCTCACGGTAAAAAAGTCGTGGAGATAAAACCAAATATAGGCTGGAATAAAGGGAAGATCGTTTTATGGCTCCTAAAGTATTTCAGAGGACGAATTTCTTCTAAAAATTATCTGGCGATCTATTTGGGTGACGATACGACAGATGAAGATGCATTCAAGGTCTTAAAGACAAATGGAATCGGCATTTTTGTAGGAAATCCTCGGAAAAGGTCTCAGGCGAAGTTTTACCTAGAGAATACAAAGCAAGTAACTGAATTCTTAGAGACAATTTCACAGCGCGGAAACGGCTAAAAGGGCTTGATGAGTTGCAATTTTTGTGTTAGATTTATTGTCTTCGAAACTTTATTAATCTATTAAAGGTCCAGTGAGGACGTAACTTACGGAGCGAGAGCGCTCGTAAGTTACAAGTCCGAACTTGACCCAGCACTAATTTAAGCAAAGCACTAATTAGAAAATTAGTGCTGGGTTTAATTCGCGCATATAATTTACGTCGTAGCAAGCAAAGGCGAGCACTCCGTAAATTATGCGCTCATTAAAGGGGGAACAAAGGAAATGAGTGTTTTGCATCTAGATGATAGTAATTTTAAAGCAGAAGTAGTCGATTCTAAACAACCAGTCTTAGTTGATTTTTGGGCAGAGTGGTGTGGGCCGTGTAAAATGGTCGCTCCAGTCGTTGAAGAGATATCCCAAGAGTACAAAGGAAGAATGAAGGTTGTAAAGATTAATGTGGAAGAGGCATCAAATACAGCCACAAATTTTGGCATAATGTCTATTCCTACGCTAATGTTGTTTAAGAATGGCTTGGTAGTTAAGCAGATGGTTGGGGCTGTTTCAAAGAGCGAACTTAAGTCCGCAATAGACAGCAATATTTAAGAGGCTAAAAATGGATGTCGTTAGAGAACTTAGAGAAAAGGCAAGGCGAGACAAAAAGACCATTATTCTTCCTGAAGGCGAAGATCTTCGAGTGATTGCAGCCGCAAAGGTGATTAAGTCCGAAGGTATAGCTGATCTTATTGTGCTTAAAAAAGGTGAATTAGATCACAAAAGATTGAAGGAGTACGCTGATTCATATTTTGCCATGAGGCAGCATAAGGGCATGTCTCAAGAAGAAGCCCATATGATAGTGTCTGATCCGTTATTTTACGCTGCCTTGATGGTTAAACAGGGGTTAGCCGATGGCTTTGTCGCCGGTGCTGCGCATACCACAGCGGATGTAGCCAGAGCGTCATTCCAATGTTTAGGTTTAGATAAGAAATACTCAGTTATGTCGAGTTGTTTTATTATGTTAGTTCCTAATTGTCCTTTTGGTGAAAAAGGCATCTTGTTGTTTGCTGATTGTGGAATAATACCAGATCCTTCCCCAAGGCAGTTGGCCAATATAGCTGTTTGCGCTTCAGAGCTAGCCAAGAAGTTATTAGATATTACTCCTCGAGTGGCTATGCTTAGTTACTCTACTAAAAACTCTGCTGCGGGAAGATTTGTTGAGAAGATTAAAGAGGCCACAGCCTTAGCAAGGCAGATAGCACCGGATTTAATTATCGATGGCGAGTTGCAGGTAGATGCGGCCCTTGTTCCAGAAGTGGCAAAGATTAAGGATCCTGAAGGGGTAATTGCCGGCAAAGCCAATATTCTCATCTTTCCTAACTTAGAGTCAGGAAATATCTCTTATAAGCTAGTAGAGCGGCTTACTGGTTCCAGGGCCATAGGCCCTATTCTACAAGGACTTAATTTTCCGTGTAGTGATTTATCCAGGGGCTGTAGCGCACAAGACGTAATCGATTGCGTAGCTGCAACTGCTATTAGGGCACAAAAAGCACATGGTTAATAAACAGCAGAAAGAATTAATGATATTGGTATTGAACTGTGGAAGTTCCTCGCTGAAGTATAGCCTGTTTAGGGTTATTTGGATTGATAACGAGAAAGATTTCGCCTTAATTACCAGTGGGCTTTTGGAGTGCATAGGGCAGAAAGATTCGCCTATAAGAAATCATAAGCAGGCAATTAAGAAGGTCTTAGGTGTTTTAGCGCAGAAGAACTTTTCATATAGGAATATCAATGCTATTGGCCACCGAGTAGTTCACGGTGGTGAGTATTTCAGAAAGCCCACAGCAATAACCAGTGATGTTATTAGCAAGATCAAGAATTGCATAAAGCTCGCTCCTTTACACAACCCAGCTAACTTAGCGGGTATTGAAGCATGTAAGGAGTTATTGTCTAGTGTGCGTCAAGTCGCTGTTTTTGATACCGCCTTTCATCAGACCATCCCGCCGCGCGCACATCTATACGCGATTCCTCATAAATATTACAGGAAGTATAATTTGAGGAAGTTTGGTTTTCACGGCATGAGCCACCAGTATGTTGCCAGAGAAGCCGCCAAAAAACTCGGAAGGTCGCTGCATAGGCTAAAACTGATCACTTGTCATTTAGGAAATGGTTGTAGCATTTGCGCAGTTAAGTATGGAAAGTCCCTAGATACGAGTATGGGTTTTACGCCTTTAGCAGGGTTGGTAATGGGTACTCGTTCCGGAGACATAGATCCGGCAGCCGTTTTATATATTATGCAGAGAGAAAAGCTGCTTCCGCAGGAGATGCAGGAGATACTCAATAATCAGAGCGGACTCAAAGGTGTTTCCGGGGTAAGCAATGATATGCGTGTTTTAAACAGGGCTGCAAAGAAGGGCAACAAGAGAGCCAGAATCGCCCTAAGGTTATTTGCTTACAGCATTAGGAAATATATCGGTTCTTACATGGCAGTTATGGGCGGCGTGGATGCAGTAGTCTTTACCGCTGGTATCGGAGAAAATGTAGAAATAAGAAAGATGATCTCCTATGGCGGATTACTTTCTTTTCTTAAGAAATTAAATGTAAAGTTTTTTGTTATCCATACAAAAGAAGAATTGATGATTGCTCATGAAACCTATAAGATAATGGGAAGCAAAAAGAGATGAACCAAATGTTGTTTATTCTAATTTTGGAAGTATTTAAAGGAGAATGAAAGATGCTTCATATTTTTTGTAAATCAAAGATTCGCGGCTTAAGAGTCACCAAGGCTGAACTTTACTATGAAGGCAGTATTACCCTGGATGCCAAGATCATGGAGGCGGCTGGGATTGTGCCTCATGAAAAAGTAGAGGTTTTAAATCTCAACAATGGAGCAAGGCTGGAGACTTATGCCATCAAATCGAAAAAAGGCTCAGGGGTGGTGTGTTTAAACGGCCCGGCAGCAAGATCTGGTCAAGTTGGCGACAGGCTGATAGTTCTTTGTTATGGATTAGTAGACGATAAAGAGCTAAAGAAGGCAAAAATGAGGATTGTCAAAGTCGATGAAAGAAACAGAATTAAAAATTCATATTTACGGAGATAAGGCCCTTAGGAAGAAGTCCAAGCCCGTAAAGTCAGTTGGTAAGGAGGAGAAAGCCCTTATCGATAAAATGGTCGAGATCATGTACTTAAATGGAGGCATTGGCCTTGCTGCTCCGCAAGTGGGAATAAATAAGCAGTTAATAATAATAGATATCGGCAAAGGATTATTCAAAATATTTAATCCTAAAATCAAAAAGAAGCAAGGCTCGGCTGTTAGGGAAGAGGGGTGTTTAAGTTTTCCTGGTGTTTCCGTAAAGGTAAAGAGGCCCAAGCGTATCTTTGTCGAGGGGATAAATGAATTGAATAAAAGAATAGATTTTTGGGCGGATGACTTATTTTCTGTGGCCCTGCAACATGAAATAGACCATCTTAAGGGCAAACTCATCGTTGATTATGCAAATTTTGTGAAAAAGATTGCGATACGCAAGAAATTTAAAAAACTGCGTAAGAAATAAGGGGTAGAGATGAAGGATTGTAATAATAAAGATATTAATTTGAAAAATTGTAATTGTAGCTATGAACCGTGTTCTCGCAAAGGTACTTGTTGCGAATGTATCCTTTACCATAGGAAGAACAACCAGCTTCCTGCCTGTTACTTTTCTGATAGTGCTGAGAGCACATACGATCGCTCAATCAGTAAATTCATCCAAGACCAACAAGAGTAAATGGATAATAGACTACCCGCCTGGCTTAGGCAGAAGTTGCCCTCAAAAGAAGTCCTGCAATTTTCTGTTTCCCTAAAGGAAAAATTTAAACTTAATACCATATGTCATAGCGCAAAGTGCCCTAATAGTTCAGATTGTTTTTCTAGGAGACACGCCACGTTCTTGATCCTTGGCGACCAGTGTACTAGGAATTGTAAATTCTGCAATGTCGATCACTATAAACAGGGAGGTCAATTTTTGTCTATAGATAGTGATGAGGCCGATAGAATAGCGCAGGCGGTCAAGCATTACAGCTTAGAGCATGTGGTTGTTACTTCTGTGACACGCGATGATTTATCCGACGGTGGAGCTAAGCATTTCGCCAATACCATAGACGCAATAAGAAGACAAAATTCTAATATCAAAGTCGAGGTGTTAATACCTGATTTCATGGGTTGCCAGAAATCTTTAGGGTTAGTGGTTGAGAAGAACCCAGAAATAATAGCCCACAACTTAGAGACAGTAAGAAAAATATTCCCTTTGGTTCGAGATAAGGCAGATTACAGTCGTTCTTTAGAGTTGCTAAGAAATATAAAATTGCTTAATCCCAACCAAATAACAAAGTCATCAATTATGGTGGGCTTAGGCGAGAGGCAAAGCGATTTAAGGCTCGCCTTGATTGATTTGCGTGGCGTTGATTGTGATATGTTAGTTTTGGGCCAGTATCTTCGTCCATCTCTAAACCAATATCCAGTAGAGAAATTTTACACGCCAGAAGAATTTAAATTTTGGCAAGAATTAGCATATGATTTAGGATTCAAGAGTGTTTGTGCGTTCCCTTTTGCGCGGACATCGTATCAAATGAAGCCCAAACTTAGCGAACGATGTGAAGCTAAGTTTGCTGGCTGAATTTGACCCTTGACATTTTTCTCATGATTCAAAAGTATTATTTTTATATTCTAGAATGTAGGGACAGTACTAAGTATTATGGTAGTATGAATAGTCTGAGTAATCGACTAAATGATCACTTAAAAGGTAGAGTAAAATCGACTAGAAATAAACGGCCACTTGAGTTATTGTTTTATAAGGAATGTGAATCGCGTTCCGAAGCTTTTAGGTTAGAAATGAAGTTTAAAAACGGAAGAACTAGAAAAACAACAATAAAGAAGTTGCTTGATAATTTTCCAAAAGAAAAATGTCAAGGGTTTAATTCGCACAGCGACTTACATTTCTCCTGAAATTTCTTCTTGAGAAATTTCGGGGACTAATCCTGTTAAATTGTTCCAATTTAGCAGGGCGCTGACGCTTTGTAAGTCACGTGCTCATTGAAGGAGCAAAAAATGTATGACGTCATCATAATTGGAGCCGGTCCTGCAGGACTTACCGCAGCCATTTATTGCGGCCGGTCAAAACTACGTACAAAGGTCATTGAGAAGTC
>JBHPGU010000032.1:0-16285 GCA_042570265.1 Candidatus Omnitrophota bacterium | reverse complement strand
AGCTTTCATAGGCAAGAAATTAAAAGGTAGCGTTGACTACGCAATTTATAAAGGTTATTCACAATATCAACAGCTTTTCCACAAGGACAGGATAGTTCATTCTTTTTGTCGCAAATTCCACCCAAACCAAAAATATTTTTAGTTGAATTTTGTTGTGAGCTTAGACATTATAACAAAGAAACAATTTATTGCAAGCAAAATATTAGGCAAGCTAAGATCCCTTTATTTTGCAAGCAGTTAACTTCCTGATAAAATTCTTTGCATTAGTTAGCCTTAATTGTACAGGTGTAATTTTTCTTGACTATCAAGCCTCGTGTGTTATAATCTCTAAACCATGAAGAAGAATCTCAAGACACCAACACATATTGTAGGCAAGAGAAAACATGGATTCCGTCGGAGAATGCGCACAGCTAACGGCAGGAACGTCTTGCAGCGCAGACGTAGAAAAGGCAGAGCAAAGCTCACCGTCTGAAGTTTATTAAAAGAAAATGCTTAAAAATATGATTATTAAGATAATTGCATTTTATCACTCGAGTCTCTCTCCCCTTCTTGGCAACCACTGTAGATTCCATCCTACATGTTCCCAATATTTCCAGGAGGCCATAGTTGCCCACGGTCTTTTTCGGGGAATGCTAAAGGGTTTATCCAGATTACTGCGCTGCCATCCGCTTTCTGGCGGAGGCTTTGACCCAGTAGCTAAATAATAACATATGGAAAAACGTCTCTTCTTAGCTATTATTTTATCTGTTTTGGTTCTTATGCTCTATTCGGGAGTAGCTTCTAAATTAAGCCCTCCCCCGTTGCGGGATAAGCCAATTGAAGAAACTGGTGTTGTCGCGACCACTCCCCAGGTAGAGAGTAGTTTCCAACCCATTGTCCCACAGCAAGATATAATTGTTGAAGATCAGGAATTGGCGTCTTCGGATTTGGAAGTTTTGCAAAACGAAGAGCTATTTCTCTCTATAAGCCCAATGGGAACAGGCATTAAAGAGGGCGAGGTCAATAAGTACGAGTCTGTCTTGTCTCAGAATAATATGGGGCTTTTGGCTGAGTGGCAAGGGGTTATGTTTACTAAATATAACGTAACTTCTGGCATATCAATGGGTTATATTGATGAAGCCAGGGGATTTGAAATTAAGAAGGACTACAAATTTACCGATGATCCCTATATAGTGGAAATGGACATAGAGTTTATAAGTCGTTCTGAAACAAATAGATATGTTCAATATTCTGTTAATTTGGGGTCAATGGATGAGGAGACGATCAGGAAGAACCCAATTGACCAACGCTATTTAGAGTGTGCAGTGTCTATGCCGAACCAGACAGTGCGCAGCAACTTTTTGAAATTTAATCCTAAGGCTGTCAACGACACTATCCAGTGGGCGGGTATCAGAGATAGATATTTCTGTGTAATCGTAAGGCCCATGCAAGAAACCGGAGGCCTTTCGAAAAGCAAAACTGATAAGGCGACAAGCTATTTATTAAATGTGCCGCAGTTCGAACTATTGCCTGGTGGGCGCGTAAAACATGCTTATTATTTGTATATTGGGCCACAAAAGCCTGAATTAATCGAAAAGCTTGGCGTAGGAGCTGAGGGGATTGTCAGTTTTGGAGCTTTAGATTCTTTGGCTAATATATTGCTGGGAGCACTTAAGACGCTCTATAAAATTAGCAAGAATTGGGGCGTGACCATAATACTGTTCAGTTTATTGGTATTCTTAGTTATGTCACCACTAAGTGTCAAAAGCTTCAAATCTATGAAGAGGATGCAGGAGATGCAACCCATAGTAGAAGCGTTAAAGGCAAAATACAAGGATAGTCCTCAAAAGATGAATAAAGAGGTTATGGAGCTGTATAAAGATAAGAAGATCAACCCCTTAGGGGGCTGTCTACCGATGTTCTTACAGATGCCCATTTTCTTTGCTTTATACCAGACCTTAATGCGTTTTATCGATTTAAAAGGGGCGAATTTCCTTTGGATAAAGGACCTGTCTGAGCCTGACAGGCTGTTTATGTTGCCTAGGAGCTTCCCCGTAATAGGGAATGAATTTAATTTACTGCCATTAATAATGATTGGAACTATGCTTTTGCAACAGAAGCTGACTAGCGCTAAACAGCCTAAATCTGGCTCTTCAGCCCAGCAGCAGAAGATGATGAGCTTGTTTATGGCTGTGTTTTTTGGTATAATATTCTATCACATGCCAGCTGGATTAGTCTTGTATTGGTCAGTGAATAGTGTTACAATGTTGATATTCCAAGTCAAAGTTATTGGTAGGCCAGCAGTTCAAACAGCATAAAATTATATTATGGGACCGATAGAAGTAGAAGCTAAAACTGTACACGAGGCTATTGAAAAGGCCCTGGAAATTTTGAAAGTTGCCCGGGAAGACATAGAGGTCTCTGTTCTCTCAGAAGAAAAGAAGGGTTTGTTCGGGATGGAAGGGGCTAAGCTGGCAAAGATTCGGGCAGCGCTAAAGAATAAAAATACTTGACGCAAGCAACAGTTAAAGTTACAATAATCTAAAGATTCAGTTTCCACGTGGAAACTGAATCTGTCATAAATTCTGTTAGTTTCCACGTGGAAACTAAGTAACTATGGCTAGAGTAATTGCAATTTGTAATCAGAAGGGTGGTACTGGCAAGACAACAACAGCTATCAACCTGTCTGTGTACTTATCATTACAAGGGAAGAGGGTTCTACTTATTGATCTAGATCCGCAAGGAAATAGCACGAGCGGTCTGGGTATAGATAAGAATAATCTGCAAGGCACCATATATGATGCACTAATCAATGATGTGGATGTAACCTCTTTATTAATAGATAGTTGTGACAAAAACCTTCAAGTAGTTCCTGCCGATATTCACCTTATAGGCGCAGAATTAGAATTGGCAAATTTAGATCAGAGAGAGAGGCGCCTTTTACAGGTAATCGATTCGATTAGACATAATTACGAATACGTACTTATTGATTCGCCGCCTTCATCGGGATTGCTAACTCTAAATGCGCTAATCGCTGGGGACTCGGTTCTTATACCGGTTCAATGTGAATACTTTGCCTTAGAGGGGTTGGGTCAGTTATTAAAAACGATAAATTTGGTTAAGGAGAAATTTAACCCCGGGCTGGCGATCGAAGGAGTGCTTCTGACAATGGCCGATTTTAGAACCAACCTGACGGCTGAAGTAATCAATGAAACCAGAGCATTTTTTAAAGATAAGGTTTTTAGGACGATAATCCCTCGCAGCATTCGTTTGTCCGAAGCCCCGGGATTTGGTAAGCCTATACATATATACGACCGCTCATCTATTGGAGCGGTAAAGTATGATGAACTGGCTAAGGAAATTGTATCCAATTTTACTAGTCAACCTGAAAAATTAGAAACAGTTAATTAATTCTAGGGCTTGGGTTTAACCCGGGCAAGGTAAATTTATTTAAGGAGAACAGAAATGGAGAAGAGAGCCTTAGGGAAGGGATTAGCAGCCTTGATCGGAGATAAGCAGGCGCAGACTTATAAAAAGCCAGTGCCGCTTTTTAAAGAAGCAGATCCTACAAAGATAAAAGGAGGGATCCTTTATTTAGAGACGAGCAAGGTCTCGGCGGGAAAGTTTCAGCCACGAGAAGATTTCAATGATTCCAAGCTTAAAGATCTGATTTCGTCCGTTAAGGAAAAAGGGCTGCTGCAGCCTATTTTAGTCAGGAAGATCGGCCCTGGTTTTGAAATCATCGCCGGAGAGAGGCGGTTTAGAGCGGCTAAGGCGCTCAAATTAGAGAAGGTCCCAGTTATTGTTAAAGACGTCAATGATGAAGAAGCCTTAGTTATATCTTTGATTGAGAATATACAAAGAGAAGGCCTGAATCCTGTAGAAGAAGCACACGCCTTTCAGAAGCTACTGTCTAATTTTAATTTTAGTCAGGACAATATTGCAAAGGCGTTGGGAAAAGATAAGGCCACAGTGTCTAATATTTTGCGGTTGTTAAAATTGCCCGTGGACATACAAAAGTTTCTGGCGAAAGGCGAGATATCATTAGGGCATGCCAAGGTGCTTTTAGCGACAGACGACGTCAAAAAACAACGTAAACTATGTCAATTAATTATTGCTAACTCATTGTCGGTCAGGGAGTTAGAGAATAAAGTCAATATTGCTCTGCCGCAAAGAAAGCGCAAGGCGACTACTGCGCGCACAGCAGACCCTTATATTTTAAACTACGAAAGAATACTGCAGTTGGTGGTAGGAACTAAGGTGCGCATAATGGCGCATAAGAAAAGAGGCAGAATAGTAATAGAGTTTTATTCGCCACAGGATTTGGAGCGCATAATCAACATACTTAAAAAGAAATCATAAATTTAGTATAAAACAATAAAGGAGAAGCTTAAATGGTTAAAAACGAGGCCACGTTTATTTTAATAAAGCCCGACGGACTAGTGAAATCCCTAACGGGCAATATTTTAACTCGGCTTTCTGAGACCAAGCTAGAAATTGTGGCTGCCAGGATGGTCAGGCCCACAAGAGAATTAGCTGTCGAGCACTACCGGCACCTAAAGGATGAACCATACTTTGAAGAAATAATCAAGTATTTGACCGGCGAGTTACACAAGCGGAAGAAGGTGATGGCCTTAATTTATTGGGGAACTTCAGCCATACAAAAAGTAAGAGAGTTGGCTGGTGCGACGAACCCCGAAGAGGCAGATTCGACTAGCATTCGTGGTTCATATGGCAGAATTACAAGCCTAGGGATATATGAAAATGCAATTCACTGCTCTGCTAATCCGGAAGATGCAGAACGGGAGATCAAGATGTGGTTTTCCCCGGATGAGATTATTGTGGATTTATATCCTACTCAAGAAAAAATTGAGTCGTCCGTGAGAATGAAGGTGTGGGTATGATTAGAGGCATGACCGGTTTTGGTACGGGCAGTTTTTCTTACAGAGGCAAGAAGTATGCGGTGAGCATAAGGTCGGTCAACCATAAATTTCTGGATTTTGTTATCAGCCTACCCGATGGGCTTTTAAGCCTAGAGTCCAAGATAAAGAAAGAGCTGTCCAAGTGCTTGCGCAGAGGCAGGGTGACTTTCCAGTTGGTTAGCCTTGAGGCTTACAGCCGAGAACCGGTTTTGAACAAAGAGCTCCTAGATGAATACTCTAAATTGATAAAGAGCATCAGCCGCTACCTAAAAATTAAACAGGATATCGGATTAAGAGATATCATAGATCTACCTGAGGTGATTTATTTTAAGAAGAGCACAGACTATTCGAATAAGAATTTTATATCGCTTTTTAATAAAACCATATACAAGGTGCTCAATAGCCTCATAGCGTTGCGCAAAAAAGAAGGCTGGGCTATATGTCAAGACCTACTAAAGCGTACACAGAGTATCGATAAAAAATTAAAATTGATTAAGAAGAGGTTAGCCAGTATAATCAATGCACAAAAAACAAAGCTGGATAGCGACGGATTAAAAGAGTTTCTTAAGAATTATAACGTTGAGGAAGAGATTGTGCGCCTAGAGTTTCACGTAAAGACATTTAGAAAAACAATCAAGCAAAATGGCTCCTTGGGGAAGATCCTAGATTTTATTACTCAAGAGATGCAGAGAGAGATAAATACACTGAGCGCAAAGTTTCGCGATTCGCAAGTATCTTATCATAGCGTGTTTATCAAGGCTATAGAGATATCTAAACAACAAGAGCTTGATTTGGTAGAGGTTGCTTCTCAGGCTCAGCCGCCTGTGTGTCGCATCATGGACTTTGCTAAATTTAAATATGAGCAGGAAAAAAAGGAACGACAGGCCAAGAAACACCAGACATTTATTAAGTTGAAAGAGATTCGCGTAAAGCCAAAGATCGCAGAGCATGATTACCAGGTGAAGTTAAAACACGTCCATAGCTTTTTAGATAAAGGTAACAAGGTAAAGGTCAATTTATTCTTTCGTGGTCGGGAAATGGCTCATCAGGAATTGGGTCGGCGCGTTATAGATAGGTTTATACAAGACTCTCGGGAGAAAGGTGTAATCGAAAAACCGCCTGGGCGCGAAGGAAGAGTTCTTTCTATGGTTATTGCGCCGCACAAATAGGCAAACATATAGATTATAGACATAAAGAATAGAAACCTAAGAGTTCAAATGGAGATATACTATGCTTAAAACAAATCGTTCTGTAGCAAAACGCTTCAAAAAGACTGGTAAGGGCAAGATTAAAAGGGCCCGTGCTAACAAAGGCCACATATTAGGTAAAAAGAGCCGCAAGCGTAAAAGGCGCTTGAGAGGTACGGCTTTAGTTAGCTCTAAAGATGTAAAGAGTTTAAGGAGGTTGATGCCTTATGGCTAGAGTCAAACATAGTGTACGCACACGCGCAAGAAAGAAGAAGGTATTAAAGTTAGCAAAGGGTCAATTCGGTGCTCGCCGTAGATGGTATAGAATGGCCAAGGAGTCCACCGCACGCAGCCTAAGATATGCTTATCGCGATAGACGCGTAAAAAAACGAGACTTCCGACAGCTGTGGATAAGCCGCATCAATGCTGCCTGTAGAGATGCGGGCATAACCTATAGCCGGTTCATTAACAAGCTAAAGAACGCTAAGGTTGCTTTAGATCGTAAAATATTAGCGGACATAGCTTTCGACGACCCCAAGACTTTTAAGAAGATCGTTGAATTCGTAAACAAGTAGGAGATTAAACCATGTATGTTATTATCGCTGGTTGTGGTCGAGTAGGCTCCGAGTTAGCCATGCTTTTATCCAACGAAGGGCATAATGTTGTAGTTGTGGATAAGAATCCCAGTTCTTTTAGTCGTTTAGGAAAAAAATTCAACGGTCTGACGTTAGTTGGCAATGCGTTTGATATAAAATTGCTCAAGGAAGCGGGGATTGAAAAGGCTACAGCCTTTTGCAGCGTTACCAATGGCGACAATACCAACATCATATCTTCCCAGGTCGCCAAAAAGATATTCAAGGTGCCTAAGGTAATCGCGCGCATATATGATCCACATCGGGCTGAAATATACAAATCTTTAGGCCTGAGCATTATCAGCGGTACAGTGTTGTTTGCGGCGATGATACGAAATAAGATAATAGAGGAGCTTTTTTCTAGTTATCTGCTCGAGTCCGGAGAGGTAGGTATATTAGAGGTCGAGGTTAATACCAAGATACAAGATAAGACCATTGGTGAAATAAATATGCCTTCGGAGTTTATGGTGGTTACTTTTATTAAAAAGAATAAACGGGTGACCATACCAGACTCTACAAATAAACTAGAACTAGGCGATAGGCTGATAGGAGTTGCGAAAATTCAAAGTCTTAACAAGGTCAAAAAAGAATTAGGCATAGGAGCTGTAAAACCATGCATATAATTATAGTCGGTGGCGGTAAAGTAGGTCATTCTTTGGCAAAGCGCTTATCGCAAGATAAGCATACGGTAGTATTGATCGAAAAGGACAGGGAGCTCTGCGACCAGTTGGCCGGAGAATTGACAGATGTCGTAGTCGTCTATGGAGACGGCTGTGAGCCGCTTATTTTGGAAGAAGCCAAGATTGATCGCGCAGAAGTAGTCGCTGCTGTTACCGGAGCTGATGAGGATAATTTAGTGATTTGTCAGATAGCCAAAGAAAAATTTAAAGTCAAGAGGACGGTGGCCAGAGTCAATGATCCGGATAATGAGTATACATTCTCGGAGCTAGGCGTGGATATTCCTGTAGATGATACCTCAATTATTGCCAAGATCATCGAAGAGGAAGTATCGTTTAGTGATTTCGTAAACTTAATGAGTTTTAAGAGGGGCAAGCTTGCCATTGTAAGGGTCGACTTACCCGAAGAGTCTCCAGTTATCAATAAGGAGCTGCAGAATGTTGTTCTGCCAGAAGATTCAGTTCTGGTTTCTGTTATTAGAGGTAATGACGTTATAGTACCCAAAGGTAACACTATGTTGCAGGCGCAGGATGATGTCATTGCTTTGACGAAGATAGAAAACGAACAACAACTGCTCAATGCTCTGCTGGGCAAGATATAGCCTCACCGTAATGCCGATGTTTTTCAAAAATATATATTTTGCTATTATGGGGATCCTAATGGAAATAGGCCTGGCCCTATTTTTAATAGGCGTGATCTATGTTCTGTGCATGTTTTCCGCGTGGGTGATCAGATGATTTTTAAGCCGCAACTAAAAGATTTAAGGATTATCGGTTTTTATATAGGCGAGATCATTCTGGGCCTGGGGTTCTGGTTTTTATTTCCTATGTTGACCGCCCTGCTGTTTAAAGAACCGGATGCCTTGTGTGATTTTAGCATCAGCTTTGTTTTTGCCATGTGCTTAGGCTTAAGCTTGACCTTTTTGTGCAAGCTTTCCAAACAAGAAAAGAACTTAGGCTGGATGCACGGCATGGTGGTTGTGGCTCTATCCTGGATAGTGGCTATGTTTTTAGGCGCTATACCTATGTGGCTTAGCGGCCACTGGTTTTCATTCTTAGATGCTTGTTTTGACTCTATGTCCGGATTTGCCACGACGGGATTAGTGCTCGTACAAGACATAGACCACTTGTCTTACAGTTGTAACTTCTGGCGGCACTTGATTATGTTTATAGGCGGCCAGGGGATCGTCATTATCGTCTTATCTTTTTTAACAGGCGTTACCAAAGGTTCGTATTCTTTATATATGGGTGAAGGCAGAGAAGAGAGGATCCTGCCGAATTTACTCCAGACAGCCCGGTTTATCTGGTTAGTTAGCTCTGTGTATTTAGTTTTGGGCAGCATCGCCCTGGCAATATCCATGAAAGTATCCGGCATGCCTTGGATTGATTCTATATTTCAAGGCATCTGTATTTTTATGGCTGCCTTTGACACCGGAGGATTTACACCGCAGGCCCAGAACATTATGTACTACCACTCATTTTTTGTGGAGCTGGTGTGTATGATAGTCATGTTATGGGGAGCCATAAGTTTTTCAGTGCACTATGCCTTATGGACTGGGAATAGAAAAGTCCTTTTCAAGGATATAGAGCTGCGCATGTTCTTTATCAGCATTATTGTGCTCTTTACCGTGGTCTTGATAGGATTGTCCCATGATAAAATCTACGATGGCGGCAGTGTGTTGTTCCGTAAAGGATTCTTCCACCTGTTTTCGGCTCATACCGGCACGGGCTATTCTACTATGTACGCGCAGCAGTTTGGTTCTATGTGGAACCCGTTGTCTATTATAGCCATAATTATCGCCATGAGTTTAGGCGGGTGTGTAGGTTCCACAACCGGCGCAATCAAGATGATGCGCATCAGCCTGATCTTTAAGGCATTCCGCGCCGAGATAAAAAGGCTGATGTTTTCTGACTCCACGGTAGTGGTAGAAAAGTTTCACCATATAAAAGAAAATACCATAGGTGACAAGCAGGTCAAAAATATACTGATGATAAGTTTTGCCTTTATCGCGTTGTATCTGTTTGGCGCGTTGATAGGGGTATTTTTTGGCTATTCGTTTACTGCGTCGCTGTTTGAGTCCGTATCTGCTTCAGCCAATGTGGGATTGTCTATGGGCATTACTCAACCGTCCATGCCGGCGCTGCTTAAGATTACCTATATTTTTCAGATGTGGGTCGGCAGATTAGAGTTTATCGCTGTATTTGTATTAATAGGCTTTTTTATCTCTTGGTTAAAGGGAAAATAAACACGATGGGTTATTCAAAATTCTATGTAGCTGTTTTAATTTGTTTCCTGGCCTTCGTCCTGGCTGCTTTTGCCGAGCCAACGCAGGTAGCCGATTTAATCAATGAAGGCACTCTCTACAACGGCCAGCGAGTTGTCGTCGAGGGTGAAGCTATCGGGCATCTGATGAAGAGGGGCGACTTTGCCTGGTTTAATGTAAATGATGGCACTCTTAGCATTGGCGTTTGGGCGCCTGTAGGAATTGCAAGCCAGGTACAGTTTTTAGGTAGGCATGCAGTAATAGGCGATCAGGTTAAGATAGAAGGCGTATTTAATTCACACTGTTCTGTACACGGCGGAGACACAGATATTCATGCCGAAAGCATAGTAGTTACAGAAGTCGGGAGAGAAAAGTTGTTGTCTCACGACCCTAAAAAAGTTAACATCCTAATTTTTCTTACGGGAATAATGGTATGTCTATATATTATAAAGACGTTGAAGAGGCCGCACTAAAAGAATTTGAGCCTATTGGTTCCATTGAATTACTAGAGGCGTTCTGCGTAAAATATTTAGGTAGAAAAGGCGTAGTCACAGAGTTGATTTCTAAGATCTCAACTCTGCCCGCAGAGGAACGCCCAGAAGCCGGACGCATACTAAACTCTTTAAAGAATAAACTTAAAAATCTCGCCGATTCAAAACGTACCGTTTTCAGTCGAGAGATTACCCTTCAAAAAGATCGCTTAATCGATATTACCCTTCCTGGTACAGTCAGAGCTATTGGCAAAAAGCACCCCTTGACGCAAGTCATGGATGAGATTTGTCGTATATTCATATCTCTAGGATTTAAATTATTTGAAGGACCGGAGATGGAGAGCGAATATAATAATTTTCAAGCCCTGAATATACCTCTAGATCACCCTTCGCGAGACGCATTCGATACTTTCTATCTGGACACCAAGAAGCCATTATTGCTACGCAGCCACACTTCACCAGCCCAAATCAGGGTCATGCAGCAGTGCAAGCCTCCGGTAGCCACTATCGTTCCGGGCAAGGTGTATCGTCCGGATGCCACAGATGCCTCGCACTCTTTTATGTTTCATCAGGCGGAAGGATTCCTGGTCGATAAAGACGTCAAGTTCTCCGACCTAAAAGGTGTTTTGGAGGAATTTAGCAGAGAGATGTTTGGCTCCCGTACGCGCATGAGATTCAGGCCGCACTTTTTTCCCTTTACTGAGCCATCTGCGGAAGTGGATATCTCCTGTATTATTTGCGGCGGCACCGGCAGGTCCAAGGAAAAAAAGAAGACCTGTTCAGTTTGTAAGGGTAATGGTTGGTTGGAGATCCTAGGATGCGGCATGATCCACCCGCACGTATTTAAATCCGTGGGTTATGCTAAAAAAGAATATACAGGTTTTGCTTTTGGCATGGGCGTAGAAAGAATCACCATGTTGAAGTACGGCATAGATGATATAAGAATATTTTTCGAGAATGATTTAAAGTTTTTGAATCAGTTCTAATATGAAAGTTTCCTATAGTTGGTTAAAAGATTATGTGAGTGTTAAGCTAAGCCCAAAGGCGTTGGCGGATAGGCTTACTATGGCTGGCCTGGAAGTAGCTGCGCAAGAAGTAATCAATAAAGACGTTGTATTCGAAATAGAGATTACCGCTAATAGGCCGGACTGTTTGAGCGTCTTAGGCATTGCTCAAGAGGTCGCGGCCATATCAAATTCAAAGTTAAAAATCAAGGCACCCAAGCCTAAAAAGAACCCTGCAACAAAACTTTCTTTAAAGTCCAACTTCATCAGTATCCAAGACAAGAAAGGCTGTCCATATTATAGAGGCTGTTTAATCACCGATGTTAAAATTGGGCCTTCTCCAACCTGGCTTCGCAACCGCATAGAGTCACTAGGCATCCGTTCAGTAAACAACGTTGTGGATATCACAAACTACTGCCTGTTAGAATATGGCCAACCTCTGCATGCCTTTGATTACGAAAAGATTATAGATAGGATTATTGTGCGCCGAGCCAAGAAGTCAGAAAAGATTCTTACAATCGACGGCGAAGAGAAGACTTTAAGCGAAAACATTTTGGTAATAAGCGATAAAAACAAGGCTATCGCCATAGGTGGTATTATGGGGGATAAGTTAAGCGAAGTAGATTCTTCCACAAAACATATTTTATTAGAGAGTGCTTACTTTGACCCTATCTTAGTCCGTAGAGGCTCTCGCGAATTAGGATTATCTAGTGAGTCCTCGTATCGTTTTGAACGACAAGTAGATTTTGACAGAGTGAAGATCTCTCAAGACAGGGCTATTGAATTAATCTGTGAAGTTGCTGGAGGAAAGTTTGTAGATGAAAAAGAATCCGGCACAAAAATTAAGTATAAAGTTCAAAAAATCAAATTCGATTGCCTAAAGGCGAAGAAGATCCTTGCTTTTGAAGTGAGCGCTGACAAGGCTAAAAATATATTCAGTTCTTTAGGATTTTCCTGCAAGTCTTCGGGTAAGACGCAAGTTCTGGTTTCTGTCCCGCGCCTGCGCCGAGATATTAAGATAGAAGAAGACTTGATAGAAGAGATAGCTCGTATATATGGATACAGCAAAGTTCCGTCAACCTTACCGGCGATCCGCTCTGCGGCCATACAAAATCTTGCTACAGAGGCGATTAAAGAACCCGCACGAGGAGTTCTGTGTGCATTAGGTTTTAACGAGGTCATAAATTACAGCCTTATTAGTAAAGATATGATTGAGGCTACTGGTACAGGAAGTGAATATGCGAGATTGGTCAATCCTTTGAGCAGCGGACAGGAGTGTTTAAGGCCGATGCTCGTTGCTGGATTGTTAAATTGCCTAGCCTATAACTTAAACCACAAGAATTTAGATTTAAGGTTGTTCGAGCTGGGCCATGTCTTTTCAAGTGACAACAGAGAGACTATGTCCTTGGGATTAATCGCTACAGGAAAAATTATAGATGATTGGCAGATAAAGAAGGAAGTTGATTTTTTTGCTGTAAAAGGATATGTGCAGTGCTTAATTGAGCAGTTAGGGTTTGGAGAAGCAAAGTGTTCATCGCCGGACAATAACGGCGTGTTTTCAAAAGGAGAAGCAGCGAGAATAATCTGTCAAGGAAGAGAGATAGGGGAGTTAGGCAGGATAGATAAACGTATTTTATTAAACTTTGGCATAAAGAGCATATCGCCTGTTTTTTATGCCGAGGTATGTGTTGAAGAGTTGTGTAAGTGCGAGGCGGACAAGAAGAAATTTTCGCCTTTAGTAGTTTTTCCATCGATGATAAGGGATTTGAGTTTGATAGTAAAGAATTCAATAGGTTATGAGGAAATAGCGGATATAATTAGACAAGAAGCAGGAGGTTATTTAAGAGAGATTAATTTGGTTGATATTTATAAGGGAGAACAGATTGCTCGCGGTTGCATAGGCCTGACAATCTCTTTAGAGTTGGGCTTGAATGATCGCACCCTTACGGATGAAGAGGCCACCGAGATTCAGCAAGCGATGACCAGAAGACTAAAGTCAGAATTAGGAATCAGCATTAGATAGTCTTGTTGTAGGGTTTTGAATCTTGAATTTAAAAAACATATGTGCTATACTTCAATTAGTAAATCAAGATTGAAAAAATTTCCCTGCGGTGCTCGTTGGTGGCCGATGATTGTTGAACCAACATTAAACTAACGGGAGCTCTGGCTTTCTATTCAACTGCGGTTAATAGAAGAGAGCACCCACTTTAGAAAACGGTTCAGAATATCCAGCCAACGGCTCAGAGCGGGGATTTTTTTATCCGCCTTAGTCTTTGGGTTAGTAGCGGATAACAGGTGTTCCATGAATTTATTTGAGACAAAAGAAACAAATAGGACGCAGCGGCCTCTTTCTGTGCGTATACGCCCGACGGATATAGATAGTTTTGCGGGGCAAAAACACATTATCGGTAAGGGTAAACTTCTGCGCCGGGCTATTGAGTCAGATAGGGTTTCTTCATTGATTCTATATGGGCCGCCAGGGGTAGGTAAGACAACGATCGCCCATATCGTAGCCAATAAAACAAAGGCCCATTTTGAACGCATTAATGCAGTTATGTCGGGCGTGGAAGAACTAAGAAGGACAATTGAGAGGGCGCGCCTGCGTAGAAAGACACAGGGAGAGCGCAGCATTATTTTTATTGATGAAATTCACCGCTTTAATAAGGCACAGCAGGATGTGTTGATGCCGGATTTAGAGGACGGCAACTTTATTTTAATCGGAGCAACAATCCACAACCCGTTTTTTTATTTAACCTCGCCCCTGCTTTCACGCTCATTAGTGTTTGAGCTAAAATCATTAAAGAAGGAAGACATCAAGACGATTTTGCGCCGTAGTTTAGAAGATAAAGAGCTGGGCTTTGGTAGGTGCAAAATCAAGTGCGATGATAAGACCATAGATTTTTTGGCTAGTGCCTGTGAAGGAGATGCACGCCGTGCGTTAAACGCGTTAGAAATTGGCGTTGAGACGACAAAACCAAATAAAAAAGGAGTTATAGATTTTGATTTAGAAGTCGCTCAGGAGTCGATTCAGAAGAAAGCATTACGTTATGACCGCGATGGGGACGAACACTACGATACAATATCTGCTTTTATCAAATCTATGCGTGGCTCAGACCCGGATGCAGCGCTCTACTGGATGGCCAAGATGCTTAATGCTGGCGAAGACCCGCGGTTTATCGCACGCAGGATCTGTATCTGCGCTGCAGAAGACGTGGGCAATGCTGACCCTATGGCCATAGTTTTAGCGCAGGCTGCTTTTACTGTAGCAGACTTTGTGGGCATGCCTGAAGCCCGTATCCCTTTAGCCCAAGCCGCGATTTATGTTGCCTGTGCGCCAAAATCTAATGCCTGTTATTTAGGTATTGATAAGGCCATGAAAGAGATTGAGCAAGAAAGGGTCCAGGAAGTTCCTGAATATTTAAAAGATGCTTCCTATCGAGGAGCTGAGAAGTTAGGCAGAGGGCAAGGTTATAAATATGCGCATGATTATCCCGAGCACTTTGTGGCACAAAAATACACAAAACGCAAAGTAAGCTTCTATGAGCCCCAAGATATCGGATATGAAAAAAAGATTAAAGAAAGGCTAGAGTTGTTGTATAATAAAAAAGCAAAAAGATAAATAAGAGAGACTAAATGATAATCACACAACACAAAGACTTTAATGCAATCCTTGATTTGCTCAAAGACAAGAAGAGTGTTTTTCTTGTAGGTTGTGGCGAGTGCGCTACGACTTGTAAGACAGGGGGTGAGGAGCAGCTCCTGGAAGTAAAGAGTAAGCTGGAGGCAGCCGGCAAGGTGGTTACAGGCTGGGTTGTTCCAGATGCTCCTTGTATATCAGCCCAAATTAAGATGGCCATGGCTAAAAATAGAAAGGACTTAGGAGAGTCGGATTCTATTTTGGTGTTTGGCTGCGGTTCAGGAACGCAGAGCGTTAAAGAAAACGATAGGTTGAATTTAGATGTATTTTCCGGCAACGACACGCTTTGTGCAGCTACGGTAGATGACAAGGGCAATTTTAAAGAGGTATGTTCCAGCTGCGGTGATTGCCTGTTGGATCTGACTGAAGGCATCTGTCCTGTCACACGTTGTGCCAAAGGCATATTAAACGGTCCTTGCGGCGGACAGAAAGATGGTAAGTGCGAAGTGGACAGAGAAAAAGATTGTGCTTGGATATTAATCTATAAGAAAAAAGTAGAGAAGAGCAGAGTCGGAGATTTAAGGAACGTTATTCAGGCAAGAGATTACAAAAAATCTTTACGGCCCCACCAAATTCCAGGAAGTAAGTGTTAAGGGGCTAAGAAGCTTAGTCAATACAACTTAGATGTTGTTAGTTAGGAGATGTAGTTATGCCAGAAACACCAGAAAATATACAATACAGCAAAAAAGTATTAGAGCACTTTAGTAGCCCGCACAATGTAGGAGAAATAGCTGATGCCGACGGAGTAGGCAATGTGGGTAATCCTATTTGCGGGGACGTGATGAAGCTATACGTAAAGATTAAAGACGGTAAGATAGTCGATGCGAAGTTTAAGACCTTTGGTTGTGGTGCGGCTATCGCCACCTCCAGCATGGTTACGGACTTGGTTAAAGGTAAGACAGTAGAAGAAGCTTTAAAGATTTCTAATAAGGCAGTTGCGCAGGCCCTAGGAGGATTGCCTAAGATTAAGATGCATTGTTCGGTGCTTGCAGAGGAAGCACTACGTTCAGCCATCGAAGATTACAAGAAGAAGCAAGCAGAATGAACACCACAAAAAACAATATCAGACTAGCACTGCTTAAAAAGTTAAAAAGGCAAAAGGAGGTAGAGCGACTTACAAGAAGTTTTAGAATACAAAAGAAACTTTTCTCTTTGCCTGAGTTTATCAAGGCGAAGATAATACTTTTTTATTTGTCATTTAATGGAGAAGTAGAGACTTTGAGGATGATTGAAAAAGCAATATCATTGGGTAAGAAGGTAGCGGTACCGGTCACTGACAGCCGTAGAAAAAGAATTAGGCCGTCTTTGATCAGTGATTGCGGATACGATCTAGAGGTTGGGGCATATGGAATTCCTCAGCCAAAGCATAGTCGTAGGCGCGGTATACCCTTAAGAAAAATAGATCTAGTTGTTGTTCCTGCAGTGGCTTTTG
>JBHPGU010000031.1:0-17476 GCA_042570265.1 Candidatus Omnitrophota bacterium | reverse complement strand
AACAACGTCATCAAGTTAGGTCTACTGGCATTCTCGCTTAATTCTAAATACCTCTTAACTCTCAAATCTGCCCTGCTTAAACCCTCGCCTTTTATATAAGGTAACTCTGCGTAAACTTGTTTCCAAGTTGCCTTCTCTTTTTCTGTCAACATTATTCTATCGCCTTGAGTATACATCTTATGCCTCCTTTGCTAACAGTCTTTCTGGCACCCATTTCCCAAGACTTCTGCTATCCTTTAACTCTTCAATTATCTTCCCACCTTTTAAAATCCATAGAGCATATACAACGCTAAACTGACTTCTATCTATATCTGCGACTTCCCACTTTCTACCCTCAAACCAAACTTGCTCTCCTAACTCAAACTTCGCCTTTGGCTTTTCTATCCTACCGAAATCGTCTAACTTTACCTCTGGCTGAACCTTCTTCTGAAACTTATCCTTGTTATCCATATAGAACTTTCTGTTCATCTCACCCTCCTTCGGGCTATGCTTCTGTTTCCAGTTTTTTGTTTTTTGTGTTCTATACGTAAAGTATACCATAATGCTAACATTTGTCAAATGATTTGTTACAAGGTATAAAAGTGAAAATGCTTAAAACCAATTTTGCGGGTAGTTCGTCAACCAAGGTAGTGTGTAGTGCCAAGTATTTTTTACGTTGCTTACTGACCAAGTGCGGAACATAGATTGCGGATTGCGTGTCGTATACGGAAAAACCTTTAAAAATAAATTAAAAAAGTCCGTTATTTTCGGTCATCTAAATTTAATTGTGCCAAAAAATCTACGTATTGTAACAAGATAGGTTCATACTACAAACAAACCGAAAGCACTACATACAACCCCTTGCGTGCCTCCTCCGCCTACCTACTACATCCTGTGCATAACCTGTGGAAATTGTGGATAACCTCTATCTGTGGAAATTGTTCAAAAACTGTGAATTGTCGTAACCTATTGGTATAACCGAGAGTTATGATAAAAGTGCGGCATCTATTCCTACTTATACTCCCCTATATACAACTACTACTATACATTATATAAAAACAGTAATAGCAGTAGAGTAGCCCCTTTTTTGTGGATAAGTTCATAGGTGATTGATATAAAATCAGTTATATCAAAACACCCTGTTAATAACCTGTTAATTGCCTTTGCATAAGTTGTTGGACGGTGTGCATAAGTCTACGGACTCAAGACATTGGCGTTCGCTTCTTCTTGCAAAGTTGCCAACGTCCCCGCTTCAACGTTCCAAGAGTCTTCATCCCTGACTACTTTCTGCGTGGGCTTGCCTTGTTCAACTACGGCATCAAATTCCGTTCCTGCGGGAATAAAATACATCACTTCAGAATCTGTCAAAACATAGGGCTTTGTCCCACCGAAACACCCGCTCAACATAAAAACAAAAATACCTAAAATCAAAAATCGTTTCATTGACATATACCCCCTTTTCTACCCTTATTTCCTGCTTGTAGTGGCTTAATCTGGTCTAATCTACTATCTTTAAGGGTAAGATATGGCTTCCTACGGGAATTGCTTAAAACTCAAATATGAGCGATTTCTTAACCCTGTTCTGTGTAGTATATATACTACAACAGAATGACCTATTTCCTACGCAAATACTTAATGACTTCATCAAGCGTAAGACTTGCCACCCTTGACACGATAGAGGCATCAATCTTCTGTCTTTTCGTGTCGGCTTTCTTCTGGACTGCCCGAATTATCTTTCTACGCAACATCTTTTCCTCCTTTATTGTTAAGGAATTTGTATTCTGCCCTTAATTCTTTCATCTGCTTGGCAATTTGAGACGCTTTCTGCGGGTCTTTGTTCGCTAACGCCTCTCTGTATTGTCTTTCTAAATCCTTAAACGATTTCCAGTCCGCTTTCCTGTCCCGTTTCTTCCTTATTTCTGGACTAAAGAAAAAACCGAGAACCGAAAAGGCATTCTTCAAAACCTGCAATATCAATAGAATTTTATCCATTAGAACCTCTTTGGTCGCTCTGGCAACCCGCCAGTCGCATCCTTATCAAACCGTTTCATCGTGATATTTACTTCGTCAACCTCTTTGCCTTCCCCTATCCCCTTGAAAAAAGATTTCATCTCCCACTTTCCATTCGGGTCGTAACCGAGATTTACAAGAACTCGCATAAACATTGACTCAACAACCCGATTAAACATAATCAACATATTATTCTTGGTCATTTCGTCAGATACATCGCAAATATAATCATCGGCAAAGTGCGTATGAAAGCCCGTAACGAAAATCTGTTCCGCCATCTGCTGACTATCCCCGCTATAAATCACCTTTGAGGCATCGGGATACTTCAGACCATCCCAAATCACAACAACCTGCCAATTGTTTTCTTCCTTACCGAATTCTATCTTAACGTGATGTTTATGATAAAATTTCGTTCCTTTAAAAACTATCTGGTTCAATACATTCATAGTTGGGGGTGGGGGAAAGACCTTATTTTGACGAGAAACAAGAAGTCCTCCCCCCGATTGCGGTTTTACTGGTTGAGAATAACTTTCTTGTTCAAATCATATAATCCAGTAGACGTTCCGCCTAATGTCAAACCTAAAACAATCGCTTGAAACATCGTCATCCCGTCTGGAACAATTCCAGTCAGATAACCGATTACACCTATGATAGCACCAAGAACAAACGCTACAATAGGAGCAAACTTACTGCCTATCCACTTAATCTTCTTGATTAGATTAACTAAAAAAGGAATTGCCACGATAGCAACTCCAGACAAAGTTAATCCTTCAACGCCCAAAAATCCAAATAAACCTTCCATATCCAACCTCCTTTTACATTACATTAACATAACAAAAACTTAAAGTCCAGTTATTTTTTTCCGTCACCCCCTTTGCTTTCCTGACCTTTCCCAGTATCAACTTCTTTTACATTTGACACCAGATGACCAATCAATGCTTGATTACGCTCATTCAATTTGATTGCCTTTTGTATATAAGGCATACATTTCTCAATCTTAAGAAAATTGGTTGCTAATTCCAAAAGAATATGTCTGTCCACATCTATAATAGCCATTATTTTTTCTCATTTGGGTCTTCTATATTGCTTAATCTTCTATCTATACCAGAACGTCGCTCTGCTCCAGTCCGCCTTTCAATTTCCTTACCTTTTTCTCTGAACACCGCTTCACCTAAACTGTGTTCAAGTTTATCAAGATAATACCTCGCCATCTTTATCCATTGGGATAATTTTATATAGTCTACATTTATCCTGAACATCGCTTTTATTTACCATTCATCTTCACCAATGCCTTACACGTTTCGTCACAATTTTTTGTCAATGTTTCAAGTGCTTTGATTTGAATTTCGCTCTCTTTGCCCCTTGATATATGTGACATCTTAAATCCTTCTACCGCATTTTCAAGAGTCTTCTGTCCAAGTTTGATATTGATACACATTGTATTCATATTTTCCATCATCTTAAAGTGTTCGTCCCTTTGATACCTGTGTGCATCTCCCGTTTCCTTGAACTTATGCCTGATTTCTCCTGCCATATCTTTCAAGGTAGATAAATAGCCATCTTGAATTGACTGGAAACCTTGTCTTTCTTTGGCGGCTTGGTCTAAAATTCCTTGCTGACTCACCATTATTACAGTCCATTGTTTCAAAACAAACTTAATTAACATCACCATAATTACCGAGACTACTATGGTTAAGGCAACGCCAATTCCATACTGGTCAACCAACTGTGCTATTGTATGAAGTTCCATAATTTCTCCTTATTACTTGAGACCTCTATTCTGCTTTATCTCTATGAGTATCTCAATTTGTCCGCTAACCTGCTGATACTTCAGGTGGAGTGCCTCCTTTACCGTCTTTAAGTCCTTTATCTTTACATCTAACTGGCTGTCCGTAAGGATTATGTCCTTTGGAGCATCCGTCTGCTTCTCTTTGTTTGTCAACTCGTTCTTCTTTTTTTCTTCCATCTTTCCCTCCTGTCAATGAATTAAAGGATTTCATTACTTTCTCCGTAGAGAAATTCATACACTTGTCATCATACGGACAATCCCACGGGTGTCCTGTTGTCTCAAAATCCCATAGATAACTGTTCGGTCTATGGCACTTTGGCGTAGGACATACTTCTCTAACTAAATTATCGTGGAACTCATACCCCAAAACTTTAGGGTCTGTCCCACCCCACAGAACTGTCGCTTTCTTCTTGAAAATTGCACAACCGTGCTGTAAAAAACTATCTATAGAAATCACCCCTGCAACATAGGGAATTAAAGCAATTATCGCTCTGGCAGAAAAATTTATCTTCTCCGCCATTGACGGATAAAACTGATTCTCCGTTCCTACAGAACCAACCATATATCCTTTTTCTATTATTTTATCAGTTATTTTCTGCATCGTTTCAGTAGGCAGACTTCTCTTATACATAAGTGAACGTGCCACTATTCTTTCTTTCTCACTATTATTCGGCGGGGGTTTGCCACCTTCTCCTTGCAATAAGACCATCTCTTTATCAAACTTATGCAAATACAACTCCGCCATTTTCTTTTCAGTATCTGTAAAAAATATCTCTGGATAAATGTTATCACACCCAATTCCAATCATCTCGCACCAAACCTGAACAAAATGTCTTTTTCTGTATACATAATCATAATTCTGATACGGTTCCACTTGAATTACTATGGTCTTATTGTTCCTAATAAAATCCTCATACAAAAATACAGGTTGACTTAAATTATACGTCCTGTAAACATTAGGATTTTTCAAGAAGACATCTGGCATCCCACAAGCAACTATAAGTTTCTTATCTGGATATGCCTTCTTCAAGTTTCTGACTACTGCTGTAGACATTATGTTTCTACCAAGTCCTCCAGTAACTACAAAAAGGATATTCTTGGCTTCTTTCAAAGACTTTTTACTCGCTATCATTTTTCCTCCGAGTTTAACTATACGCTACCGCAAGGTAACTTATTTCACCAAATGGGTCAAGAATACACTCAACCCCTGATACTTCCTGCATAGAATAAAATCTCATATAACAATTATCACAAGCGAGACCATCCCAGACTTTATAATTATAACAACACCAAAAATAATCTACCTTACAACACTTGGCACAAACTTCAAGACAAGCGGCGATAACAGCATACACAGCATTATTTTGTCCTGTGTATCTTGTCCCGTGAGTTTCGTGCGTAACTCCTCCACCTTGATACGTAATCTTTGTTGTTCTTCTTGAACCACCTCTTGCTGAAGTGCATCCATATACATAAAACCCAGTAGTCGGAGTTGTCGTATAACGACTTGAGTGAGTATTGAAATTTACAGAATAATATCTATACTGGTGAGGCATCCAATACTCTCTTCTATTCAACCATTCACAACCGCTTGAACCTCCTCCGCCAAACTCTCCACACACAGAACCTTTAGACGCACAACCACTCATAGAATAATCTAATTTGAAACAACATATAGCACCCAAATGACTAACATCAAAAGAATACGACTCATAACAAGAAGATACCACAGTTCTATTCTGTCCATACATAGCCGCCGAAACTCTGAATGTTGTTCTAAAAAACTGACGAGGTGGCGTATACCAATACGAATTATCCACACAATACTGATAACAACAAGTATTCCACGCAAATTGTCCTGCCGCTAAACCAGAATCAATAAAATTTGTCGTATACGCCCAAACTCCAACTTCGTAAGCACCAGAATCAAGAAAATTAACAGTCTGACAAAGTTTCTTCGGTGCTTTTATCTCACATACTGATGCGTGAGGTTGCGTATAAGCATACCTACAATTACACCATACTCCACAACCAACCTTTCTATATCTAACTTCAACACACACATCTCCATAAAAAAGATTAGCAGGGGAATCTTGATTACACCATACTTCCATCTCTTCTTTTATAAGAACTTGACAAGTTGACGCACAGGTTTCCCGATAATTCCCGAACGGAATATCATAAACACACTCTTCTCTCGTTCCACCAGAAAGAGCCAATTTAGCGTGGACATCAAACTTCCAACCGAAATCTGCTCCTCCATTATTGAACTGGACTACATTATCAGCATAAACTCTCCACTCCTGACAAGACTCACAATGACTTGAATCATACGAAGTCAACCTCTTAAGCCCCAAAACTACATCTGGCTTCTCATACCATTGACATAAAATGACAGTATCCCCTGCACAAGCCACACCAGAACCAACTCTTTTCAAATGGGGGATACTTCCATAAGGCGTATGGAATACCAACTGACCTGCATCCAAGTAAGAATAAAAATCGCTATCAGCAGGGTCTATAAGGCACAAAGTTCCATTAGATAATCGGATAGTCAAATTCCCATTCTCATCATAAGAAGACAAACCAGAAGAATCTAATTCTGTCCTAAACGGGTCTTCAGAAGTCTTTATCAAAGCACCGACTATTGTTCCAGATTTAATACATCCTAAATCAGCAGACAAAGCACTCAAGTTAAGAACGTTCATCTTCTCTGCTGTAATCTGGTTGGCGGCAATATGCTCGGCTTGAATTGACGCTACACCCAAATGCTCCGCAAAAATAGAACCTGCTTCTATATGCTCTGACTTAATAACATCCTCTCCAATATCTGGAGAATTGATTTGAACTTTGTTTACTGAAATTACATTAGACCATTCTCCTCCACTAAATCTATCAACGGCACGAATTCTAAAATAGGTAGTATCATAAGGAACATCCGCTACGGCAGTAGTCCCTTGAAAAGTTCCAACTAACTCTTCATCAAATAACTGGTCTTCATCGCTCTGGAAATCAACCGCCTCTGGACCGACGAAAGTAGCAATTGAATTACGCCAAATCTCGTAATACTGAATATCGGCATCTTCAACTGGAACCCAAGTAAAAAATACTTTTTGAAACAAAGCGACTGCTTCCAATCCCGTGGCTTCTGGAGCAGAATTTACTGGCTCAATTTGAGCAGACTCTACAGAATACAACCCTGACGAGTTAAATGCCCTAACATAATAAATCACACCATCTCTCTGTTTAGGTCTTATCTCAACCCATTTTTGGGCAAGACCTCTAAATGCAAGAGCAACATCATTTTGTCCCCATCCAAAATCATTATATCTAACTTCATATCCTACAACATCTGCATCTGGATTAGCGTCCCAAGTCAAAGTAATCTCATCAGTAAAATCATACGCTAAACCAGAAACCACGCTCGGAGTCTTCTGCCAACCTTGTAAAGAAATATCTCTCTTTGGACTATTTGACGGTAAGTTCTTTGAGCCATCTTCCGCTACAGATACAACAGAAACCCAATAAATTACATTCTTCGCCAATCCCTCTGGGATTACAAAATACTCATTCTCTGTCTGACCCGTTAAATTCCAAGAACGCCCCTCATTATCAGACAAATGAACTTCAAATCTCGCCGCTTGCTTCACCCATTTAGAAATCGTAATCGGTTTCTTAAAAGATACTTCTATCTGTATCAGAATTGAACCATTTGATTGTCGGGAGGTCTTCTCCAACAAGGTAAGTTCTGTCACGTGCGGAATGTCTAAAGACAAATGGACATAATCATCTGACGGAACAATAACCCCAGTAGCATCATAAACATCAGCAGTATATTTTATTGCTTGAATACTAACAAAACCGCTATTTTCTTTCGTAACAGATATGGCACGATACTCCTGAATAGACTCCTCAACAACTCCAACCATCCATAAGTCATATTCTTGAGGTGTAAAAGAGAACGGGCTACTTACATTAACTTCGGAATGAGTGCCTGCAAAATCACTTATAGTTCTCACCTCTATTGAATCATCTTCATTATTCTTTACTTGGATTTCATAAGTTTCTCCACTCTCCAAAGTCACTTCTCTGTCAAGTTTCACCAATGAAGCCGTAGAGCCACTTAATACCCTTCCACCATAGCCCCAAGCAGGCAAATCGTGCTGAACTGCAAAAACATCATTCGGCTGAATCAAATAAGCATCTATATACCCAGTCAGATTTACGAGAGTCCTATTCAACTTCAATTTATTCAAATGTATGGTTGCTTCCCTTATTGCTTGCGTCACTCTGGTGCATCCAACTAACTGAAAACCGCTCTGCCTTAAAGTCTCACCACGTTTAATAGCATCTTCATCACCTACTTCAAGATTGTCCAACTGGTAATCTTTATCCTTATTCGTAAACTGACAGGACAATACATTCGGAACTTTACTTGACATATACGTTATTGAGAAAGAGTCCTTAATAATGTTCGCCATATTGAACATATAGACATAGTCTTGTTGTTTTTCAATAGTCAATCTGACAGTCCCACGACTCTTGTCAATCATTCCTCTAAACGATTTAAGAAAAGTAGACACAATGTTATCTGCCTTAAAATCTGAATCTAAAACCAAATCAATCCTAAATCGTTTTTCTCTATGATTATCAGAGTTCAATACTCCTTCATCACAATAGAGGGCGGCTTGAAGAAACGAGTCTGCGTCCAAATGGTATTCCTTAACATACTCACCTACTCCATAACGGGAATTTAATAGTAAGTCCCTCAAACACCAGACGGGATTTGCAGACCACGCTTCAATATAAGTAACGCCATCCCAATTAACAACAGCATCATTCCAGACAGTCTTAAATCTTCCGTTAGGTGCTTCATTTGCATCCCAATAATAATCTTCCCAGTCAACGAGGTCATCACCGCCAACAGAATAAGTCACCTTTGGCACACTCACCTTTTTACCAGTAACCACACAAGTAACATTAGGCAAATTTTCCTGTAAATTCTGAAAAGCCAACAACCTTAACCCAATCATAGCAGTTGACGGATAAGCAAGATTTTCTGTCCTTACCTCATCAATTGAAACAAGAGTCAAATGACCAAAATAAGAATTAGCATCTTCATCATCAGAACGCTTAATTACCCGAATATCATACTTGCCCGCAGGCAGATAATCTGTCTTGACATATCGTTTAAATATAGTAGAAGTCTTTTTGCTTACCTCATAAACACCTATGAAAGTCCATTCGCTATCAGTAGCCAATTTATAATCAACTTGGAATGACTGATACCAAGACTTCATATTCTGGTCATCATCCAACTGATACAATTTATCTATTTCAAACTCAAGAACAAACCCTTCAGCGTCATCAAGAGTGCCATTAAAAATATACTCAAATGACTTATCTAACTCTTGATTTATCGCCTGATAATTATGTAAATCTCCAAATCCTTCAATCGGAGTTTGGTCTGTAGTGCCTCTTCTGACAGTTATTTCAGCACTCTTTCCATACGGGTCTAAAGGATTATCACCATACAGATTTTCAATCGGGTTGTTATTTATCTTGACATTAGAAATACTCTCAATCTCGCCTTCGCACAATGCTATGAGCATATTAAGGGTCTCGTTCTCGCCCTCTTCTATAAAAGCATTGACAAGATTTCCTGCTACCACGTGCCTACCATAAACAATAGGCACAACAATACCTATCTGTTGAGTTAATCTTGCACCAGACCATTTATAAGTCTTCGTTTCGTTAAGGTCAATAGCCCCTAACTGCAAAGAAGAATCAACTATGTTCTTAAATACATCATCTATTGTTGGGATATAAATTTCTTCTGCCATATTACACCACCGCTAAATTTGTATTCTCTACTATTGCCATTATATCATTCGTTACTGGATTAAACCAATCATAAATATCACCTTCTCTTACAGGAACCGTAAATGAATCTGTCTTCCCTACGTTCGGAGAAAGACCTAAAAGATTACTTCTTGCAAAGACAACATCTTCCATCCAACCATCAAAATAGAATTGAGATTGCTCAATATCTCCCAACTTCCCAAAATATAACAAACCTCCGTTGCCCGTGCAAGTCAAAGCACTTGAAAGATATGCCACCTGTTGTCCATCAAGATAGATTGCATATTCTTGCCCCTTCTTCATAAACAAAATGTGGTGCCAATTCGTGTCATTTATATAAGTCGTAGACACTACGGAGAAATTTCCGAGGTCATTAAAATACAATATATTATCAGCAAAACTATTTAGAATCTGCCATCTATTAGACGAATCATAATACTGACCGAGCCAATACTGATTCTGGTTAGTCAGCGAATTATACTTGGCTCTAAAATGAATCGTATAATCTCCACTTCCTATAGTCCAGTCACCACTATCCGCTATCGTAAAGTAACCGTTCGTGGTTCCATTAAATTTACAAGACGCACTACCAAATACTTTTTGAGCGGTATCCAATTCACAGCCAGAACCTACTGTTGCTGTAGAGTGCCGCCCTGTCCTATCTACGAAAGTCTGTGACGCATCAGTTCCGTTAAAATCAAAATACAATAGTGCATTTGTCATCGCTCCAGAATAAGGCAAAGGAGGCATCACTATACTCTCAACAGTATTCAACCATTCAGTAACATATATATCATCCTCTGATGCAACTATAGCAGATACAAATTCCTCAACATCTATCTCAAATAGTTTAGGCACGATAGGCGTAGGGTCATCATAAGCAGTCACTCTCTCAACATAAGGATTATCGTCATCATAAACAGAACTACCATTTATAATAATCGCTTCATCTAACCACCCATCAAAAGTTGTGCTTGGGTCTGTGTATCCTGCAAAATATAAATCGTGTCCTGTTCCTAAATCAAAAGGATAATAAACCCATCCATTATAACTTACATAGTCCGCCTCAATAGTCATCTTGACGTTACCATCAAAAATCATTCTCCAATTATTATCCTTCCTCAATACAACATAGGTATGCCATACATCCAAGTCATCTTCTGTTCCTGACAATGTTGCCTGTATCATTGACCCACCAGTAATAATAAATTGTGCGTCCGTAGTCGCTCCAAAATTCCTAAATCTAAATTGATGCACCGCAGAACCATTACTAAAATTCATAATCCTATAACTCGCAGTATTTATCCAAGCATTAGTCCTTCTCCACCTAACCTCCATAAAGAAGTCATTTGTCCCTAAATCAAACGCAGGCGTATTATCATACTTGATATGTGGCTGATTCGTTCCATAGTTTGCTTTAGCAGGACTCAATACAGATGCAGTTCCAAACTTCTTCTGTGCTGTATCCAACTCTATCTTCGTTGGCGGAGTAGTCCCATCTACAAAGGTATAATTAGCATTCCACCTTGACTCCTCTGGAGCAACCTGCGAAGCATCTGCCCCATCAAAGTGAGCAAGGAAACCTATCTGTGAATCAAGAATATCTAATACTTCAGTCCCTAAAACAGTCCATTCCGTTATTGAACTAACATCGTTAATAATAGGATTATACCAGTCTTCGTCATCTGTCGGTCTCGCAGGTGGAGTGAACGAATCTGTAAGACCTACAACTGGACTTAAACCTAATATATTATTTTTCGTAATAACGTATTCATCAAGCCATCCATCAAGATAATACTGTGAACCTGAAATCAATCCCATCTTTCCTACATACATTAAACCTACCGCTACTGCTTCTTTAGTATCTTCGTATGTATATGCTATTTGACTCCCATCAAGATACATACCATACTCATATCCTATTTTTACAAAACATACGTGGTGCCAATTCAAATCATCAATTCTAACATTACCATAAACTCCAAAAGTCGTTCCGCCTGTAGTATCAGTTTTAGTCCAACGAAGACTACTGTTTGGTCTATGATTATAAATCTGCCACTTATGTCCTCCATCTGTATAGTGACATAAATACATCGGATAGTCTGCTGTCAAAGAATTATGTTTCACCCAAAAATGAATACAATAACTTCCAAGATTATTACTATGGTTTATCTCCCAATCATCGCTGTCTGCCATTGTAAAATAGCCATTTATAGTTCCGTCAAACAAGCACGACGCATTCCCAAAATACTTTTGAGCGGTATCTAATTCACATCCACTCCCAATAGTAAGTGTGCTATGCCTTCCAGTCTCATCCGTAAAGGTCTTTGAACCATCAGACCCGTTGAAGTGCATCATCATTAAAGAATTAGTCTTTGACCCAGAGAACGGAAGTGGCGGAGCAAAGATATTTTCTACTATTGATAATGCTTCATAAACTTCTGACTCTATTGGCGGAATAAATGCGTTTAAAGTTACATCTTCAGCAATAGACGGTGTTTCATTGATGACAGGATTAAACCAATCGTAAATATCATTCTGTCTTACGGGAGGCGTAAACGTATCAGTCTTCCCTACATTCGGACTTAATCCTAATATATTACTCTGGGATATTACCAAATCATCAATCCACCCATCCATATAAAATTTAGAATTCTCTATTGCTCCTAACCTACCAATATACATAGCACCTGTCTCATCACAAGTCTTAACTGCCTCGTATAAATATGCTATCTGTGTTCCATCAAGATATACTGCATACTCATATCCTACCTTGACAAATAATACGTGATGCCAATTCGTGTCCGAGATATACGTATCCCCATTAACAACAATGTATCCAGAATTTGCTACTGTATTCGCCCATCTTAATCCACTTCCTACCTCATCATTATGAAATTGCCATCTATTATTAGGGTCGGTATATTGATTAACGTAACATTGACTATCATTCGTATGCGAATTATGTTTGACCCAAGCGTGGATACAGAAATTACCGCTTCCTATATCCCAATCTGTTGAATCTGCCATCGTGAAATAACCATTCGTTGTCCCATCAAATAAGCAAGATGATACTCCCCATTTCTTTTGTGCTGTGTCTAATTCACAGCCCGTTCCAACAAACCCTACTGAATGCCTACCAGTTCTATCTACAAAGGTCTGCGACCCATCTGAACCATTAAAATCAAAGTAAAGCACAGCATTCGTCATAGCACCAGAAAACGGCAACGGTGGTGCAAATATGTTCTCTACTATTGAACTTGCTTCATTCACACTAACATCTAAATCAAGAACCAATCCGCTAAACTCAACATACTCAACTATTGACGGACTCTCATAGACATCTATTTCTAAACCAAGAGGCAGATTTAAACTAACATCCTCTACTGCTGATACATCATCACTCACACTCGGAGCAGGCGAAGCCACAAAACTAAATTCTACATTCTCTACTATGGAAGAAGTATCAAATACTGACATCTCAATCTGCGAAATAAATCCAAAGTTAACATCCTCAACTACGGAAATATCATCATCAACACTCACGTTATTATCTGGCTGACCACCAGTATCAAGACTTACATTTTCTACTGCTGATATTCCTTCATTCAATATCGTATCGGAAGTCCATTCAGACGTTCTTACCGTGTAATTACTTGTTCCAAATTTATTAACTCCCTGCCAAAAAACAAATTCATCAAAATTACCATTAGAATTATAGAAACCACTCACACGTCCTATATAAAGTCTTGGACTCGCAGTCCCAAGAGTATATGTTCCCCAGTTATCCGAACCAATATAATTACCATCACAATGCAGATACATAACCTTATTACTAAACTGAATTCCTACCGTATGGAACGCATTTATAGACCAATAAGCATTAACATCAAAACTTTTCGTCCCTCTATCTACTCCACCACTTTCTAAATTGGCTTTTATTGTATAGGTCGTTCCTCCTACTCGTTCTATCCATATTGCCAATCTATTAGAACTATCGCCATCAAACATCATCAACATCTGCGTATCAGTAACTCGTGGACGATACCTAAATTCAACTGTAACATCATTAGTCTGTATCTGAAATTCTGAACTATAAGGCGTTCTTGCAAATTCATAATCTGGAACAGTCTCTAATGACGCAGTCCCAAACACTTTATAAGTAGTGTCTAACGATGCTCCATTAGCCACCGTAATAATATGTCCAGAATCTGAACTATCTACAGTTGTTGTTTGTCCTTCTGTCCCATTAAAATGTAATAACAATTTTATCGGAGACACCGCCACTAAATTTATATCTCTACCAACAGAAACATTTTCTACAATAGAGGAAGTATCATAAACATCAAGATGCCATTCTATCCCTTCAATAACTAAATTTTCTGATGTTGACACGCTATCTGACGGAATTGTATCTGCTCCATAAGGCGAAGTCGCTACTGTATAATCATTCGTTCCCCATAACTCCTCTCCTTTCATCCACATATACTCATCTACATTAGCATAAAGCGAATTACCACCACGTTTACCTATATAAATTCTATTCGTTCCTGAATAAATATCATATCCAAAGGTCTGTGAATCAATATAATGCCCATCACAATGAACCCTAAACGTCCTGTGATTGTGCTGTATTCCTATTGTATGCCAAGCGTCTAATGAAAAATAAGATGTAATATCAAAATATAAGAAACCAAGCCATTGACCTCCAGAATAACCATAAATTGCTATCTTATGCGTAGTCCCACCCTCAAGGATATATTCATAAATCATATAGTTACTTGAATCTTGGAAAATCTCCGTCATTGACTGTGTATAATTTTCTCTTATCCTAACTCTGAACTCCAAAGTATTCTGTCCGCTACCTAATTCAAAGTCACTATCATAATCTGTTCTTACTGCATCACTCGTATCAAGCCACAATGACGTAGTGCCAAACACTTTATACTCACTATCAAGTTCAGCATCAGAAACAAAATACAAGGTATGATTATTACCAGAACTATCTACTGTTGAAGTCTGTCCTTCGGTGCCGTCAAAATGTAACAACAACTTCGTATTCGGATTTAATCCTTTATATAAATTCAAAGCATCAAAATATAAGTCAACCCACTCATCAACCGTAGTAGTCAAATCCTCATAGACATTTATTAAATAAGGGAACAAGGAAGACGTTTCTTCTGTTATAACCACAGCATCAAATACATTAACGTCTACAATGAAATCTACTAATCTATTTTCTACTACCGAAATCGTTTCACTCACACTAAAGTCTGTTGGGATTATGGCAACATCTCCTACGAAATTCTCTACTATGGAAACATTATCACTCACCACTCCTGTGTATAGAGGCGTTACGGCAATTACTTCGTCCTCTACTACTACAACATCCTCGTAAATTGAAAGTTCTGGACTTGCCACAAACGAGAACTCAACATTCTCTATAATAGAAGCCGTATCAAACACCGACATATCAAATTCCGTTTTAACAGGTTCTGCACTTTCCTCTATTGATACTTCATCAGATACTGATATATTCAAATCTGCTTGTAACTCTACATCTTCAGTAATACTAACTTCGTCCCACTCATTTAATAAGTCATCTGCCTCTAATGTTAGCGAAACGTTCTCTGTTACCGATACATTGTCCCAATCAAGGTTTGCGAATACTCCTCCTAAATCATAATCATATCCACGATTTATCCACCTACCATAATCCATCCACGCTTCTACACCTTCTCCTACATCATTAGAATTTCCTCTTACCATTATGCGTGTTGAATTGGCAAGTTGGTCTGCTTCAAAGGCATCACCTATCCAATCTCCATCTCTATATACCTGTATAAATGCCCTCTTACTTCCACATTGAATAACAAATCTCCATTCGTGATATGCGTCGTGCGTCCAAGCATTATCAAATTGAGTATCTCCTACTCTTAAATACCAATTAGACGAAGTCCCTCCCCAACTTATATTAACTTGAGAATTCAATACATAATATCCACCAACCCATCTGTTCTGTCCTATCGTAGTCTGGAACCAATTATTCCCGTTCAAGACATCTTCAAACTTAATCTTAATTCTCATATCTATTTCAATCTCTGAACCTTTAGTCTGCATTCCTGCACTATCTTCTGTAATATCCGAATTTCCCCAATTAGTTGTGCATCTGAAATAGATATTACCTGCCGACTCCGTTATGGAATGCCCTGACGCTTCTGTTACTGCCCAAGTAGAAAGCGTGTTACCTTCCTCATCCTTTATATACAAATAAACAAGAACCTCACTATAATCAACTACTGAAACGACATCATACCCTGATACCTCAATAACGTTGAATACCTCTCCACTCACATCCTCAACTATTGAAACATCATCAAAACCAAAGGCATAAGGCAAATCATACGGAGCAAGACTTGCATCCTCCACTATGGACGAAACATCAAACACAGAGACAAATAACAATCCTTCATATCTATCAACATACTCGGATACATTAACAGAATCAAAAACATCAACAGATATATCTTTTGCTATAACAACACCTTCAAGGACGGATACTTCGTCATAAACTCCAAAAGACCAAGAAGTAAAATAAGTCGTTACATCTTCAACTACTGAAACATTATCGTAAACTGAAAAGTATTCAAATACTTTGAATACTGATACACTTACATTTTCTTCAACATCTACATCTTGATAATTACCTATGTAAGTCTGACCAATCTGTGTGCAAGTTGAACATTTAATATCGTAGACATAAATAGTCCCACCACCGCCACCAGACCATTGAGAATAAAATCTTATATTTAACCTACCACTCAACTGACTTGGAGACGAATGTTCTTGATATAATGACCCTAAATGGTCTCCATCAAAATAGACATCTAACTTGACCATATTGCCTACAGGAGCCAACGCTCTAAATCTCCAGACACCCTGATTTACAGTCGCAAGAGGACAAATTATCCATTTATCATATACATTGTTAAGATAAATTCTTCTTTGAGAATATGCTCCGCTATATTGGAACAACATCTGAATAGGATTAGCACCATTATCTATATGGATTCTCCAACCATAACCAGACGGAAACCTTAACTTCGCATCCATTTCTACTGCCCAAATAGAACCATCAGTTGAAATCGTATCTATCGCTGAATCAGACTGGACAGAAATAAATTCATCTGATACCGACGCACAATATATTTCAAACCTATTTCCATCAGTAGTGCAATAAGACACGCTAAACTTGGTGATAGTCCAATTCGTCAAACTGCTCATATCATTACTCCAAGCAACCACACACAAGTCAGCATATATATTCTCAACTATATTAACTTCTTCATAAGCAAGAGCAGGGAATAAAGTCGCAATAGACATCTCTACATACTCATCTACCGTGGTTGTCATATCTTCAAATACATCTACAAAGAATAACCCAGTTTCCCTATCAGCAAATTCCTCTACACCAACCTCATCAAATACAAAAGGTTGCGGGTCTGTGATTATATTCATATTCTCAAGCACGGAAGCGGTATCAAAAGCAAACAGTTCTATAATCGTAAATCCAAAATAGACATCCTCTGTTATGAATACATCAGAACCTTCGTTAATCCCTGCAAACAGAGTAATCTTGTCGTATTCAACAACTATAACAGTATCAAATACATTTACTTCTAAAGGATTACCAATCAACAAAGTTTCTGTAACAGTTATATCCTCAAAGACATTCGGGTTAAGAATTTGCTCTAATTCAAGGTTTACATATTCGGTAGGAATTGATAAATCATCATAGACTTCTGGTTGCATAACATCAATTACTTGAATATAATC
>JBHPGU010000030.1:0-20451 GCA_042570265.1 Candidatus Omnitrophota bacterium | reverse complement strand
CGGCTATGCGCCTGGGAGCGAAGGAGATGGCGGTGGCTAATATGTTAGGCAGCAATCTTTTTAATATGACCATAATCTTTCTTAATGATTTATTGTATCGTCAGGCCCCGATATTTACTGTTCTACATCTGAATCATGTCTTTACTTGCTTTATGGTCCTCATGATGACTTTTGTGGTAATTTTTGCAATGAAGGTTCGGCCGAAGAAAAAGACGAGGCTAAATTTAAGTTGGCCGGCTATTGTGTTAGTGGTCGTCTTTTTAGTGGGGGCATATGTGAATTTTAGCACAGCCGAGACTGCGGATGTTCTTGTTATAGATGATTTTGAGGGAGAGATATCTCTCGCAACAGTTGATTATGGCGCTGGAGGCGGTTCGGTGATTCAAGTCTCTGCTTCCAAGGGCATAAAATATCATGGCCAGCAGGCTGTCAAATTAGATTATGATTCAGTCTCCGGTGGTTATATGTGGGTGGCCAGAGGTTTTAAATTAGAGGTAAAAGGCGCCGATCGCTGGTTGAGGAGACCAGAAGAGATAGATTGGCCAGGGTACTCTGCTTTGAGTTTTTATATGTTTGGAAGTAATTCCGGAGCAAGCATCGCGGTAGACATAACTGATTCTGGTTTTGAGCTTTTTAGATTTATGATAAAGGATAATTTCCAAGGTTGGAAGCAGATAATTTGTCCCTTTGATAAGTTTTTTGCCAGAGGCGATTGGCAGCCAGATAAGGCTAAGACAAACGCACAGCTGGATTTTCCTATAAATTCTTTTCAATTTGAACCACGCAGCATTGTAAAGGGTATTATTTATATTGATTACGTGCATTTGATTGGGAAAGAGCAGTCGCGATAAAATTCTAAATTATGCAAATAAAGCCTAAGCTGCGAAGAATAGTCAGCAAATTTTTTGCTATAAATAATATTATTAATTTATCATATATCCTGTTGATAATTGCTTCTTTTCTTTTTGTTCCCTACCATAATATCCGTACGGGGTTTACCAATTGGAGCCTTACTGGTTTTGGCGCAAGGGGGCCCATCAACGCTGGTGCCTTGGCCGTACAAAGAGCATTGACTTTTGCCTTAATACTCTTCTATTTGTATAATTTAAAGCTAAAGAGAAAGATCAGGAGTGAGAGCTTTGAAATAGATTTGGCTATCAAAGAGTCAGAAGATAGGCGCCATCTTGTGGAGAGAGAGTATTTTAAATTGAAGAGGCAGATGCATAATATCTTCGATACCATGGAAGATCTGGTGTTTATCTGCTCTAAGGACTACAAGATTGAGTTTGTAAACAAGTCGTTAAAGAAGGCATTTGGCGAAGGTGTAGGTAAGAAGTGTTATGGAGTTTTATATAACAAAAAAGACGTTTGTAAGTGGTGTTTTGCTGGCCGTGTTTTTAACGGAGAATTTGTTGCTTCTGAGATTAAGCATGAATTGAACAATAGAATTTACCAGATTCGCAGTAGCCCGCTTATCCATCCGGACAGCAGTATTTCTATGGTCACCATATTACATGATATTACCGATGAGAGAGAGATGCGGGAAGATTTGCAGTCTTCAGAGCAGCACTTTCGCAATCTCTTTGACAATTTGCCGGTTGCCTGTTTTGGTTACGATAAGGAGGCCAAGATCGTCGCCTGGAATAAAGCCGCTACAACATTATACGGCTTTAAGAAAGACCAGGTCTTAGGGCATTCTGTGTTTGAGACGATATCCCAGGAGAAAGACCATGCCAGGGCGATGTTTTATATCGATGAGGTATTTAAGGGGAAGTCTTTTGATGGTTTCCAGTGGAAGGAGAGGAGCGTTGATGGGTTTTTCCGCTATGTATACACCAGCAATTACCCCTTATTTAATTCAAAGGGTCAGGTTGTTATGGGTATCAGCTCTAATGTGGATATAACCACGCAGAAAGCCATAGAGCATGAATTAAAGTCTTCCAAGGAACACCTAGAAAAGATTATGGAAACTCCACAAAATTTAATTGTGGAACTCGATCGAGACATGAAGATTCAAATGTTTAACAAGGGTTGTGAGCAGGTGACTGGTTATTCTCGGTTAGAGGTCATAGGCAAAGACTGGGTTAAGGTATTTATACCAGAGAGGTTAAGGTATGCCATAGGAGAACTCTTTGAAGAGATAAAGAATAATAGTAAGATATTCCCCAGCCAATACGAGAATCCTATTCTGACAAAAACAGGACAGGAAAGGGCTATTTTTTGGTCCAATACAAGTTTGCTAGATGATAATGGTCAGGTAGTTAGCATTATCGCTATTGGCAAGGATGTCACCATACGCAAAAGAGCGCAGCAGAAGATCATTAATTCTGAAGAAAAATATAGAACGTTCTTGGAGAATGTGCCTTTGCATGTGGGAGTTATTGATGAGTCTGGTAAGTTTATTGTTTGGAATGGGCACTCAGAAAAGATGTTTGGTTATGCAAAACAAGATGCCTTAGGTCGAATGTCGCCTACGCAGCTACACGAAACAGAACAAGAAGCTAAAATGGTGGTAGATACGGCAGCTAAAGAAGGTGTCTTTGACGGAGAGTTGAATTTGATTCACAAGGATGGCACTAAGATAGAAGTGCATTTAGTGGTTGTGCCTAGAATAAAAGATGGCAAAGTCGCTGGTTTCTGTGGTTTTGCCCAAGACGTTCATAAACGTAGAGTTGCCGAAAAAGAGTTGATAGTCGCTAAAGAAAGACTGGAGAGCGTTGCCTTAATAGATCCTTTGACCGAGCTGTTCAATAGTCGTTATGTAGCCGACCGATTAGTTGGTGAGTTTGAAAGGTCGAAGCGCTCCATGGGTTCACTGTCTCTATTGCTTATAGATTTGGATTACTTTAAATCAATTAATGATAAATATGGACATGATTTTGGAGATAAGGTTTTGAGGCAAGTGGCAAAATTGTTAAAGACTGAGCTACGCGCCAATGATATTATTGCTCGTTGGGGCGGGGAAGAGTTTATGATAATCTTGCCTGAGGTCAGCCGTGAGAAGGCTATTTTGATATCCCAGAAGCTCATCCAGGTCTTCCAGCATAAAGGATTTGGTGATGAGAAGAACATTGTTAGTTTAAAATGCAGCATAGGAATGATTAGCTATCCTGAAGACCCTTTATTTAACCCAAATGAAATGATTGAAGCGGCGGAGAAGTCCATCGTAAAAGTAAAGACTTCAGGGGGAGATGGTATAGGTTCTTATATCCACGGGCTCATAAAAGAGGATAGTAAGGTCGGAGCAGAAGAGAAAGATCGTCTTCTAGACTCATTAAAGAAGAAGATGCAGTTCTTTGCCATAAAGGGCGAAGACAATATATTGGAAGCGATTTATTCACTATCAAAGAGTTTAGAGCTGAAAGATCATACTACGCGCAAACACGCTGATAAGACCATACACTATGCTATAAAATTGGCCCAGAGATTTGGCATGAGCGAACGAGAGATTGAAGATATTAAGCGTGCAGCTATACTGCATGATATTGGTAAGCTTGGTATACCAGATTTCATTCTGCTTAAGAGGGGGTCATTGACAAAGAGCGAATTTAAGGTTGTGAAGAAGCATCCTCAGATCGCCGCAGATATTATTTCCTCAGCAGAATTCCTAAAGGAAAGCATTCCCCATGTTCTTCACCACCATGAGCGATATGATGGCAAGGGTTATCCGGATGGCTTAAAGGCAGATGAGATTCCTTTCGGCGCTCGTATTATTACAGTAGTTGATTCATATGAAGCAATGATTTCAGATAGGCCTTACCACAAGGCGATGAGCAAAGAAACTGCGATTAAGGAACTCAAGGATAACTCTGGCAAGCAATTTGATCCAAATGTCGTAAAGGAATTTCTTGACTTGATCGAAAAAAACCACATATCTAAAATTTAGATGAGAGAGGAGTTTTGTAATGTTTGAATTGATAATTATCGCCATAATATTTATACTCCTTGCGCTTATAACTGAAGTTTCCGCTACCGCGCTAAAATTAACAGGGTTAGATATACATACTTCTCGTTTCCAAGCCCTCTCAGCTCTAACCGGCACAGGATTCACGACTAAAGAGACAGAGTTGATTATGCAGCACAAGAACAGGCGTTACATAATCATGTTCCTTATGATTATCGGGCCCATAGGTTTTATCGCAATATTGAGTACGGTTTTATTGACTTCCAGCAGATATTTGGCTCTGCCTCAGACCTTTATGCTTCTTTTGCTTACTTTGATAATGTTTCGTTTTTCCAAGAGCAAGAGAATGATGGTTTTTTTGCATAGAATTATTGAAAAGCAATTAAAAAAGCGTCAGTACCCTCGCCGAATTGTCTTTGACGAAGTTTTGAGATTGGGTAAAGAGTGCGGGGTAGCTGAATTAAAGATCGATAAGAATTCTCCTTATAAAGATAGAACTTTAGAGCAAACCGGAATAAAGAATAAAGGATTTATAGTTTTGGCTATTGAACGCGCTGATGAATTTATATCTGTGCCCAAAGCTAGCGACAAAATATTAATTGAGGATGTATTAGTTGTTTTTGGTAATATCTCACGCTTAGAAAACTTAGTTTCATAATCAGAGGTTAAAAATGCAAAATTCACTATGGATTTTACTATTATCAACAGCGTCAGTTGCTTTCTTTCATTCGCTGGCACCAGACCACTGGATGCCTTTTGCGGCCATAGGAAGAGCTCAGAAGTGGACTAAGTCTAGGCTTCTCTGGGTGACTTTCTTAGCAGGTTTAGGGCATGTGGGAATCTCTGTTTTAGTAGGCATGATTGGTATTGTATTGGGTTTTAGTTTAGCTAGGCTGGAGGGTATAGAAGGACACAGGGGAGCGATTGTTTTATGGCTGCTAATAGGATTTGGAATAGCTTATATGATTTGGGGAATAAAAAAGGGGAGAGAACATAGCCACAGCCATAGCCATATTGATGGAGAGAAACTTAAGTCAAAAAAGGTAGCGGTATGGACGCTATTCGCCATATTTATTTTAGGCCCTTGTGAGCCACTAGTTCCTCTAGTATTTTTAGGTTATAACTATGGCTACGCAGGAATCATAGCCGTAAGTTTAATATTTTCTATAATTACAATAGTAATGATGCTTGCGCAGAGCCTGTTGGCATTTATGGGAGTGCAGTTAATAAAGCACGACTTTGCCGAAAGATACTCCCATGCCTTTGCGGGTTTAGTAATCACCCTAACAGGAATATCTGTTATGGTCTTAGGCATCTAAATTTTTTCTCCGCCTTAATCTTATATATTTTGAAAAGACTCTTTATAGAATTAACAACTTGCCTATTTATTTTATCTTGCTGCAGTTTTCTTTCTTTTGCTGAATCAAAAAATCAGAAGCTTGTCACTGCGCAATCCGCTATACTAGTAGATGTTACAGCGAATAGAGTTCTCTACTCCAAAAAGCGCCACAAAAAATTCGCTCCCGCCAGCACGATCAAAGTACTCACCGGTCTTATCGCCATAGAACAATTAGGCCTCAAAAAAAATGTAAAGATTTCTAGAAAGGCCAGTAAAGCTGAGCCGACTAAGGTATGGTTGCCCGAGGGCGCGGTGTATAAATCAGGTGATTTAATTAACGCAGTTTTAATCTCTTCTGCTAACGATGCCAGTATAGCTGTGGCAGAGGCTGTAAGCGGGTCAGAGTGGAGGTTCACCCAGCTGATGAATAAGAGAGCAAAGGCTATGGGTGCGAAGAATTCAAACTTTCTCAATGCCTCAGGGCTTCCCGTTAAGGGCCAGTATTCGACCGTCTATGACTTATACCGTATTATGAAAGCAGCCATAAAAAATGACGACGTCTATAACATAATGAGAACTAAGAGGAAGAAGATCAAAGGTACTAAGGGAAAGACAATTAAGCTGGTCAATCATAATAAGTTGCTTTTTAAGAAGTCATATCCTTTAGTGGTGCTAAAGACCGGATACACTAAGGCTGCTAGGCACTGTTATGTAGGAAAGATTTACTATAATGGAAGGCAATACGTATTCGCATTCCTAAAGAGCAGAAAGCCCTGGTCTGATATAAATGCTTTTATCAATCTCATCAAAAAGAAGTTGAAATCCTGATATGAGCTCGATATAATAATTGTAAGTTTTTGTAATTTAATAAGGAGCTAGTTTCATGAACGATATAAGCAAAATTACAACTCCACACCGCGCCCAGTGGAAGACAAGGATGGGTTTTATATTTGCCGCTATAGGCTCGGCTATTGGACTGGGTAATATCTGGAGATTTCCTTATCTTTGTTATGAGAATGGGGGAGGTGCTTTCTTAATTCCTTATTTAGTCGCCCTTCTTGTTGCAGGTATCCCGCTTATAATCTTAGAAATAGGTATTGGCCAGAGGATGCGCGGTTCTGCTCCTATGAGTTTTGCTAAAGTCAGCAGGCGCTGGGAGTGGCTGGGCTGGTGGGCGGTAAATTTTGTGATGCTAGGCATAGTACTCTATTATTCGGTAGTAATCTCCTGGTGCCTAAATTATCTATTCTATTCTTTTAATCTTACTTGGGGCAGCAATCCCAATGATTTCTTCTTCAAGGAGTTTCTGCAGATAAGTTCAGGCCCCGGAGTAATAGGGGATGTGCGTGGCCCTATACTTCTTAGTTTGGTGATTATCTGGTTTCTCAACTGGGTGATTGTATTTTTTGGCGTGCAGAGAGGTGTGGAAAGGGCGAATCGAATTTTTATGCCGCTGCTTTTGGTTCTAACTATTATTTTGGTGGTTTGGTCTTTGAGTCTAAAAGGAGCGATGGATGGTTTGAGGTGGTATTTAAAACCTGATTTTTCTGCATTGGCTAAACCTAAAGTATGGATAGACGCTTTTTCCCAGATATTTTTTACTTTAAGCATAGGTTTTGGCATTATGGTCGCCTATGCTTCGTATCTGCCGCGCCACGCCGAGATCGCCAAAGATGCATTGATAATAAGCTTTGGAAATTGTTTTTATTCTATCTTTGCTGGCTTTGCCGTATTTGGCGTATTAGGTTATATGTCTGCTTCTACTGGTAAGCCGTTTTCTGAAGTTGTGCAGGAATCGATAGGCTTGGCATTTGTAGCTTATCCGCAGGCCATAAGCCTTATGCCGGCGTTTTCTAACATCTTTGGCATATTGTTTTTTGCTACCTTGGTCGTCGCTGGGCTCTCCAGTTCTATATCGATTTTGGAAGCTTTTACCTCGGCGATTATCGATAAGTTTCACTATCGCCGTAAAGTTGTAGTGACCGTTATATCTATAGTGGGATTCCTAGGAAGTATCATGTTCGCTACTAGGGGTGGATTGTTCTGGCTGGATATCGTTGATCACTTCTTGACTCACTACGGTTTAGTTGTCGTAGGGATACTAGAATGTGTCTTGATTGGCTGGATATTCAAGGCTAGCAAATTGCGCGACCATATAAATCACGTCGCTACTTTCAAGATCGGCAAGTGGTGGGATATCTGTGTAAAATTTATTACGCCCATAATGTTGACATTGGTTTTGTTGAATGATTTATTCAAAGAGATTAGGGAACCCTATGGTGGATATTCCTGGTTGTCTAATGTGCTTATTGGTAGGGATTGGTTGCTAGCTACGCTTTTCGCTGCCATAATTGTAGCCAATCACCCTTGGAGAATAGATATTCACGCTGAAGAAAAGAAGTCTTAAATCAAGAATAGGAGATTCAATGCAGAAGACAAACGTTACTTTTGCCATAATAACACTATGCTGCTGTTTGTTGTTCTCCGGATGTATTTTTATTATTGCCGGAGTGGGGGCGTTGGGTGGTTATGCTATCAGCAAGGATACTATACAAGGTGAGACGGATAAGACTTTCGCAAATACATGGAACTCATCCCTAGATGTCCTAAACATTATGGGCCTTGTGCATACTGAGTATAAATCCAAAGGAAAGATGGAGGCTAAAGTCGGTTCTTCAGATGTAAAGGTGACTATTGAAGAGGTAACCGCTAATTCTACACGCCTGCGCGTTTCCGCAAGGAAATATCTCTTGCCGGATATCGGTCTGGCCCAGAAAATTTATATTAAGATCATTGAAAACGCCAAGTAGGTACTTGCTTTAAGTGTGTCTTGTTTTCCATTGACACAGAGAATTTTTCTGATAAAATTAACACCTAAATGATTTTATATTGTGTAAATGCCGAGATAGCTCAGCAGGTAGAGCGAGGGACTGAAAATCCCTGCGTCGACGGTTCGATTCCGCCTCTCGGCATTTTAATTTGCCTTTGATAATGTTTGGCAAACTACCCCGCTGAGTGTGTTAAAATTTTCGCTGAAAATTTTAACACGTCTTACGAGGCGGGGAAGTACCATTTTCTATTGCTATTACACCACAGCTTTGCTATGATTCACCTACCTAAAAAGCTTTATTTAAGTTAAATTTAAGTCATGCTTCCAGACAAAAAAGGACATTTTGGGATCTTTGGCGGTAAGTTTGTTCCGGAAACACTCATGCCAGCCTTAAAAGATCTAGAGAAAGACTATAAGCTTGCCCAAAAAGATAAGAAGTTCAAAAAGGAATTATCTTATCTGCTTAAGGAGTATGCAGGTAGGCCTACACCGCTATATCTTGCCAAGAACTTGAGCAAATATTTAGGCCTCAAGGTCTATCTCAAGAGAGAAGACCTTCTGCACACAGGTGCTCATAAGATCAATAACACGCTAGGCCAGGCGCTTCTAGCCAAACGTATGGGTAAGACTAGAATCATCGCTGAGACCGGTGCCGGGCAACATGGCGTTGCTACGGCAACAGTCGCTTCTTTGTTAGGCCTTAAGTGCCAGGTTTATATGGGTGAGGAAGATATTCAGCGCCAAGAGTTGAATGTATTTAGGATGAGGCTTTTGGGTACAGATGTGATTCCGGTTACCACTGGCTCAAAGACACTGAAGGATGCCTGTTCTGAGGCCATAAGAGACTGGGTTACTAACGTTAGAGATACGTATTATATAATAGGTTCTGTTGTAGGGCCACACCCATACCCGATGATTGTCAGAGATTTTCAGGCGATATTAGGAGTTGAGGCCAGAAGACAGATTCTTAGCTTAGAAAAGAGGCTTCCTGATTACTTGGTTGCCTGCGTGGGTGGCGGCAGTAATTCTATTGGCTTATTCTATCCTTTTGTGAAAGATAAAAAAGTAAAGATGATTGGAGTTGAAGCGGCCGGATTGGGTTTAAATTCAGGAAAAACCGCTGCCAGCTTGCTTAAAGGTAAAGTAGGTGTTTTACATGGCTCTAAGAGTATGGTCTTACAAGATAAAGACGGGCAGATAGAAGTGGCGCACTCTCTGGCCGCAGGCCTGGATTATCCAGGAGTAGGACCTGAGCACAGCTACTATCAGGTCGCCAAAAGGGCAGAGTATGCTGCTGTAACCGACAAGGAAGCACTCAAAGGCTTTGAATTGTTGTCAAAAACCGAAGGCATAATTCCTGCTTTAGAGCCAGCTCATGCCATAGCTTATCTTGATAAACAGAAGAAGCGTTTTAAGAGGAATTCCCTGGTTATTCTGTGTCTTTCAGGTCGTGGAGATAAAGACGTGACCATGGTTTCCTCAGTTTTGAAGAAATAATCGTTACCCCACGCTTACGCGTGGGGAATGTAATTAGAAAGTATAATGGATACCCCACACGTGAGTGTGGGGAGGAAGTTTTCTAAAACAATGAATCGAATCGACAGAAAATTCCAAGAGCTAAAAAAGAAGAAGAAAAAGGCACTAATAGTCTATCTCACCGTGGGTTATCCTAATGTTGCCACAACGGAAGAATTGGTTTCAGAATTAAGTCAGGCGGGTGTGGATATGTTTGAATTAGGCGTACCTTTTTCTGATCCGCTTGCTGATGGCCCGGTTATCCAGGAAGCTAGTACCTTTGCCTTAAAGCACCATGTAAATCTAGATAGCGTCTTCTTTTTGGCCAAGAGATTAAGAAAAGAGATCGATAAGCCTTTAATCGTTATGGGTTATTACAATCCTATCTTAAGTTATGGACTTGAGCGTTTTGCCATATCTGCTAAATTATCCGGATTAGATGGCGTAATCGTTCCAGATCTGCCTATGGAAGAATCGCGAGAGTTAAGAGCCATCCTTAATAAATACAAGATGCATTTGATAGATTTTGTGGCTCCGACTACAGATTCATCGAGGATAAAAAAGATCGCTAAAACTTCCAAGGGTTTTATCTACTATGTATCACTTACCGGAGTTACCGGAATCAGGGATAAGCTCCCCAAAGGTATTATCAACAGGCTTAATTATCTGAAAAGGACTGTAAAAACCCCTATCTGTGTTGGGTTCGGCATATCTGGGAAACAGCAATTCAAGTACATTACTAAATATTGCGATGGAGCCATAGTGGGAAGCGCGATCATAAAGAAGATTCGGGAAAATCTCGGCAATAAAAATCTAGTTAGCAAGGTAGTAAGCTTTACAAAGAGCCTTATTCCTTAAGTGTACAAAAAAACAATCCTCAAGAATAATCTTACAGTAGTCAGTCACCATATGGGTGGAGCATATAGTGTGTCTATAGGTGTCTGGCTCAAGGTCGGCGCAAGGTATGAGACTGATAACATCGCCGGCATAAGCCACTTCTTAGAGCACGTAGTGTTCAAGGGCTCAAAGAAATACGATAAAGATGCTATTAAGCGCCAGATCGAAGGCAGCGGCGGGATGCTCAATGGTTTTACCTCAGAAGAGTTGACTTGTTATTTGGCCAAAGTCCCTCATAAGAGAACATACCCGATCTTTAGGATTCTTCTGGATATGGCGCTCAATCCTCGATTAAAGAATGAAGATATTCAAAGGGAGAGGACTGTCATAATCGAAGAGATCAAAATGTATAATGACTTGCCACTACATATTGGCCAGGAATTATTAGAGAAGACTATGTGGCCTAATCATCCCTTAGGTAGAAACATCGCTGGCACGATAGAAACAGTGAGTTCTATCTCTAGAGGTGATCTATCGAATTATCAAAAGAAATACTACCAGCCTAAGAATATGGTGGTGGTTTTTGCTGGAAACGTAAAACACAAAGATTGCCTAGATTTTGTGAATAAGGCCTTAGATAGCTCTAAGGTTAAAGACCAGGAATATTCTTTTAAGAGATTCGTCCCTAGGCAAAACTCGGCGCAGGTAAGATCTTTAACTAAAGATATCGAACAGACAAGGTTGGCCATAGGTTTTCCTGCTTATGATAGGACCGATCCTAAAAGATATAGTTTAAGTTTGATCTCTATTATATTAGGCGGGAATATGTCCAGTCGCCTTTTCAATGAGATTAGAGAAAAGAGGGGCTTGGCTTATGAAATCTCTAGCCAGTATAAACAATTAAGCGACACAGGTGCTTTTTATGTTCATGCCGGCCTGGATAACGAAAAGATAGATTTAGCCCTGCAGCTCATCTTAAAAGAATTGTCTAAGTTAAAAGAAACCCTAGTTCCTACATCTGAATTGGCCAGAGCAACGGAATACTCTTTAAGCCACTTGGCTATGAGCTTAGAAGATACTATGGATCACATGATGTTCCTGGGTCTTGCGGCAGCCACAACAAATAAGTTAAAAGAGTATAATCAAATAAAGAAGACAGTCTTAAAGGTCAAGCCTAGAGACCTAAAGGAGGTGGCTAGAGAGATATTCAATAGAGAAAAAGTCAACATCTCCCTTGTGGGGCCGAAAAAGGAATTTGATAAAAATAAGTGTCTGGGCCAGATAAATAGTAGTTTAGATTAAATTTATTATCGCAGGAAGGCTAAAGTGTTTGACAATTTTATATAGATATGGTAAAAAGATAAACAGAGAATTAAGCATTACATCACTTAAAGGAGGCAGTTATGACAGAAGGTTATTGCGTAAAGTGTAAAAGCAAGAGGGAAATGAAAGAAACCAAAGAGACCACCCTAAAGAATGGTCGCAGAGCAATGAAGGGCAAATGTTCAAGTTGTGAGACCAATATGTTTAGGATTTTAGGTAAGGCGTAAGAAGGAGGCCTTGACAATAGAAACTAGAGAAAAAGCACGATTTGCTTCTAAGTTAGCTTTAAGTAAAAAAGCAGAAGACTTGGTTGTCTTGGATATGCGAAAAATAACCAACTTCTGTGATTATTTTGTTATTTGCAGTGGCAACTCCCAAAAGCAAGTAGAGAGCATCGCAGAAGGCATCAAAGAAGGGTTCTCGAAGAATAAGATAAAGACCGCGAGCTCTAATGGAAAAAGAAATGGATTATGGACTCTCTTAGATTACGGCGACTTGATTGTGCACGTATTTTATAGGGAAGTAAGAGAGTATTATAATTTAGAGCGGCTATGGATAGATGCTCAAAGAATACACATACCCAAAGATTGAAGAAAATATCTCCTCGCTACTTAAATCCGTCCTTTCTGATTTAGGCATATACGAGCCCCCCTCCATAATAATAGAGATTCCTAAGGATAGCACACACGGCGATTTTACCACCAATATAGCTTTTCGACTTTCCGGCGTTCTAAAAAAGAGCCCTAAAGAGATAGCTGAAAATATCGCCACAGCCTGTTGGGATAATCTCGTAAACTTCGATATCTTTCCAGTTATCGGTCAGATAAAAGTAGCCCCTTCGGGGTTTATTAACTTTTATTTGAAAGATAAATTCCTGCATAATATGCTTTCAGAAATCCTAGAGACCGGAGAGGCTATTGCAGTTAGAAACTTAGGCAATGATAAGAGGACTCAAGTTGAATTTGTCAGCGCAAACCCCACAGGTCCGCTTTCGCTGGCACATGGCCGACAAGCCGCAGCTGGAGATTCTTTAGCCAGCATACTCTCTGAATTAGGCTTTAAGGTGACTCGCGAATACTACAATAACGATGAAGGCAACCAGATCGATATTTTGGGTAAGTCGCTCCAGATGCGCTACCGCCAATTAAAAGGCGAAAAGATAGAGTTGCCTGAGGAGTACTACCAAGGCGAATATCTCCTCAGTTTGGCTAAAGATTTGTTATCGAGTTATGATGAGCCTAAGGCTCTTGAGGACTTTGGTAATTTTGCTTTGGGCAAGATTGCTAAGATTATTAAGGATGAACTGGAAGATTTTGGGGTTAAGTTCGATATCTTCTACAGCCAGAGAGAGCTGCACAGTTCTAAGAAGATAAATCAGGTTCTTAAGCTACTTAAAAAGAATAAATTTGTCTATGAAAAAGATGGAGCCACCTGGTTTAAGTCAACGCACTTTGGTGACGATAAGGACAGGGTCGTAATTAAATCAGACAAGACCTATACTTATCTTGCTTCGGATATCGCCTATCACCAGGATAAATATGATAGAGGTTTTAAATGGGTAATTAACATGTGGGGGCCTGATCACCACGGTTATATCCCTAGGATAAAAGGTGTGATCCAGGCTTTAGGCCACGAGAAAGAGTCTTTGGACGTGATTATCGTGCAGTTAGCCACCATCTATCGAGACGGTAAGCCTATCCCTATGTCTACTCGCAAAGGCCAATATATAACTTTGAGAGAAATCATGAATGAGGTAGGTAGGGATGCCGCCCGGTTCTTTTTCCTTATGCGCCGAACTAACAGCCACCTTGATTTTGATTTGGAATTGGCTAAGAAACAGACATCGGAGAATCCGGTTTACTATGTTCAATATGCACATGCGCGCATATGCAGTATTTTAGAGAATGTCAAAGATGTTAAACTCAATAGCGACAAGCTGAATTTGGAACTTTTAGGAGAAGATGAGGAAAGGAAGCTTTTGCAATTGATCTTTCAATTTTCCTATATAATCGAACTCTGCTATAAGCAGCTCGACCCTTATCCGATTACAGCATATCTGCAAGATTTAGCTACAGCTTTCCATCGTTTTTACGATCGCCATAAAGTCTTAGGCCAAGATGAGAATCTGACATTAGCCCGCCTGGCTTTAATAAAATGTCTCCAGATTACATTTGCCAAAGGCCTGGATCTACTGGGAATATCCAAGCCAGAAAAGATGTAAAAACCCATGCGGAAAAAGTGGATTACTAGAGAACCAGATTTAGAGGCTATTGAGAGTCTCTCTAGAGCCTTAGGTGTAGATAAGATTTTTTCCCAGATCTTAGCCAACCGCGGTATCAAAACAGTTAAACAGGCCCGTAGGTTTCTTAGGTCGGGATTAGAAGATCTTCATCCTCCTTTGAGCATGAAAGATATGGATAGGGCTGTTGAGCGCATAAAAAAATCAATAGCCAGTAAAGAAAGGATATTGATCTTTTCAGATTATGATGTTGATGGCATAACATCCTGCGCCATATTAGAGCAGGCTCTAGGGGGTCTGGGAGCAGATACCTCTCACTATATACCTCACCGGGTCAAAGAGGGCTATGGCCTAAGCCAAAATGCTGTTAAAATAGCGCACAAACAAAATATAAAGCTACTCATTGCTCTGGACTGCGGCATCAAAAGCTTTAAAGAAGTAGAGTCTCTTAACAAATATAAAATAGATGTCATTATAGTCGACCACCACCAGCCCGAAGAAGGGCCCTTGCCTAAGGCTTACGCCATTGTAAATCCCAAACGCAGTGACTGTTCCTATGAATTTAAATTTCTGGCCGCGGTAGGCCTGGTCTATAAATTAATTTGCGCTCTAGGAGATAGTAATAAGGAGAAGTATTTAGATTTAGTCTGCTTGGGCACGATCGCTGATGTTATGCCATTGGTTGATGAAAACCGCATTATTGTAAAAAATGGCTTAGACTCGATTAATAATACTTCTAATTTAGGCATAAAGGCATTGATCGAAACAAGTGGACTAAAAAATAAGCAAATCAATCCTGGTCGGGTAAGTTTTATTTTAGCTCCGCGCATAAACGCTAGCGGCCGTGTGGATACTGCAGAGACGTCCTTGGATCTTCTCTTATCGCACACCTACTCAGAAGCAAAAGAACTAGCTGGCCATCTCAATACGCACAATCGTACGCGCCAGAAAATACAAGAAGGCGTGTTTAAAGAGGCTGTGGATTTGGTAGAGAAGATGCATTTTAAGGATAACCATGTTATCGTCTTGGCTAAAGAGAATTGGCACGTAGGCGTATTGGGTATTGTTGCGTCCAAGATTGCCGACAGATACTTTCGCCCTACAATAATAATCTCCCTAAAAGATGGCTTAGGTAAGGGTTCGGGGCGTTCGATCTGCGGATTCCACCTATTTGACGCATTGTTGAGCTGCAGCAAGTACCTGAAAGATTTCGGCGGTCATAGTTATGCTATAGGCTTAAGCATCGAAGAGAATAATTTAAAGGACTTTACCTCGTGCATGAATAGCGTAGGAAAAGAAAGAATGGACTTAGATGCATTAAGGCCGATTTTGGATATTGATGTGCAGCTGCCGCTGATGTTCTTAAATCACGACCTAATCGAACAGATTCAGAACTTAGGCCCGTTTGGGGCAGGTAATCCCCGGGCAGTCTTTTGTTCCTACAACCTGACCGTAAAATCCGAAGCTACTATGTTGGCCAGGGATACTATAAAATTCTGGGTGACAGATGGTGAGCGCACATTTGAGGCTATTGGTTTTGGTTTGAAAGACTTTGCTCCTTATATATCACCATCCAGAAAGATAGATTTAGCCTACAGTCTGTCTTTAGATAATTGGCAGGATATTAATTCGATTCTATTGGAAGTAAAAGACATCAAGCTTGCTTCGTAGTATTGTAGGTTAATGTCGAATTTCTAATGTTTAATTTCTAATTAATTTCTAATGACCAATGACTAATTGGACATTAGAAATTAGACATTGGGATTTTATTAGAAATTAGGAATTAGAAATTTAAGAAGGTTGTTCTTTGAATTGATCAGGAGACTTTTTGAACTTTATTCGCCTTAAGGCACTTTGCACAGATAAAGATACGCATTTTGCCTTTGGGCGTGAGGACTTTGACGCGCTGGATATTGGGTTTGAAGAAACGATTGGTTGTACCAGTGATCTTCTTACCGGCACCGCCTTTTCTTTTGGCCATACCTCTACGGGATATGCTTTTACCCGCTGAAGGTTTTTTACCGCAAATTTTACATATCTTACTCATGATTAGTAATCAAGTATACTGGAAAATAGATTTTTGTCAAGAAAAATAAGCAAGCTAAACAGAAGGAGGGGTGGAATATGAGAAAGTTGTTGATTTTTGCAGGCATATTGTTTTTCTTCGCTGGTCAGGCCTTTGCTGAACCAATGGTTGAATTGGAAGGTCGCTACTGGATTACTGGTTTGAAATCACATGCAAAAGTTACCGAGAATGCACTCATTGGTACGGATATCGATTTAGTGGATGACCTGGGTATGGGAGCTGAGGATTTTCCAGAGGTAAGGTTGAAATGGAATACAGGGCCTAATAGCATGTTGAGATTTGCCTATACGCAGGTTTCATATGGTGGAGATAAGAATATTGAAAGGACGATTACTTTTGCTGGCCAGACTTATACAGTAGGAGCGCTGACCTCATCAGAGTTGGAAGTCAACTACTATCGCTTAGGCTGGGCCTGGCAATTCATAAATATCGCAGACGATACGATAAAAGCAGGTTTGCTCCTGGATGCAAAGGCATTTATGTTGGACGTGTCTCTGGATGCTCCTTCTTTAGGATTTTCTGAGGCCGAAGACTTCGCCATAGTCCTGCCTACAATAGGGGGCATCTTGGATATCAATCTGGGTGAGAAACTTAACCTGTTTTTTGAGGCTTCTGGCTTACCTTCAGCTGGTTATGGACATCTTTATGATGCTGAAATAGGCATAAAGTTCATCCCTATAAAGAATTTAAGCATTATTGCCGGCTACCGGGTGATAGATATTGAGCTGGAAGATGACAACAACTACGGAGAAATGGATATAACCGGCCCATTTTTCGGAGCCACCTTTAGATTTTAAAATTTTGACCCACAGCCCTAAAAGTGGTATAATAGAATTACTGTAAAAGAACCCCCAAAAGCACTCCTTAAGAGACAATAGTCAGTGGTTAATGATAATGCTAAGACTTGCTGGGAATTTTGGAATTGCGACAGCAAGATTAGAGAAGAATGCGATGCCTATGCACTAAAATCTGGCAGAGAGTGCTGGATGTTGGTAGGAAGTATGACAGACAGAGAAATGAAATGCCCTAAAGTAAAGAATGATTTTAAAGAGTGTTGGAGATGTCCTTGGTTTAAGAAGTTAAACCCCGATTTCCCATTACGGTAGAAATAATATGGATAGAGTAAAATTTATAGACCATAAAGAGCAAAAGATTTTGCATATAGATCTGTCTGATTGCAGCGTTGAACGCGCACTCCAGATTATTGAATACAGCAAGAAGATTATAAGAGAGCAGACAGAACAATCGGTATTAGCCTTAACTAATTTCAACAACGATAATGCCTTTCTGCCGGATTTATTCCAGGCGATGAAAGAGTTTGCCCAGCACAACAGGCCATACGTAAAGGCCTCCGCTATCATTGTCTATAAAGATATTCATAAGATTTTTTTCGACACTATGGCCAGCCTAACGGATAGGGTGTTCGAGATATTTGAGGATACTGAAGAGGCCAAGGACTGGTTAGTAAAAACAGCATAACTATTTGAAAAGATCCTTAATGAAGAAGTTCGCTGCAACTTTATTATTTCTACTATTTGTTTTAATTTCTATACCAGAAACTTCCCAAGCAGGTCCTCCCCGAAGAATGCAATATGAAGATACTGTCGGTGAAGCAATATGGGATTGGGCTACTACGCTGGGAAAATCTCCTCGAGAAAAAAAAAGCATAAAGGCGCATCGCCGAGCCCGCAGGATTAAGGCGCGGGTTGAGAAAAAGGCAAAAATAGAGAGGGCTAGACGTGAGAAAGAAAGTATTGCCCGGGAGAAAAAAACTGAGAGAATAAGGAATGCCCGCATAAAAGCAAGGCGAAGAGAGATTGCAGAGAGAAAAAGATAGAAATGCACTATCTCTTGCTTAAGTTTGGGGATTAATTCCCCGCACCTTTTACATATTCAGAAGTTCAAAATATTCTTTTAATAAGTTTGAATACTAAAAAGGTGCGGGGTCATTAAAGGAGGTCAGTATGATGGGGATAAAGATCATGGGTATGAACACAGTTGTACCAGTGGCGGTACTTTTGGCTATTGGACTTTTTGTGCAATTGTCACTGCCAAAGATAAGTTCAAAGGGCTTAAGAAAATACGCTCTAGTCGTGCTTTGCTTACTATGGCTTTCTGCTGCACTGTATATGGTCAAGGGTGTTTATTTCTTATCCAAGGGCAAGTGCTCGATGATGTATAAGAAGCCTGGAATGCATATGATGAAGTAGCCGATATCCGATGAAGAAGTGTCCTTATTGCGCTGAAGAGATACAGGAAGAAGCCATAAAATGCAGGTTTTGTAATGAGTTTTTAGAAAAGAAACCAGAGAAAAAATGGCTTTATAAGACTCATGTATTGGTAATCGGTTTTTTGTGCGTGGGACCTCTTATTCTTCCTTTAGTCTGGTTCAATCCTGATTTCAGCAAGAAAAAGAAGGTAGTCATAAGCATAATCGTTATTATTTTGACTTTTTTCATCTGCAGTTTTCTGGTAAGTTCCCTTAAGACGATAAATTGTTACTATCAACAGATGTTTCAAGGATATTAAAAATATAGATAAAGACAGGAAGAGGCAAAACGGTGAAGTTTTTTATTAAAGCGTTATGGGTTGTAGTTTTATGTTTTAGCTTGTTTACATTGGCATCTTCTATTAAGAGTGTATTTGCATTGCAACCGGAGGAGATTGATCTTGAAGGCCAGCACATTCGGGGGCAGATCGAGGCCCTGGAGCGCGAATTCGCGCAAGTAGTAGAACACTTGGAATTGCGTCTCTCTCAAGGTGCGACACTTGTAGAAATAGATGAGATAGAACAGAACAGAGAGAGAATACAGGAAGAGATAGATACGCTCAGGCAGCAGATAGAGCAATTCGAAGAAACTCACAGTGCAATCGTAGCAGAAGAGGAAGAGCCTAGAATTATGGAAGAGAAAGAAGCAGTGACTCATGATGTAATGGAGCGGATAAATGAGCTGGAACGCCAATTCGCCCAGCTGGAGGAACATCTAAGAATGCGTGTGTTGGAGCAAGCTGCGTCAAAAGAAATAAGGGAGATAGGGTCCGAGCTGCGCAGGCAACGCAGAGAAATAATCAAGCTTGAGAAAGAGATTCTAGAACTTGAAGTAACTAAAGAGATATCAGAACTTGAAGTAACTAAAGAGATATCAGAACTTGAAGTAACTGAGGAATAATAAATTTGAAAATTCGTTATGTATGATATAATATCAAAAATAGGGACAGCGATCATTTATGAATATTGTCCCTTGCCTAAGCGCTTGTAAATTTCTCTGAAATTTACTGCGCAGGCTGCGGGATTAATTCGCGCACGCTGGTAGATATTAAAACAAAGCAGCTATAACTTACTCACACTTTCGTGTTCGTAAGTTATGCACTCATTAAAGGGAGGGCGTTTTGAAAGAAAAATTACTTTTAAACAAGAGATTAATGCCAAAAGGATTCTTAGTCTTTACACTAGGTTTCTTGGTTTTCTTATTGTCGTCATCATCCCAGGTGTGTTTCGCCCAGTCATCATACCGTCCATCAATGGAAGAGGTATTAAATAGCGATACGCTTCTTGTGGAGTATGCGCAAAAAGCTTACGACCAGGGTGAAGTTGATTACGCAAAGTCATATTTGCGTAGAGCACTATTGATAAATAAAAAAAATACACAGGCAAGAGCGCTTCTTAACCAAATACATGCTGAATTAAGGGATGGTTACGAATTAAAATATATACCCAGTAAAGTAAAAAAGAAAGAGAGGATTGATGAGCGTCGGGCCCGCAGAGAAGAGTCCAGGATTAGAAAGGAAGAGAGGGAGATAGGTATACAGGAAGAAAAACAGGCCAAGATATTAGCTAAGCAGGCCAGGAAAGAAGAGCTAAGGCAGGCCAGAGAAGAAGAGAGGAAGCTTCGCCGAGCCGAGAGGGAAGCTCGCCTTGCCCAAAAGAGACTCACAAAGGAAGAGCTAAAGCAGACAAAAGAAGAAGCAGGGGAGCAGCGCGAGGCCAAGAGAGAAGCACGTTTAGAAGAGAAGAGAATCAAAAAAGAAGAGTTGAGGCGGGTCAGAGAAGCAGAAAAGAGTGCGCGCGAAGCCCAGCGACAAGTTCGTCTCATCGAGAAGAAGCAAAAGAAGGAAGAGCTAAAGCGGACAAGAGAATCAGAAAAGAGCATGCGCGAAGCTAAAAGAATATCCCGCCAAGAAGAAAAAGAACGCAAAAAATCAGAGCGCCAATTAAAGAAAGCAGAAGAAAAAGAGAGGCGCGAGTTCGAAAAGCAAGCTCATCTTAAAGAAAAGAAAATCAAGCAGGAAGATTCAAATAGAAAAAGAGTAGAGGAGAAACAGCAGCGCGAAGCTGAAAGACAAGCTCGTATTCTGGAGAAAGAAATAGCGGAAAAAC
>JBHPGU010000029.1:0-21429 GCA_042570265.1 Candidatus Omnitrophota bacterium | reverse complement strand
GCGGTGTCTCGACTCCCCTTGAGACGGTCCGTCTTGTAAACACGAATTTCCACGAATCCTCCCTTTCCAAAAGTTTAGCTATTGGAGCACCTAGTATTTCCAGCTCGCCCATAGAAGAAGATAAAGTTGAGTGGACCAAAGATACACCACGTCTCATTAAGGACTTAGCGCCATTATGTAGATTAGACAGAAGAGAGCTAGGTATATATTTAGAAAGATTAGTGGAGGATCGCATTCAGAGAAAGGAGCGTCTCAAGGGGAGTCGAGACACCGCCTGACATTGGCCAATCGGAAAGCCCACTATTAAATCCTGATTTTAGTAATTTGCTTAATGTGTATAAATTTAAAGATGCCGCGTGAGAACTAGGCTTGGTCGATGGCCTATGGCTAATGGTGAATAGGCCCACTTTAGAGTTCTTACTATGCGAAATCGGTGAATTGCCAAATCCTACCGGCGAGCTGGTATGCTTGTCATTGCGAGGAAGGAGTGTAACGACTGACGAAGCAATCTCTGAGATTGCTTCGCCCTGCGGGCTCGCAATGACAATACGATGTGATAAATAGGGACTATTCCTATTTTTTCGATCTGCGTTTATCATAGGCGAACTGCTGAGGTTCTTACCATCGACCATTGACCATTGACTATAGATTAATTCCACCGGTGAGCTACTCGCACTACCCTCTGGTTGATTGTTGGAGAGCGGTGAGGAAACTACCTCATAGCCATCTCTTGCATAATCTCGCGTAAATATCGAAGATATAACCACTAAAAGTTGTTCCTGTCCTTCAGTTAATTTAAATTTAAAACTAAGGCTGCCTAACCATGTATCCATATTAAAGAAGTCAAAAGAAGATATATCTTCTTTAATATATGCCAAGGCGGTCAAGAGGTTAGTATCATAAGCGCTATCATAGTCATCCAAAATTATATCTATTGTGATAGCTAATAATTCAACAACCAAATCTTCTTTATTCACTTCTAATAAGCTTCTTGATTGTTTTAGAATACTCGATAACTCTTTTACCTCCCAATCGTATAATCCGCGTTTCTTGTTGTCTGCCAGAAGCTCTTCTTTTCTTGTCAGCAGCCTCTTTACCTCTGCGAGCTCTAACATCTCGAATAAACTGGTTATGCGCTCTTTTGCGCTAGTGCTATATTTTGATAGATCTATAGGCGTAGAATCAAATAGTGTAACCGCCCCGATAATATCGTATATCAATTGGGCTATTCTTCGATTACGTTCTCTGGGGTTAATCTTTGTTTCTCCTGGAGGTAAACTAGAGACCATGTTATATTCACCTTCCTCGTCACCCCAGGCCACTTCGGCCATAAGAAACGGATTATTGACCATCTCATTTTCCTCTATCGGCGACGAACTACTCTTTGGCTGATTGTTGGAGGTGGGGAAACTAAGCCAATCATAACCTTCAGGCTTACTTAATATATCAGGCAAGCTCTCCATTTCTAACTCACCTATAGTTCTTACAACCGAAGCAGGCTGGCCATAGTGGAGTGCTACAGCTAACAATAAAATCTTACCCCATTTATGCAGCTCTGCTTCTAAGGCTTTCTTTGCCCTAGTCAAAAACTCTCTTGCCGGCATGCCTGAGTTTTGAAGATAGGTTACATCTCCTGTCTTTTTATCTACTATAGGGGTCCTGGGGTCATCGATAATTTCATTGCTCTCATTAGATTCAAAACCACGTAGGGTAATGCCATCTGGGCCAATTAACACATAAGCACCTTCTCCGCCAAACTTCTCAGCCATAGCTTTATCCACTTCAAAGTGGGCATAGTCACCATCTTGATTCATAAAGGAAGTCTTCAATTTGGAGAGGATGTTGTGGCCTGTAAACCAATTGTGTATTTCTATAAATGACTGTATGAGTGCAATACCGATTTCTTCTCTGTAAGCTTTTATGTGGTTGGGCTTGATTTGTGTAGTAGCATCTCCATACCATGAATTGACTACATGCATTGCTTCCCAAATCTCATGGAGTGACCTGCTTTCGTCTTTGACATCATCGGATATGATTGTTAAACCTTCAAATATGTCCCTTCCGGAATAAGCCTTACCTTGATATTCAATAACAATCTGGCCATCTTCTTGGGCAGGAAACCAGCCATGTGAAAGCATATTGCCATATGGGTCTCTTAAATATAGGTTGAAGTTACTTCGATAGAACTTAGCTAAGGCTTGCAAGGCCTTGCTAGTAGGATAGTTTGCCTGGGTAAGTTTACGTTCGCTAACCCGCATCTCATTGATTTCTTTAATAACCTCTTCACCCCACCCCTTGTGGCTGGACCAATCTTTGCACCACCATTCAGCAGATATATAGGCCTGAGTATTTATGGATTCAAATACACGGTGCCACCACCTGCCCTCCTGTAGGGCCTGATTTAATCTCTGCTCAACTTCCTGCCTAATCACTGTTGCCAGCTCGATAGCTTCTTGCCAAGTAGCTAACTCTTCACTGCTTGCGCCAGCGTTCTCTCTAACTGGTTTTTCTTCAATGAGGCATGCTTCAATGTGTCTCCACCATGCACCGGATGTCTTTCCAATACCGTTTAATCCTACATAAGGCTTTGGAACAGATATTCTCTTAAAGTAACCGACAAAACTCTCCCAGATATCTAATTGAGGAGCATTCCACTGGCTGCTATATTCTTCATAGTAGGCGACGAACTTGCTGCGTATCTGGCTGATTGCGTCTTCTCCGCCTAGGAAGCTCTCGTCTGCTTTAGTCTGGAACTCATTGTATTCAGCTAAACGCTCTGTCCACCATAAAAAGGCCTCATAAGAATCAAAAAGTTGAGGATTTAGCGCACGAGATGCTGCAATTAGTTCCTCTGTTTCTTTATCGTCATAGAAGTTGAATCCTTTATACCAAGGCAGGTGAAAACCTAGTAAGTTGCCAAAGGCCCAGAAGTCATGGTTACCACTGACATAGAATACTCTATCCGGTGCGGCCTCTATTAACTCTCTGGCTAGATTAAAACACTTCATGCCATACTTGCCCCTATCCAATAAGTCGCCATTTAGATAGATTGCTCCATCCATAGTCTTAAGCGATAGTCCTTGTTCTTTTAGTTGTTCCTGTATGGTCAATGAAGGATCAATCGACCCTTCGAATCCACATAGCTCATTCAATACATCGCTAAGCACCTCTGCAAATCTGGCTACGTCACCATGGTAGTCTGAGATGATGGCGATCTTGGGTAAGTTACCGGTAGCGGGCTGCTTTAATTCTTCTTCAATCTCACTAAGTAGTGCTTGAATTTGAAGCTTGCGTTCTTGAGAATCGTCTCTATAGATGAAGCCAATGGGGGAAACGGGCGAGCTCGACCCAATCGCCTCCTCAATCTCTTCTACGATTCCCTTGCTTCCCAAAGCGCTGGGTGCACGCTGCTGATCTTTTGTGGTGGGTTCATTTAGAAGTTCTATATCCAACAGGCTCCTGATATTTTGTGCCGGATCACCCTTGCCTGTATAGGTATAGCTCAGGTCTGCACCTAGTGCTTCTTTTAAAATAAAGGCCAAAGGTTGTAGTTCATAACGTACTCTTAGCTTATCCGCTAAATAGGCGTATAGGCCTTGGCCTCCATGCATTATATGTCTTATGGCAGCGTAGAGGTCGGTTACCAGTGCTCCACTGTAGCCATTTATAGCATCTTCTTTTATCCATCTATCCACGAGTTCAGGGAAGCCTTGGGGCCAGTCAGAACGTGAACCACCTAAGGCGATACGGCGCCTGGTCTCTTGGGAGTCTGTCCGGGTAAGATCGAGCTTTGCGACCCCATCCAATCCTTCAATCTTATAGTACTGGCCTCTTCCCTTATCTAAAATAAACTCAAACGCGCCTAGTCCTTTCACAGCAATGATAAGTTTTGTCTGGATACCATAGGTGATCATAAGGGAGGCGACAATCTCTTCCCCTGTCTCTCCTACGATAGAGCGGCCTTTCTTTCTTAAGGCCATGATTGTTCCACCACCGCCATTGGTCTTTACCTTAGATGAGCCATCTAGAGAATCACCCATAGAGATAAGCCACTGTCCTTGTCCATCTGTATAGTATTCACCTGAATCTTCCGAATAATAGGCAGTTACATATACTTTTAAGGCTGTTGCAAAGAGCCTATCGGTTATTAGATCTATTTCTGTCTCTTTTCCACCGCCGGAGTCAATTGCTCCTGTCTCTCTGCCGCCACTTACGTATAGCGGGCCGACTTCTGTAGACACCTCTGCCACTTGTATAATAGCGTTTATAAGGTCTTCTTTTTCTTCTAAATCAGGCATGTTTTTATAGAGGAACTCTAGGAGGGTCTCACTTGTGATTATATATCTGGGGGTGAGCTTAGATATCTTTTGTGTTGGCGGCGAACGGCTCTTAACTGATCCAGGTTTATATCTGGATTTATTTTCTTCTAAGAAGGCTCCTAATTTGCTGACCGCATCGTTATTACCTAAAAATACCTGCACAGTAGAGGTATCTTTATCTTGGATATCGCTGGGTGTTTTAGGGCCTTGTCTAGTCATGACAATAGCTCTACCTCCTCCTGCCCGGACAATAGACTCTAGTATCTTTGCCTCTGCTAAGGTGACTATCTCTGTCATAAAACCATTATTAAGCAGTATCTCATAGAGGTTTGCTCCTAGCGCGCCTACTAACAACCCGTCCACGTCGATAACTCCACCATAGCGAGACTTGAGCGCCTTGTCGTTGCTGCCAGGTACGCCTCCTCCATTTGACCAGAAGTATTCTTGGAAGAGATTAGACCACTCAGAGTAGAGGCCGCCTATGGCTGCAGGAGCGGATTTTTCTGTGGCTTTAGAAAAATCTATTGTTTGATCGCGCTTAGTAAGCCTATCTACTTCAAAGGCAAAGTGAATTATGTTGTTGCCTTGGGCGATTGTAAATGTGGTGATGGGACCATTGAGCAAGAACACAGAACCAATCAAGTTAACACCATCGTATACGCCTAAAAATGTGCCTACTGCTAAATTAGACTCCTCAACCAAGTCAAAATCATCCTGGGCAATGACTAGTCTATAATTACCTGCACCTTTTGCTCTTGTGTTGCGACTGCGAGTGAATCTAGGCTTATCTTCACCAGCTACCTCAATTCTAGAGATAAGCTTATCTTCTTTAGATGAATCGACTAATTTGCGCACAATCTCTTCTTCTCTTAAAATATCTGGTTTTTGTCTTAATTCTTCCAGGATAACTCTTATCTGATCAGAGAGCGTGGACAGACGAGAGACTATACTGGCAAATTCAGGAGTGTATCCTTTTTGTATGAGATAGGGGATTTCGATGGAGACGGAGGAGACCGGTGAAGAGGAGCCTTCGCCATCATTCACCTGCTTCTGCTCCCCAGAAGAAGTGTGTCTTTCTATATATTTATGGTACATCCAGGTCGTACCCACCGGTGAGCTGGATGGTACTGCCCTCTCCCAGGCAAAATTAACTACTCCGAATGACGCTTTTTCCAAAGGAATAAGCTTAAAATCGTTGCCTTGAGGAAACTCTGTATAGTCGCGTATAGCTGTAGTGAAAGGAATGCGCGGGTTGTTAGCTATAGCACCTGTTGAAGGAATACGGGCGTACCCAAATTCCCACTGGCTCATTGTCAATTGCTGCGGATAAATTAGGGCTGAATCTAAAACAAATGCCCTGGCCTGCTCCATGAAATTCCTAAGCTCAATAGGATGCTCGCCGTTCAAACGAATAATTGACTGGAACGTAGCAATATGAATCCTAGCCATGTTGTCTTCGCCCATTACAGGCTTAACCATAAGATAAAATACGGGTATGGGAAGAGCTGATTCTTTCGCCTCTTCCAAATATCTCTTCTCCCTCCCCTTGGTAATCTCTATTAATCCCTGTATAAAATCTCTATCTCGGGTGGCTACATATATTTTATAAAGACCCCTAGTGCTTTCTTGCGTCATTATTTCGAACGATGAAGGATTATCTGTTGCCACTGTTGTGGCTGCTGGAGGAATTGATGAGCGCAACCCGAGAACAATGTGTTGATTTCTCTGTGACACTCTAGGTTGTCTGAATGATTTTAGGAGACTTCTATAATCGCCCCCGCTTTGGAAAGATTGATATAGTACTGTCCAATTTTCTAGCCTGACCCTATTTTTTACTACCAGAGAAAGGAATGAATCGGTAAGATCAAGTGCAGAAATATGCCTATTTCGCCAATAGCTATGACTATCGAGCCGCGGCGAAATGATATCTGTAAGGTAGCGTAACTTGCTTTTTGATAAGAGAACGTCTTCGCTACCTTCTAAAGCTAATCTTAATACTCTCTCCATAAATTTCCGTGCTCGAGTATCTGCCAATGCCGCCTCGCCAAAGACCGAAATGAACACATCCGCGTTTATACCAAATTTCTCCTGCCAACTCTCGTATAGCTCCACAGCGCTTATTGCTTTTGTTAGCGGCGAGGAAGAGGATTGCCTTTCTTTAAGGCTTCTAAATTGCTCTGTATTGGAATATGCATCAGTGACTAAGAAGGAGGCCAACCGGACTAAATCAATAATATCTTGCTTTCTAGCAAGCCCAACTTTCTGTATCCCATCAAAACCCATATTCCTTGCTGCTACTCCGAACTCCTCAATGAACATGATGCTCTCACCGTCTGCCGTATATCTATCTATGCCTGTCTGTTGGATCATGCGAGCCGTAAATTCATCGAAGTCAAACTTTAATTTGGGGAGCTTTTGACCGGTCGCACCTTCGTAATAAGATGAAATTATCCCTTCCACTAATTCTCTCAAAAGAACAGGGTCGAAAAGGTCCCGGGCGTCTATTGTGGCTTTGCCGTTTCTCTTGTTAATGCCCACCCTGGACCTATCCCGGTTACGGAAATAGCTCGCTGAAATAAGAAATAGACTTAACAACTGGCTGCCGATATAGTGCTGCAGTTCTAACAGCGTGCCGCGAAAAGCAATAAGGTGTTCTAGGTCCCTTGGGCCGGTTAAGCCAATATTGGGCCAATCGCAGTAATAATACCAGTTTTCTAAATGGCCTACGGGGTCCCTCCACCATTCGAATACATCCCACTCTGCGGCATGGAATAATGCGGTGATATCTGTATGGACTATACCTAAAGAAATAAGGTTTCCTAATAGCCGGGCGTTCCTAAACATCACCTCTTTAAACTCATCCGGAGTTAACAACTCTCCTTCGAGATAGCTATTGGGATATGCAAAGTAGTCTTTATCCGCAATAAATGCGATGGCGTAGCCCTCAGGATGCAGTTCTAACTCCTTATATCTTGTTACAGGTGAAGTCAAAAGCTTAAACACATAGCTGCCGTTTACAAGGATAGGAGTAGGTATATCAAACCTTTCAGGAAAATCGATATCTCCTAGATACTCCATCCAGGCGGTCTCATTGTGCAGTGATTCAGGGGACTCTTCTGCCTGCAGTAGTTTTATTACCAATACCTTATCCTCTTCAGCTATGCTTGTAACTAGACTGCGGTTGATCCAATCACTGTCAGTTTGTACGGCGTACCCTTCACGCGCGGCCGCAGCTTTGACGTCTCTCCAATAAAGGGCCGGGATCTCCGGGTTCATCCTGCGAAGTTCTATGTCTGCGGCCCTATGTGTTTTGGGCAACACAACCACTTCAAAAGCAGAAATAACATCAAGGCTAACATCTACATCTTCAATCTTATGAACTATGCCTCTCAAGGCCTGGATAGCAGACTGATCACCTAATATGGCTGCCTCTCTAAGCTCATCAATCCTTTTTATATTCTTGCCCGTCACCGGCGAGGAGCTCGTTTCGTTGTGCGTATTGTGTCTTGCGTATTGCGTGTCTAACGCAGTACGCTGTACGCCGTACGCGTTACGAAAATCTCCCACCGGCAACGAAGCCAGGGTGTCTTCGGGGTCTTTCGCATCAAAGATGCGGCCACTATCTATTATTTCTTTTGCATCTTTCAGCGAAAATGGCCTATCAAAACTTTGTATTATAGCGGAAATAAAACGTGGCCTAAGAAGCGCCCCTCCCCAACCATACTCCTGAAGAATGTGAATATATCCTGACGATAATCTGTCTGAAGATAAAACTTCAACATCGTAGCGATTATAAGTCCATTGTAATGAATCCCTAACCTTAACAGGTGTTCCTAGTAAATTACTTAATCCTTCACTCGTCGAGTATCGCCCTAAAGTGTTTGGTACTAAGTTAATAGAGGCTGCATCTCCCAAAATTACTTGTCCAATAACAACCCACAATTGCTCATGAATCTCTTCAAGCCTTTCAAGGTTTTGGACAATAGGAGTATGGGTTTTATCCTTACTGTAACCATTTGGGTGTTCATATCTATTTGTAGAGATCCATAATGATTCCCACCCAAACGAAATTGTTTCACCATCTTCCGTAACAAAATGTTCTGCATCGGGATTAAACTCTCTAACAGTGACTTCCATTACACCAGTAATACCAAATCTGCTCGAAGGAACATTTGGCAGTATAAACCTATAATCTCTGTCATGATCAAAATCATCGACCTCTCCTTCGCTAACAAAGCCTAGGTCTTTTAATTGAATCATAACCAATTCTGCTAACTCATTTCTTAGCATGCTACCTTTAGGAAAGCCGACTTTAAGACTATCTCTAGATTTAACAATCACAGCAGATTTCCCTGTAGAAGATTCTAAAAGAACTCGATATGACTTGCAGCTTGGAAATCCGTTATTTCTTCTCAGATCTGCCAAAATTCCTGCGGCTAATTTATCCCCCGCCATCACTGGATTATCGGCTTCCCCAGACACCGGAGAGGAGCTGTGTAGCAGCAACGAAGCCCGACCGCTCTCTGTGGCGGGTGAGCTGGTGCCGGCCAGAATGTTATCATTACCTTCGTTATCAAGTTTATACGCTGTCGAACTACCGCTATCGCCATGTCTATAATAATAGAGTTTGATCGGCAATTTGATTTGATTGCCAGCTATTTTCACATCTTTATGAATAATTAAACACTGCGGTTTCAATCTATGGCTACTGAGAACTCCTGTCCCTTGAAGAACACCTGTACTCCATAGGGCTTTAGTTGTGACAAGGCTGTTCTCAACCAAAGCCTTGCCACGGTCTTTTAAAACGCGATATATATCTTCAATTAAACCTGGCTGATTTATAATATACTGCATTACTACTGCTCCCACGATAACGGCTTCAAAGGTATTGTCTGGATATGGCAGACCAAAGTTAATATCAAAGGCAGTGAATCTTGTCTTAAGATCTTCAAGAAGCTCTGCTTTCTGACCAGCCTCTTCTTTGTATTGATAACCAAGCTCTCTAGCCACCCATCCACCACTCATCAAATCTTGCAAAGCTACAGAGTGTATTATCAAACCTGGGAATTCATCCAGAATATCCAACATCTCAAAACCCATGCCCGGACCGATAAAAAGTACTCTACCCCCTTGGGAAACAGGTGTTAAGATTTCACCTAAAACTGAGTAATATGACTGGTATTTATTGAGGCGGCGATTAATCTGAGTAACTTCTCTAACATAGTTAGCTTTGGGACGTTGCGTTATGAATAACTTACGGTGCTCCTGGATACGCCTGCGCATTTGCTCGGTCATAAAAGGATTGTCAGGTATTTCTAAAGTCACCGGTGAGCTGGAGGCATCATCCTGTAAAGCAATGACTCTGCCGACCTGCTTCGCAAAGAACCTCAACGAATAATCCATGACGAAATATTCATAATCCATTGCGCTCGTTGTCAACTCTGCCCTTAATCTCTCCTGTACTTCCTGAGCCAGCCCGTCTTGTGACTCCATGACCAAGATAGCATTGGTACCCATTTGATTAATATTTTCCGTAATATGGAAACGGGCACGATGCATCGGCCTGTTATCAGCGTTGATAATATCATCTATAGAGATTACTTCAATGCTGGCGATGTTGCGCCCTTCTTCTCCCAGCTGGTGGCGCTGAACCAGATCAATAAAGTCGGTAAACCGCATGATTCTCTCAAGTGTGGAACGGCCGCCGCCTATCTGGATCGAAGATATGTTGTTTGAATCACCTGATTGAATAATTCCTGTCCCGATTAAATCCCTTAATGTCACAGCGGCCAGCTTGTGGTCACCTTCGGTAACGACCAGGATATTGACGTCGCTTGAGTTTCGCCTGGCAATACCTATATTGCCCATACTGCCGATAAGCCACATACCAAATCCTGCAGGCATTACCCTGTCTATTCCCTTTTCAATAAAATATGCGCGAAGTTCCTGCATAAACATAATTTTCTCTTCCTTGCTTAGCAACATTCCTCTATCCAAATCTATGGATTCATCTTCAAGAAAATCAAGATTACCATCCTGAATCAAAGCTAATCTCTCTCTCATAAAAGTGAACCTCTCAACAGGGTTGTCTGGTTGCTCCAATCTATCTTCAAGTGTAAAATCAGTTCCGAACAACCTATTATTCTTTTTGCCTCCCAATGGCTCAGAGAGTGAGCGAGTACGGCGTTCTTCGACATACTCAACTTTGCGCCACTCATGAATACTTCCTTCTATCTTTGCTCTCATAAACGATTCAAGATCCTCTTCCATACCCAGATCCCATTCATCGAGAGCTTCCAAAATAGCTAAATTACCCTGTTGTATATAATCATCCCATCTGTATAGCCTGCTCTCTGATCTGGCGCCGTAATCAAATAACGTCTCGATGTCACTCTTTGCTTCTACCGCCTTTATTACTAAGGCCATAAAATAAGAGATTAACTCATCCCTGGCCTCATTGTCTCCTTGTTCCATCATCTGCCACAGCTCATACAGTTTGTTTTCTTTCATAGGTGCCTGTTCATTAGATAATGCCTGTCTGCGATATAGCCTATAACCCTGCGCCTCAGATGCACTAAGGCTACTTTCTGTAGGAAGCGGAATGCCGAATCTGCGGGCAGCCGCGTAAAGATTACCCTTACCACTCTTCTGTAACTTTGCAGGAGTACGTGCGTTCAATGGCAGGCCTTCAAGCGCATCCAGTGCTGACTCTATTGTCGGATAAAGCCTTGGCCTGTCAGCTTTGACTAAAGGAAGTTCAAATTCAGAGCTAACACGCAGAAGCGCAGAGTCTCCGCCTTCGGAGAATGCCCTGTTCAACCTCGCGCTGGTCCTTTCTGATTCAGGGCGCTGATTAAGTGCCCTATTAGCTACTTCAGGAGTTGTGTAGACCAGGCCTTTCTGGACCCTCTTGCCGGGTAGAGCAAAATCAATACCTAATTGCTGACCCAAAAGGTAATATATATAAGATAGAGTGGTGCTCTCTGATAAGTCCGCTAAATCTAATACCAATTCCTCTAAAGCTGTTTGAACTGATAATAATAATGATGAATCCTCTAACCTGATTATGCCTAGTCCCACAAGCCTACTATGCAATTCTCTTCTCTCTTCTGTATCGAGACCATAACCCACCAGGGCTCTGGCTATAGTCCTGGCTAAAGATGGTTGTGCATCTAAAGCTATAAGATCTTTCGTAATACTCCTGACAGCAGACTCCATCTGATTTTGCGTTAACAATACCTCTGCCGCCTTTTCCACAATCTGTTTTGTAAACTCTTCACCGACTCTGATTACCAACTTTCTTCCCTGCTTATCTACAATAGGTTTGCCGTTACGGTCATGAATAAACCTTACAAACCTAGGTTCTCCATCTATAATCATAATCTCTACAGTTGCTCCGCTGGCATAATCACAAATACCCAGATATACACCAAAGTTTAACTTGCCTTTTTCACTGAACCTTTCTCCTCTGGCAATATGATTATCCAGTTTCGATAATACTGCTTCTGGCGGGGCATATTCGAATGTGGCTTCTATCTTACCTGTGTCCCACATATCCTGGCTATGCTCATCAAAAGCCTCATTGCCGGGCATAACATCAGATGCTCTAGGATAGTAACTTACCAGACGCTTACTAGCGAATAATCTACCGTCTTCGACAACGTCGCTTCCGACAATAAATGTCTCTCCGCTTTCATTATCACTTTCATTATCTAAGAATAGCTTGGATCTATAACCTGTAAATGGCTTGCCAAAGAAAACCGCTTGTTTGTATCCGGCGAAGTTGACTATTCCTTTTGAATCTAGTGGCCACTCGTGGATCTCATGCCTGCTCGTTAACTGGTTGAGTTCGCTTCTGCGCAGATTCTTGAATGCGGTTGTATACCTATTTTCCTTAGTGTCCCAAACAAGGCTTAATCGGCCATCCAGCTGCGAATCTATGGAGATAAACTGTTTGACTATACCATGCTGGAAGATAATATAGCCTCTTTCATTAGCATGGCCGCTCCACTGTCCCCAGGCTTTGGCCTTTTTGGGTTTACTGCCGTCGGCATTAGGCCTGCCGCCGCCGATCAATAGCTTACCATTATTATCCAGTTGTGCCGCTATGACTACGTCATCATAAGCATAAAATTTTGTTGCATAAATTCTCGGCTGGGCAAACCCTGTAAAGCCTCTTGGGGATACCACTATATCGACTATCTGGCCGCTGACATTATCTACAACATACCAGGTACTTGGTTTTGTTTCTAAGCTCAACATATGAAGGATCAGGATGTCATCGGCAACCTTATCTACGAAATACCTTAAGAACTTGCTCTGCTCGACAGACATCTCTTCGCTGAGAACTATCTCCTTTGTCTCCTGCATCTTTTCTCTTGCTTCCATGTAGCGGCCTTCTTTGACTAACCTATCGGCTTCCACCAGATTAGATGTCAATCTGGCCAGCTGCTCGCTATTAAAACCATCGCTGAAAATGGCCTGCTTCAACATCATGAGACCTATTGTGTACCTTTCTCTGATCCTCTCAAAATCTGATAGATTAGCTATCTGGACGCCTTTTCCTGTCTTGTTTTCAGTAGATAGCCTATTCTCAATATCTAATGACGCACGGCTTATAGACCATCTGTGGCTAATAGCTGCTGCTGAAACCGGTGAGCTGGAGGAACCCCCAAAACCCTCCTCAACCCTAATTTGAGCCGCATCGTATAAAACAACCATATTCTCAATCAAAATATCTTGACGCTTGACGCCATGTCTTTCTAAGACTTCAGACACTAACTTAGCTCCGGCATCAGATATTAATACTTTACCGATAATGCCTTGTTTATACATTCTGGCGGCTTCTTCAAGAACCCTTAAATCATCACTGTGGAAGATTATAAATACATCTGCCGATGCTTTACGAGAAAGCTTAACTCTCTGCGCCAAAGAAGAGATAAAAGCCCGTGCTTTCTTAAGCGGTCTGCTGGCCAACTCTTCAGTGGCGGGGCTGCTGCTAATGGGACTTGATACTCCTAAAAGTGAGTCATTGTCTACTATAGTTCCATCTTGTCTTACTCCTCCAGCTTGCTTGAGTGCTTGTATCTTTAGACGAAGCTCCTCTGTTGTAAGTGAGGCAATTAATGGTAGCTGCATCTTTAAATCCCGATATCTAGCTTCCTTATTGGGATGACTATCTGTTTCTTGTGTAGTGCGTCCAGGCACTGAGATGAACGATTTCTCGAGGTCATAGCCTGTTTGAGCTAAATAATACAAGCCCAATCTATCAGCTGCCCTTTCTTTTGAATGACTAAATTCTCTAAATAACGGTCGATTAGAATCATTTATATCTCCGTGTAATGCATAAAACATTAATGTCCGATGCGCATCTCTTCTTTCTAAATGAGCAACTTCATGACTGATGGCAAGTGCTAATTGTTCACTACTAGTTTTTACTCTAAACCAAGTGCCTAATAAAATACATCCATCGCAAAAAACTCTAATAGAAGACCTCAAAGGAAGATCACTAGTTAGAATCAAAAGATGCTCTTTAGTTATTTCGTTTACTTCCGGTCTTGAAATTCTCTGCAAAATATATTTAGCTCTATCATGTTCTAGAGAATCAAAAGGCAGCAAACTGCCTTCAAGTAGCAGCCTTAATAAGTTAAGTGCCTCCTGAACTCCCAAATATCTATCAGCATGTTTCAGGTACGCTCTTCCCCTTATACCAAACATATTTTCTGTTAAAACTTTCTCTTCCTTTTCGAGCACTTCTAAGCCTTCTTGGAGTTGTTGTCTTTGCTCTGAATCAATAACAGGTATTCCTCCTGACCATAAGATATCAACAACCATGGCTTTTATTCTTGCTTCTCTTCCTGCTACCGGTGAAGAGCTGGTGTTCTTAATCTCTATCGGACTAGAAACATCCCCATCCAGAGGGCTAGAGGCGGGGGTAAAGCCCCTGGCTCCCTCTGGACTGGCTTTTTTGAAATGTCTAAAACGATCATACGTCCTTTCACTGCATTCCATATCTTCTTCCAGTCTATCGACTCCCTGCAAGAAACTATACCCAATATAATTAAAATTTGACAATAGCTCTCCGCCATTACGCAATAGGCGGATCATTGTCTCAAACGTATTTATATTTTTTTCGTGCTTCAATCCCCAATAGCTGTATATAAAATCTATCTCGCCATCTTCAAAATATTGATCCAGGTTATTAAATGTATCAAAAATAACATCGACACCCTCTGGCAACTCAAGCCAACTCGACCATGTCTCATTACCGAAAGCCACAAGCCTTACGTTTTCTATGCCGAGCGCTTTTAGTTCGATCGAGATTTTCTTTAAAGCTATTGCAGCACCTGCGCCCACATCAACAACTGTAATCAGCCGATCCGGGTCATCTGACTTGCTGCGTTCTTCGTCCATTGCTACAATGACACTTACAGGGTTAATACTAAATTCTGAGGCGATTTTATCCAAAGTGGTTTCTTTTATCGGCCAAGATTTCATGAGCCATAATTCACCATTCTGATCTACCTCCATGGACAACCCACTAGGCTCCCTAAGCTTATCCACGACTATAGGGTTCCTAAGATGGTCCTTGACTCCCTTAATATCATCCTCAGGAAGTCCTGTTAGAAACCTCGCGCCACCTTCTAGAAAAACCTCATTAATATTTCTTTCTGGTGTCGCTCCCCGGTCGCCAAATCTTATAAGAGCCGGGAATGATAAACCTGCCTGTGAGCTGACGATTCCCCCATCCAGAGGGCTGCTAATTTGGGTGGTAGTAATCTTAGCAGCCACTACTGGATCGGTAAGCTCCCCAACACCTGCCACGGTAGGTGAGGAGCTCTGTGCTGATGAATCAGAAACTGTTAATTCTTCTATATCTTCAACGAATTCGAACCCGCATTTTTGAGTAGCATATTTGTCCAATATCATCAATTTGGGTCTTATTGTATTCCCTCTTTGAGGATAAAGTTCAAGTAGGGACCTTAAAATTTCTTGCCAGGTCTCAATCCTTCTTCTTGTATCCACATCTTCTGGGATCTTCTCTATAAACTCTTCCAAAGGCATATGCCATTTTCCTCTGCCATATCTCGCCTTAGCATACCAAGAAGCATCCATTAAGCTCTTCAAAAGTTCATCTGGTTCACGAGAACTATAAAATGCTAATGATTTCATGAGTCTTCTTAAAGGCCCTAATGTTTCCTCTTCGGCTTCCGGATATTCTAGTCTTTTGTATTCTGTATATGAAAGAGTATAATAAATAAACGCCCATCTTGGATTAAATCCTACCTCCCTACCAATTTGCCAGCTTCTCAAAAGACTCAAACTAACCAATTGCTTTCCAAAACCATGACTAAAAGATTCAAACTGCACGCATGCATTTATTATTGTCCCTCGATTATCAATACTGAAAGAATTTTGGCCCAATAGTCTTTCTCCTGAGTAGAATTCAACTTCAGCAGAGAGATTCAGCGGATTCCCTCTGAGAGCCCATTTTTCTTTAGTTATCTCCACCGGTGAGCTTGCGCCGGAGGCGGTTTCATCTGCGATCATCTGTGCTTTTACATCTGTGTAATCTCTGTTCACCAAATCCAGAGGGCTGCTAATTTGGGTGGTAGTAATCTTAGCAGCCACTACTGGATTGGTAAGCTCCCCAACACCTGCCACGGTAGGTGAGGAGCTCTGTGTTGCAAAATTTGTGGTGAGCGGGCTGGAACTAGCACCCGCCAGTTGGTAGTAGATCCTCCCGCCATTATTATTGGTGAAGATGAGTGAGGCTGTGGCATCGATAGCGTCATAACGGAAGTCATACTTCCAATTCTGACCTTCTACTCCAATAGCATGGACAACTCCACCTGTAACTTTATTTTGAATTTTTTTAATGGGATCAATCAACTCTTTAGCCCTCTCTTCTTGGCCGAGGATCAAGTATACACAGGCCATACCCAAGGTTGCCTCTATCCAAACCGAATCATCTGTTCTAATGACTCTTGCATAACCAAAGACTTCCCGGTCGTTATAGATTACGGTGTTTTGCGGAATCATATTCCACTCTAAAGCAATAGCATAGTCAGCCGGAATAATACCTAAGAGGTCTTGCGCATGGTGAAAGGCTAATATGGGTAGAAATTGGGCATCGAGCACTTCTTTTGCATAAAGATCAATATGGCCATCCCTAAGCCACAGCGGCTCAAAGTGGTCACCCTGCCACATCTGTTCAGTAATCCATTTAGCAGAATCAACAGCCGCCGCTTCATATTTATCGGCATCTTCTGTATCCTGCTTCGCTAAATCATACAAGAATATAATCGCACGAGAATTATGTTCGACGATCGACCACTCGAACGCTTCTCCATTTTGATCTTCTCCACCGCGTAAAAATCTATAGGTCTCTCCTGTTCGCGGATCCTGCCAGCTGCCTTGGAAATTATCAATCATCCAATCAGCTGCCTTTATAGCGCTATTCAAAAAGCGCTGTTCGCCAGTCTCTGCATAAAGCTCAACCATGGCCCGTCCCATTGAAGCCACTGGCCCAACCATACGGTTGGAGTGGGCATCAGAGCCGACCTCTCCAGTCTCAACATCATAGGCATCAGCCCACCCGCCATCTTCATCTTGGACAGCTATATAGGCCAAGCCAATTTTCTTAGCCGCAGCCTTTTCATTCTCTAGCAGTAGTGCGCCTATAGCCTGGCTTGCTGTAAAAGTTATAGACATATTGTAAGATTTGTCTGAACTTGGAAGGTTACGAAAAGATCGCGGCAAGCCGGTTGTCGTCTTAGCCATATTTTTGAGGAAAATAACAGCTAATTCAATTGGATCTGTGGGCAGCAACGGTTCTGTAGGAGAACGTTCACAACTGATATTAGAAAGGATAACTGGGGAAATAACAATAAATGGAAGTGCCTTAAGAAAATCTCTACGCGAAATCGGTGAACTACTTTTCTTCGGCTGTTCTCCCCTTTCAACCTCGGAGGTCGAAATGTAGGTTGAAACGGCCTCAACCTTAGAGGTTAAAACGACTCCTTCTAGCGGCGATGAGGAAGGCTTCAACTTCGCAACCTGATCAAACAGCGGTAATCCGCTGATCTCTATGCCCACCCTCTCAATAATGTCATACGTGCGCGATACTAAGATCACGACCTCACTTTGTTGCTCATCGATCAGTCTGCCTAATGCTTCATAGACTCGCTCTAATTCTCCGGCAATCTCAATCTTTTTATCTAAAGCTATGCCTGCATAAGCACGTGCTAAAAGCCGTTCTATTGTAATACCCGCGTCCTTTCCTTCGAGGTCTTCAGAGAGCATACGCAAAATATAATTTCTCGCGTAATCATTTCGTGCATCAAATTGGTCCGCTAAAAAGGCTATAGACTGTTCCAATGTTCTTTCTCCTGTGTACTCGACTTCAATAGCTTCAACCAATTCCTCAACATCAGCTGGCAAGGAAATTCCCGCATCTTCTATCATTCTTGGCCCTGCTTTTTTGTGGTTCTCAAGAATTTCAATCCTGCCTCTGCTCATCTCATTCTTTAGCCGTTTAGAGCGATGGACATTAACAGATGCCTCATTCTCTAACACTCCGATATCGTGAGCCAACATAGCTTCGCGTAGTTTAGCTATAACACTATCCTCTAATCTAAAATGTCTCCCCAGTATCTGGGCCCATTCAGCCGCAGCTAGAGAGTGCTCGAATTTTGCTACTTTATCTGGTAGTGATATATTGAGTTTTGATAACTGCAAGATAGCAAACTCCATAATCGATATTTCCAGCGGTGTTCTCTCAGACAGCGTTAATAATATCCTCTTCAAGAAATTCCATCGTCTTTCGTATTCGCCCAATTCGCCTTCTATGAATTCGCTATACCTTCTCAAGATTCTTCTTACTTTCGCATTTATAATAGGGATCTTGAGTCCTGCGAACTCCACCGTTATGCCTTGGTGTGCTCGTTTCGGATCCACTGGGCTGGAGGCAGAATGTGAATCTAAATCCGGATTTTCAATAACAATGTCTACTTTGTCATGTCCCACAATTGGTGCCCCCACTCGTCTTTCAATATCTGAACCTCTTACCCCTCTTAGTTCTAACCTTCCTTGAATCTGTGTTTTAACCGGAACATGAATCTTAACTAAGATATCCGGTCTAGCGAAGCGCTCGTTCCAACTACCGTCTCTATCCATATGAAAAACCAAATCAGCAATATATAGCCCATCGAGTAAAACAACGCGTCTACCTTCGTAGCTAACACTCTTAACTAGCTGGGCATACCTGAGCACTCCAAGATTATCAGCCTCTATTCCACTCTCATCACCACCAATTTCATCTCTGCTATATGTTCTTACTTTAAGAGTAATTCCTTCTTTTATTAAGTGTCTTCTGATCACTTCTGCAATTGTGGTCTTACCTGCTCCTGATAGACCATCAATAGCCACTACAACAGTACCATTAGAACCTAACTTCTTATCTATCATCTCTGCTAATGCCCTTACGCCCTCCATGGCTATTTCTGATTCTAATAGGGCATTGATAGTTCTTTCATGTCGGCGTTCGCTTATGGTGCTTCTAATCCACAGATAAGAGGCTATTGCTATGCCTACACCTGCCATAATTTCAATCGCGCCGATCGGGCTGCTTGTCCCGAGGCCTAATCTAGGTTCCTCCAGAGATGAGACCGAGGGAGAGGATGACTGGCGGGTTTGGGGTGAGGAATCCAGCTGACGGTCGGTCTCAGGGGAAGACGAGACGCCGTCTGTTATTGGCCAATCTCTAGCAAAGTGTAATCCAAATGCCTGACCTTTTGCAAATGGGCTGGATAATAATATAGGTAAGTAGTTATTTACGCTATACGCATTACGCAATACGCTATACGCTCCTTTGTTCATCGGACTACTCATCCTACCTGTGATCTTGTGACGTGGCAACCTTGTGACTTGTCTAATCGGGCTGGAGGTAGGGCTGTTGGCGCTGGGGTCTGACTGAGATCCATCCTCTGGTTTATTCTCTCCCATTAATAGGCTACGATTTTCTTTAATGTTCTTCTCTAATCCATTAATCTCAGAAAACGTATTTTCAATGAAATCATTTGGGTTAATAAGAATACGGAACGTTTCAAGAACAAATGAACAAATACTCAACATTACAATAATGGCTCCAGTTGTAAAGAAAGCGCCCGCATTCCCTTGAATCATCAGCAATATGGATGAAAGAACAGCAGAAGATTCCACTATGGAGAATGTAATGACTTCAAGAAAAATACAGATAAGGACAATATGCAATCCATATTCTGCAACCAGGGAAAGCATTATTTTCTTATCCAGCAATCGGACTCTATCCCTTATCAGTTCTGCAACAATACGGCAATTACGGATCAGCTTGCCGGTCTTATTCACAAGTCTTCTTAAGACAGCCGGCACTTTAGAATCATTCTTACGTACAAGCTTATTCTTTGTGTCTAGCGGGCTGGAGGATTTAGTAGAAAGTTCAAAGTTTAAAAGTTTAAAATCTGATAGGCCATTTAAAACCTTTAAACCTTCGACTTTAAACCTTAAACTAAATTTCCTATCCAGAGGTTTACCCGCCAACTTTGTAGTGGCGGGGCTGCTAGACATGATAGGATTTATATGCCACTGTATAAGCCGCTCTCTGAAATCCTTGTCATTCTGGAATCGTGAGTAGAATTCCTCTGCACCACCTTGGAATCCTAGAGACTTGAGTATTTTGTTGTAAGTGACAGGTCCTATATCTAGCTGAACTTTATTCTCATCAAGTATCCTGCCGCTAAAATTAGTATTTCGGATAGGCTCGCCACCTTGCCAGATAAATGCCGGACCTTTCCATTCATAGGTCTTATCTACTCCGCCTTCTTGGCCTTCGTTCACTACATGGTGGCAGAAATCGGCAAATATACCTAACTCTCTTCTGGCATTGATAGTAGTATGCCACCATCCCGAGGGAATAAGCACCCAGTTGCCTGCTCCTGGATTAATGGCTAATGCCTCTAAGACATTACCCTGCTCATCTCTCTTCTCCATATAGAAGATAACATCGTTGTTCAAGGCCAAATGCGGCTCCAGCTGATCAAGTCCGTTGCGGTGTCCTACGGTATTTAAATACGGTTGGAGTACGGTAATATTTAAACGTAAGCCCCCTTGTTCAGGTGCTTCCTGAGTAGCTAAAACTCTTTCATAACCCCAATAAACCGGCATATCGGCTTGTGGTTCTCCTCCCAAAGCCTCCTCTACTGCTTTAAGATCATGAAGAAGTATGCTATTATTCCCACCAAAGTATTTCCCAAAGTATCTGGTCTCGGGAAAAATAAAGTTGTTGCCATCGACAACAAGAATACCGTGTCCACTATTATCTAATATAACCGCACTAATTCCTTCTCCTAAAGGCAGTGTTATGGCTCCTTCTTCATTGATGGGGCTGGAGACGGACTCACTCCACATTCTTACCTGCACATCCATACGTTCTGCATTGGAGATATCTTGATGTCTTTTGTATAGACGCGCTAAGTCTCGGTACAAACTTACAGCCTTATCAAACTCTGATGATCTTAAATAATCTAAAGCAGCTTGTCTTTTAAAAGGAATGACGTATTCCATTTCCAGCCAATCCAAAAATGAAGGGTCCCTTTGGTGGTAGAAATCTATAAAACTCATGAAGCGATTTATTCTGTCTCCCATAGGGGGGCAAGTCAAACAATCTACTTTTGGAATTATTGCAGACATGACCTGAGCAAATTCACTGCCGTAAATTGATCGATAGTCCATTGCTTCATCATTAAAATTAAAACTTCCGATCTGGACACTCTCTTTGTGAGTTCGGTGATCACAAGGATAAACTTTACCATCGCAACCTATAGAACCCATGAAAGAAGCAAAATAACACTTTCCAAAATCAGGCTTTGGAATACTCTGAGCTTTTTCCCGCGAATGTACTGTAACTATATCAAAGCTTCTATCTTCAAGTTCCCGCTTTGCTTGCTCAATTAACTCGAATGCTCTATCCAGATCTTCACTGGTCAGTTGCTGTTCTGGGTTCTCTAAAATGTCCATCTTAAACCGTACTGCATCTACTCCTATTGCCTTAAGTAATCCTAAAATTTGAGGA
>JBHPGU010000028.1:0-23061 GCA_042570265.1 Candidatus Omnitrophota bacterium | reverse complement strand
ACGCCATACTGGGTAAGCTATCCAGAGATGGTAAAATTGGCACAAGGTAAGCCTGTAATATTGGAGACCACACAAAAGAGTAATCACAAGATTGACATAGATAAATTAAAGAAGAAGATCAATTCATCGACCAAACTTTTAATCTTAAACAGCCCTTCAAATCCAGCGGGAATTGTTTATTCTAAGGAAGAGTTGCAGAAGATCGCCGAAGTCTGCATCGAGAAAAACATCATGGTAATAAGCGATGAGATATACGAGAAGATTATATTCGATGAGACCGAAGTCGTTTCTATAGCTTCTTTAAGTAAAGAAATACACGATTTGACATTTACGGTAAATGGGATGTCTAAGACATTTTCTATGACTGGCTGGCGAATAGGTTATTTTGCCGGTCCGCAGGAAGCGGTAGGCGCCGTTAAAAAATTACAAGACCACTCTACATCATGCCCTTCTTCTATAAGCCAGTGCGCAGCTTTGGCGGCTCTAGATATGGATTCAAATTATTACTCTTCTATTAAGCTTAAGTTTCAAGAGAGAAGAGACCTCATCATATCCTACCTTAACGACAAGTTAAAAGAATTCGTGGGCTACATCAAGCCTCAAGGCTCATTTTATATCTTTGTCAATATCGCCAAGACAAAACTAGATTCTTTTGATTTCGCCAAGAGACTTCTTGAGGAGTCGCATGTCGCCGTTATACCCGGTAGTCCCTTTGGTTCTAATTCTTGGATACGTGTCAGTTTCGCGGCTTCTACAGAAGAAATCAAAAAAGGTCTCCAGCGCTTAGAACTCTTTCTTATTAAGCTTAAGACTGAGAAGCTTACGCAAGTATAAACACAGCATAATCAATGAGGGTAATTCATGGCAGCAAAGACCATAGCTGAGAAGATTCTGTCTAGGCATGCAGGAAAAGACTTGAAGGCAGGCGACTTTTGCATTTGTAAGATTGACTTCTGCTTTGGTCAGGATGGTACTAGTGGTATCCTCATCGATAGATTTAATGAACTAGGTAAGAAGAAGGTCTTTAATAGAGGCAAATTCGCCATTGTCATTGATCACAACTCCCCCTCGCCGAACCAAGGCGTATCTGCCATACATAAGAAGCTAAGAGACTTCACCAAAAAGTTTAACTTGAATCTCTACGACATAGGCTGCGGCGTGTGTCACCAGGTCATACCAGAAAACGGGCATGTCCTGCCAGGTTACCTTGTATTGGGTGCAGATTCGCATACTTGTACTTATGGGGCTTTAGGAGCACTATCCACTGGTGTGGGCTCTACGGATCTAGCCATAACCTTAGCTTGTGGCCAGAATTGGTTAAGGGTACCGCAGAGTATTAAAGTGGTCATAAAGGGCAAGGTCCCTAAGAATATCTCGGCTAAAGATATTATTCTGTATATCATAAAAGATCTAAGAGCTGACGGAGCAACATATAAGTGCATAGAATTTTGTGGCCCTGTAGTCAAAGCTTTAAGCCTGGACCAGAGGTTTACTATCTGTAATATGGCTGTGGAACTGGGCGCAAAGTTTGGGGTGATGGAACCGGATGAAAAAGTATATAGGTTCATAAAAAAGGCAACAATGTCAAAATACAAGCCTGTATTCGCAGATAAAGACGCTAAATATATCTTGGTCAAGGAGTACGACATCTCTAATATCTCTCCACAGATAGCCAAGCCGCACACTGTGGATAATGTTTGCGATATAGAAGAGATCCAGGGCACAGTGGTTAATCAGGCTTTTTTGGGCACATGTACCAATGGCAGGCTAGAAGATCTACAAATTGCGGCTAAAATCATCAAAGGCAAAAAAGTCAACTCCAACGTGCGCTTCATAGTCGCTCCGGCATCAAAAGACATTTATTTACTTGCGCTTAAACAAGGATTGATTAAGATATTTATTGAGGCAGGTGCCTCTGTGGTAAATCCTGGTTGCGGGCCTTGCGTAGGCACGCATCAAGGTGTTCTGGCAGATAATGAAAATGCCATATCCACAGCTAACAGAAATTTTAAGGGCAGAATGGGCAACCCCAACGCATTCATATATTTGGGTTCTCCGGCCACCGTGGCTGCCTCAGCATTAAAAGGGAAGATTGTTGACCCCAGAAGAATAAACTGATACAATTTATTTACCCCCGCGTATTCTTACAGAATGCAAGAGGTGGGAATTCGCCCGCCAATAATTCAGTGGCGGGTTCATTAAAAAAAGGAGTCATAATATGGAATTAAGAGAATTGTTAATGCATACCATTGATAAGCAGGCTTCTGATTTGCACCTCACAGAGAACATGCCGCCTTTAGTCAGAATTAATGGCGATATTATGACATCGGATTTTCCTAAGCTTTCGCGCGACGATACAAAACAACTAATTTATTCAGTATTGTCTAATGACCAAAAAGAGAAATTCGAGCAGGATTGGGAGCTGGACCTATCTTTAGCGCTTCCGGGCTTAGATCGTTTCAGAATGAACGTACATATACAGCGTGGCAGTATCGAGGCAGCTTTTAGGAGAATACCTCTTTTGATTCCTTCCATGGAAGAGTTGGGTCTGCCTAGAATAGTTACAGATCTTGCGCGCAAGCCCAATGGCCTCGTTTTAATTACAGGCCCCACAGGAGTGGGTAAGAGTACAACTATGGCTGCGATGATCGATTTGCTTAATAGTGAAAAAGGCGGCATAGTTGTTACAGTCGAAGACCCTATTGAATACTTACATTTCAATAAGAAGTGTATAATCAAACAGCGTGAAGTTTTTGCTGATACGCGTTCTTTTGCTGAGGCGTTGAAACATTGCCTTAGGCAGGATCCAGACATTATTTTGGTTGGTGAAATGCGTGACTTAGAGACCATAGCTACTACTCTTACAGCAGCCGAAACAGGACATTTAGTTTTAGCTACTTTGCATACTCCTAATGCGCCGCAGACAGTAGAGAGAATTATCGATGTATTTCCGCCCAGCCAGCAGCAGCAGGTGAGATTGCAGCTTGCAGATTGTTTGCAGGGAGTATGTTCTCAACTTCTTTTACCTCGAGCTGATGGTATGGGCAGAGTCTTGTCCACAGAGATCATGATCGCCAATCCTGGTATAAGAAATTTGATTAGAGAGGCGGAAATTGAACAGATTCCTACCTTAATGCAAACAGGTAGTCAATTTGGCATGCATACCATGGATAAGTGCTTAAAGAAACTTTATCAGGAAGGTATTATTACGCTAGAGACCGCAATCGCCAAGGTAAAGAATCCAGAGGAGTTTAAGTCTCTATGATCTTAAAGGGGAATTCTTATCTTCTCGGAGACGATATAAATACCGACTTGATTATTTCTGGCCGGTACAAATTCTCAATTTCGGATATGAAGGAGTTATCAAAGCATATCCTAGAGGATATAGACCCAAATTTTTATAGCAAATTAAAACACGGCGAGTCGATACTCGTAGGCGGCAAGAACTTTGGCCTGGGCTCATCCAGAGAGCAGGCTCCCATAGTCATAAAAGAAGCAGGCATTGTTTGTGTGGTGGCCAAAAGTTTTGCCAGAATTTTCTATCGCAATGCTATTAACATAGGCCTGCCGCTTATCGAAGCAGATACGACAGGCATAAATGAGCAGGATAGATTGAGTATTGACCTGGAAGATGGCACCTTGAAGAATACTACTCAGAACTACCAGGTAAAAGTCTTGCCCCTGCCTGAAGTAATGGTTAAGTTGCTTTCAGATGGTGGATTGGTAAAACACTTCAAAAAACACGGCACCATCAACTTGTAAAATAATTTTGAACGCATATACACGCAAATCAAACGCAAATTCACGCAGATATCTGCGACCATCTGTGTTAGATTAGCGAAAATCTGCGTTAACAAATACAAGATATAATATGAAACATAAGATTACGCTAATTCCCGGAGATGGCATTGGCTCAGATGTAGCCTTGGCTACGAAGAGGTGTATTGACGCTACCGGAGTAATGATAGACTGGGAAGAGTTTATCGCTGGCGAGGAAGCCATTAAGAAATTTGGTACGCCCTTACCGGATGAGATACTCGCTTCCATAAGAAAGAACAAAGTTGCCTTAAAGGGGCCGATAGTCACACCTATCGCTTCAGGGTTTCGTTCTGTAAATGTGGCCATGCGTCAGAATTTAGATCTTTTTGCGTGTGTGCGGCCATCAAAGTCAATTGAAGGTGTAATTAGCTCTCACTATAAGAATATTGATTTGGTAGTTATACGCGAGAATAGTGAAGATCTATATGCCGGAATCGAATTCGAGAAAGATAGCAAAGAGGTCAAAGAAATGATCTCGCTAATTAATAAATTAAGCCCCAAAAAGGTCAGGGAAGATTCCGGTATCTCCATTAAGCCGATTTCTGAGTTTGCTTCACGCAGGATCATCGAGTTTTCTTTTGAGTACGCCCTAAAGAATAATCGCAAAAAAGTCACCATTGTGCATAAGGCCAATATAATGAAATATACGGATGGCCTATTTTTAAAACTGGGCAGAGAAATAGCCAAGAAGTATGAAGGAAAAGTTGAATTCGATGAAGCGATTGTAGACAATCTATGTATGCAGCTTGTGTTGAGGCCATTTAACTTCGATGTTCTAGTACTGCCCAATCTTTACGGTGACATAATCTCTGACTTGTGCGCTGGCTTGATTGGGGGCTTAGGGATTGCTCCCGGCTCAAACATAGGCAAGGACTGCGCTTTGTTTGAACCTGTCCATGGTTCTGCTCCCAAATATAAAGGGCAAAATAAAGTTAATCCCACGGCTACTATTCAAAGTGGGATACTAATGTTACGCTACATAAATGAAGGTAGTGCTGCTGATAAACTAGAAGCAGCCCTACATAAAGTGATCAAAGAAGGCAAATACGTAACCTACGATTTAAAGAAAGATAGAAACGACCCCTCAGCTGTAGGTACTCAGCAGATGGCCGATGCGGTGATAAAAGAGATCAAATGAAGATTGCGATAATTGGTGCGGGCAATGTTGGCGGGCTTACGGCGATGCGCATATTAGAAAAAGGCATCGCCGATGTTGTTTTAGTAGACATTGTCAAAAACTTAGCTAAGGCCAAAGCCTTTGATTTAGACGATGCCCGAGCTCTAGCCGGGCATACTAGCCCTATCCAGGGCACAGAGGATTTCTCTCAAATAAAGGGCTCAGACATTGTAGTGGTTACAGCTGGCTTAGCCAGAAAGCCTGGAATGACTAGAGAGGAGTTATTGAAGAAGAATTATGCGATTGTAAAGCAGATAGCAAAATATATAAAGAAGTTTGCCCCAAAATCAATAGTCGTTGGCGTATGTAATCCCGTAGATATTATGACCTATGCCTTGTTAAAAGAGACAGGTTTCAGTAAGAAGAAGGTCTTTGGTATGGGCTCAGGCCTGGATACCTCACGTTTTAATAATTTGATCTGCAGGAAATTAAAAGCCCCCAGCAATAAAGTAAAGGCTTTGGTTATCGGAAGCCATGGCGAGACTATGCTGCCCTTGCTTAGGCTTAGCACCGCCTATAACAAGTCTTTAGATACGATCCTAAAGAATGCAGAGGCTCAAGAATTGGTTAGTGCTACTCAAAAAAGAGGCGCCGAAATTGTCTCTTTATATGGATCAGGAAGTGCTTATTTTGCACCCGCTGCAGCTATTTTGGAAATTTGCTTGGCCATAAAGAACGATAGTAAGGCGATTATCCCGGTCTCAACCCTACTGAAGGGCGAATATGGAATCGATAACGTATGTATTGGGGTGCCGGCAAAGATAGGAAAGAGCGGGATAAGAGAAATCGTAAAGTTAGATTTAGAAAAAAGTGAAAAAGATCTTTTGCTGCAGTCAGCACTTTCCATAAAAAAGAACACAAAACTCATCTATCCCAAGGCATGACAAAAACTAAGTGGGATTTCGCTAATGGGTATTCCCGGGAATTAGTGGGAATAAAGCTCAATAGAGGCAAATAGTATGTCAGCTTATGATTTAGTCGTTATAGGCGCAGGTTGGGCAGGTTTCAATGCCGCACTCCAGGCGCGCAAGCTCGGCAAGAGCGTATGCTTGATTGAAAAAGATGAGTTTGGCGGCACCTGTCTTAATCGCGGCTGTATCCCTACCAAAGTTTTGACCCACTTTGCCAAAGGCGGCTCTAAAGAGCTCTCTGAATTCCAAAAAGAGAAGGCCGAGACCATCACTAAGCTTAAAGGTGGGATCGAGTTTGCCCTTAAGTCCCAGAAGGTCGATTTAGTAAAAGGCACTGCCAAGATCATCTCAGAAAATGAAATTACCATAAAAGAAGACGATCGCCAGCTTGAATCTAAATTTATTTTAGTCGCCGTGGGCTCAAAGCCCAAACCTTTGCCTTTTTTAAGATTCGACCATGAACGCATACTCTCCAGTGACGATATCTTAAAATTAGATTCGCTGCCTAAGAATCTATTGGTCATTGGAGGTGGTGTTATAGGTTGTGAGTTTGCCTCTGCCTTAAATAAAATGGGCACTAAAGTCACAATCGCAGAGATTATGGATAGATTGGTGTTTGTGTTCGACAGGGATATCTCTAAAAAGATAGAGCAGATATTCAAGAAGTCCGGCATAACCGTAAATACGGGCTACGATATTAAGGATAAGGATTTAAGTGAGTACGATAAAGTATTGCTCTGCGTGGGCAGAAGAGTCAATCTAGAAGATTTATTTGACCCTAAGCTGGGCATAGAAATCACTGACCATGGGTTTATTAAAGTGGATAATGCCCTGACTTCATCAATTCATAATATTTACGCAGCCGGCGACTGTATCAGCAGCTTGCAGCTTGCCCATGTGGCCAGTTATGAGGCCAAGCTTGCTGTGGGCAATATGTTTGGCCAGCTACAGAAAGTCGATTACTCTGCTGTGCCTAGCTCAGTATTCACTAATCCGGAGTTAGCTCAAGTTGGCTTGAACGAAGATACAGCTAAGGGGCATTTTTCTAGCATAAAGGTCATAAAAAAGCCATTTGCTTCTGTGGGCATGGCACATATATTTAAACAGACAGAAGGTTATCTGAAGCTGATTATAGATCAGGACAGCGATATAATAGTAGGGGCGGGCATAATTGGGCCTTTAGCCACAGAATTAATAAATACTTTAGCCCTAGCCGTAAAGTATAAAGTTACCATAAAGAATCTTGAGGATTTAGTCTTCGCCCACCCCAGTATCTCAGAAATTTTCACTGAAGCAGTGCAATCTTAAAAAAGTAAAATCTTAAATAATGGAAATAAGAGTTATTGACCTAGGAAGAATCTCCTACAAAGAGGCATTCACCAGGCAGATACAAGCCCAGGCACAGATTTTACAAGGAATCTCTTCACACACCTTGATTCTTTGCGAGCATCATCATACTGTGACTCTTTCCAGACATGCCAGCCTGAGCAATATACTGGATCAGGGTATTCTCAAGAGTGATAACATCGATTTCATTATGGGGGTCAACAGGGGTGGTGATATCACTTATCACGGACCCGGACAACTGGTGGGTTATCTGATTTTTGACCTAAGGGAGCTAGGTAGGGATTTGGGTTGGTTTTTGAATAGGACTGAAGAGGTACTAATAAAGACTCTGAGCGAGTTTCAAATAGAAGGGCATACAAAGAAAGGTTTTCGCGGTATATGGATAGGCGAGAAAAAGATTGCTTCTATTGGTATAGGGGTAAGCAAGTGGGTGAGTATGCATGGTTTCGCCTTAAATATCAATACTGATCTGAAACTTTTCAATAAGATTAGGCCTTGTGGCTTGGATGTTAAGATGACTTCAATGGAAGAGTGCCTGGGCGGGCCGATAGATATGAGGCCAGTAAAGCAAGTTGTTGTAAGTCAAATGGCTAGCAATTTTAGTACAAAGCAGTACTCATATGCAAAGGGGGTAAGTGATGACTAAAGTACCATTACCAGATTTAGGTGAAGGAATAGAGAAGGCCACAGTATCATACTGGCTTATTGAAGTAGGTAAAGAGGTAAAAGAAGGGGATGATTTGGTAGAAATGGCTACGGACAAGGCTGTTTTTAATGTTCCGTCACCGGCCTCAGGTGTACTTAAGGAGATAGTGGCTCAAGATGGCGCAGAGGTTAAGGTTGGTGAAACTCTGGCTGCTTTAGAGTAACACAACTAGACACAACTATATAAAATCATAACAAATAGAACTTACCTGTATTTTTAACATTATTCGCAGTTGCCATTGGTAGCTGCGAATTTTATTTGTCCTTCACAAAACCCTGCCATAAAGAATTTCCTTGACAATACATGATTTTAGATATATATTAATTCGTATTCCAGATTGTGTAAGATTGTATATAATTAGAGGAGAGATAAATGGCTAGGAAGGAAAAAGAGATATTGGATGCAAAGGATGTTTCCGATTATCTACACGTGCACCTATTTACTGTTCACAAATATGCGCGTGAGGGCAAGATCCCTGCATTCAAAATTGGAGCTGACTGGCGTTTCCATCGTAGATCCATTGAAAAGTGGATTCGCGAGAAGGAACAGGTCAATGTCAATAGAGACAGGTCAGTAAAGAAAGATAAAACTAACGATCTTCTATAACGCCTAAGAGAGCTAAAGGGATATGAAAAAGAATAAAAGGGTCGTTATAACAGGAGTAGGCGTAGCTACTTCTAATGGTATGGGTAAAGATGAGTTCTGGTCAAACCTTCAGAATGGGGTTTCTGGAATCAAAGAGGTCAGTCTGTTTGATACGAATGACTTAAAGACCCATACAGCCGGTGAGATAAAGGATTTTGACGCAGTCAAATATTTGGGCCAGAAGGGCCTGCGTATACAGGACAGGACTACTAAGATTGTTAATGTGGCTGCTAAATTCGCTATAGAGGACACAAAATTAACCATAGATGAGTCCAATACTGATGAAATCGGCGTAGTCTTGGGCACGACCTTAGGCAGTGTCTATAGTATAAGCGAATTCGATAAGACCGCGCTTCGGGATGGTCCGCGCTATGTCAATCCCGCACTCTTTTCCAATACAGTAATCAACTCACCAGCCAGCCAGATATCCATCCGTTTTGTAATAAAGGGCTTTAATACCACGATCGCCACGGGTTTTACCGCAAGCCTGGATGCGTTGCGTTATGCCTATGATTTTATCCAGTTAGGCCGTGCCAAGGCCGTTGTGGTTGGCGGAGTTGAGGAGTTATGTATCCAGACCTATTTAGGTTTCTATAAATTGAAGTTCTTAGCCGCTTCCAAGAATTCAGATGTAGAGCTGTCTTGTCCTTTTGACAGGCGCAGAAACGGCATCGTATTCGGAGAAGGCGCATCCATGGTAGTAATTGAGGATTTAGAGAGCGCGCAAAAAAGGGGCGCTAGGATTTACGCTGAGATTTTAAGTTTTGGGTCTTACTTCGATCCATTCAGGATAAACAAATATAATCGCCTCGGCCCGGGAATCCGAGCTGCAATGCGTTTTGCGTTGGAGAATGCACAGTTAAAGCCACGGGATATTGATTATATCTGTGCGAATGCGAATTCTACTAAAGAAGCTGATTTGATTGAGGCCGAGGCGATTAAGGATGTATTCAATTCGCAGGCAAAGACAGTGCCGGTAAGTTCTATTAAGTCTATGGTAGGTGAGACGTTTAGCGCTAGCGGCGCTCTATCCTTAGCTGCTTCCGTGGGCGCTATAGAAAAGAGATTCATTCCACCTACAATAAACATCCAGGATCAGGATCAAGAGTGCGATTTGGATATAGTGCCCAATAAATCCAGAGAAAAAGAGATAGACAAGGTATTGATTAATACTTTTGGGCCGAGCGGGACAAATACCTGTGCTGTGATTGGAAAGTATAAGTAGTCGTGATGCTAAAAGACAAAATCGCAATAGTAACTGGCGGAACAAGAGGAATAGGCAAGGCCATCGTCTTGGCTCTAGCTAAACAGGGCGCAAAGGTAGCCTTTAATTACCTTAAGAGCGATAAAGAGGCTAAAACGTTGTTAAAGGAAGTAGACAGCTTAGGATCCGAGGCGCTCAGCTATAAATTTGATGTGCGCGACTATGATTCAGCAAAGGAGTTTGTGGAAAAGACAAGAGAGTATTTTGGAGGATTGGATATTTTAATAAATAATGCAGGCATAATAAGGGATAAGGCGCTGATGATGATGACCAAAGAGGACTGGAGCGACGTAATCGATACGAACCTGACCGGTTACTTTAATCTGGCCAGGGCCTGTATTGTAGGTTTCTTAAAACAAAAGTCCGGTAGCGTCATAAATATTACTTCATCCGCGGGCATTAGCGGTACGCCTAGGCAGACGAATTATTCAGCTGCCAAGGCCGGCATAATCGGCTTTACCAAGTCTTTGGCCAAGGAAGTAGCCGCATACAATATCAGGGTAAACGCGGTTGCCCCGGGTTTTATAGAGACAGACATGGTACAGTCTCTGAAGGAAGATTATAGGGCCAAGTTAAAGCCGTTGATCCCAAAAGGGGATTTCGGCAAGCCTGAAAATGTAGCCGATGCGGTGTTGTTTTTGCTTAGTGATTCATCCAATTATATTACTGGCCAGGTGTTAAGAGTAGATGGAGGCTTAGTATTGCAATAATATATCATAGTTAAATTTCAAAAATAATTGGGGAGGGCTTGCATGTGGCAGAATTCGAACAAGAAATACGTGAGATCATAGCTGAGATTATTGAGAGAGATTCAAAGGATATCACTTTGGATGCTAATTTGTTCGAGGACTTAGGTGCTGACTCCATGATGGCTTTGGAGATTTTGGCGGCCATGGAGAAGAAGTATCATGTGGTTGTGCCAGAGGACAAGCTGCCGGAACTGACATCGCTGCGTAAGATTATGAATATGGTTGAGAATTTGAAGAAGTCGAGACGATAGCCATGGAAAACAAGATTTTAGAGATACAAGATTTAAAAAGGATACTTCCGCAGAGGTATCCTTTTTTGATGATTGATAGGGTGGTTGAATCTGGGATAGACAAGGTCGTAGCCATAAAAAACGTGACTGTGAACGAGAACTTCTTCCAAGGCCACTTCCCGGATGAGAAAGTCATGCCGGGCGTATTGATTATTGAAGCCATGGCACAGACGGGGATAGTTTTGGTGTATAACGCAATCTTATCAAAAGAAAAGAACCCAGACTCAAAGAAAAAGAAGATTTACTTCTTAGGCGGTGTAAATAAAACGAGATTTTTTCAGTCAGTTTTTCCCGGGGATCAACTAAAAATTATTGCTACACCTATAAAATTATTATCTAGAATAGGTATAGTTACTAGTGAAGCTTTTGTTGAAGATAAAAAGGTGGCTCAATCAGAGCTATCTTTTAGCGTAAAGGAAGTGGAATGAGAAGAGTAGTAGTTACTGGTTTAGGCGTAGTCAGCTCCATAGGCATCGGCAAAGACGAATTCTGGAAGAATTTAATTAAAGGTAAATCTGGTATTTCTAAGATTGAATCTTTTGATACCTCGTCATATTCTACGCAATATGGGGGTGAAATAGGAAGTTTTCAACCCGAAAATTTCATTAACAAGCATAAAATTGACTTGCTTGGTCGTGCTTCTCAGTTAAGCATTGCTGCTTCTAAATTAGCCGTACAGGATTCAGGCTTAGAATTAAATGAGATTAAAAATAATAATACGGGTGTTTTTGTTGGTACAACTATGGGTGAGACGCAATTAATGGAAGAAATTGATACTACCTGGATTGAAAAGGGGCAAGAAAGCGTAAAATTCTCATCAATATCTCTGTATCCTAGCAGTAATATTTCAGCGAATGTGGCTTTAGAATTTAAGGCAAAGGGAGATAATTTTGTTATGCCGACCGCATGCGCAGCAGGTAATTACTCAATTGGCTATGGTTTTGATGTGATAAGAAGAAGTGCAAAGACTGATATTGTATTAGTCGGGGGGGCAGATGCCTTTTCAAAGGTAGCCTATACTGGTTTTAATCGGTTGTATGTTATGTCTCCGGATAAGTGCCGGCCATTTGATAAAAATAGGAAGGGCATGATGATTGGAGAAGGAGCATCTATCCTAGTTTTAGAATCACTAGAAAGTGCCTTAAAGAGGAAAGCAACCATATATGCGGAAGTATTAGGCTATGGGCTAAGTTGCGATGCTTTTCATATGACACACCCTACAGAAGAGGGGATCTCTAAATGTATGCAAAAAGCAATGAAGGAGGCAGGTATTGACATAAGCGATGTCGATTACATTAGTGCGCATGGTACAGGAACTCCTCAGAATGATAAAATTGAAGTCGCGGCCATAAAAAAAGTCTTTGGAAAAAGATACAAGAAGCTACCTGTTTCATCAATTAAGTCCATGCTTGGACACACTATGGGTGCAGCTGCAGCTATTGAGGCAGCGGTATGTTGTTTATCTTTGAAGGAGGGCATTTTGCCAGCTACAATAAATTACGAAACGCCAGACTCAGAGTGTGATATAGACTGTGTGCCAAATGAAGCAAGAAAAGTAGAAATTAAGGTTGCTTTGAATAATTCATATGCATTTGGTGGCAATGATGCATGTTTGGCCCTAAAGAAGTATGATGATTAATCCTTATTCAATACCCGTATTCTCGAGTTCATTAGTTTTGGTTCTCTTTGGAATATTTGTAATAAGAAAAAATGTAAAATCACACTTAAATATCGCCTTTTTGTTAATTTGCATTAGCTGCTCAGTCTGGCTTTTTTTCTATTCTATAGCATTTAGTACGACTAATATGAAATTAATTATGATTTTGTTTAGAATAGGATATTGTGGTATATCATTTATCCCCGTAACAGTGCTTTTTTATACTACTGTTTTTGCAAACTATTCTAAAAAAATAAATTATATTTCTTGTTTTTTGGGACTGATGTGTAGTTATTTTATTCTTACATCAAATTTTATAATTAGTAATGCAAAAGAATATTATTGGGGATATTATCCTTTTGCTGGTAAGTTTCATCCTTTATTTCTGGTCTTTTTTTCTGTTCCTGCACTTCTTTCCTTTCTTATATTAATAAAATGCATTTTTGTAAATAATAATAATAGCATAAAGTTAAATCAGGCTAAATATGTTTCATTAGCTTTTATTATTTTTGCTTTCGCTTCGTTTGATTTTATTCCAAATTATGGTATTGAGCTATATCCTTTCGGCTATGTCCCTACAATTATATTCTTAGCTATAGTTGCTTGCGCGATTGTAAAACACCACCTAATGGACATAAATATAGTTATTCGTAAGGGGCTAGTTTATTCTATTTTAATCACACTGTTCACAATCATGTATTTAACTATAGTTATGTCTGTTGAACACATCTTCCAGGGGATTATTGGTTACCGCTCTCTTTTAATAAGTATCCTTTTTGCTTCAATAATTGCTTTGTTGTTTATCCCACTAAAGAATAGAATCCAATCCCTTATTGACAAAGTATTCCTTGGTAAGACACCAGAACAAATCGCCCAAGAAAACGAACTTCTCCGCCATGAACTTTTGCGCTCTGAAAAACTTAAAACAGTAGCCACCTTTGCATCTGGTATGGCTCATGAAATAAAAAATCCCTTAACTGCAATTAAAACTTTTACTGAATATTTGCCACAAAAAATAGGTGATAAAGAATTTCTGGAGAAGTTTTCTAAAATTGTAGGCTCAGAGGTTGAAAAGATAGACGATTTGGTGCACCAGCTTCTTGACTATTCTAAGCCAGCTCCTTTGCAGCTAAAGGAAACAGATATCCATAAGTTGATAGATGACACTCTTGAACTCTTGAACAATCAGTTTATAAGAAATAATATAAAGATAGATAAGAACTATTCGTTAGACGCTGCACGCTCTACGCTAAGAGTGGATCCAAACCAAATGAAGCAAGCCTTTCTCAACCTATTCCTTAATGCTATTGAAGCCATGTTTTCAGGGGGAACAATAAGAATTTCCACCAATCCGAGCTCATCTAGCGGAAGGGAATCTATGATTATCTGTGTTCAAGATACTGGTTGCGGCATTCCGAAAAAAAACATACCTCAGATATTTGAACCATTTTATTCATCTAAAGAGAAAGGGAGTGGATTGGGACTATCAATTGTTTATAATATAATCAATGAACACAAAGGCTATATTAAAGTTGAAAGTATGATTAATAAAGGTACTAATTTCATAATCAAATTACCAACATAAACAGAATGAAGAAGAGAGTAGTTATAACTGGAATTGGTCCGTTATCCTCGATAGGAGAGGGAAAAGATTTATTTTGGTCAAACTTAATTAAAGCTAAAACCAAAGTAAGATTAAAAAAGCTAATTTTTGATAATGATCCACCTTACCAATTTTATTTACACAAAGTTACTAATTTTAAAATTTCCAATTTTAAGATTAGTAATGATAAGTTAGACGAAATATCTCAATGGAAAGATAATAATGAAGTGCGAGATCTATTTTATTTTATTGCTACAATTAAGTTAGCCTTAGACGATAGTAAATTATGCTATAATAAAAAATCTCGCAATATTGGACTCATACTTGCTCATGAGAATCCAGGCTTGGGTGAATTTTATAATGCTTTTATAAAGGGAAGCTATGATATTCTATCTAATAAAAAAAATAAACTTTCCCAAAAAGATTTCTTAAATTTAATTTTTAACAAATTTGGAAAACAAGCTTACGACTTGCAGACTTTTATGTATATTTATCACGTTTCTAAAGTTTTTGATTTACGTGGTTTTTCGCTCTTTATAAATAATGCATGCGCTTCAGGGCTTTATGCAATTGAAACTGCGAGTAGCCTAATTAAAAGCGGAAGATGTGATGCTGTTATTATTTCAGCAGTTGATTATCCCGATATCTTCAAATATTTATGGTTTAAGAGGATAAATATGTACTCCGAGGATGGCAAAATTCGGCCTTTTTCAGAATTTTCTAACGGTTTAGTATTTGGTGATGGTGGGGCTTCAATTGTTGTAGAGGATTTACAACATGCTTTGAATCGGAAAGCTCATGTTTATGCTGAATACTCTGGAGGGGGCTTTAACTTAGAGGGTTGGAAGGTATCATTACCAGACATAAAAGGAGATTCTTTTAAAGAATCATTTTTTGCTGCTTTAGAACAGTCAAAGATTAAACTAAAGGACATAGATTTAATTAATGTCCATGGGGTTGGAACAAAAATCTTAGATATGCACGAAGCGAGAAATTTAATTGATATTTATTCTAAAACTAATAATATGCCGCCAGTGATGGCCTTCAAGCCATATTTTGGACATAATCTGGGTGGTAGTGCCTTACTTGAAGTTTGCGCTTTGTGTCTTTGTCTAAAAAATAATTTAGCAATTCCAATATTAAATTGTGAAACTCCAATTCATAAGACAAGAATAAACTACTGTCTTTCAAAAAAGAAATTGAGATTAAGGACTGCAATTAAGACATGTAGTGCGTTTGCAGGATTCAATGGCGCAGCAGTATTTAGAAAAATTAATTAAAAGAGTATAGCTTATGTTTAATTCCAATATTTTTGTAATATCAAATGCAGTACTTTTTGTCACTAGCTTATTGCTTTTTTTATTGCTCATTAATTTTGGTAAAAGTTTTACACACAGAATGTGGGCTTTTTTTAATCTTGCTGTTGTAATTTGGGGATTTGGGGGATTTTGGGCTGGTGGTGTACAATCTCAAAGCTTATCTCTTTTTTGGTGGAGAATAGCTCACATAGGGGTAATCTTTATACCAATAACTTTATTCCATTCGATAATCCTAATTTGTAATTTAAAAAAGACTTGGCTGCTTTATTTGGTTTATCTTCAGGGGATTATTTTCTTGTGTTTTGTTTTTATTCCTAATAGTTTATTTTTTGTTGATGTTGAATATGTTTTCTCTTCGTTTTTTTATCCTATTTTAGGTCCTGTTTACCATCTATTTTTCTTACTATGGGTGGTTATTGTTGTCTTAGCTCAGTATCTCTTATTTATTGAATATCTCTCTGCAACAGAGCTTAAGAAGAAACAAATTCTTTATTTGTTCTTTGGTTTTAGCATTGGTTTCTCTGGAGGTTTGAGTAATTTCTTAGCTGGCTATATAGATGTGTATCCTTTTGGCAACTTTGGCATTCCGATATATTGCTTAATAGTTACTTATGCAATTTTAAGACATCGTCTCTTAGACATAAAACTAATTATTACGCGAACAGGTATTTTTGTCGCAATTTATTCATTAGTTTTAGGGATTCCTTTTGCTTTTTCTTATAGATTTCAAACTGAATTAATTGGCTTGCTTGGTGATAAGTGGTGGTTAGGGCCAATGGGTCTATTGACTATTTTGGCGACAGTGGGGCCGTTTGTTTATATTTTTATTGAAAAGAAAGCTGAAGGGGCGTTATTGCGGGAGCAGAGAGAGTATCAGAATACCTTAAGGCAGGCTTCCGGTGGCATGATTCGCGTAAGAGAAATAAAGAGGCTCCTTAATCTAATTGTTCATGTTGTTACCAGGGCAGTTAAGCTAGAATTTGCCGCAATCTATCTCTTTGATTCAGATAGTAGTTGCTATACTATGGCGGCTAGAAGAGACTCTGCTAATTTCCCTGAGACGAGTATAGTGGATATGGGTTCACCTTTGGTAGATAGGCTACATTTATTCAAGGATCCACTGGTCTATGAAGAAATCCAGCTGCAGGCACAAGATAATCCTCATGATTCAAAATTAAGGTCTTTAGAAAAACAACTAAATGAAATTAAAGCAGCAGTTGTTATTCCCAGCTATGTAGGCAATAGGATGTTGGGGTTTATTGTGTTGGGGCGAAAGAAGACAGGTAAATTGTTCTCTCAGGATGACTTAAATGTATTTTCAGTATTGGCTAATCAGGCAGCTCTGGCTATTGAGAATGCCCAGTTCTATGAGGATATCAAGGAGACGCAGGAGCAGTTATTTCAGGCTGAAAAGATGGCTACGATTGGTACAATGGCTGATGGATTGAGCCATCAGGTAAATAATCGTTTCCAAGCTCTGTCTTTGATCTCCGGTGACTCCCTGGATATTGTGAAGACTACTGATATCGCAGCTTGTTCTGATGAGGTAAAGGAGGCTTTTGGCCAGTTAAAATACGCATTCGAAAGGGTGCAGTCAAATGTTAGGCAGGGAGGGGAGATAGTCAGGGGCCTGTTAAAATATTCTCGGCCAGGAGGGAGTAGCTTTGAATTTGCAGATTTAAGCAAGGTAATCTTTGGCGCTCTGGAGATGGCCCAGTATAAGGTCAAGCTCCATGAATTAAATATCATAGCAGATATGCCCAAAGACCTACCCAAGATGAAGTGTAATCTGACCCAATTAGAGGAGGTATTCTTTAACTTAATAGATAATGGTTATGACGCCATTAAAGAAAGACAGGACCTTAATAAAGATGTTAAGATACAGGGCGAGATCAGGATTTCCGCACGAGCAGAGAATGGAAACTTGTGCGTCACTTTTCAGGATAATGGAATTGGCGTAAAAGATAAGGATAAGGAGAAGTTATTTGCCCCGTTTTTTACTACCAAAGCCACTAATAGAAAAGGTACAGGCTTAGGCCTATACGTTATTCAGAAGATTGTGGGTTTTCACCATGGCACAATCAGTATAGACTCGACTTATAATAAAGGCACGACATTTGATATATCGTTGCCGATTACTCAGAAGTAGTTGTTAGTAGTTAGTTTTTAGTTGTTAGAATGAAGACAATATGGTATAAATTAAATTAAATTAAATACTAAAAACTATAAACTGAACCGGAGGTTTTATGTCTAAACTACTCATAGTCGATGATGAAATTGACGTACGCGAATTTGCCAAAAACTTCTTTAAGAGAAGAAAGATTGATGTAGATACCGCAGAGAGCGGTGAAGAGGCGCTTTCTAAGTTGTCCAGTTTTAATCCGGATTTAATGATACTGGATGTGCGTATGGGTGGCATGGACGGCCTGGATGTCTTAAAGAAGATGCGCGAGGCCGGCAATAAGACAGAAGTGATCATGGTTACCGGGATGACCGAGCAGGAGACAATGGATACTGCAAATGAACTAGGTGTTATTGGCTATATCCATAAACCACTCGTTTTAGATGAGCTAGAGAAGGAAGTGTTGGGAAGGTTGGTAAAGAAATAATGGCCAGAGATCAGATCAACTACAAGAGAGAATTAGAAGACGCAGCGCGCAGGATGATTCTTGTGCACAAGCCCAAGACTCTCATCCAGCTGATCGTGCGTACGATTGTGCTCAAGGTCAAGGTGCGCCACTGCGGCATCCTGCTCTTTAATCAAGAAGCAAATAGTTATGTATTGACTGTTTCCAAGGGTAGGCTGGGATTAAAGATTCCCAGAGGTTATGTGCGTATCGATCCTGATAATGCCATGATCAAGTTTTTCGCGAATAAAGAGAATCAAAAGTATATAGATGGTGGTGCATTGGTCTATCAAAAGATAGGGGTGATCCTGAAGAATAAAAGATTACTGGGTAGGCGCAAGGGCCTAAAAGAGACCTTGATCGCCCTGCGCAACCAGATGAACTTATTAGAGTCCGTTGTATGTATCCCCAGTTATTTTCAGGATCAATTGCTAGGAGTTTTATTGTTAGGAAGAAAGAATAGAGGTGGAGCTTTTTATCGTAAAGAACTGAACTTTTTCATCGCCCTGGCCAATGATGTAGCCATGGCCATACGCAATGCCCAGTTATTTGAGGAGCTGCAAAAACAGATAGAGCGCAACAAGCGCCTGTTTTTAGAGACGACCAAAGCACTGGCTACTACAATCGATGCCAAAGACCACTACACGCATGGCCATACAGAGAGAGTCACGCATATTTGCTTAGCCATGGCTAAAAAGCTGATAATAAGTCAGCGCATAAAAGTAGATGCAACTTTCTTAGAGGAGTTGAATATAGCTGCACTTTTACATGATATTGGAAAGATCGGTATTCCTGAGTATATCTTAAATAAAAAAGGTATGCTAAGCGATAATGAGAGAAGAAGTATAAACGAGCATCCTATAATCGGTGCGGCAATACTCGAGCCTATTCATGATTTAAAGCGGGCCATTGAAGGCGTAAAGTACCATCACGAGCGCTTTGATGGCTCCGGATATCCGGAAGGCCTTAAAGGCCACTACATACCGCTCATGGCCAGCATTATTGCCGTAGCTGACTCTTACGACGCCATGAATACCAATCGTCCCTACCGCCCAGGCTTATCTAAGGACCAAGCAATAGAAGAGATAACAAAAGGGATGGGCACTCAGTTTCATCCCATGCCAGCCAAGGTCCTTATCGAACTGTATAAAGAAGGAAGTCTTTAGATATTTCTTTCGACGCTTTTGAGGATTTCCTTCGAGGAAAAAGGTTTGACGATATAATCCACAGCTCCGGCCTTAACAGCTTGGCTAGCCGTCTCTATTGATTTATACCCAGTGATAATTATTACTTTTAAGTCCGGATTCTTTTCTTTAATCCTTTTTAGAATATCCAACCCGCTTAACTTAGGCATTTTGATATCCAACAAGGTTAAATCAAAATTCTCTCCGGTAGTTAGACAATCAAGGCATTCCTGTCCGTTGTTACAGAAACTCAGTTCATAATTATCATTCAAGATTAAACTTAAAGACTCCCTTATGCCAACCTCATCATCACAAATCAGTATTCGTTTTTTATCCATTGTTTACTCCTTTTTTTATCGCTGATAATCTGTTTTTAAATCTGTGGGCATCTGTGGTTTTTCTACAGCGCTACAGGCGAAGTCACTACAAGACACTTTGAAACTTTCTTACCTATATTTATAAAGCGGTGGGGGAGAGCAGAATTAAAATATAGGCTGGTTCCTTTTTTCAAATCATATTTCTTATTATCAATACTTATCTGAATCTGGCCCTCAGTACAAAATACAAATTTCTCGGTCCCAGTTGTATTTTGCTCCATATGCGTCTTGCCGCTAGGCTCTAAGATCAGAAGCTGAGGCAGCATGTTCTTTTTTTGTGCGTTTTTGGTTAGCATTATGGACTTTGACTTTTCATCATAAGAAAACATCTCAGCATCATCAGATTCCTTCTCACCAATAGCTGAAATCTCTTCTTGAGGAATATCCAAGCCCTCATATAGGTCTTTTAAGTTAACATTCAAAGCTTCGCAAATCTTCATGTGCGTCTTAAGCGTTCCGGCCGTGATGTTGTTTTCAATCCTGCTTAGAGTAGCCTTCCCGACTCCAGACTTTCGCGAAATATTATCCAGTGTCAAATCTAAGGATTTTCTTAATCGCTTCAATTTTTCTCCTATAACCATTACCCCTCCCCAGATATTATTAGGAGATCTTTGGAGTCCAACTCCCAATTGGGAGTTGGACTCCTTTTTTTCTCCTATTTTTTAGTTGTCAGTTGTTACAATACAAACATAACATAATATACCCACCTCGTCAAGGGAAATATTAAAAATGGAACAAATATTTCTTTAAAGGAATAAAGTTGTCAGAAACGGAAAAAAACACTTGACAAAAACGGAACAGTGTGTTAAGTTTGTATTGTACTCAAGAAGCACCCGCCACGGATTAGTAAAGGATAGTAGCAATACTAACCAATAAAAGCGGAGAAAAGCAAAAAGTGTTTTACCCCTTCCAGAAATTATCTAGCAAAAGATCTTTTATCAATTTGCCGCGATATGCAGTCTTGTCTATTTTTGTCCTGCCGATTTTTTTCACCGGAATTTGTTTTGCCGCGAGGCCGCAAACCGGCACGATAACGCCCTCCTCAGGTTCATCTGCCCCAAAGGAGCAAGTGTTTTTCACCACTACCTACTTTGACACAGATGGGTGGGAAAATATCAGATACGCTCAAACTTTAATAAGCACCTCGTCTTATAGTAAGAGAAATTGTTTCTATGCTCGCTATAGTCAAAATTCTAATGAGCTTTTCCTTAGGGACGATGGTGATGACTATTGGCTAGGTGGTTATTCTCCGGGTTCAGCAAACACAATTGAAAACCCCTATGCAGAACTAGATTGTTCGCAAACAATAGTATCAGGAAGCGATGATAACCTAACCATTACCTGGGCTGTAACTTTCAAACAGCCTTTTATCGGAGATAAGAATTCTTACCTATATGTAAGGGACGATAATCGTGGCAGGGATGGCTGGGACAAGAGAGGGACCTGGACGATTACCGAAGCTCCCCCAAATAATCCGCCGCAAGGATCTATTATTATAAACAATGGTGCTGAATACACAACAGGCTCTTCTGTTGTTTTAACTCTCGATGCTCAAGACCCTGACGGCGTTGACCAGATGCAATTTTCCGATGACAATACTAATTGGTCTACGCCTGAAGCATATTCCACTACTAAAAACTGGACCCTTGATTCTAGTGTAGGCACAAAGATTGTTTATGTTAAATACTCTGATAGTGCGGGGAATTGGTCAGATTCTTTTTCTGATAGCATATTCTTTGATGATACAGCTCCAATTATTACTATTGTAATAGATGATGGAGATTCGACTTTTGATACAACGCAGCTGCATGCCTCTTGGTTGGCTCAAGACGAGTCGCCGATAACTGAATACCAATATGCGATTGGCACAACTCAAGGTGAGGCGGGCAGCGATGTTGTGGGATGGACTTCCACCGGACTTAATACAGAAGCAACAGCGACAGGCCTATCTCTTTTGATTGATCAGACCTATTATTTTAACGTAAAAGCCAAAAATGTTTTAGGTCTCTGGTCTGGAGTCGGTTCTTCTGACGGTATAATCGTTTTAAGTCAAAGTCAAGACCCTCTGGAAATTACCAGTCTGACACCAGTAAGTAATTCTACATTTACCGTAGGTGATATTATCGACATAGTAGTTCAAGCGCAGGGCGGTTCTACCTTAGAATACCGTTATTTAGTTGATGGAGGAGTCATTCAAAATTGGACTCTTTCTAATACTTATGCTTGGCAGACGCAGCCAGGAGACTTTAAGCTGAAGACCATTACTGTTGAAGTAAGGGATCAATCTCAAGCTACGGATTCACAAGAAACAATTATATTCTTATATAGAAAACCACCTCAACCGGAATAATTTTAGGATATGATGAAATTGTTTAGTCAGTTTAGCTTGTTTAGCCTGTTTTGCCAGTTTGAATAGATATGAAGATAATAAGGTTTGAAGATTTAGAGTGTTGGAAAGAATCAAGAAAAATAACAAAAATGGTTTATAAAATCACCAAAGAGAAGTATTTTTGTAAAGATTACCGCCTAAAAGATCAGATTACTGGTGCCAGTATTTCTATAATGAACAATATCGCAGAAGGTTTTGATAGCCAGTCAAATTTTGAATTCATTCGTTTTCTGCGATATTCTCGTAGGTCATGTTCCGAAGTTCAAAATTGTTTATATATAGCATTGGATCAGGATTACATTAATCAAAAAATTCTAGAATTTATCTATAATCAATCAAAGATTGTGCGTAAGCTAGTAGATGGTTTAATAAAATATTTAAGAGGGGTAAACCGACTAAACAGATAAAACCGACAAAACAGGCCCAACATAAAACAAACATAACAATGCACTACAAACACAACATAATCTACAGATTAATTTGTACGCTTCTAGTTTTCGTACACATTTGCGTATTTAGCCTGCGGGATGCAGCTGTTGTATTTGCCCAGGAAGCCAGTCCTCCTGAAGCAGAATCCAGTAGCCAGGTGTCTTCCAGCACAGAGCCTGCGCCAGCAGATCCGGCTAAAGAAAAAGACTCCAAGAAAAAACCCAAAGATGGAGAAGGGGGCGCTGCTTTAGAATCAATGGCACTTTCCAGCAGTGGGGACGGGTCTCAGTCGCAAAGTAATTCTTCAAGTTTTAATCTCAATGCGTTACAGAATGTTAATCCCAGCCTCTTTACCGGCGCTTTAACTTATTCTATACCCATCGCTGTTTCTGCGGGCAGAAAAGGAATCCAGCCTAATATAGCTTTAGCTTATTCGTCACAGAGTGGTAATGGTGCCCTTGGTATGGGTTGGTCTCTGGATTTAGGTTCAATTGAGCGCTCCACAAAGAATGGCGTCCCTAAATATAATTCCTCAGATACATTTATATTTAAATCTGGAGGTTCCGCG
>JBHPGU010000027.1:0-25038 GCA_042570265.1 Candidatus Omnitrophota bacterium | reverse complement strand
TAAGTTAAAAGCTACGGGCACGCGGTCAAAATAATAAATATCCTGCGGAATATCCAAAAAAACATGAATATTCCTAATACCATGACAAACAAGCAATCCGCCAGCCACTCCCAATAGTATTCCCATGGTTCCTAAGAGTAGCCCTCCAAAAGCAAATATTTTAGCAATGCTTAACCCCCTAGCGCCGATGGATCTTAAAATACCGATATCTTTTATCTTTTTTGTAACCGTGACTATCAGGGTTGAAGCGATATTAAAAGAAGCGACCAAAACCACCAAAGCTACCACCAAAAACATAACTATCTTTTCTAATTTCAACGCCGAGAGCAAATTCTTATTCAAATCCATCCAGGTCTTGACAATATATTGAGGGCCTACAAAATCAGCGATATCTTTGCGCAGTTTAGCCACTTGTTGCGGCTTATCTACCTTTAAACCTATCTCGCTAACGCTATCACCATAATCAAAGAGCTTTTGTGCGTCACCTATGTTAATTAGAGCTAAGTTGGCATCATATTCATAGTAGCCTGAATTAAAAATTCCCCCTACTTTAAAGATCATCAACTCACCCGAAACAGGCGAATTCAATGCGATATCGCCACCTATATCTAAATCTAGGTGCTTAGCTAATTCTTGACCGATTATAATCTCACCGGAGCTTATAAAGTATTTTCCTTTTTTGATATAGTCTTTTATCCTGGTAACTTTCAGCTCTTTCTTAGGATCAATACCCCTGACAAATAAAAATGAAGTTTTGTTGCCATAATAAAAAGATGCCTGTCCTAATATGTTCTCTGTAGCAGCTTCAACGTATTCTAGTTTACTTAGCTTCTCTTCTAGTTTTTGGTAGTCATAAATCCCAGAGTCGCCCTTAATCGTTATATGGGCATTTGTACCGATTATCTTTTCTCTTAATTGATTGCCAAAACCGGTCATCACCCCCAGGGTTCCGATCAAGGCAGTAACACCTATAGCAATACCCAATACGGCGATTATGCTTATTGCAGAGATAAACCTCTCCCTCTGCTTAGTGATAAAATATCTCCAGCTTATCCAAAGTTCAAATTTCACAGCTACTCTTCTTTATTTTTTTCTAGACGCAGTAAAGGAAAAAGGATAACATCACGAATGGCAGGTTGATCCAAAAATATCATAACCAATCTATCAATGCCTATACCTAATCCACCGGCTGGCGGCATACCGTGTTCGAGAGCATTGATATAATCTTCATCCAACTCTTTCTTATCTTTATCGCCTTTCAGTTCTTCGATGAATCTAGCCTTTTGTTCGATAGGGTCGTTTAATTCTGAATAGGCGTTGGCTACTTCCATACCACCCATAAACAACTCAAATCTCTCAGATAGTAAAGGATTATCAGTTTTATTTTTGGCCAAGGGGCATAAAATACTAAAGTAGTCTGTAAAAAACACCGGGGCACAACTTTGGCCCTCTTGCAGAAAATCCTCAACAATGCGAACTACCTGCATGCGAGTCAACTTGCCTTCCTTTATATCGCGGCCTTTAGCACTTAACTTCTTTATCATAATCTTAACATCGTCTTCTGGAAGAATACCAAATTTATCTTTTATGACTTCGGCGAAAGAACACTGCTGCCACTCTGCGCCAAGATCGATTTCTTTACCAGCAAACGTCAGCTTGGTTTTACCCAAGATCTCCTGAGCGCAACTGGCAATCAACTCCTGGCATATTTTCATCATGTCTCTATAGTTATCGTAGGCTGAATAGAGCTCCAACATAGTAAATTCCGGATTGTGCCTTGTGGAGACTCCTTCATTCCGAAAACTCCTGTTTATCTCATAGACCTTCTCAAACCCTCCGACTAATAAACGCTTTAGATGCAGCTCAGGGGCTATTCTTAAATATAAATCCATGTTCAGTTCATTGTGGTGTGTTTGGAAAGGCTTACCTGCAGCTCCTCCGGGAATATAGTGCATCATAGGAGTCTCTACTTCCATGAATCCATTCTTATCCAAGAAGCTCCTGATATAAGCAATAATCTTAGAGCGCATCTCAAAAACCTTTTTAACTTCTTCATTAGAGATAAGATCTAAATATCTCTGCCTATATCTAATCTGAATATCTTTAAGACCATGCCACTTCTCTGGAAGAGGCCTTAGGGACTTTGCCAGCAGAGTAAATTCCTCCACCTTGACCGTTATCTCACCAGTATGAGTCTTGAATAACTCACCGCTGACCCCGATAAAATCACCTATGTCTAACTCTTGAAATAGCGAAAAGTTATCTTGGCCGATAATATCGCCTTTTACATAAAGTTGGATCTTCCCATCCTGGTCTTTTAAGTCACAAAAGCAAACCTTGCCGTGTTTTCGCTTAGCGAATATTCTACCGCCAATAGAAACCTTTATTTCCGGTTTAAAATTGTTTACTAAGTCTTCTATAGAATGGCTGCGCAGAAACTTAGAGGGAAAAAGCTCTATCCCCTTCTCTTTGAACAGCTTCAACTTAGCTTTTCTCTGTTTTATGATATCAACTAATTCCATAACCATATATTATATAGAAGCATAGTGGCAGTGTCAACATATTCGTATTTCTATTATATATGCCATAGACGGAGTCTTCTATTATATCCGTGCCAAATAGACCAACAAAAAACCCCCGTGATTTAACGAGGGCTTTTGCCTTTGGGATTCTGACTTAGATGTAAATTCTATGCCCGAGCAAGCCTCCTAGCTACGACCTTCTTCGCTTTGAAGTACTTTTTAGTAAAACTAATGGCCTTTTTAGAACTAAACATTCTACAGGAGAAGATATTGATATAGGCGCTGTTCCAGTTCTCTGAAAAATGTCCCGTGATTGAACTGGTTTCGATAAATTGCAATAGAGAATAACCAGAAGTTTTCGGGTCATCGTGCCCAAAGTGAGGTACTAGCGCCTTGCCAAATTTCTTCATATTAAGCAACTTGCACATTTTACTGGCGAAACTTTTAATTGCCTTAGATGATCTAATTATCTTAGGATCACAATCATAGAGGTCTAAAATCACCTCCATGCCAAACTCTACCCTTTTCTTCATCTTCCTTTGCCCTCTGCGACTAGTTTTCTTTGTCTCTAACTTATTACCATTGATGTTTGAATACGAATCTGAGGGATCTTTGAGGCCAACTCCATTATTATTTGGTGAAGAATTTTGAGGTTTTGCCTTAAGGAGAGATATCTTTGCGGCTTTTACTATTGGAGAGTCTTGTTTAACATGCTGAAAGGAATTCGGACGCTCTAAAGACACTTCTTCTACAAGTTGCTGCGCCCCTGCGTGAAAAATTTTATCCTTTACTATAAAGGAGCCTTCTTTTTGGTTTCCCATTCCCCCTTTGTTTTCCTTTCTAAGATTAGTTTAATGAATTTTTGGTGAATGTCAATAATTTTTATTAATTTTTGTCAGATATAATATAGCATACAAATCCATTAGTTAATGCTCCTTTGCTTTATTCTAAAAAAATAATTATAAATACAGATATAACTTAGCTAAATTTGTTCTTAGTATCAAAAATAAGCGTTACTGGGCCATCATTCGTTAATTCAACCTGCATGGATTCTCTGAATTTTCCAGTTGCTACCTTAAGGCCATCTTTTTTTAGTTTGTCTACGACCTGGGTATAGATTTCTTGGGCCTTTTGCGGTGGAGCTGCATTCACAAATGAGGGCCTGCGCCCCTTTTCTAAATCACCAAGAAGAGTAAATTGTGATACGACCAAAATTTCGCCGCCTGCCTCTTTGATTGATATGTTCATCTTACCTTGATCATCAGGAAAAATCCGTAAATTCTTAATCTTATCTGTCATCATATCTATATCTTGCTGTGTATCAGCGTCGGAAATGCCCAGTAAGACAACCATGCCTTTCTTAATGCTGGATACAGCCTGATTATCTATTTTTACGCAAGCACTAATTACTCTCTGGATTACTGCTTTCATCTTTTGTGAGTTTCGTCCTTACTAAATCACTCAAAAGTTTATTATCGGCCTTACCGGCAACTTTAGGCATCATTTCTTTCATTACCTTGCCCATATCTTTAATGCTGCTTGCCTCTAGGGAAGCGATTGCCTCATCAACAATCTTCTCTAATTCTTCTTTAGGCAGTTCTTTAGGCAGATATGTTTTTAGAATCTCCATTTCTTTTTGTTCTTTCTCGGCTAAATCTAGCCTTTGGCCGCTTTTGAATTTTTCTACAGAGTCAGCTCTCTGCTTTACTTGCTTCTTTATAACGACTATGACGTCATCATCCTGGAGCTTATCCTTTTTCTTTTCAATAGCGATATTCTTTAATTGAGAGCGCAGAAAACTAAGCACCGACTGCTTTAAGGCATCCCTGCTCTTCATCGCCTCCTTAAAATCCGCCATTATTCTTTCTTCTAACATCGCCTTCCTCCGTTTAGTTTAACTACAAAATATGTCTTAATTTCAAAAATAAGATTACAATGGCTATAAAGAAACAGTAATAGGAAAATTTATAGAAATTTCTATGCCGTAAAACCGAACGTAGAATATACAAGGCTGCAAGTCCGCACAAAAAAGCGAATAAGAATCCGGAGATTAAATATAACATGGGAATATCTCTAGGGATACCTTGCGTTTCTCTAAATTTAAAAATAAAAGCTCCTAAAATTATAGGTATAGATGCGAGAAAGGAAAGTTTGTATGCATCTTCTCTCTCTAAATTCCGAAACAAAAGCATAGAAATAGTAATGCCTGAACGCGAGATCCCGGGAATAATAGCTAAAGCCTGGACAAGGGCGAAAAGAATAGAGTCTTTTAAGGAAATATGCCTTAGGCGCCTTTGGCCATGGACAAAATTCTTGGTCAATAAAAGAATTAGGCTCATTAAGAATAAAGAGAAAATGACAGTATTAATGTTCTCAAACTGTCTTTCAAGAAAATCTTTACGATAAAAACCAATAAAACCTGTAATTATGGTAATAACTATTATATGCAGGGACAATTTAAACTTATCATCGTACTTTAAGATATAAGACATTCTATTGCGAAAAAGGATGTCACCTAGAGCTATAAAAAAGTTATAACATAAAACAGAGATATCTTTTCTAAAAAAGACCAGCAGAGAAAACAATGTGCCCAAATGCAAAACCACGTCTATAAATACAACATTTCTCTCAATCTCTAAGATATGTTGTAAGACTACCAAGTGACCGGAACTGCTTACAGGAAAAAACTCGGTAATTCCTTGAACTATACCTAAAAGGATAAATCTGATCATATTAAATCACTCCCTGAGCTCTCAACATGTTAAATATATCTTCCTCCTTTATTAAACCCATACTTACAAGAACCTGTCCTAATTGCTGGCCTGTACGCCAATGCCGAATCAAAGCTTCATCCAATACATCCTTATTGATTAAATCGGCCTCTAATAATAACTGCCCTAAAGGTTTCTTTGAATTGGCTTTCTCCAGGCGTTCTATTTTTCTTTTGGTCCTGTCGGCTTGTTTCATCCTTGTGCGCTTTCCTTTGTCTTCGACTCTTCGATTTTGAAGAAAATTGCTGCCAGGCAAAGTCTTAAGATGGCTTTTTATCTGAGAGGCGATTTCGCTTAATTTGGCTGTGCTATTGATTTCAGCATTCTCATTGTTTATCAAAGCAATCGAAATGCCCATAAGCGGTATTTTGCATAAACTACCTTGGCGGTCCAGAGACTCAATAAAGCCATTAGCGCGGTCTTGTTTAGAGTAATGATATTTTATTAACCTATCAAATTCTTTAATAATCTCCAAAGCAATGGCCTCTTCCTTATCTGGCGTGCTAACAAATACAAAATCATCACCACCTACATGGCCGACAAAATCGCCCTTACCGCCCAGAATCTTAACCGTGCGTGAGATTATCTGAGAAGTTTGAATTATGACTACATCGCCTTTTAGATAACCATATCGATCATTAAAATTCTTAAACCTGTCAATATCTATATATCCGAAAGAAAAGCTCTTGTTCGACTCTACCGCCTTTCTCAAGACCACTTCTATCGTCCTATTGCCCGGTAGTCTGGTTAAACCGTTAGCGAAAAACTGATGCGCGGCTCTACGTACAGCCATTTCTATACGAATTTGTAAATCAATAGGATCTGGAGGCTTTACTATAAAATCATCTACCCCTTGCTCAATCACCAGTAAATCTTTTCTAACTTGCCTGCGGTCAATTAATACAATTATGGGAATATAAGAAGTTAAGAAGTCTTCCTTAATGGCCTTGGACATCTCCAAGCCATCTTTATCTTGTAAGTCTCTGTCGATAAGAATTAGATCGGGAGATGCCTCCTTTATGGCAGCCAGAGTATCATCCGCCCCCTTTGAAGTGATCAATTCATACTTAAAAGACTTTAGCAGCATTTGCAGGACTTCCCCGAAGCTACCATCTTTCTCTGCTAAAAGTATCTTCATACTTATCTTATCAAGGCTACTTTATATTGATTTTTTAAATGCTGCGAAATCATGATAGAACAACTGACTCTTTATTATAATCTAATACATAACCATATCTATTGCAACTAAAATATTATCTAATATTACGAATTAGATTCGGTTCAAACTCAAATTCTTGAGGGAATTAAACGGAATTTATCAATTATCTCTACTTTTGGCAGGCGGGTTGTGTTCTTCCTCAATTAAGATACGCTTTAATATCTTTCCTGTGGTATTTTTGGGTAGGCTCTGTCTAAATTCGATATTACGAGGTACTTTATAATTAGCTAGGAGCTCTCTTAAATATAAAACAAACTCTCTCTGCGATGCACTAACCCCCTCTTTAAGCACAATAAACCCTTTAGGGACTTCTCCTTTGTGGTAATCCGAGACTCCGATAACAGCTACTTCTTTTACCTTGGGATGTTGATAGAGTAGATCTTCTATTTCCCTAGGATAGACATTTAAACCCCTAACATTCACCATATCTTTTTTTCTACCTACAATATAAATATAGCCGTCCTCATCCTTTTTGCCTAAATCACCTGTATGCAGCCAGCCATTTTTGACAGTTTCCCGCGTTGCTTCTGGTTTATTAAAATAACCTTTCATTACGTTTGGGCCTTTAACCAAAATCTCACCTACCTGACCTATGCCTAAAGAATCATTCTTATCATTGACAATGTCAACTTCTACTCCCTGTATAGGAAACCCTACTGAGCCGCCTTTATTTAACCCTTTAAAAGGATTCAAAGTTACTACGGGCGAAGCCTCAGTTAAACCATAGCCCTCCAAGAGCGGAATTCTAAATCTCCTTTGAAACTTCTCCAAAGTAGGAATAGGCAGAGCAGCAGCACCAGAAATGCATACACGGATAGGTAAAAGAAAACGGATAAGAAATGAGTCTAATATCTTGGGCAGCTTGATGTCTTTTAAAATATTATATAGTGAAGGAATGCCTACAAAGACAGTAACTTTATTCTTGAGTATTGCCCGTATGGTCCTTTTGAAAGGACGAGCTGATTTCATCACTACGATCGCTCCTCCCACATAGAGCGGCAACAGCATACAAACAACGGCAGCGAAAGAATGAAATAGCGGTAATATGCAAATTACCTTATCTTTCTGGGTTACCTTAATAGTCTCTCTAGAGGCTAATACATTAGACATTAAGTTTCCGTGGGAAAGCATTGCACCCTTAGGATGTCCTGTTGTCCCAGATGTATATAGAATCGCCGCAATGCCATCTTCTTGAATATCCTCTGGAGTAAATTGCTTAGCAGAATCATACACCCATTCATATACACTAAAGATTTCTTCTTTCTCTTTTGATGTAGAGAGGACATTTTTTAAACACTTTACTTCTTTTTTTATCTTGAGCACTGTATCCAAATAAGAAAAAGATGTAATCAACGTCGAGGCCTGCGAATCCGAGATTATATAGCTTATCTCATCCGGCTTAAACATATGGTTTATGGGAACGACTGTGGCACCTACTTTTATGATAGCAAAATAACAAATAATGAAGTGCGGGGAGTTGCCTAATAATACCGCCACCCTATCTCCTTTACAGACACCAATTTCTCTTAAGCCTTGCGCAAGCCTATCGGTGAAAATATTCAAATCTGAAAAGCTGATCTTCTTTTGACCAAAGATAACTGCAATTTTAGAAGGGTGCCTAGAAGCAGAGTCAGTGAGAATTTGACAGATATTCTGCATATGGCCTTTTTGAAATTAATTAGGTAAGGTAGATATCTATGCGAGAAAAATTACCAGAACGAACTGCATGAGAATAATCTTGAGATATTAAATCGGAATTGATTTCGCGCTTATTCTTCTTTCGGTCTTCTAAAACTATTCTTTTAATCTTTGCGGCATTATTTCCATACGTATTTTTTCTTTTTGGATTATGATAGACTACCCATGTATCGCCAAGAAAGTTAAAAGCATAAGAATTCTTATCAATCACTATCTGTTTATTATTGATTACGGCCTTAGACTTTCTTTTTGTAAATAAATCCTTATGCAGTATGGGGCTAAATTTAAGATTAAGTTTGCCTTTGCTATCTATAGAAAATGGCCTACTTCCAATATTCATCAATAACCAGATATGCAGGAATTCAGACGTAGAACCACTCAGCCTGGCTACGAAACCATTACCATGCAGTTTTTTATCAGGGAAAGCGCTGCTGACCAAAAATGAGGAGTTCTCTAAAGTGCTGCGGCCATATCTCTGGGGATCTTGAAACGGAATAAGGGCCTTGAAAAAATCCTTATAGAATTCATCATGTAGCCCGGATTTTAGAAGCTCAAGTAAATACTTATATTCCATGTGCAGCCAGATGGATTCATTTTCCAGCCATCCCGGAGTAAACACTCTCGCCCGGCCTATCTCTTCTGGCTGATTGTTTAACGCTGCATTTACCTTATACATGCCTAAGGCCTTATCAAAGAGTTCGCTTTTTCTTACTGCCTCATATATGTTTTTCTTCTCTGCATCTGACTCCGCTATCTTTAAGGCATGGACAAAGCCTTCTAGAAACAAAGGAAGTGGTTTTTGCCTGAATTTAAGTGGCTTTATATAGGTTAAGTCCTTCTCTTCGCTAATCTTCTCATAATCGACAATCTCATTAATAAAATAAGTGCTGTAAGTTTTATTCTTGGAGTTGTAGGATTTTAATATACCTGTTTCAATCTTTATTAAAGCTTGGCTGAGAAAATCCAATAGGCCGGAAAGGTCAATTTGTTTTTCTCGTCCACTTAAACCAAAGACTACCCTTTCTCTATATTCTTCCTTTTTGCTACAGCCTTTATCCCAAAACAAGAATTCATCTACTCCTGAGCTATTTTTTAGCAAATCATTTATTGCGCTGTAAAAATCAAAAATTTCCTCGGGTAAATCAATATTCAAATCGCCACTCAACTTGAGCTCCTGCAGAGAACCCCTAATAAACAATATCAGCCTCTTTAACTCCATGGTCTCGGATATAGAAGAACCAAAGAGCGCAGGCAAGCCATTTAAGGCATCATACCAATTCGGTTTTCCTGCCTCCATCTCTATACCCACTCCCAAAGGATCAAGCGAAGCCAGCTTGTTTACTACTAAACATATCAACTTTGTAAGTAAGTTTGTTCTATAGATCTGCCCCTTCCCAAAATCAGTCCTCACCTTGTTAGGCTCTGCCTTTCTTTCCTGAATCAATTCCAATTTCTCCTTACAGAATGCAACCGAATTAAACTGCCTAGGATGACCGTGATATAGGATATACTTTTTGTCTCGAGGATTAACTATCATATAGTCATCAAAGAAGGTAAATTCTTTCTTTTCTAATAGTATGTCATTTAAGCCCTCGGGATAAATAGCCAGATAACTCTCTAATAGATCTAAATTATATGTCCAATGGTCTGTCCAGAAGCCTTCCTTATGTTCTGCCTCTTCCTGCTTAACACTAAAAGACAAAACTTCTTTGATAAATTCATTTCTATCGCCTCTTATACTTATATCATGTTCGTCCAAAAACATAAACAGCTCTCCGATATAGAATGGCTTGGATAAAAATGAATTCAGGAGGCTCAAGCTACGCTCATCCAGATAATCTTTTAATATCTGAGAAATCTTGTTCCTATCTCCTATATGATAACTTGTCCCTCTGACAACCAATGGATTAAAACCATCTAATTGAATTAAGTTAAAGAAGTTAAGTATACCTGCGTCTTTGAGATCCTGATTAAAGAAGATCGCGTTCCTGCGATTCTGGTTTATATCCCTATAATTGCCGTCGCCTTGTGAAAAATAGATCGGCCGAGTTAGGAATTTATTATAATCCCTCTCCAGGTCGCCGTGCTTACGGGAGTAGACATTGATGATCTCCCCTCTTTCTTTATCCAGAGTTATGGGTAGCCCCCCTCTAATAACATTATCCAAAAAAGTACCCTGAGAGTATAAATCAAAAGTGGGGAACGAAGATGCCGTAGCTGTGTTCTGCATTATCGAAGATATAATCTGCTTGTTTTCTTTACGTTTAGACTCAATATAATCAGCTTTGGCTATACGGTTAATATTTCTATTTAGTTTGCCAATATCATCCATATTCCCAAAAATGCTATACAGAGTTAACTTCTGGCCTTTGTTTAAATTAACTTTTAGAAAAGAAAGCGCTGAGGGTGTTTTGCTCTGAGCAATCTGCTTCTCAGGAAACTTGAAATTACTGTCCTTTAGAAATAAATAAGGGAAAGACAAATCGCCGATTCTTCCGAATATGCACTCGGGATCAATAATAGGCTTTAAGATATTAACATTCTTGCCATTTTGCAGGAAACTTAGATAGAAGTTGCCTTTTTTTACATGCGAGACCTCTGGGCGGTCTGTGGGGTCGACTTTCAAGCGATAGAATGGGACATTTTTCTTTAGGTTTTCCACTCCCATCCAGGCCTCAATAGTACGGCTCAGTTTCTTTAAGAACATATTGTTCAAACCATAAGGTATAATTACGGGCAATCCATCTATAAGCTCGATCTTCTTGATATTTTTCGAGGTATTCTCTATGGTGAGTGTCCTAACTAAACCCCCAAAATTATCTGAAGGAATAGTGAAATAATTCACTTTGATACTCAACCCTAAAGATAAATTCTCCTCTTCTAATGTCAAATCTGAAAAGTCTATAACCATTCGGTTGCTTCTTTTAAAGCTTAAATTATTCAAACAATTCTGGAATGGCTCATAATAAACATCACTCTTCTTATCTTTTATCTTAATAAAAGTCCTAAAGCCTCTCTGGAAAACCATCTGGTAAGCTTTATTTGCAGGAAGAAACTCTAGTATGGGCTGGTCTTTAGAATTGGTGCCGAAGCTACAAATCCCTTGGCCTCTGTTTACATAAAATACCCACATGGGTATCCCATAGAGGCCAGCGATACCTGGAAAGAAACTGGAAAACGGCTTAGCAAAGTTATAATTCTCAATTATAAACCTGCCGTCTTCTTTAAGAGAATACTTTACTTTTCTATGGTCAAAATCTAATTTCTTTAGCATCTCTGCGCCATTACTGCTTTAGTTATTTGCCGTTGTGTATGAAACCGTAATATAGAAAAACACAGATCAATATACTTATAAAGAACGGTTTAGTCAAAAATGTATATCCTATTCCTTCTTTATTTAGACTATTAAGAATAAAGTTATCCAATTTAAACATCAAAAACATCAAAAGAGCAACAATAATGCTAAAACTCAAAAGCTTTTTTAGGCCCCACCAACGCCACAATAATATCACAGTAAAGACAGCTCCTGCCCAAGACAGGGGGTCACCTATACTGAATTTAAAAGAACCTAAGGAGACTTTTATTCTACATGCTAGGTCTATAAACATTCCTGCACCCTAACTTACCAGCTCATCTTTGTATATCGATGATCTTATAATTTAAATCTCCGGCAGGTACCTCTATCTTGACAGTATCGTCGATCTTCTTGCCCAGTAGAGATTTACCAATGGGCGACTCGATAGAGATCTTATTTTGATTGTAATCCGCTTCCTCTTTGGAAACCAAGATATACACTTCTTTATTTTCCGTATCCAAATCTATTAAAGTTACCGTGGCCCCAATATACACTTTATCTTTAGATATGTTTTCTCTTTCAATTATTCGCACCCTACTCAACTTGTACTCTAAGTCAGATATTCTCCCCTCTATGCTGCCCTGCGCCTCTTTAGCTGCGTGGTATTCGGCGTTTTCCTTTAAATCACCTTTGAGACGCGCCTCACCTATCTCTCTAGCTATCTCTCTGCGACTAACCTTTATCAAATGGTCTAATTCGTCTTTAAGCTTTTCGTAACCTGCTTGAGTTAAAAATATATCGTCCATGTATATACCTGCTATCTTTGGAATCAGAATTTTGTTATCTGTTAAGAATCGAGATGTTGTCTTAGTTTAGACCATGTCTTTGGCCCGACTTTTCCATCTGCAACCAAGCCATTGTCTTTTTGAAAACCTAAAATCGCGTCTTTAGACATAGGCCCTATCTTGCCATCGACCTGACCCTTATAATAACCAGCATTTTTTAAGGCTGTTTGAACTTGTTTAGTTGTAGGGGCTATTGAACTACTGGAACTGATTTCGATAGACATTACTTCTAATTCTTCTGCTACCCCCTCTTCTATAGGCTCTTCTACTTCATCAGTTGAAATTACGGTAACTATAGAATCATATTCGGATAAGTCGCTTTTAAATGGAGATTCCGGCTCTCTCTTCTTACAGCCAGTGCAAGTAAAACAAAAAACAAAAATAATTAAGATTAGTATCTTATAGTTGTGAAGATATCTGCTCATCGTCTCTCCTCTGGATGGATTATTTTATTCTAGTTGTAATGTTCGCTTAAAATTTCCCAAGTGTTTCTACCTACAACACCATCTACTTTAAGGTAGCTGTCTTTCTGGAATTCCATGATCGCTTCACGGGTCTTAGGGCCGATCTTACCATCGATGCTGCCAGTGTAGAATCCAGCATTCTTTAAAGCAGCCTGGATATCTTTATTGGAAGGATTCTCAAGTATCTCCTTCTCGATAACCATTGCTTTTTCCTTGGACTGAAGAGAAACTTGATTAACAACCATATTCGCTATCTGCTTTTGCCCTTTTTCGACTTTCTGTATTCTGGTTTCCAGCTTATTCATTCTTGCTTCTAATTCAGAAGACTGTAAACCTGACTCCATAGTAGCACAACCACTAAAAGAGGCGATAAGCAGAATCGCCAATAGACTACAAAACATTCCTTTCATATTAAACCTCCTTAAGCCTAAATTTCACTATCTATTTATTCTATACTTTAGACAAAAAGCTAACTTTTGTCAAGGAAAAGGTTGAAAAGATATAACCTGTTGTAAGATAATATGTTACGTTTTAGGGATACAAAGTAATCAAAATCTATTCCTACCTAAAGTCTGTTGCCAAATCTCCTTAGGCTCCATACACAAATAGACCAAGGCCGAATTAGAATGCCTCTTTATCCAAGAGAGCATATTTTTATAAACCTCTATTCTCTGTCTTTGGGCATATCTTAATTTCTTATCCAAGCCAACTACTAACTCTTCATCCAGAATCTTACTATCTGGAAAACGCTGCTCAATCATTGTTTTTAGTTTGGGTACAAAACGAAAAGTCCCTAAGCTTATCCAGGCGATGTTCTCATGGTCAATCCTCTTGAATAATTGCCCGATAAGCTCTCGGTATGAATCCTGCCAATTAATAGAGTAAACAATCGGATCAAAGTGGAAACCAACTAGATAACCTGCCTCAGTACACGCCTGAGCAGCATCTAATCTCTCCTTCAAGCTGTTAGTCTGCCACTCATCACTGTCCACGATTGATTGTGGATTCAAAGACCAGGAGATTACTGTCTTTCTATTGTGCTTTAATCTCAGAATGTTTTTTATGTTGTTACTCTTCGTCTTCAATTCCAAAGTCGAGTTATTGTCTTTAGAAAAGAATTCAATTAGCATCTTAGAGAAATCCGTCAAATCGTCTAAAGCTAAAGAGTCGGTGAATTCCCCCGTGCCTATCCTTAGTGGCCGTGTGTGTTTCTTGAGGAACGGCTTCAATCTCTTTATGTAATCATCGATATTAACCGGAATAATTATTGCGTTGACATTGGCATAGTTCTGCAAAAAACAATAGCTGCAATCATAGATACAGCCGAATCCTAAATTTAAAATGTAGTACCCGCACCTTAAAACACTCTTTGAGCAAGGACAGGGCTTTATAAAATCGTGTCTTTCTTTTATTAGAAAAAGATTATCAGTGCGCTGATTATAAGCGTCTAGCCTCGTCTTATTCCTTTTAGATTCGACATAACTTTTTAAATCCTTTATATTAATAACCTGGGCAGCAGGGAATTTCTTTACTATTGATTTTGACAGGCCATAGTCTTTAGCATCTTCTTCTATAAAAATTCTTTTAGGGTAAAAAACAGTTTTCTTCTTCCTGGTTACTTTATTGTGGCTATCAAGCTTTATTTTAGGCAGATAAAAACTAGACTCTTCCTTATTTTGATATGTAGCCGGAAATCTTCTTCTTAAAAAATAATCTTTTAAAACAAAAAATGCCTGTTTCGTTCCTTGAAAATCGCTATCTGTAACGGCTTCTCGCAAAAGAGCCTCTGGGCTTGTATTATTGATTTTTGATAGTTCATAAACCAAACGAGTAAGCTCTTGTTTTTTATTGTAGGCAAATCCCAACCTGGTCGAGCACAGAGCTTCCTGTGTATCTTTTAAGCGTTTAGTTTCTGGATAAAATCGCATATTAATGAGATGGTCTTCTTGCGGGAAGATTTAATCGCTTCTCTCTCTTTCTTATTTAAGTCTCTAAAGAATGGCTTATTAGTGACGGCATCTGTCACATATAACAAAGCTAACCCTGGAAGTTTAAAATATTTGGCTGCAGAAAGAAACGCCGAGACCTCCATATCCACAATATTGATCTCTTTTTTTCTTAATGAATGTAAAATTTCATCCTGGAGGCTTAAAGAGCCCAGGCTGGCCGAATTGGCCTTTTTAATATCTTTATTTAAACTTAAGAATTTTCGCAGTAGTTTATTTTCGGCGTTGATAAAATTATATGTATTTTTGCGGTTTAAGATTCGGCTAAAACTCTCCCAGGCCAATCCCTTATTGACAATGATCAAATCCCCTATATTAAATTTTGAGATTACTCCACAGGAACCAATAAAATACAATCTTTTGCAAGGCGTATCCTTTAAATAAACAATGCAGTCTCCCACAAAGGTACTGCCCACACCGGTCTTAACCACACTAAAATATTTTTCAGTAAGAACTTCGAAAAGAAAACCTCTGTTGATTCTACTGCCTTTATTTCTGAGGAAATACTCTAGGTTTAAAAAGGGGGTAACAATCACATCTTGCCTTATCTCATTCTTATTTACGCCAAATAGTTTTCTGAATGTATTCATAGTTTAACTAATTCATAATTCAAGCTCCCTAATGAAAGCTTATTGGCATAATTCAGCTGCTCTAAAGACAAATTGTTTTTTTGTGCCTCCAAAAATACGTCTACATCCTTAGTCAACAAGTCTAGACTGGCCTTCTCTGTTGCTAAAATATCGCCGGAAGCTAAAACACCAAGATCTTTACAGATTACCGGTTCATCCACGGCAGCAATGCAATCGCACTCCTTGGTAATGTCAAAAGCAAAATTAATGAAGAATTTACTTTTGAACTTTGATAATACTCCAGCGCTGTATTCAACCATACGCTCGCCAAAGACTTTTAGGTCCGTCTTCCAATTTACTGATATAGCCTCAAACCTACAAGCGCAAAGACATTCCCCGCAGCCAACACAAACTTTTGAATCAATGAAAGCCTTATCGTCTTTCTTCGATATTGCACTTACCGGACAAATTTCAATACAGGCCCCACACATAACACACTTCTTAGTGACTACGCGCGGCTTTACCGACGAATGCTGGACTTGCTTTCCGGAGCGGCTACTCATGCCCATGCCTACATTTTTTATCGCTCCTGCATAACCGGTCATGATATGCCCGGTTATATGGCTAAGCACAATTAAATTATCAATGATTCCTATAAAAGAAGGGACCTTTATCTTTTTCATATGCTTGTAATCAACGTTGAATTCCCGGCCGTCCAATCCAAATAACCCATCAGCGATAATAAATGGGGCCTTAATATTCTCTGGAGAAAATCCTCTCCCATATGCAAGATTTAGGTGGTCGACCGCATTAGTCCTCTTGCCCGGATATATTACACTCGTATCAAAAACAAAGGGCCTGGCTCCTTGATTTTTCACAACTTCAACGACCTGCTTTACTAATTCAGGCTTTAAATGAAGTCGCGAATTCTCATCGCCTATAGTAAGCTTTATGGCCACAAAAGCATCTTTCTCATATGAGGGTATATTTTTTAGAACCTGAGACAAAGCAATATCTTTAGCCGTATTATCTAAGATGCTTTTGAAATAGACCCTGCTTGGCATGAGCTTTCCTCTTTTTAAAATAAAAAGGTAATCCCTTATCTAGAGTTACCTTATAAATTTGTAAAATAACTAATTTCTTTTTTTTAACTCTGCTAGGATCACATCTAATTGCTGAGAGATCTTTAAAAGGATCTCCATTTTTTTCTCTTCGCTCTGCTGTTGTGTTCGTTGCATATCCTTTGCCTGGGAGGCAATCTTAGACATATCACCTAAATTTTTAAAATCGAACATAATATCCTCCTCCAATAAAAATTTAAATTTCTAATTAACCTAATTTCTAATGTTCCCCTGCAATCTGAAAGATTGCAGGGATTTAATCCCGGAAATTTCTAAATAAGAAATTTCACGGGACTAATCAAATCCCAATGTCTAATTCCCAATGATTAATTTTTTGTCATTTTATCATTAGGCATTAGATATTTATTAGGTCAATTAGTAATTAGAAATTAGTAATTAAGCCAGTAGTCTTTACTTAAAAAACCTTATTGTGCCTATACGGCCTATTCTTATTTATCTTTATCTTTTTTAGAAGGGCTTGTTTTAAGTCAATCTTCTTCTGTCCGCAATAATCAAAAATCCTAATACAACAATCAGCCAACTCCTCTGCCACAGCTTCCTTGCTATGGCTATTACGCATCGCCTCCAGGGCCTCGGATAACTCCGAATGCATAAGAGCAATAACTTCACCATCAGAACGTTCTTTATCCCACCAGCCTTTTTCCTTAGCTATTCTATAACACGTATCTATAAAATCATCTATGCTAACACACTTCTTATCTTTAGTCTTTTGCATTAATCTCCTCTTATTTTTTGGCATTTTTTATAAAATTCTTTATCAGCTTCTCATCTTTCTTGCCTGGCCTACTCTCTACGCCGCTAGAAACATCTACGGCATAAGGCCTAAACATCTTTACTGCTTTATGGACATTATATGGATTTAGCCCTCCTGAGATTATGTAAGGCTTTCTAATCCTCCTGATCTCTTTACTTAAATTCCAATTAAACTTCTTGCCCGTGCCGCCAAATTCAAAACGTGAATAAGTATCGAATAAAAGCAAGTCGCACTCTAAATTATCTAGCCCTCCAAAATCAACCTTATCTTTTACTCTTATAGCTTTAATAGTATGGTAGCCCTTTAATTTTCTTAGATAAGCTTGATTCTCGTCACCATGCAATTGGATAAAATCCAATTTACATCTCTGGGCTATCTTTTTGACACTTGAGATATTTTCATTGACGAATAAACCAACTTTAAAAACCCAGGGCGGCAGAATCTCTATGATCCTTTTTGCTCGCTGAGGGCTTATATAGCGTTTGCTTTTTCTATAAAAAACAAAACCCAGCACATCTGTTCCACCCCAAACAGCATGCAGGGCATCTTTTATATTGGTTATCCCGCAGATCTTTACTTTTGGTTTCATCTTAATGCGCCCATGAATTCCTTTATTTTAATTGCGATATCGCCATGCTTCATCAAAGACTCGCCAACCAATATCCCATCAACCCCAATCTTTTTAAATTGACTTACTTCTAAAGTCGAACCAATCCCGCTCTCAGCAATGACTATTTTATTCCTAGGAATTCTGGGTAACAATTTAGCGGTTACATTTAAATCAATACTAAAATCTTCTAAATCACGATGATTAATGCCGATTATATCTATCTCTCTGCTTAATGTCGCGATCTTTCTTAAATCAGTTTCATTATGAACTTCAACTACGGCGTCCATCTTGAGAGATTTAACTACCCTTAATAGTTCTCTTAGTTCTTCTGTAGACAGAATTTTAGCGATAAGCAAAACCGCGTCAGCGCCGTGGACTTTGGCCTCTCGGATTTGATAGCTGTCGATTATAAAATCCTTGCAAAGAATTGAAAGATTTGTATTTTCGCTTACTTGAGATAAATCATTTAAGCTGCCTTTAAAAAACTTTTCTTCCGTGAGGATCGATACCAACTCTATCCCGCCTTGTTGATAGAGATTGGCAATATCTACAACATTTAAATCTGGCCTCAAATCGCCCCTGGAAGGAGAAGCGCGTTTTATCTCAGCTATCAAAAACGTACCAGGCCTTTCTAAGATGGTTTTAAACCGAGACTTTTTAAGAAGATAAGTCGTTTTATCAGCAAGCTCTTCTGTGCTGCAAATCTTTTTCCGTTCCCGGATCAGAGTTTGTTTTTCCTTAATAATTTCTTCAAGAAAATTCATAATTTGGCAAGGACGGACTATTTATTTGTAAATTCAATAAAGGAACGCAGCTTTTCTTTCGCCCTTCCAGAATCAACGGTGATATTAGCTAGCTCAAAACCTTCTTTTATGCTTCTTACTACACCAGAAACATACAGCGCTGCTCCGGCATTCAGACAAACAATGTCTCTCTTAGGACTTTTCTTGCCATCAAGAATTTCCCGAGCAATCTGAGCATTAGTGTATTTATCTTTACCTAAAAGATCTTTTATGTTGGCCCTCTTGATACCGAATTCAAACTGAGAAAGAGTAAATTCTCTTATTTTTCCGTTCTTTAATTCAAAAACTTGCGTCTTTGCAGTTGTAGTTATCTCATCTAATCCATCTAAACCTCTTACGACTAGCACATGGATTGAGCCTAATTCCTTAAGTGCTAAAACAGATTGCTTAAGTAAACTCTGTTGACTAACTCCTACTAATTGATATTTAGCGAATGCAGGATTAGTGAGCGGCCCCAAATAGTTGAATATTGTACGTATGCCTAATTCACGCCTTACGGGCTGCGCGTATTTCATCGCTGGATGAAAAAGCGGCGCAAACATAAATCCAATGCCAATGCTATCTATACAATCTTTCACCTTGTCCGGGCCCAAATCTATCTTAACGCCTAAGGCCTCTAATAAATCTGCGCTACCGCACTTGCTGGATACAGAACGATTGCCGTGTTTGGCAACATTAACACCAGCAGCAGAGACAACTAAGGATGCAATAGTGGAAATATTAAACGTTCCTACCCCGTCTCCACCTGTCCCGCAAGTATCCAGAGTCACCTTATTCCTCGGCTTTATCTTTTTTACGAAACTACGCATAGCTAAAGCCGCTGCGGTAAGTTCGTCGATAGTGACACCTTTGAAGATCGACGCTGTTAAGAACGCGGAGATTTGCACCGGACTTGCCTTACCTTGCATGATCTCCCCGATGGAAATTTGCATCTCCTTCTTTGTTAAATCCTCTTTCTTGGTCAACTTTACTATGGCTTCTCTAATCATATTAATCCCTCAAACTTTTAGAAAATTTCTTAGCAGGCGCAGACCTACTCTTGTTAATATTGATTCTGGATGAAATTGTACTCCCCAAACCGGAAGTTCCTTATGTTTTAATCCCATTATCTCTTTGTCCTTTGTCCAGGCAGTGACTTCAAAGATCTGCGGCAGTGTCTTTCTGTCTACAACTAAAGAGTGATACCTTGTAGCTTCAAACGGCGAAGCAAGATCTTTAAAGATTGACTTCTTGTTGTGATAGATCATCGAAGTCTTACCATGCATAATCTTTTTTGCCTGTATGATTTTGGCACCGAACGCATATCCTATGGCCTGATGCCCAAGACAGACACCTAAAATTGGAATCTGACCTTTTATCTTCTTGATTAATTCACAAGATATACCCGCATTCTCCGGTCTGCCCGGACCAGGAGAAATAACAATTCTGTCTGGTCTTAATTGCTTAATCTTATTAATAGTAATCTTGTCATTTCTAAAGACCTTTAGATTCTTATGCAGCTGCCCCAAATACTGCACCAGGTTATAAGTAAAAGAATCGTAGTTATCTATAACTAAAATCATGTTTACTGCCTTTCGCGATAGATCTTGGCTCCGAGTTTAGTCAACTTTTTATCGAGTTGCTCGTAACCTCTATCTAGGTGGTATATTCTAAATACTTCTGTTTTATCTTTGGCAACCAATCCCGCTAAAACTAAAGCTGCGGAAGCGCGTAGGTCAGAAGCCATAACCGGTGCCCCATTCAAATTCTTTACACCGTGGACAATAGCATAAGGGCCTTCACGATAAATTTGAGCGCCCATACGATTGAGTTCTGCTATATGCATAAATCTATCCGGATAGATCTTTTCTGTTATCACGCTGATACCAACAGCAGAACTCATCAATGACATAAACTGCGCCTGCATATCTGTAGGAAAACCAGGATATGGCAAAGCGGTTATATCTACGGGTTTTAGTTTGCCTCTGCGCTTAACACATATATAATCTTTGCCTTTTTTGATAGATACACCTGCCTGCTCTAATTTTTCGATTACAGCGCTTAAGTGTTCGACCCTTATCTTTTTTATTGTTACTTCACCTCTGGTTAAGGCTGCAGCGATTGCAAAGGTTGCGGCTTCAATTCTATCAGGAATGATTTCATATTCGGCGCCGGATAGAGATTTGACTCCCTTTATCTCTAATCTCGGAGAACCTTGACCTTTGATTTTTGCGCCCATGCGATTTAAGAAATTAGCCAAATCAACCATCTCTGGCTCGCAAGCAGCATTCTCAATTATAGTAGTACCTTTTGCTAATGTAGCGGCCATCATTACATTTGCTGTAGCTAATACTGATGAACCAAACGCACCTCCTAAGAAAATATGCCTGCCTTTTAATCTCTTTGCTTGCGCGCAGACATAACCTTCTTTTATCTCTATCTTTGCCCCTAAAGCATTCAAGCCCTTTAAGTGTAGATCTACAGGTCTTACTCCTATAATACAACCACCTGGCAGAGAGACTTTGGCCTTTTTAAGACGAGTCAATAAGGGGCCCAAGACACAAAAAGAAGCACGCATGGTACTTACCAAGCGATAAGGAGTGACAAATTTATTTAAATTGCCTGTCTTTACCTTTATCACTGATTCATCGATTTCTGCAGAAACCCCGAGGTTGCGCAGTATCTTGAGCATGGTAATCGTGTCTGTTAACAAAGGAGCATTCTTAATCACACACTTTTCAGAGGTAAGGAGCGTAGCTGCCAAAATAGGCAAAAGCGCATTTTTGGAACCACTTACTTCTACGCTTCCTCTTAAAGGTTTTCCACCCTCTATTACTAATTTATCCATGAGAACTTCTTTTGATTATACAGACTCTATCGATATTTTGGTAATCTTTTATAAATTTATCTATAGCCCAACCACAAGAAAATAACTCCTTTATCTCACCGCTCTGCCCATATCCCAATTCCAAAATTAATCGCCCTTCTTTATTGAGGAATTTTCTGGCTTCTTTACTGATTCTTCGATAAAAATCTAATCCGTCCATACCGCCGTCCAAGGCAATTTCGGGCTCATTATTCACTATTGCTCCCAGAGTAGGTATTTCAAACGTAGGCACATAAGGAGGATTTGAAACAATAATATCAAATTTAATCTTACCTTCAAAGATTTTATGACTAAAAAGATCTGATTTAATAAACCTGATCTTATTTACTACACTATTAAGCTTGGCATTTTCTTTTGCCAAATCCAGAGCTTCTTTGGAAATATCCGTTGCTGTAATATCTGAATTCTGCGAAAGCTTAGCTAAGGCAACCGCTATGCAGCCTGCACCAGTACCAACATCTAAAACCTTTAACTTAGATTTTCTATTATTTATTTTTTGCGCTTCGCTAATTACCGTCTCAACTAAAATTTCCGTTTCAGGCCTAGGAATCAAAACGCCCTTTCTTGTATTTAAGCGCAGGCCCATAAAATCAGTATGTCCTAAAATATACTGTATAGGCTTAACTCGACCTCTATCCTTCAAGATTCTCTCTAAGGTCCTAAATTCCCTATCTTTAAAAGTGATTGACTTGTAATTTAAATAAAGGTCAGTGCGAGAACACTTAAGAATATCTGTAAGGATCAATTCTAGCTCATTCATTCTTTTTATCCGCCTCTATCAGGGCATCTGTTACCCCATCTAAGTCACCTTCTAGTACGTTCTCCAAATTATGGGCCGTGAAACCAATGCGGTGGTCTGTTACGCGCCTATCGGGAAAATTATAAGTGCGTATCTTTTCGCTCCTATCTCCACTGCCTACTTGCGACTTGCGTATTTGAGATTGCTGTTTTATTTTGTCCTGATTAATCTTATCTAGGATCCTGGCCCTTAACACACGCATAGCCTTGGCTTTATTCTTAATCTGTGAACGCTCATCCTGACAAGTAACCACTAAACTTGTGGGAAGATGTGTAATTCTTATCGCTGAATCAGTAACATTTACATGTTGACCCCCGCGACCAGAGGAGCGATATGTATCTATCTTTAAGTCTTTGACCTCAATTTCTAATTCTACTTCCTCAGGCTCGGCTAATACTGCGACTGTGGCAGCACTGGTATGGATTCTCCCGGATGCCTCGGTTTCCGGTACACGCTGGACTCTATGCACTCCACTCTCATATCTTAATCGGCCATAAACATATTTACCTCTCACAGAAAAAACAACTTCTTTAAATCCCCCTAATTCCGTGGGATTAGAAGACATCAATTCAATCTTCCAGTTATTCTTAGCGGCGTATTTAGCGTACATTCGATAAAGATCACCAGCAAAGATAGCCGCCTCCCTACCTCCAGTGCCCGCACGAATTTCAATTATTACATCTCTATTTACGTTTTTGCCTTCACCTTCTTGAGATTTAAATAGAGATTCTAACTCCTGTACTAATTTTATCTTTTTGTCTTCTAACTGAACCAGCTCTGTCTTGGCTAGTTCCAGAAAATCAGCATCGTGAGGCTCGCTAATCATCTTGCTGAGATCCATCTTCTGTTTGTCGACTCTTCTTAACTCTCTGTGTTTGTGCACAAATTCAGAGATACCAGAGAGCTCCTTTACCAGCTTCTGGTATTGAACTTGATTATTGATGATTTGAATATCAGCTAGCTGATGTTCAAGCTCAACATAGCGTTTTTCCAGTTTTTCTAGTTTTTCTAACATTGAATGGACACGTGGCTTACAGAGCGTAAGCATCCGCCGGAGGCGGATCAGCCTTCGGCTGAAAAGTAAGCCACTGCGCGAACTTACTTCTTATCCTTTTTATCATACTTCTTCATGAACTTCTCGATTCTTCCGGCTGAATCGACAAGCCTCTGCTTTCCGGTAAAGAAAGGATGACATTTAGAACATATATCAATCCTTAAATTCGGCCTTGTGGAGCGCGTGTGTATCACTTCACCGCAAGCGCATATTATTGTCGATTCTTTGTAGTTTGGATGTATCTTTTCTTTCATTTTTTTGCTTCCTCCTTAATGAGCGCACAATTTACGGAACGAAGTGCTCGTAAATTGTCTGCGCGAATTTATTGATTCATGCTCTTTAGAAACTCCTCATTATTCTTGGTTTTACGGAGCTTGTCAATTAATAATTCCATGGCCTCTGCGGAATTTAATTCATTGAGTACTTTTCTAAGCAGCCATATCTTCTGCAGGTCAGCACCCTTGATTAAAAGCTCTTCTCTTCTGGTATTGGAGCGCTTAATATCAATAGCAGGATATACGCGTCTTTGGAATAGGCTTCTGTCTAACTGCAACTCCATATTTCCTGTACCCTTAAACTCTTCGAAGATTACTTCATCCATACGGCTGCCTGTATCTACCAGTGCTGTGGCGATAATAGTAAGGCTGCCGCCTTCGTCTAGGGCACGAGCTGCTCCGAAGAATCTCTTGGGTTTATGCAAGGCGTTAGCATCGATACCGCCTGTAAGAATCTTGCCACTATGCGGGGCGACTGTATTATATGCCCTGGCCAGACGGGTAATACTATCCAACAATACTACCACGTCCTTCTTATGCTCAGTAAGCCTCTTTGCTTTCTCTAATACAATATCAGCTACCTGTACGTGACGTTCGGCTAATTCGTCAAATGTAGAAGAAATAACCTCACCCTTGACTATCCTTTGCATATCCGTAACTTCCTCTGGACGTTCATCTATAAGCAGAACCATAAGAATAACTTCAGGGTGATTCTTCATGATCGCATTGGCGATCTTCTGTAAGAGCACTGTCTTGCCGCTGTAGGGTTGAGCTACTATTAATCCACGCTGGCCTTTTCCCAATGGTGTTAAAAGATCCATGATGCGCGTAGAGACTTCTTCAGGCTCATTCTCCAAAAGAAAGCGATCATTAGGATAGATCGGCGTTAAATTATCGAAAAGAATCTTATCTTTTGATAATTCTGGGTTCTCGAAATTCACCGCCTCAACCTTTAGAAGTGCAAAATACTTCTCCGCTTCTTTGGGCGGCCTGATCTGTCCGCTAACCGTATCCCCGGTACGAAGTTCAAACTTTCTGATTTGAGAAGGACTGATATAGATATCGTCGGGGCAAGGCAAGTAGTTATAGTTCGGCGACCTTAAAAACCCAAAACCTTCTGGCAAAACTTCCAATGTGCCCTCTCCAAACATCAGGCCCTCTTTCTCCGCCTGAGCATGAAGTATTTTAAAAATGAGGTCTTGCTTCCTTAAGCCGCTTATCCCATTAACGTCTAGGTTTCTCGCCGTTTTGTTCAACTCCGATATCTTCATGTCCTTCAACTTGCCTATTTCCATCTTCTCTACTTTTCCAACTTTACTGTTTTTTTCTATCTTTTCCACTTCTTC
>JBHPGU010000026.1:0-25565 GCA_042570265.1 Candidatus Omnitrophota bacterium | reverse complement strand
GTTCAAAAATATTTGAAGCTGACTTTGACTTAAAAAATCTAAGAACTTTTTTAAAGCTACAGAAAGGACAATGAGATATGCATCCACGAGAAAATTCCATTAGGATGCAATTAGGAGCCGCATAATTATCTAAGTTAAACTCTTCAAAAGTAGGATAGGGCAAACTATCTAATTCTTCTCCCCTCCCAGAGTCTATATTATTAAAAAAATCATCTTTTTTTAAAACACCTTCGATGCAAGGCACTTCCTTATTTTTCAAAATAGCGGAAAGTACTGTATACAAGGGGACCTCTCCTTCACCAACCACGCAAAAATCGATGTAATCTTTTATTTCTGGAAGTAAGGCAACTCTTTGCTCTTTTATGCCTATAGAAACACCTCCAAGAATTATTATTTTAGAGGGATCTTTCTGCTTTACTTTTTTGACGATATCTTTCAGAATCAAATCTGAGCAATCTGTGGACAGAGAAAAGCCTAATATGGGCGCAGAAGAGTTAACAATTACATCAATAAGCTGATCTAGATAAGATTTAATCTTGCTGTAGACTTCTGAAAACTCTTTTCTTCGAACCCACCAAGTAGAGTAAGGCATAGACCATAGAAACTTATCATCTTTAGGAATTTTGTTGTATAATTCAATATTCAGATCGAAAATCTCAGTAGCTATACCCCTGCTTCTTAAATAACTACTAAGACAAGCTGTACCTAAAGAAGGAACTTCAATCCCCCAAGGAGGAAGATTGATTAGTAAGATTTCCATAATTAAACCCTGTGTTTTTTTATGTATATCCTAATTCTACTTTCCACGTAATCATCCTTATCAAATGTCTTCCCATCTTCATTAAACCCATCCGGATGATTAACATTCAAAAAGCAAAAATTAACCATCCTCGAAGCCAAAAAAGGAGCATTTTGAACCTGAAGAAATATATCATCCTTAGGTTCAAAGGTTAAATTTAGAGGGCCCATAGCGTTGTCTGCTAGTAGGTTAATGCTAGAAATTTTGGAGAACATAACCTCTTCCCAATTATCTGTTTTAGAACTATGGAAATTATAAATGGAATTATTATGCTTGTATTTATCATAATTATTAGACACCATAATACCTATTTTATTCTGATAAATCTTTAATTTTTCGCAGAAGACCGTCTTAACGCTCCAATCAATATATTTATTTTCAAGCCTAATCGCCCATTTTTGCTTAATCGCAACGCCTGGCCAGCAGATATCAATCTCGGCACTATTCCCTTTTACCCTCTTGCTCCATTCTGCTGAAGAAGAATCTATCCATCTGTCATTTACAAAAAAAGATGTGTTCATGCCAACATCTTTGGTAAGTTCTAAACCGCTACGAAATAGTTTGCAACTACCCTGTTGCGATAAATCTATTCCCGTGCCTTTAAAATCAATCGTATGCTTCCTGCAATATCTTTTCTTTAACTCAGCAACAAACCTATCAAGATCTCTGTCATGCTCAACAACGTTATTCAAAATAATATATGGAATATTGATTTTATGAAGGAGCTTCAGCATCTTTCTAAACCAAAATACCCGTCTCTGCGCTGTATTGCCCGGGGCAACATAATAATTTCTATAGTTAGGGTAAAATTCTTTTCTTTTAAAAATGCACCCAATGCGGTCTTTTAGCGTCCTTTTAAAATAAACTCCAAATTTATCAAGATTTTCCATTAAATCAGTGTTTACCATAATGAAGCATGTGGAGACATTGACAACACTAGAGATATACTCTCTATTGTTCTTGAGGAACCTGCATGTTTTTTTGAATTCTCTATTGGACTCTCCAGGATGCCCCAGTATTATATTAATAGTTGCCTCTATACCAGCATTGTGAGTATTGCGAATGACTTCTTCTGCTAACTTAGCATTATATCTTTTTTTCATTCTTTTTAATACTACGTCAGAGGCTGACTCCATGCCATAACAGAGCCATCTACAACCTGATTCCTTCATCTTTTTGCATAACTCCAGACTCATTCCTTCTCTTATAGCGGCATAACTTGTCCAATTTATATTTAGATTATTTTTAATAATTAAATCGCAAATTTCTCCCAGCTGCTTTATATTTCCATTGCAGAGCAAATCATTAAATTCGAAATTTCTTACCCCGTATCGTTCAAGGTAAAATTTTATCTCTTCAAATACTTTTTTAGGATCTCTGATTCTAAAAGGAAAATTCATCTTATGGTCAATACAAAAAGTACATCTATTAATGCAACCCCTGCTAATAAGTATGGGCAGAGGCTTATATATGCCCTCCCCGTAGTCTTCCAGATTAAAATCACAAAAATCAGGAGTTGGTATTTCATTCAAATTCATGATAGGATCTGGAGGAAGAAAGCTTAGGTACTCCTTATCCCTACATACTAATGTTCCTTGTATCCCCGAGAGCGAGGAAAGAGAATTATTGTCTTTCAACCTTTTTACTATTTCAAGAAGCGGCTTTTCCCCTTCTCCAACAACAAATACATCTACTATCCTTTCTGGATCAATTTGATCAGTATTCCAGTAACAACCGGGGCCACCAAGAATAGTAATTTTACTAGGGTCTCTTCGCTTTATTTGGTGAGCTAAGTACACAGCTACCCCAGCACTGGCGATTGTTGTAGAAAATCCAACAATTTTTACTTTTGAATCGCAGACACGGTTTACAAAATCGCCTAGTTCATCTCCAAAATTTTTGATGAACCTTTCAGTAAAATCACTAGGGCTAAAACGTTTTATGGAATCGATACCCCAAAAGTATTTATTTTGTCCACTTGCTTCTTTAAATAGATTTACATTTAAGTCTATTGATTTTACTTTTACGCCCTTTGATTTTAAGTACTGGCTTAAATATGCCAGGCCCAAAGGAACCATCTTTGTCTGCCAAGGCGGACTCACTACAAGCAGCAAATCTTCGTCTTCATACTTTAACTTATCGACATTCGATCCTGAATTTTTAATTAAAGCTACTTTTTGGGAAGGTTTAGTTAATTCGGCCTCTTCACACCTACGGCACAAGAATTCGCCAGGCATATCTTTTTCGCCATAAATCATCTGCCAAATTTTCCGCCTCTTCCCATCCCATATCTTCTTAATGCTTTCTCTGCTCAAATCTCCTAAAATCACCTCTCTTTTCCAATCCATACAACACAACACAACCTTACCATCTTCCACTATATGAATCATCTCGTCAGCCCAAATAGATTTACAATCTATAATCTTTTCTTTATGGTAGGTATTTGCTAAATCCTTCACATTCCCTGCCCGAGAAATTGGCTTTTCAAAATAACCAATTCTTTCTATACCTTTGCTTTTCCAATAATCAACAGCTTCTTCTTTTTCCCCTTTAGCCAAAAATTTATGTCCTAGAAATGTAATCATTAAATAATCTTTTATATTTTTCTTTTGTCTAACTTTATCTGTAAAATTATTTATTCGTTCTAAAGCTACCCCGTAAGGAATTCCCATTGCTTTCTCTATTGTTTCTTTTCTTATCCCTTGAAAGCTTATTCCAATCCAATCTAATTTGGAGTCAAGGAGCTTGTCAGCCATTTTATCTGTAAGCAATAAACCATTTGTGAGGATATGAACACTAGCCCAAGGAATTTTTTCCTTAGCATAGTTTATTCTTTCTATCAAATGCGGATCGGTTAATGGTTCATTGTTCATATAAAGTATGATTACACCAACATCTTTATTCCTACTACATTCATTAATTATTTTTTTAAACAATTTCATCTCCATTATTTTTTTAGGAAATGATTTTTTTATGCTTTCATAGGGACAAAAAACACAGGAAGCGTTACATACTGAAGTAGTTTGGATGGAAAAATATTTTGGGAAGGAAGGATAATTCATAGCTTAAGACAATTTATAACATTTACTATTTTCTTAAGATTAAGATAGCTGCACCAATATTTTCTTTCTCAATTTCATTTTCATGAAAATCGTGAAATTCACCGCAATATGAATGTTTAATTTGCCACAAAAAAGGGTTTAAAAAAGTAAAGAGCCAATTGAGGCTCTTATTTCTGTTTTTTAAATAAAACCTTCCAAAACGTGCATAACGTTCTCCAAAATAAATTACTTTATCTACATTTAAATGGGTGGAATCTATTATTCTACGCTTAATCTCAGCTATATTATATGTTCGCTGAAAATAACCGATGCCTTCAGGATTTTCCTCTTCTATGTAGCCTCCACTATTGAAAGGGAAGGTTATCACCGCCAAGCCTTCCTTTTTTAATACCCTGAAAATTTCCTTCATCATCATGATATCGCCATCATCTCTTATGTGCTCTATAGTAGACAAGCAAGAAACTTTATCAAAATGATTATCAGGAAACTCTAATCTTTTTACACTAATTGATTCTTGAATAATAAATCTTCTCTTTATTTTGTTACTCAAGCTGATTCGCTTAATAACATCCTTATAATAATTCGTACTATCTTTAATAATCGACTGGTCGTCAACTATGTGCACAAAGCACTTCGCCTTGTTCAAAACAAAAAGGGGAAATATTGACTTCCCACTACCTATGTCAAGATATCTCTGGCTAGATTTTAATTTGAGATGATTATAAACTAACGGATACTCGAGCCATTTAAAATAATAAAAGCCCTCGAAAAATCTTTTAATCCCTAATTTAATTAGAAAAAATTGGAAATCTAAAGCGCCTACTTGATTCATATTCTTTCATGTGGTTTAAAAATGCAGTATTACGAGCCTGTTTTAAAATTCGAATTTTAATTAAATACTTTAAGGGCTTGATTCAAACCCTATGCCGTACATGATAATCTTAGGACTTTCTCCATTTCTTCATTATGCATCAAATTGTCGCACTCTTTTTTACAGCCTATATCTTTAAAATATGAGATGTCTTTTGACGCATATTTTGCTTTTGACCTGAACTCGTTGTATCTATTAGAAAACCAGATATCCTTAAAAGAAGTTTTATTGATATCACCCATTATCTTTTTAACTCCTCTGCAGCAAGGAGCTACACTGCCATCGGCCAAAACTCTAGAAAAAATCCAGCCAACATAACAAGGAATCTTATCAATATCAGCTTTATCAAATTCTCCTTTTTCGAATTCACTCTGAGAAGTAGAAGCCCTTCTCAAAAAACCATCAAAGAATTCAAGTTGGATACTATCACCTTTATTTCTTTCTTTAATCTCCTGGGCTTTCTTTAGCAACTCTTCCCTCTCCTGTTTACTTAAAAGGAACTTATCGGTTTGCCCTTTAAAAATATCAACAAGTGTATAATAAATTGAATCCGCGCCATACTTTTTACCAAATTCATATATCCCTTCAAAATCTCTATAATTATTATTCATAATCACATTGGCAAACGTAAGGCGGGGCTTATCTTTCTTTATCTGCTTTAAAAGTAACAGGTTTTCTTTTAACTGTTCAAAACATCTTGATGACACACCCTGATGAACCGCGCTGTAAACTTCTGGATTAGAGGCCCAGGTGCTTATGCACAGCTCCTCGAGCCCTAAATCCATAAGCTTTTTAATCTTATCTTTAGTGGCTAAGGTGAAATTTGTGGTTAACGCTACTTGCAAATTCCTATTTCGTGCATGCTCCACAATCTCCATGAAATCTTTATGCATAAACGGCTCTCCACCACCTGTAAAACGAATTCGTTTTGTCCCCAGTAAAGATAAATCATCGATTAATCTAAAGGCTGATTCTTTGGCTAATTCCTCATTTAGCCATTTATCAACAGGTTTGTCTTTTGTAAGCACTGGTGAATAAAGCCAACAAGAAACACATCTTAGATTACACTTATTTGTTAAATCGACGACTACTTGTTCAGGGCCTACAAAAGCCTTTCTGCCATTCATAACCCCTGCAAGTAATGGTTTTTTGTGGTATCTTTTATAGCTTTCTTTTTTAGGTTTTAGTTGCCGTGCAATTTTTAACCCCTGAGCCAGATTTTTTAAAACAACTCTTTCCAGTAGCGTCAACATCCTTACTCTTTTATGCATCCAGGTATTGCGCCCAATATCGTCACAGCTTTTATAACATCCTGCCTCTTTTATGTTGGGGTCATTGCCTATAAGCCTAAAGAAGGGATCGCTCTTTTGTCGGCAAATTGTATTTTCGCGGAATTGAATCTGTTTCTCAGAATTCCATATTTCAGAAAACTTGTTCAGATACAATGAACCCGTAGGGATCCGATGCGCCTTAAGACAGGAGTGAACTTCACCATTGGGCAAGACTCTGGCAAAAAGCCAACCGATATAGCAGGGCATGCTGTCAATTATATTTTTATCATATTTTGCATCTTGGGCATCATCAAGAATAGATATTCTCCGTAAAAACTGGTCAAACTGGAACAGCATGACATCGCTTCCCGCAATCTTATAGTCAAGAGTAAGTTTGGATTTAATTCTATTGCACATTTTATGTAATTCCATAATTTGTTTCTTATTAAGAGCTAACTCATCTGTTGCACCCGGAATGGTGTCCACCAGAGTAAATTCTACCGATTCAGATTTCGTCTTAATGGCAAAATCAATCATCTTTTCAATTTCAAAATAATTCATATTAAAGATAACATTATATAATTTAATATGTGGCTTCCACTGTTTACGATCATTAAGATAAATAAGATTCTTTTCTATTCTACAGAAATCATCCTCCGTTCTCCCAGGGTGTGTTTTTACATAAGTATCGGGTGTTGCTGCCCAAGTGCTTACGGTAAGAAAATCTACCTCTAAAGCCATCAGGCAATCTATCTTTTGCTTATTGAGAAGTGTAAAATTTGTATTTAGGTGACAAACCAAATTATTCTTTTTAGTATGTTCCAATATTTCCATAATCTGAGGGTGCATAAGCGGTTCCCCGCTACCAGAATAATAAACCTCCGTTGCTCCCATATAAGTAATTTCATCCAAAAGCTCCTTTGCCATGTTTAAAGGTAAATATGCCTTCTTCTCATTTCCTAGAAAACGGGGTTCTTTAAAAAGAGGAGAATTACACCAGCAGGCTATGCAATGATTATTACAATCATTGGTCAAATCAATCTGCACATGAAAAGGACCTTTATAGCCATGTTTCCCATCAAAAACACCCAGCACCTCCAAATATCTATCCTTTATGTTCTTGTACTTTAAAGTATTAAAAATTTTTCCTACCGTTCGCCTATAGCCATCCAATAAAACATGGTGCTTTATAAATTGGAGGTAATTGTGATTTCTCTCTTTTTTAATGAAGGCGGGGACATTATTAGAAAGAAAAAAAGCAAATTTTTCCATATGAGGCGCACAATTTTCAGTAACTATTTTCAAAATATGTTTACCAAATCCTAATTCTATTTCGAACTCTTTGTGCCAAAGTAAGAATTCTGCAGTCCAACCTCCAGTGTCTGAATTTAATGCATTCAATTTAATAAGTTCATTGTCGATATATATATCTACTGGCCTGAACTCCATAGTAGTATACCTAGCATAAAATGCATAAGTCTGGGTAGCATCTACATCAAAGTAATATTCCGCGTACCCCTTCTTCATGCCTCCATCCAAAACTATGCCTTTGCCAAAATTATTTGGATCTCTACTAAAATTTCCCCGAACCCAATCAGACGCCCCAATGATAATGTGCTTACCAGAAGATTTTGAGCGATTTGCTTTAGTGTTGATTTCCAAATTCATCCCCAAGTTATCACACCCTTTAAAACACTCAATTTTAGAAAAATACGGATGGCTCTTAGCCAGATTCTTTGCCTTTGACCTAAACTCATTATATTTTGGGCCATTCCATACATCTGAAAATGAACCCTCGTATATATTGCCCAGGGGGTGGGAAGATGCTTTACAACATGGAAGCACTTCTCCGTTCGTTAAAATTCTCGAATAATACCACCCCATATAACAAGGGATATGGTTAATCTGTTGTTCGTAATTCTTCTGATTTTCTCCTTGGGAAAACATCCTTTGGATGAAGGATTTTATACCAAGCAAATTTAGCACTTCAACATCTATAAAGGGCTTCTGGGAAGGAAAACAATTTGGAAAATTAGTACAATCCCCACAATGGTGTTTACCAAATAAAAATCTAAACCTGGAATCCTGAGATTGAGTTGGTGATATTTTGCCGGTTTTTACAATCCCCTTCCAGGGATATCTGCCCCTAGGGCAAACTATATTTACTATCCTGTCGAGGAGAATAAAGCCTTTCCTAAGATTACGCCAAATCTTACCAAAGTCTTTTTCGGTTTTGCTCTGGGTAACATCTTTTAATTCTTCTTTTCCAATTTCCCCCTTCACAAAATCTTCTCTATCCATTATCTCTTCAAAAGAAACAAATAGCTTTTTCTTAATTTCATTATCTAAAGCCAAAGCATCAGTTTTGCCTTTGATTATATCGACAATTTGAAATTCAATTGAATTAGCCTTTACGTCTGCAGCAAAATCTACCATAGCATTAATATCGCTATAGTTATTACTGCATATTACATTGTACATCTTTACATAGGGATAAAAAGAATCAGATTTTTGTTTATAATCAGCTAATTTCTTTAAATTACTTCTAATGGTCTCAAAATCGCTCTCCTTATTGTTTGGATGAGTTGCTACGTAGACTTTTGGGCTTCCAGCCCATACGCTGGCAGTTAATAAATCGACCTTTGACTTAACAAATACCTTACACATCTCTTCGTTTAATAAAGTGGCATTGGTTATAATAGTCAAATACATCTTCTTTGATTTTATTAACTTAATTACCTCAATAATCTGCGGATATATCAGAGGCTCTCCAGAACCTGAAAGGATTATCTCTCTTGTACCTGATCTTGCCAGCTCTTTAATAATCGCCTTTACTTTGTTAAACGCCAGTTCTTTTTTTCCAAATGGGAAAGCCTTTTTTTTATCAATTAAAGGCGAATGGACCCAGCAAGAAATGCATGAACTGTTGCACCAATCGGTTAAATCTATCTGTACAGTATGAGGACCGCAAAAAGCCTTCCCTGAAGTCTCTACACCTTTTAATATTTTCTTCCAAATATTCACTTTATAGCTTTCCCAGGTATTTCTTTCTTTTTAATGCAAAAAACTCTAAGTAGCTAATTGTCTTATGATAAGTTGCTAATGCACCGGCCTGTCGTAAGTAGCTAAAGAATCTCCTAACATCTCCGATGAATCCCCTTTTCTTTCTTTGATGCTCTGCCCAAATTCTATAAGCATATTGTTTTCCTTGCTCTAAAAATTCAGGTGAAATGCTGTCCGGTTGAAAAACACAGTTATTGTGGCCATCGTATAAAGACCAATCCTTAGTTAGAATTCTTCCCTTCTTATCTAACTCATCAAAAAGAGCAGTCCCGGGAAAAGGGGTAACTATAGTAAACTGAGCTGATTGAGGATCTAACTGAAGAGCAAAATCGATAGTGCTCTTGAGAGTCTCTTCAGTCTCTCCGATTAAACCAAAGGCAAAGGTAAGATGGATCTTAATGCCTAGGGACTTAGTGTACTCAATCATCTTTTGGGCCTTGCCAACATCGAGCCGCTTCCCACATCTATTCAGTAATTTTTGAGAACTACTCTCCAGGCCATACTTTACTGCATGCAAGCCGGCCTCCTTCAATTTATCTAACATTTGCTCATCCATCAAATCTGGTTTCGCCATAATTGCCCAAGGAGTACTATTTAGTCCTCTTTTAATAATCTCATCACATAATTTAATGATGCGTTCCTTTCCCACATTGAATGTATCATCATCGAAATAGATAGACTTAAACCTCTTTACCTTTAATAAATGCTCCATTTCATCCACGACATCCATGATATCCCTTGCCCTATATGTCCGCCCACCAAAAAGCAGCTGGGGCCATAAACAAAAATTGCATGAAAAAGGACAACCACGAGAAGCAATCATCTGCGCCGAAGGATGAGGAATATCGCCAGGTAGATCCCAATATTCTTGCATTGGAAGGCTTTCTCTGTAAGGCCAAGGCAAAAGGTTTATATCAAAAGGTTCCCGAGGTAAATTTTTAACTATTTTCTTTTTACCATCCCTCCAAATTAGGCCTCTAATATGAGCTAGATTTCTTTTTTTCCCAGATATGGCTTTTACCAATTCTAAAAGTGTAAATTCGTATTCTCCAAATAAAACAAAATTTATAAACTTTTTTGTTTTCAGGAATTCAGTGTTATAGATCTCTGGCTGTGGACCACATAAAGCTATAGGAATTTCTAAGGAAGAAATTTTCTCTAAAAACTGCATATCATAATGAAAAGAGGGTACCGATGTCTCTATAACCACTAGGTCAAAATCCATGCTTGATAAGTATTCAATAAAATTATCCTCAAGAATTCTTTCAGCAATTGCATCAACCACAATCGCTTCAAATCCATTCTTCTTTAGAAGAGAAGTGGCATAGGTAAGAAAGAAAGGAAACGGAAGATAATTGCCTTCACTCCTATCCTTTATGTGAGGCCAACGAGAACCAGCCCTCACTCCCCAATTGTTCTCCGGTGTCTTCCAAGGAAGATTAGCTAATAAAACTTTCTGACTTTTATTTTTCTTACTCTTTTGTTTCGGATATTTGATAAGGCTATTTAAATCATTGCAACGGATTCTTTCAATCATATTATCCAACACAGCGCCATCCTCATATAAACCAATTCTTTCTGAAAAAAGATGATAATTCCCTGGAGCACTGACCTTCTCTGTCTCGCCATACATCCTCTTAAAGCCAACGATACTGGCTTTGAGATTGCTAGGGGATCTTTGAATAACAGCCAAAAGATTCTTTTCATTATCCTGACACTCAAGAACAAATGAAGGCAAGAAGCTGCCTTCGAAAGGAAATCTTGCCCCTACCAAAGAAGTTGGCTTATCGCTTACATATAAATCCTGGAAATTATCCTCGAAACGTGGAAAATTGCCTTGCTGATAATCGCTAATCCAGGTTTTAAATCTTGAATTAACAAAACCTATCAAACGGATCTCATCAATATGAAGCCTTCCCTCTATCTCCATATCCACGTCCCAACTTATCCCAGAATCTTCTTTAATGCTCAGTGACCAGACCTGAATTATAGGTAAATCTCTAAAAACTATTCTAATCTTTAAAGAATCATCCTTCTTCTCAATAATCTGCCAATCAGCTTTTGTAGAATCAGTCCATGTCCCCAGGCTATCGATTCCTATATTTAGCCCTGGCCACCTCGTCACTTCTAGACCATTCCAAAATATGTGTATTTCCCGTGCAGAACAAATCAGCTTTATCCCATTTTTTTCAATATTCGTCAGGAATCCTTGTTGTCTCTTTATCTTATTTAAGGAAAAGAAGTGCCCTATATTCCTTCTTGTTGTACAAATTAATCCTTTTACCTTTTGAAGTTTCTTATAATTATTCATTTGGCTCAATCCTTATAATCCCTTTAAAATAGTTACATTGCTTAGGCGCAACCTTTGTGTTGTTTTCTTTTTGATATTGAAGCAGTCTTGCTTGATATAGGCTATCAGTATTCTCAGCAATCACGCTAAAATTCTTATCCTCTGAGTCACTAACAAAAATTACCCCAGGCAGTTCAAGGCCTGTAGCTTTTATCTGGTTAGCTTTCCCCTGCCAAAACCTATAAGGCAAAATATCATAATTTTGAGTAAATTCATCTGTAAACTCCCCTTTATTAATATCAGGAACTATCCAATTTTTATATTTAGGCAAAAGCATGATATTCGCTTGTTCTATTTCTAAATCAGCTTCCTCATAAACATCCATATCTACCTTCCAGTGTATCTCGCCTTTATTTGTTAGTTCTATCTGCCAAGTCTGTGAGATAGGAAGGTATGGCCAATATCCTACAGCCACGATCTTCTTATTTCCTTTATGATTTACCCGCCAAGCTGCTTGATAAGAATCGTGCCAGACATCTTTTGATCGTACTGAAGTATAAACACCTAAACCCGCGGTCAATTCTTTATCCCTCCAAATAATCTTACATCTTCCACTATCAAAAACAAACCTCAAGTCATCATTTTTTAACTCGGAGAACTCATTTGATGACAACACTTTTTTTCTTAAGGCGATCTCTTTTCCAAGTCTAATTTTACCTTCAAAATAAACAAATTTTCCTGGATTAACCATGTTTTTTTTCTTCGGTATTATTAAAGAAGAATTAATACAAACCATCTCTTCTCCGCCTTTTTCCTCTTGTTTATAAAGGCTGATGATTCGCTTATTGTATTTAGAGATAACATCAAGGTTCAAATTAGGGAACACATCTAAATCTTGAGGCTCTAGCAGCACCTGGTGGACTTTATTGTCTTTTAGTCTTATCGGGCCTATATTATTACTATAATGGTTAATCAAAAAATCTCCCTGCTCATAAGGGGTCTGCCAATTTTTATACCCATCCTTTAGCTCTAATATTAAATGCCAATTATCTACACTTACGGGCTTTTTAACTTCGAATTCAATCTTAATTCTAATGGTTTCCGCATTTTCGCAAATCAATGTCCATATTTGTAAAATTGATAAAGACCTATGATCAAGAATTAATCTTAACTCCTTCTGGGAAACCTTGTGTATCCTCCACTGAAAACTTTCTGAAGGTACCCACGTTTGGTCCACACATAGAACACTATATAAACCACTTCCACTAGTAATTTCTCTACCTTTATAAGAAATCCTTAAAGACTTTCTCTCGGGATCGGAAAAGAGGTTAATGTCTTCTGAAGAAATTGAGTTTAATTTGCGTATATTTGCTTGCTTATCATGTTGTTTTATAAGAGACTTCTCCCTTTCCTGTTTTAAATAGTTTTCGACTAATTCCTCTCCCGCAATCAAGCTAATCTTGGTAGAAAAAAACATATTCATCTGGTTAAGGCTTTGTACAGGAAAATTTAACTGTAAAGCGCGACAAGAATTTTCTTTATCACTATTTTGGATTACGCAAGACAGCTCCTGTTGGTTCTCTAAGATAACTGCGGGAAGATTTCTTTGTTCCCTTACACCAAAAAAATCCGCATTTGGAGCTTCTAAAGGGATATTCTGCCAGGATAAAAACTCTTTAGGAAAACCCTGCTGTTGATAGCCACAGAAGAATGTCTTATATCCAGAGCTCAAAAATAAACCGAATTTAACATGTTTAAAATCAAGCGCCTGTCCCACCCGGGATTCCACTTGCCAAAATAAACAATTTTCCTTGAGATTAAGTTTCCAGATTTGCGTAAGATCGAAGAATTTCCAGAAGAATTTAAGTAAAAGAACGCCCCCCTCATTATTAATCTGCATTTCAGATGAAGAAATATCATACCAGTTTTTTCCTATTTCAAAGGATGTATGCAGCCCCCGGTCTTTTGTAAGTTCCCTATTTTTAGCATAGAGCTTTATTTCTTTTTTCTCCATATCTGCAAAAAGTCTATAGTTACCACAAGAAATGGTAGGCAGGGAATGTGGATCAAGCTGTTTAGCCTTTTCTTTTAAAAGTAGGCCTTTAATATAAAAAGCAGTGACTTCTTTGGTCACTCCCTCCTTAATAACCTTGCCATTTTCCAAAAGGATTGTTCGATCGCATAAACTATTAATTGTTCTCATATCATGACTGACTATTACGATTGTTTTCCCAATTTCTTTTAATTCGAATATTTTCTTAATACACCTCTGCTGTGCCTCTTCATCGCCTACTGCCAAAATGTCATCTATCAGAAGGATATCTGGAGCAACAAATATCGCCAATGCAAAAGCCAAACGCATATACATGCCTCCGGAATAATACTTAAGAGGTGCGTCGATGAATTTCCCTAAGTCAGCGAATTCCAGAATCTCACCAATTCTCAATCCTAGGACAGCTTCATCTATCCCGTAAATTCTTGAATTTATAACGATGTTCTCCCTGCCCGTAAACTCAGGATTAAAACCTGCTCCCAGCTCCATCAGCGTAGAGACCTTCCCTCTAACCTTAACCTCACCTTTGTCTGGAATAAGCATACCAGCGATTAATTTTAAGAACGTAGTCTTTCCTGCTCCATTTTGACCGATAACACCTAAGACCTCGGCCTCATCAAGCTTGAGATTGATATCACTTAAAACCCATATCTCTTCCCAATAGACTTTTCTTTTCCTGACAAATTTGATACGGTACTTCTCTGAGACTTTAATAAACTCTACTACTTTCATATTCTTTTCAATAAACCTGACTTATTTTTCGATATAAACAGGTATCCCACCAGAAGGAATAATATAGAAATAATGAATGCTATGCATAGCTCTACTAACGAAGGACACGTACTTTTAAATAGAATCTTTTGGTACAGGGCGACATAGTGAGTCATGGGATTGAGTAAGCAAATCCAACGATAAGGAAAAGGTGCATCTTCTAAAGAATAGAATATAGGTGTTACCCAAAACCAAACCATCATTCCCACAGCCAAGAAATAATAAAGGTCTCTGAAGAAAACATTTATGCAGGAAAACAAGAGTCCCAAGCCTAAAACAAAAAGAAAGTGAATTAAAATCACCAGAATTAATACAGGCAGCAGGGTAATTATCTCAAACTTAAAGATTATGAATATGGGCAACAAAAAGATGAAACCCATTAAAAAATTTAAGAAGTTGCCGATAGTAGTAGCTATAGGGATAAATTCTCGAGGGAATATACTCTGTCTCAAAATAGACGAATTAACAATGAAAGAATTAGTTGATTCCAGAAGAGCGCAGGTAAAAAACATCCAGGGGATAATTCCAGAAAGGGCGAAGAGGGTAAAATTTGCTTTTCCTACTTTGAAAACAACGGTGAAAATAAAGCTAATACTCCCCGCCAGGATCAGTGGGCCAACTACCGCCCACCAAATACCCAGAACAGAACCAGCATACTTTAGCTTCAAATTTGTTACTGACATCGTCCATAATATATGACGATAGCGATAGAATCTTTTGAATATTGCCTTCAACATTAACAAATAAGATTAATTCAAAAACTTTATATTCTAATTTAAGCCCTCAGCCACACTCTTACCATCCAATATACTGTCTTCCATTGAAAAATAGCGCCAATTACCAAATCTGCCTCTTGAAAAAATCTTAGCTTTGCGCAAGAATTCTAAAATGGTCTTCCTGGCATTGCTGTAATTTTGATCATAAATAATGTATCCGTACTTTATATCATTGGCCAGACTAGATCGTATCTCATTCTTACTAGTGACTATGTTGGATCTTAATAAATCACGCTTGATCTTATCATCTAAGTCTTTTTTCTTTTTAAGGGGCTTGTTTTTTGAATATGACACTTCTGCGTATATGGAAGTGCTTCCTCTTGGAGCCAGCTCCTTTGAAAAATTACTAAAGAATCCCAACCTATAAAATATGTCTTTTTTATCAGGAAAGTAAATCCAGTGCTTCTTTAGGTGATTTCTTGAAATGCCTATATTAAGATTATAAATTGAGAGGTACTTAAGCTTCTTCATCGCGCTTCTGACCCTTTGCGGAATCGGATAAATAATCTTTTCTAACTCCGGAAGTGGAATTGTAGATACGATGTAATCAAACTTTGTACTTGATGAATTATCAAATATGACCATTTTTCTCTTAAGATCAATCCTTCTCACCTTATGATTGAAATTAATTGCCCTTATCTTCTTCTCAAACGCCCTAGGCAAAACAGATATACCTCCTCCATTGCTAGGATACCAAAAACGCCAATTATACCCCCAATGCTTAACGCCCTGCTCAAAAGCACCGCTGATTGAATCCTCCAGGGAAGGCAAAGGAATCATTCCATCCAACCATTCGCAGCTTAAATTCTTAGGATGCTGCTTCCAAAACTTATAATTATAAGGAAGCATAAAGTGTTTAACTATACCGTAGCCAAATTTCTGTATCATCCAATCATAAAAGTTTCTAGGACTGACTTGCTTTCTCTTGCTACACACCAAACCGATAAGACACTCTTTAGCTGCATTTCTGGATAAAGAATGAATATTGGCTTGGAAAGGATACGGTGTATAAGTATTATTTGAATAAATCCAGGAGTTTCTCTTATGGGGAACTAAATTTCCCCTTAAAAGACTTTTGACTAAATTAAATCCGTAGGAAGTTTTAAAGTGCAGAAGGTGTCCGGTAAAATCAAAAGTAAATCCGTTCTTCTCATGCGAACGGCACAAACCACCGGCTTCATTTTCTTTCTCATAAATATTGTACTCCCGCTTTAAATGATAAGCACAACTTAATCCAGTAACCCCTGCCCCAAGAATGACTATTTTCTTAGCCATCAGATTTTTCCCTCTTTGCACTTATGGCAATGCAGATGCATAAAACCACTAACAGGGCCAAAAGGACCAAGCCTATTTTATTTGATAGATATAAAATCAGAATTGAGGATACGCAAAAGATCAAAGTCAAAAAACACATATAAATAACCATACGCTTTTTGGATAACCCCAATGCAATGAATCTCAAAGGAAGATGATCTTCACTCTTCTGCCAGATTGGCTTATGTTTTAATGAACGCACTACTGCGACAAAAAGCGTGTCAAATACTGGAAGCCCTAAGATTAAAAGAGGAATTATTAAAGCTAATCTCTTTTCTAAAGTAGCATAACTTATCATTATCGCAAATGTGCCCAAAATAAATCCCAAGAAGTGACTTCCCGAATTTCCCATATAAATTTTAGCTTTTGGGAAATTAAATCTAAAGAAGCCTAGAATGCTGCCAGCTAATCCCAGTAAAAATAGCGCAACAGGAATATTAAAAGTCATTAAAGATATTAAATAAAATGTGAAAGCGCTGATGAAAGCAATTCCTGAGGATAAACCATCGATGATATCCAGGTGATTAAAGGCATTTGTTATCCCCAAAATCCAAAGCAGAGTTACAACTATATTGCCAAATTCTCCTATTCCCACAATTTCAGTTCTGACCCCAAAATTCATAACAAGCGATGCGGCAAAGAGTTGGGTTAATAGCTTTACAGCCACGGACAACTCTCTCTTGTCATCAATTAACCCCACAATGAAAATCAAAGTCGAACAAACAAGAATCCCTAGAAACTCCTTTGATAACACAAGGCCAGTTCTAGTATTAAAGATAATTAATGTCGCGAGCAGAAAAGAAAGCCAGATTGCAATTCCACCCAGATGAGGAATCCCTTCTCTCTCTTTGCCTTTTATCTTTATAATAAACTCTGTAGCAATTGAACTCACTAATAAAGACAAAAAGAATACGGTTACAGATAGACTAAACAGCATATTTTTGGTGTTTTAAGCCGGATAAGTACAAATTATTAATACTCCCTACCATGCTTCTCAATTCATATTCTGCGCTTAAGGCGCCTCGCCCTTCATCCCCCATTCGCTTAGTTAAACTTCTATCCTTAGATAGAGCGACAATCCTATCAATTAAAGCATAAGGATCCTTTGGCCCGACTAAGAATCCATTAACGCCATCTTGCACAACTTCTGAATTTCCTCCAATATCCGTAGCGATTATGGGTTTTCTGCTAGCCATCGCTTCTAAATAGACTATAGGCAAGCCCTCCCAGAGAGAAGTTGAGACTAAAACATCAAATACCGACATAATCTCAGGAATATTTCTCTGCCATCCCAAAAGCATGAATCTTTCTCTTAAATCAAATTTTTCAATTGATTTTAAGATATCGCCTCTTAGCCTTCCATCTCCAACCATAACAAATTTGACTCCTGGAATGCGCCTGGCTACCTCTGCAGCACTAGAAACAAAATCTAAGGGTGATTTCTGAGGCTTAAAACAGGCAATCATTCCTACGACAAAACAACCATTCTCAATACCCACCTTCTTCCTGAAAGAACCATTGTTGCTTGCTCCAAATCTCTCCTTTTCTATCCCGTAACGTATCAAACTATATTTGCTTTCAACACCTATACCATTATCTAAGCCTTTGCTAATATCATACCTTGTTACGGCGATAAATTTATCGGTAATCTTTGCGGTTACTCGCTCTAAAAACATATAAAATGACTCCACTATCCTGTTTTGATAACCATGAAAGCTCCATCCATGGACAGTGTGCACAACCAACTTAACACTAGCCAATTTAGCCGCCCATCTTCCCAGAATGCCAGCCTTGGAACTATGGGTATGCACAACATCTATTTTGTTGGACTTAATAAATCTATAAATTTCTAATAGTGTTTTTAAGTCGTAAAAGATATTTACTTCTCTCTCCAATGACTTCAACCAGTGGGTGTTTAAGTTTGGTATAGCCAAAGCATCATCAATCAAAATGCCTTCAGATGAGGAGATGAGATAAACGTCATAAATATTCTTATCCAGGCCTTTAATCAGCTCCAAAGTAGAAAGCTGGGCTCCTCCTAATTCTAGTTTAGTGATTATTTGTAGAATTTTAATCTTTTCCATGCTAAATCAGACTCTTTAGAAGAGCCTCCTGCCTCTTCCACATTTTGGCTTTATTGCTTTTCTTTCCATCCTTAAAGCCAAAAACATGCAAAATTCCGTGGACAATGCACCTATACAGCTCCTCTTTAAAAACAACCTTAAAGTTATAGGCATTATTCTTTACTACCATAGGAGCAATAAAGACTTCAGCACAATCATCATCCAGCTTAAAAGATATTACGTCCGTCAAGCAATTCCTGGCAAAAAATTGCCTGTTTAGTCTTTTTATTACGCTGTTTTTAACAAAATACATACTGAGTTCTAAAGTATCAAATTTGGCAGGGACTTTGATTTTATGAACTGCTCGCTTAATCCTGAATGGGTCCAGATTGATTTTTTTTTGGAGGTTCTTTACTATTATTTTCACTTTTGATTTCCGGATACTCAATTCTGCTATGATAGATAGCCGAAAGAATGCGTATAAAAGTTTTATCGATTTTGTTTAGATCCTTGAGTGTCAAGTCGCACTCATCCAATTGGCCATCAATAAATTTATTATTGACTATCGTATGCACTACTTCCTCTATGCGTTGAGCATTAGGTGTCTCTAAGGCCCTGCAGGCAGCCTCTACCGAATCAGCCAAAAGCACAATCGCGGTCTCTTTTGTTTGCGGCTTTGGCCCGGTATACCTAAATACCTCTTCCTTGACATCGTCTTTATTCTTTGACTCCGCAAGTGCTCGACGATAAAAATAAAAGACCAAGCTCGTACCATGGTGCTGTTCAATAAACTCTCTTATTGCAGAATTCAACTTATGCCTCTTAGCTAAAAAGATCCCGTTTTTTACGTGATTTATTATTACCAATTTGGACATTGATGCCTTCAACTGCTCATGCCTGGAAAGTGATCTATCCTGATTCTCTGAGAAATACTCCGGTTTCTCCAGTTTTCCTATGTCGTGGTAATAGGCACCTACTCTGGCTAACAGTGAATTGGCATTTATCGCCTCAGCAGCCATCTCAGCTAAATTGCCAACAAGCAAACTATGGTGGTATGTACCCGGAGCTTCCAGGACAAGCCTTTTTAAAAGTGGATGATTAAAATCAGATAACTCTAACAAGCTGATGTTTGTAACCACCTTAAACAAAAATTCAAATATGGGCAGTGCGCCAGCCACGATAAAAGCAGATAAAATTCCATTTATGGCAGCGGGTACTGTATTTGGCGAGGAAGAAAAAGACATTATCCCCACTTGCTGCCTGTAAGCAATAATCGCCAAAGACAAAATCATGATCGTGCCCGCCAATATGCCGGACTGAATTAGTTTATGGCGCTGCCTAATCTTATAAACAAAAAAAGCCCCGGTCATCGAGCCTAAAAACATTATACATATGAGAAAAATGTCTCCCTGGTAAACAAAACCCAAAAACATGCTTAAACAAAATGAAATAAGCAGGGCTAATTCTAAACTGGTGAACAGTATCACTGTAAGCATGGCCAGTGCCGGCATAGGAATGTAATAGGGTGAAAGATTCGTATATCTTTCAAAGTATATCGCACAAGCCAGGCCAATGAGGAACAAAAAGCTTAAATGCAACAGATTAGTCTTTTTTGCCTTTCTAAACTCCGTAATCTTTAAATAGACAAATACGCAGATCAACAAAAATGTCAAAATTACATTGATGTTGGCAATTACAGAAAACGTAACTAAAGCAATCAGGCTTATTAAATACAAAATTACCTTACTGAGTATTTTTCTTGTTTGCTTTTTCATATGCCTCGATTATTTCCTGAACTAATTCGTGTCTGACCACATCCACATAAGTAAAATATACAAATTTGATACCTTCTATCTCACTTAAGATATCCTTTGCTTCCAATAAGCCTAATGGCTTGCCTCCGGGAAGATCACTCTGTGTTATATCGCCAGTAATGACTGTTTTAGAATCAAATCCTAAGCGTGTCAAAAACATCTTTAGCTGATCAGGGGTACAATTCTGTGCTTCATCCAAGATTACAAATGCATCATTCAAAGTCCTGCCTCTCATATAAGCCAAGGGAGCAACCTCAATAATCCCCATCTCTCTATACTTCTCTATCCTATCTACTTCCATCATATCATACAAAGCATCATATAGAGGCCTAAGATAAGGAGAGATCTTCTCAAGCATGGTTCCGGGCAGATAACCTAAGCTCTCTCCGGCCTCTAATGCCGGCCTGGTCAATATTATCCTCTTAACAAATCCCTTCTTTAAAGCCTCCACGGCCATAGCCATAGCTAAATATGTCTTACCTGTTCCGGCTGGCCCGATGCTAAAGACAATATCGTATTTCTTAATCGCTTCCACATATCCAGTCTGATTCTCCGTACGCGGACCGATAATTCTAGAAGCTGAATAATTAGATATGTGGTAGTCTTTTTTATTAACCTTTCCTCTATTCTTATACTCCTTTAACGAATAAACTACTTCATCCTTGCTTAGCTCCTTGCCGCTACGGATTAAATCCAATAAGTGCCGGATAAATTCTTGGGCCTTCTCCAAGCTTGCTTTTTTCTGAGAAGAGATCTTTATGCCTTCTGGACGACTAGAGACATGAATATCAAATGCGTCCTCAATGAGACGGATGTTCTCATCTTGTGAACCAAAAAGTTTCTGCACCTCACTACTGGATTCTATATAAATTATCTTAACCATATTGACTTACTTCATTGGCATTGACAGTTCTTCGGATTCTTCCACTACTTCGTAAACAACTTCATCAGCTGCTTCAATGACCACTTCCTCAACTTCTTCTGCAACAACCTCCTCAGCTGGCTCAAAGACCACTTCCTCAACTCTTTCTGCGACAACTTCCTCAACTTCTTCCTCAGCCACTTCACTGACTACCTCGCCATCAACAGCTCCTTTGCCAAACTCAACCTCCATTACATATGTTTTGCGCATTTCTTTAGCCTCGGATGTATCTTCTGGGACTTCACCAGTCAGAATGCCTTTGTTGCCTCTAGATTCTTGATCTGGTCGCTCTTTTAGAACACTGTAGGTCTTGAGCGTACATCCAACCAGCATCGTCAAAAACAACACTGCAGCTAAAAATGAATAGTGCCTTATAAATTGCTTCTTCATTGCTTCTCCTCCTTTTAAATCTTTGATATTTATAGGAAATTACTCTGCGCCATCTACACTAATATTTAACTCTTTTAACTGTTTATTTTTGACACTGGAAGGCGCGTTGGTCATAGGACAGAATGCCTTCTGTGTCTTAGGGAATGCGATTACATCCCTTATTGTATCACTACCAGACATTATGGCAAGTAATCTGTCGATGCCAAAAGCTATCCCACCGTGTGGCGGAGCACCATATTCGAATGCCTTCAGCAAAAATCCGAATCTTTTACTGATCTCCTCTTTCTCAAGATTAAGCAGCTCAAAAATCTTATTTTGCATGTCCTTTTGATGAATTCTAATCGAACCGCTACCGATCTCATTGCCGTTAAGGACTAAGTCATAAGAAGTAGCCCTAACCTTTCCCGGGTCTGAATCTAACATCCCAGCATCTTCCTTCTTTGGTGCAGTAAACGGATGGTGCTCACTATCCCACCTCTTCTCCTCTTCATTATATTTAAACAGCGGAAAGTCCACAATCCAAACAAAGCAGAATTTCTCATCAGGCCTACGCAGGTCCGGCTTATCACTCTTATAATCCTTCATCGCTTGGCTGTGACTCAAGCGCTTAAAAGGAATCTCTAAATCTACTCCCAGAGCCTGTTTAAAAATATGCTGCATCAATTTCTCACTTAAAGCAAAGATGTCATCCTGATCACAAAAAGACATCTCCATATCAATCTGGGTAAATTCAGGCTGCCTGTCTGCACGTAGATCCTCATCCCTAAAACACCTGGCTATTTGGAAGTAACGGTCAAAACCCGCCACCATAAGCAGCTGTTTAAATAATTGTGGTGACTGAGGCAGAGCAAAGAACTTCCCCGGATGAACTCGTGAAGGAACCAAATAATCGCGCGCTCCCTCAGGAGTAGATTTAGTCAGAATCGGTGTGTCCACCTCAAGAAAATTCTCATTATCTAAGAAGTGGCGTACATTTTGAAACACTCGATGGCGCAAAACCATCTTTTCCTGAACGCTCTGTCTGCGCAAATCAAGATATCGATGTTGAAGTCGAATCTCTTCAGTCAGCTCAATATCATCTTCTAATTCAAACGGAGGCGTGGCTGACCTGGCTAAAATCTCTAACTTATTGGCACACAACTCTACCTGCCCTGTCTTAAGCTTAGGATTTTCTGTCTTTATGGGGCGTAGGGCCACCTCACCTTCAATGCGCACCACAAATTCAGAACGTAATTCAGTGGCCAGCTTATAGCTATCAGGGCAAACACTAGGAATAAAAACGACCTGTGTCAGACCGTATCTATCACGCAAATCAATAAAAATTAATTTTCCGTGGTCGCGCCTTCGAAATACCCAGCCACAAAGCACAACCTTCTTACCCTTATCATCTTTTGTCAGTTCACCGCATGTGACAGTCCTTAACATGATGCTCCTTTGAATACCTGTATTTTTATATTAAATTAGAAATTTGATATGATTGATTAAACTGCCGAATTCTATCTCTTCCTGCCTATTCTCTTTCATGTGTTTCAAAATGGCCTTGCCCTTATCTAGCTCATTCCCTCCAATGATCACTACGAATGCGACGCCCAGCCTATTTGCTTCTTTTAGTTTTGATTTTAATGACCCCTCGGAATAATCAAAATCACAACTAATGCCAGCACCTCTAATATTCTTAGCCAACTCTAAACCCTTACTCGTTGCCTCTTCGCCTAGCGTAACTATATAGATATTTAATTTTTCAGCAGAAACCTCGTTAGGGCAAGCCAACATCAAGCGCTCTTGGCCAAAAGCAAAACCTGCTGCGCCTATCTCTTTATTTGCCAACTCTTTAAACAGGTAGTCGTATCTTCCTCCGGCTCCCAATGCATCTTGCGCCCCCAATGCTGGATGCGTAACCTCAAACACCACGCCTGAATAATAATCTAACCCCCTAACCAGGTGCTCTTTTAATTCAAAGTTAATACTGAGCTTTTTTAGGCCTTCCAAAACTAAATTAAAATCAGCCTGGCACTTATCACATAAATATTTATGCCCGAACCTCAGCGCATTCACGACTTTCTTGCACTGCTCATTCTTGCAGTCCAGGACTCTAAAGATATTCTTAGAAATCCTCAGCTGACAATCCTTGCAAAGCTTGCCTTTATGTTTTGATAATGAATCCCTTATTAACTCTGCGAACTTAGCTTTATCCCCATGGCAGCCTAGTGAATTAATCAGAAATTTATAATCAGAGATCCCCAATGCCCTAAGCAGATGGTCGGCGAGTTCGATTATTTCGATATCTAAATTTGGGCTAAAAGAACCTATAGCTTCCACGCCAATATGGTGGAACTGCCTTAATCTACCCTTTTGCGGACGCTCAGCCCTAAACATCGGCCCAATGTAAAACAGCTTCCTTAGTTTTACGCCGAATCCCAGATTATTTTCTAAATAAGCCCTGGCTATAGACGCTGTGACTTCAGGCCTGAGCACGAGCTGATCTTTACCTTGCTTAAACATAAACATCTGCTTCTTGACTATCTCGGTCGTGTCACCAAGGGAGCGCTTAAACAAAGCTATATTTTCAAAAATTGGGGTGCGGATCTCCTGGTAGTTATATAAAGAAAAGGTGTGCCTTGACTTGCGCTCAACTTCCTGCCAAGCGCTTATTTCCTGCGGAAGTATATCTTTAGTACCTCTGGGGACTTGTACAAGCATTTACAGGCCTAAAATTGTCCTCAATCTGAAAAAGGGCGGGGTCTATTACCTCCGCCCTAGACTATTTATTAATTACAATCTTGATTTAATGATAAATCTATTTAATCCTATGCTTCATCTCTAAGCCGGGCTTAAACACGGCAACTTTTCGAGATGGAACAGGAACTACGTCCCCTGTGCGGGGGTTTCTTCCTGTGCGGGCGCGTCTTTCTTTTACCTTGAATACGCCAAAATTGCGCAACTCAACCTTCTCACCACGCACTAAGCTATCTATAATAGCATCAAAAGTCTTTTGAACCACTTTCTTTACGTCAATTTGCTTTATATTGGTATCATCGGAGATCCTCAAAACTATATCCTTCTTTGTCATAACTGACACCTCCTCTTATATTTGTGATCCGATACTCTAATGGTAAAATATTGGTTTTTTCTGAATATCTAAACAACGAATTTGTATAACTAAAGTAACATGAATTAGTTATGAAGTCAAGAAGAATCCACCCTTCACAAACCATAGTGGATTTTTCTTGATCTTGAGGAGCAAAGCGAAGAAAGGTCTCATATAGGAAATAGTATTGTAATTCCTTATTCAATTAAGACTTTGCTTGATTCTCAGGCAGTGTGCCGAAGAATCTAAGAAAAAACAACCTACCTACTTCTTGTGCTACTCAGCTATTGGTAGGCGCTAAGAGCTTTTATCAATAACGGGCTCTCTATACAAATCCTTATATATATAGCTTACTATCCGTATTTTTAAGGCCAAGTAGGTAACTTTTTTGTTTATATTCTGGCACTTGGGAGAAAGTTCAGAAAAGTCCTTAGGGCCATCTTCTTTCTTTAATTCGGCCAAACACGGCTCTAAGTCCATACTGGTAGGAATATATTCATCACTTAATTTAGCTATATGCTCTCTTAACCTTATTTCGGTATGGTAGTATTGTAGTGCTTTATCAATTTCATTAATAAGGCCTCCTATACTATCCTGATGCATCTCAAGCTGACTCTTGGTCTTAGCATCATTTTCGTCTAAATAATCTATCATAGCCTGTATATCCTGCTTTGAATATCCTTCTGTTGAAGCCTCTTCTACTGGTACTACTTCTGCTGAGCTCTCTTCTGTTGAAACCTCTTCTTCTAATTGGTCTACTTCTAATTGCTCTACTGCTCTCAGCCTACAAGGATAAAACAAAAGAATAATCCCCATAGCCACCGAGAATATTAATTGCCTTTTGTGCATATTTACCTCTTTATTGTTTGCGCGTTTTACGAGTTAACGCGTTAACTCGTAAACACGATAACTCTTCTTTACAGCTTCAAAGAAAGCCGCTCCTGGCCTAATAATTCATCCAACTCTTTGATTAACGTCTCATTGGAAGAGACATAGAGCTGATTCCCGACTAAAATCC
>JBHPGU010000025.1:0-27551 GCA_042570265.1 Candidatus Omnitrophota bacterium | reverse complement strand
TCGGTAAGTATTACTTCTAATGTGGTGGATGAAGAGCTCGAGCCCCGCAAACTGGATAAGACACTTATTACTAAAATTAGAGAGTGCTTTAGTTTTTGTGATACTGCGCGTTATGCGCCTTCTAGTGTCACAAAAGAACAGATGCACAAGGCCTTTGATCTGCTTGAAGAAATTATTGACGGACTTGAGAGGATAAAATTATGAAGATAAAATCAATAATTTTATTTTTGGTATTAATGCTTGTCTTCATAGGTCAAGCTGATTGTGATGATTCTGGCCAGGCGCGCCTACTATTTTTCAAAGGTAACGCCTATTACAACGACGGCAGTTTCCTGGAGGCTGTGGGTCAGTATGAACAGGTCTTAAAGTTAGGGTTAGAGAGCGGACCGCTCTACTATAATTTGGCTAATGCCTATTTTAAGAGTGGTTCTCTGGGCAAGGCTATGTTGAATTATTTACGGGCTAAGAGGCTTAGTCCTAAGGATGCGGATTTGATTTCAAACTTAGCTTATGCCCAGTCTCTGGTTAAGGGTGGCGTGGTGGCCCGGGAGAGAATATGGATTGGGCGTATGTTTTATAGATTGGTAGATTCATTCAGCTTAAACAAGATCACTTTGATCAGTATGATTTTATATTTTATTCTATCGATTTTGATTATCGCCTTTGTTTTAATGAGAAATTGCAAAAAGGCGTTGTCTCATGCCTCTTTGGCAGCTTTGGCGTTATTTATTATTTCTGCATCGTTGTTTTATACCCAATATAGCAGGATCGTAGTCCAGAGAGAAGCGGTTGTCGTCTCTGAGAAGTCAGACTCCAGGTTTGAACCATTTATTGACGCTACAACATTTTTTACTTTGTATGAGGGCGAGAAGGTCAATATGGTCACTTCAGAAAAAGGCTGGATAAAGATAAGGCGCCTTGACGGCAAGCAAGGTTGGATTAAAGAATCAGATATCGAATTTATTTAATACTTTTTTATTATGAATATCCAGCGGAACTTCCTGAAAAGTTCAATACCTAAACCAAAATTTAAGATTTTCGCGTTTATTTTCTTTTTGAATTTCTTTGCCGACGTATTAAAGAAATCGGTTATGCTATAAAATGTGTCTCTGCCCATCTCTCTGAGGACTTTATAACTTTGATATCGTAGATAAGGCGCAACTCCTCTTCCTCGGAACTCTCTCATAGTATACATATCACTTAAATATGCTTCATGTTCATTAAGTCGAGGATTATAAGGTTTTAAACTAAACTCATCAAAGACAAACCACATAAAGGCTACGATCTCTCCGTTATATTTCATGCCGAAACACTTATGTCCCTTTTCTAATCTTTCCAGCGCTTTGCTTTCCGGATAGGCGCTTGATTTTGCCCCAATGATCTTCATTTCTTCAGGCCCGAAGAATCCCAGGGTGTGCCCTGAGAAGTCACCCTTAAGTCCGGGAATTTTACTATTATCTAATCCTTCCTGGACCCAGTAGTAAGGTCCAAAATCTAGGCCTATGAGCCCTAAGCAGTTTTTAAGTTCCTGTAGGGCTAATCCGTGACGGACCTTATTCCACACTCTCTTTATGTTGAAAATTATAGGGTTTTGGGAAGAGTTATTCGGCATAGGGATTACTGTACGCCCAAAAATATGCGGGCTTCCTTATGAGTATAAGGAGTGCGGCCTAAGACTTTGGCGATATCTACAAGGCGTTTTACTATAGCCTTGTTGGTGGCCAGAAGCGTTCTTTCGCTATCAAAAAATATATTATCTTCCAATCCAGTACGCACTCCGCCACCGGCAATAATGCTCATAGTATTCATGGTAAGCTGGAAGTCTCCGATTCCACCAACCGACCAGATGGAGTTTTGCGGCAGCTCTTTGACCATAAGTCCTAGGCTCAACATATTAGCCTGGGCACAGGCGATGTTGCCGAGGATGAGGTTAAAATAGTAAGGAGGCTTGATAAGGCCTTTTTTGATAAGATAGTTTGCATAATTAATCATGCCTAGGTCAAAAGCTTCTAGCTCAGGCTTGATTTTATTGTCGAGCATTTTTTTGGCCAGGGCCTTTATCATATCAGGAGTATTGATACTCGCTTGCTTATTGAAATTAAGGGAACTTAATGTCAGGCTTCCGAAATCCGGTTTTAACTCACCGGTCAAATCTAGACACTCTGAGCGTTTTCCAAACTCAGAATGCGTCCTGCCGCTTGTGGAGACACAGAGCACTAGGTCTTTATTCTTCTTTCTGATTCCGTTTATGATTTCCGCATAGACTTCTTTTTTGTATGTGGGTTGTCCGGTTTCTTTATCGCGGCCATGGATATGGATCATGTTGGCTCCCAGCTCAGCAGCTTCGAGTATTTGTTCCGCGATTTCATCTGGCTGGACAGGGACATTTGGTGTCATTTCTTTTGTGGGGATCATTCCCGTAGGTGTAAAATTTAAGATAAATTTTCTATCCATTCTCAGCTCCTTGGCAATACCGTTTATACAGCTATATTGTGACGTAACATCATTTTAGATTGAGTGCCCATATTTGTCAATAAAATAACTTATAGAAAGACGGATATAGGGATTCTTATGTAACTAGGCTTCTTTTTTTGCAAAATTTTTATTTACCCATTGACTTTTGTTTTTGTTGTGTGTTATACTTTTATTAATGAAGGGTTAGTTGAATTCTATATCACTGACCAAGCCCCTGCGATCCAGGGGCTTATTTTTTTGTTGCAAAAAGCCATTTAAGTAGTATTATTTATGCATAGGCCTAAGCCTTGATTAGAGGAGAATATTGCGTGCTGATTAAACTTATAGGTTGGTTTTGGCTAATTACGGGCATTCTATTTTTGATCTGGCCACAGATGCTGCGTAATCGGTTGCAGAAGAAGACCTATAAGCAGATACGCAGATTATTATTTATTTTAGCCATATTCATCGGGGCCTTATTGTTTAGCGCAGGATTCCGGGCTGAGGGGTTTAAAGCAAAACTCCTCATGATCATAGGAGTTATTGGTCTATTAAAGGCACTATTATTTTTAAAGGCAAAGGCGGCGGAGAAGATATTAAATTGGTTTCTGAAACAGCGGCTTTCATTTTTTCGTTTCTGTGCCTGCATACAGATTGTCATAGGAGCAGTAATTTTATTGGCATAATTCTAAAAAAGGAAAGAATATGAAAACAGTTAAATTAATAGTATTGTCTTTATTTTTTGTTTGTATCCTTAGTTCGGTTAGTTATGCACAAAATCCAAATGTAAAATTACCTCCTTTATGCGTGAGGGGGATTGTTTTTGATAAAGAAAATCCTCTAGCTATAATCAACGAGAAGTATGTAGGCGAAGGCGATATGCTCTTAGGGGCAAAGGTAGTAGAGATTGCCGAGAAGACGGTGCGATTTCAATATGAAGGGCAGATTTTCATTAAAGAAGTGGGTCAAGATTGTTTAAATATTGTGGGACCTTCAGATGAGACCATCTATTTAGGAGAGAGGAAAGAAAATTTACCAGATCTAATCTCTAGGATAGTCAAGCTGCCTACGGCTAAAGATGCCAAGAGTAAAAGAGAGGCGAAGGAGCTAGAGAGGAGATTGTCTAGCTACTTCCAGCAGAATATGGCATTAGTGGTGACAGTTGTCTTGCTGCTATTTATTCTGCCTTATATCTATTATGCCATATGCCTGCAGATGATCGCCACTAAGACTGGCACTGAAAATGCCTGGATGGCTTGGATTCCCATTATCAATATTTATCTGGAGTGTAAAATTGCCGGCAAACCCGGCTGGTGGCTGTTATTGCGTGTTCTGACGGCATTCATTCCGTTTGCAGGACTACTGATTACTTCTATCCTTACGATTATTGTATGGATGTCCATTTCAGAAGTCAGAAGCAAGCCTGCCTGGCTGGGAATATTGTCAATAATCCCGATACTAAATTTATTCCTATTAGGATATCTTGCTTTCTCAAAAGGAGAGATCCTAAGCGATGAAGAGCAGAAGAAGCGTGAAGACACAGCTATTGATATCGGCACCATAAAAAAGTACGAAGCATAAAATCCGAATAGCAATATATCTTAAAGATATAGCGTATTGACCCACCGCGAGCCTGTCTTTTAATCTTTTATTTCACAAAATCTCTTACCAAACCCAAACTTTCTGCTATAATTATTTACAGATATCTTATTTAATAATTATTTAGGAGCTCTAGAGTATATGACTTCAGTACTTATTGTATTACTCGTGGCATTGGTGGGTTTCATTGTCTATGCCTTATATGCAATGGGGTTTTTAGAAGAACCCTTAAGAAAAAGCGGCATTATTAAAGAAACTAAAAGCCCACAAGAGAAAGATAAGGAGGTCTTTGGTAAACAGCTTAACTCTTTAAGGAAAGAGTTGGATAAACTGCGCCCTGAGCACGCCGCGGCGACAAAAGAGGCCGAAAGGGCAAAAAGAAGAGAGATGGAGCTCCAAGAAGAATCCATTAAGCAAAAGGAGTGGGTTCAGGCGGATAAGGATAAATTCCAGAAGGCCATCACGCAAAGCACAGGGATCAAGAATGAATTAATCAAAAAAGAAAAAGAGCTAAAAGATGAGTTTACTAAGAACGTTGCTTTAGGTAAAGATGTACGGGATTTAAGTGAAAGGGTCCAAGAGCTAGAAAAAGAAAAGGTAGGAAAGATAGATGAGGCTATGGCCCTAAAAGCTCATCTTGAGAAAAGCCAGGAAGATATACAAAAGCACCTCAAAAAGATTGAAGGATTCAAAAAGAAAGAAGAGCAGAGCGAGTTTATCTCCAAAGAAATTTATAATAAATTAAGACAGGACTACGATAAGCTGCTTAAAGAGTATACGCAGGAGTACGCTAAGCTAGAAAAGGAGCTGGAAGTAAAGGAGCAGCAGGTAATACAGTGGAAAGCTGGACAGGTAAAGGAAAAACAAGAACAGGAAATTGCTGAGCCAGCAGCAACGCCACAGCCGCAAGAAATTAAGCAGGAAGAAACAAAAGTTCCTCCGCAGGAAGGGGCTGTAGAAGAAAAAGCAGAGCCGCAGAAACAAGAGCCACCAGCGCAGGAACCAGTAGTAGAGAAACCTATAATAGAGCAGCCACAGCAGCCAGCCACCCCAGAACCTACAAAAGAACCACCACCAGAACAGAAAACAGAAGAACAATCTCAAGCGCCAGCAGAAGAAATCAAGCCAGAAGAGCCAGAACCAAAAGAAGCAAAAAAAGGAGAAATCCCCAAGCCTAAGCATAACTTAGAGGACTTAAGAAATATCGGAGTCATGGCGCATATCGATGCGGGCAAGACCACGATTACTGAAAGAATTTTGTTTTATACCGGTCGTTCGCATAAAATCGGGGAGGTCCATGAAGGCAAGGCTCAAATGGACTGGATGGCTCAGGAGCAGGAAAGGGGCATTACGATTACCTCTGCAGCCACAACTTGTTTTTGGAAAGATAAGAGGATAAACATTATTGATACTCCCGGCCACGTAGATTTTACCGTGGAAGTTGAGCGTAGTCTGCGTATACTTGATGGAGCGGTGGTGGTGTTTTGTGCCGTAGCTGGTGTGCAGGCTCAGTCGGAGACTGTCTGGAAACAATCCGAAAAATACAATGTGCCCAAGATAGCTTTCATCAACAAGATGGATAGGACAGGCGCTAATTTTTTCAATGTGACAAAAGATATAGAGGAAAAATTTCAGGTAAGCGCTGTGCCTTTGCAAGTTCCCGTAGGAGCAGAACAGGAATTCGAAGGCATCATCGACCTCTTAGAGATGAAGGCATATGCCTTTGATGAGGACTCATTCGGCAAAGACATAGACGCTGTGGATATCCCGGATGACTACAAAGAAATAGCTGGCAAGTATCGTCATAGCTTAGTGGAAAAAGTTGCGGCTTGCAACGATGCATTAATGGAGAAGTTTATACAGTCGGAAGATTCTATAACCAAGGAAGAACTTATTATGATTCTGCGCCAGGCTACAATCGCGCGGAAAATCGTGCCGGTATTATGCGGTACGGCCTTAAAAAATAAAGGCATTCAGCAATTATTGGACGCCGTGAATATGTTGTTACCTTCGCCTTTAGATCTACCTGCAGTCAAAGGCAACTTGATGCAAGATCCGGATAAAGAAATAGAAAAGAAGCCATCTGTGGATGAGCCATTTGCTGCTTTAGCTTTTAAGGTCCAGTCAGACCCGCATATGGGTAAGCTGATTTATTTTAGGGTCTACTCAGGTTTCTTAAGCGCAGGATCGTATGTGTTGAATTCTACTAAGGACAAAAGGGAAAGGATATCACGCCTCTTCCAGATGCATGCCAATCAGAGGGAGACTATCGAGAATATTTTTGCTGGGGATATCGCTGCCGCGGTTGGTCTCAATCATACTGTAACCGGTGATACCATGTGTGATGAAGATAATCCGGTTATTTTGGAAGCGATGACGTTCCCGGCACCGGTAATATCTTTAAGCGTTACGCCCCAGAGTCGTTCCGATGCGGATAAGTTGGCCCGGGCTTTGGCCAAGCTGGCCGAAGAAGATCCGACTTTTGTCACGCAGTATAATTCTGAAACTAACGAGACCCTTTTGACCGGTATGGGTGAGTTGCATTTAGAGATTATTGTCGATAGGCTAAAAAGAGAGTTCGGCGTGGAGGCTGAAGTGGGCCGGCCAAAAGTCGCCTTCAAAGAGGCGATTACAAAGTCTGTAGAAGAGGAGTGCAAGTATGTCAAACAATCCGGAGGCCGCGGGCAGTACGCACACGTTGTATTTGAGATTTCTCCTTCAGAGCCGGGAAAAGGATTGGAGTTCATAGATAGCATAAAGGGTGGTGCCATACCGAGAAACTTTATCCCCTCGATAGAAAAAGGAGTCAAGGAGGCGATGCAGAAAGGCGTCCTGGCTGGGTATCCGGTAGTGGATATAAAGATTGATGTCGTAGACGGGTCTTATCATGAAGTAGATTCTTCAGACATAGCCTTTAAGACCGCGGCGTCAATTGGTTTTAAAAGCGGGTTTATGAAGTGTGAGCCGGTGCTCTTGGAGCCGCATATGCTTCTAGAGGTGGATACTCCCGAAGAGTACGTAAGTAGCCTTGTGGGACATATTTGTTCACACCGTGGCAAGGTTCAGGGCATGGAAGATAAAGCCAACCAAAAGATAATATTAGCTCACGTTCCTTTATCCGAGATGTTTGGTTCGACGACGTCATTTCGTTCTTTAAGCAGCGGCCGGGCTACCTCTACTATGGAATTCTTGAGGTACGAGCCGGTACCTTCTGAGATCTCCAAGAAGATCATAGAAGAAAAGCAGCAGAAGAAAGAAGAAGAAAAAAAGTAGCTCTTTATATCAAAAACCTCCCTTTTTTCACATTGTCTATCTATATGTCCTATGGTATAATCCTATCAATCCAGCCAAATAGCAGATAAAAATAGGAGAAGTAGATGGTGACTATTAATGATTTTAAGAATTTTGAAATAAGAATTGCTACTATAAAGGAGGTCGAAGACCATCCTAATGCAGATAAGCTATATGTGCTAAAAGTTGACTTAGGTGATAAGCAGAAACAATTAGTCGCCGGAATTAAAGCTTCCTACACAAAAGAAAGCTTAGTCGGTAGGCAGATAGCTATGATAGACAATTTAGAGCCAGCGGTTATTCGAGGAGTAGAGAGCCAGGGCATGCTCTTGGCCGCTCAGGACGAGTCAGGCATTGTAATTCTTTCTCCAGAGAGAAGTGTCAAAGAGGGGAGCAGGGTGCGATGAAAGTCATTACTAAATTCCTAGAATTCTCCACTAAGGGCAACAACGATATTGTCGATATTACCTATGAAGTGCAAGAGAAGCTGTGTGAATCTAAATTAGACGAGGGCAATGTCATTTTGTTTGTGCCGGGATCGACTGCAGCGATTACAACTATGGAGTATGAACCAGGCCAAATCCAAGATTTAAAGGAGATCTCGGACAAGTTGATCGCTCGCAATAAAACATACGCACACAATCATTCGCTCTCAGGTTCAGATGGTAATGCGCATTCACATCTGCGCGCTTCTCTATTTAAGGCGGATTTGACTGTTCCCTTTGTGAATTCCGAGCTTCTTCTGGGCACATGGCAACAGGTCGTATTTATCGACTTCGATATCTACCCACGTAAAAGAAAGATAGTTTTACAATTTAGTGGCCAATAAGATGCAACTTAAACAATTTGTCCCCCAAGAATTTTGTTTAAGGTGTGATGTTTGTTGTAGGTTTTCTCAACCTGACACTGTCTGGGCACCTTTATTCACAGAATCAGAAGTCAGGCATTTAATAGAAGACCACATGCTCCCGCCAACTGTATTCACAGATCACCCCAAAGGTAATAATTCAAGCGCGCAAAGAATTAATTTATTAGACAACAAAGATAATTTTATCTGCCCTTGCTTTAATCTTCCCGACCAGAAGTGTAAAATATATAACCATAGGCCATTCGAATGCCAGTTATACCCGTTTTTACTCAACAAAAAAGACAACAAATTTTATTTAACCAAAGACAATGGATGCCCTTATTTTAAAAGCGGCCCTGAGGATATAATAAAAAATCAGATAGATTATTTAAAGCAAGAGTTCCAGAAAGAAGATATGTGTTTATTCTTAAAACAAAACCAGGAGTTGTTTGTAGAATACCCTTCGCTTGACTTAGAGATTCTATTCCCTATTAATTTTTAACTAATGCAGCTTTATCAGTTAAGCCTTAAACACAGATCACTCTTTGATAAATTTCTGTTCTTTAGACAGCATGATCTAGCAGCCTATGCATTTGAGAATATTTTTATCTGGCAAAAACTCTATAAAATATTTTGGGCCAAAATTGATAATAAGCTTTGCGTATTTTTTAAAGACAGGGTAGGTTGTTTTATGTATTTGCCGCCCTTAGGCAGAGATGTAAGCGCTGAAGTTATCCGTGGGTGTTTTGAAATTATGGATATGCATAACAAGAATGAGATAATCGCTCGAATAGAAAATGTAGAGAAGCAAGATATAGGCTACTATAAGAAGTTAGGTTTTGAGACTATTTTAGGCGGTCGTGACTACGTTTGCAAAAAGTCTGACTTAGTTGCTTTAAAAGGTAATCGTTTCAAGGGCAAGCGTGCAGCGGTAAACTCTTTTGAAAAGAAATACAAATTTCAATATTGGCCCTACAAAAATACTGACAAAAGTGAGTGCATAAGATTATATAGATTGTGGATTGATGAGCGCAAGGTGAATAATAAAGATGTAATTTATCAGAGCTTACTGGAAGATAATTTTACCGCCTTTAAGACAGCAATTCATTCTTACAATAAATTAGGATTTATGGGCAAGGTAATCAAAATAAATAATAGAATTCAGGCAGTAACCATTGGTTATCCTTTAGGAAGGGAGACATTCGTTGTTTTGTTTGAGGTCTGCAACTTGAAATTTAAAGGCATAGCGCAGCATATCTTTAGAGAATTCTGCAGAGAGCAACCTTTTAAGGATATCAATATAATGGACGATTCGGGGCTAGATAGTTTAAAGAAAGTAAAGCTGTCTTATCGTCCGCACAAAACAGTAGATAATTTTATTGTCAGAAATGCATAATTCATCTTTTATCTATACTAAGCTAAATCTCAACAGCGATAACCTACGGAGCTTATTAAAGAATCAGAATGTAGGATTTTATCTGGAGAGTTCGCTAGACACCTATAATTTAGGACGCTTTTCTTTTTTTGGCATAGATCCTTTTATGACGATCCAGTTCAAAGACGGCCTGATAACAAGATGCCAAGATGGAAAGAAAAGGAGTTATAAAGGAAATATTTTTACAGAACTAAAAACTCACCTAGACAAGTATAGACTAGATGTTGGCAGTCAAGAGATTGATGTCCCATTCTTGGGAGGAGCTGTAGGTTTTTTGTCTTATGACTTAGGTTTTTGTTTAGAAAGGGTGCCTAGAAAGAATATCGATGATTTAAAGGTGCCGGATCTATGGTTTGCATTTTTTGATGTTGTTTTATGTATAGATCACTTTAAAAAAAGAACCTTGGTTTTTTCAACTGGTTTTCCCGAGACAAAGTCTCATTTAAGAAAAAGAAGGGCCAAGTTGCGGCTAAATGACTTTCTAAATAGCTTGGAGTGTTTAGGCAGAGACGAAAATGGACTTGTGAATATACGAGATTACACATTGGAGTCAAATTTTAGCCATGCAGATTATATAAAGTCTGTAGGTAAGTGTTTAGACCATATCGTCAAGGGTGATATATACCAAATTAACTTGTCTCAAAGGTTCCATACACAGACCGACTTATCTAGTGAGCAACTCTACGCGAATTTAAGGAGCGTCTTTCCGGTGCCTTTTGGAGGATTGCTTAAGTCGCAAGATTTCAGCATTATCTCTGGTTCTCCGGAGAGATTTGTTCAATACGATGGAGAATTTGTAACGACTCGGCCAATGAAAGGTACACGTCCGCGTTCCAGCAACAGAGTTTTAGATAGAAAATTCAGACGGTCTTTGGAAAAGAGCAAGAAAGATAAAGCGGAATTGTTGATGATAGTGGACTTAGAGAGAAATGACCTGGGAAGGGTCTGTGATTATGGCTCAGTCAAGGTGGAGAGTCTGAGGAACTTTGAGGAGTATTCTACGGTATTCCAGACGACCTCTCAAATTAAAGGCAGACTCTACCCTGAAATGGATAGGATAGATATAATTAAGGCCTGCTTCCCTGGTGGATCGATTACAGGGTGTCCAAAGATTAGGGCTATGCAGATAATAGAGGAGCTTGAGCCAAACCGCAGAGGTATTTATACTGGCAGTTTTGGCTACTTTAGTTTTAATGGCAACATGGACTTTAATGTTTTGATCCGCAGCTTTTTTAAACAGAAAAAACATATATATTTTGGCGTTGGAGGAGGTATAATCTACGATTCTAAGCCAGAAGCGGAGTTTCAGGAGACGTTAGTCAAAGCTGAGGCCTTAAAGAGAGCTTTGAAAAGTTGCAAGAGTGGGGTTGCGAGGAGAGTTAGGAAGTAAGAAGGTGTTACAAATAAATAATTGTTCTTGAGTATATCGGGAAAATATGTTACAAAACTAAGTATGAAAAGAATGCTATATATTATATGGATAGTTGTTTTGTTAGCCGGGTGTTCTCAGTCTGTAGAGCATGGCGATAGGTTAAAGAAAGCGGATTTTTATGCTGCGCAGGGGCAACAATACACCCAGACTTCAATCAACCTATACAAGGAATTAATTAAAGAAGAGCCTAAGGAAGAAATAAAGTTAAAATTAGGCAACTTATATTTAGATATTGGTCGTTACCAAGAGGCTATAAATTGCTTTCTAGGTGTAAAATTTAAAGAAGCCAAGAAAAAATTGGCCATAGCGTATTTTAAGAATTTACAGCATAGCGATGCGCTGGCTCAATTTGAAAGATTGGGTGAATTAGATGATCCAGAGTACCTATACTACTACGGACAGGCGCTGGAAGAGCGCAGCCTCTACGATAAGGCCATTGGAGTTTATTCCCTAATTTCGCCACAAGCGTCAAATTATGTAGAAGCCAAATCTAGAATTGAATCCATAAATCTATCCGAAGAAACCTTATCCACCCAAAAAATAGAAGAGATGTTGAGCAATTCCTCTAACCAGGAGGACTATCCAGAAGCTGGAGCGTTAATTTTGTTGGCCGATGAGTCATTTGAAGTATTTGAAGATAACACAGCTGAATACGGCATGCACTACCAGGTCAAAATATTTAATGAAAGAGGCAAAGAAGAGTTCTCAGAGCTGTATATCGGTTATGACTCTACTTTTGAAGAAGTCGAATTAGAGTACGCACGTACTATAAAACCAGACGGAACCGTAGTGACTGTAGGTGATAAGAATATTAGAGACGTATCAATTTATCTTAACTACCCGCTTTACAGCAACGCCCGCGCAAAAATTATCTCTATGCCTGAAGTGGCTGAAGGGGTGATAATTGAATACCGCGCAAAAGTATTTCGCAAACAGATGATCAACAAAAAAGATTTTATATTAAATTATCGCTGTCAGGAGGGCGAGCCAATAAAATCAGCAAAATTCTCTGTAAAAATCCCCAAAGATAGAAGTTTTAATTATAAGGCCATAAATTCCCAATACAATACATTTGGGGCAAAATTAGATCCCGTAATACAGGAAGTCGATAATAAGAAATTATATTCATGGCGCCTAGAAAATGTACCTGAGATATTGCCAGAGCCAGCTATGTCACCGGCAAGTAGGATAAATCCCATAATTATGATGTCCAGTTTTAATAAGTGGGAAGACGTTTATACTTGGTGGCATAAACTATATAAAGATAAGATAGATATCGACGCAGACATAAAGAAGAAAATAGATGAGTTAGTAGAAGGTAAACAGTCCGAGTCAGAAAAACTAAAAAGCATATATCATTTTTGTGCTCAGGATATTCGCTATGTAGCTGTTGAATACGGTCAGGCTGGATTCGAGCCTCATGAGGCCAGGGATATTTTTAAGAATAAATACGGAGACTGTAAAGATCAGGCGATATTGCTTATTGCCATGCTTAGGACTATCGGCATCGAGTCTTATCCGGTGTTAATCGGGACTTACGACCATATGGACTTAAATGAAGATTTTCCGAGTCTTGTCTTTAATCACTGTATCGCTGTTGTTAAATTTGAAGGAGAGTGGATATTTCTAGATCCTACAGGACAGACCGTTCCATTCGGTGATCTGCCTTCAATGGATCAGGACAGATTGGTATTTTTGGTGTTAGATGATGAATACAGGATAATTTCAACTCCCACATTTCCAGCTAAACATAACGCTTCCCATGTGCAAATGAAAATTAAAATAGAGGAAGATGGCAGTATTGTTGCTAATCGTAAAGTGGATACTCGTGGCGTATTTGCACAGAGCCAGAGATATTGGCTGCAGTTTACAAAACCGAAATTAATAAAAGAGACATTGGAAGGTACAGCTAACGGGATAGCTCCAGGAGCCAGATTAATAGATTATAGGATTGAAAACGAAGAAGATTTAGATAAAGACATTATCTTGGAGTATGAATTTCAAGGACCGGAATATCTTGCCAAGGCAGATAAATCTCGCTTGTTGCCTCAGTTTGGAAGTATTGGAATTGGTTCAGTAGTAAAAGAGGAGAGAAGTTATCCGATTGAGCATCCAACGTTGCTTAAGGTCGACTCAACCACAGAGGTAGAATTGCCGCAGAACTTAGCATTAAAGTATCTGCCAGAAGATATACGCATTGATTCTGAGTGGTTTGAATTTGAGAATATTTATACAACAAAAGACGAGGTGGTGATTTTTAACCAAAGCTATAGATTAAAGAAAAAGATAGTGCTGCAGCAAGAATACAAGGAGTATAAGGCTTTAATTGAGGATATAGCCCGTAAGATAAATCAAAGAATAATTTTAGAGGAGAAATAACTATGCTTAAAGGTAAAGACGATAAGAGTAGTGAGCAAAAGTTTGAGATCGAATTTTATGAAAATATTATCCAAAAACGCCCAAACTTTATTGAGGCCCTAAAGGCGTTGGCCGAAACATACACAAAGTCGGGAGAATGCAAAAAAGGTTTAGAGCTGGACAAGAGGCTTGTAAAGCTCCTGCCCGATGACTATATTGTGCACTACAACTTAGCTTGCAGCTATTCGTTATTAGGGGATATTGATAATGCATTAAAGAGCATGAGACAGGCGATCGCCTTAGGTTATGATGATTTCGATTATATCAACAAAGATCCGGATTTGGCGAATTTAAGGTCAGATAAGAGGTTCGAAGAAATATTTTCCAAAAATATTGATAAATAAATATACCCGTGCCTAATAATAACGAAACCCAGACTAGTTTAGCAGCAAAGCAGTACCATCAGATAAAGAACTTTTTGTTTGTAGTAAACTTATTGATTTCCCTGCTTGTACTTTTGGTTTTAGTGGTACTCGGACTACCCATATTCTTACGAGCCTATTTAAGAATGAATTTTACAAATACTTTTGTTCTTAATGGGGTATTTTTCGTCATTTTTTACCTGGTGACCACACTTTTTAGTTTTCCCTTAGATCTATTCGAAGGATTTATTCTAGAACACAAATTCAATTTATCTAAACAGAGCCTTTTAAGTTGGATAAAGGATTATTTGAAAAAGATGCTTATTTCTCTTGTGATTGCCGGATTTATCGTCGAGTTTGTCTATATTTTTATCGGAGCCTTTTATAATAGCTGGTGGATATTTGCGGCTTTTCTATGGCTTTTTGTTACAGTCATCTTTACCAAGGCATTTCCTTCACTGATTCTACCTTTATTTTTTAAATCTCATGCCTTGGCTGATACTGCCTTAAAGGAACGCATAAGCAAATTAGCAGAAAAATTTAACTTTCAGTTGTCAGATATCTTAGTTTTGGAGCTGTCCAAAAAGACAGTCAAGGCAAATGCGATGGTCACGGGTTTAGGTAGGAGTAAGCGCATATATTTATCCGACACTCTTCTTTCTGATTTTTCCGCAAATGAGATCGAAATAGTAGTGGCGCATGAGTTGAGCCATGATAAAAATAAGGACATCTGTAAACATATTTTAGTTTCTTTTGTTGTTAGTTTCTTTGCCTTTTATATATGCGACTTAATCCTAAATAGGTCGATAGCCTATTTTGGATATATTGCCAAAAATGATATCGCCAACCTGCCTTTGTTATCTTTATTGCTCCTGATCGTGAGCTTTGTTGTTCTTCCGTTCCAGAATGGTTTTTCCAGGCTTTTGGAGACAAATGCAGATATTGGTTCGATAAATGCTACGGGTAATCCTAAAGATTTTATCTCTATGATTTCGCGTCTGGGCCATAAGAATCTAGCTGACTTCTCGCCCAGTAAGATAATCGAGACGTTTCTTTACGATCATCCCCCAATATCACAAAGAATTAATTTAGCCAAAAAGTTTATTAAGGATTGACTTTGCTAAATAAGAAAATTTCCAAAGAAGAACTGAGAGAATACAAGCGCCTGGATACAATATTCCCTGTTGAAATACAGCTTTTAAACAAGGATCTCCAGCCCGCATCTAATTGGCACCAGGCTTTTAGCCAAGACATATCCACAGGCGGCATATGCCTGACGATCAATGACCTCTCTCAGGAAGAGTCACTAAATCTTAAACACCACGAGACGAATTTGTTCATACAAATTCACTCTCCAGTGTCCGATAGGTGTTTTTTGGCCTATGCTAAACTCGTATGGTTTAGGAAAATTCAAGACGAGCCATTTGTGCAGTTTGTCGTAGGTTTGAATTTTACAAAGGTTGATGCTAGAGAAGTAAGGCGCCTTCTTAATTATGTTCTATTTAAGAAAATTCTCTGGCGCTCATTACAATTTTTGATTCTGGGAGCATTGGCATTCTTGATAATTACGGTAACAAGCAATTTCAGATTGAATACTCGCAATCTGATTCTCATAAATCAATATTCACAACTGTTGCGTCAAGATCTAGGCTTAAAGGAGGATTATAAGAAGTTATTGAATGAGAGAGAGGAGCTTACTCAAGTCTTAAAGAATAGAGGCCTGGAGACAGCTATTCTAGAGGAGTCTATTAAGAAAACAGAGGACTCCAGGGATAGGGAGATTGAGATATCGGAGAAAGAATTGTTAGAGGTGAAGAAACGTGTTATTGAGTCTGAGGAAGATGAAATTTATATAAAGGAATTGAAGAAATCTAGAGACGAAGAAAGTGAGGAGCTTAGACAAAAAGTTGTAAAATTGCAGGAAGAAGATAAAAAGATAAAGGGGCAATTGGCTGAGATCATCGCTAAAGAATCTGAGATGAAAGAAGAATTTCAGATCGTTGAACAAGAAAAAGTTCAATTGTCTGAAAGCTTCAAGGGGCAATTATATAATTGGCTCAGGGCGCATCAAAACAAAAGGAAAGGGTTGGTAGAGAGCTTTGAAGGCGACCGAAACTTAAAGGGTGTTGCCTATATTTATGACCAAAGCCTAGCCACCATAGCCTATACTTTATTCGGAGATTATGATAACGCAAAGAGGGGCTTAGATTTTTTTCTCTATAAAGCCGAAAGAACACAAAGGGGTGGTTTTTATAATGCCTATTATTCAAGTGCTGGGGCTGTCTCTGAATATACTGCTCATGCAGGTCCGAATTTGTGGGTAGGCATAGCAATTATACAATATACATATAAAAGTAGGGATTATTCTTATCTAAGGGTCGCAGAGCAGATTGCTGAGTGGATCAAATCCTTACAAGATGAAGAAGGCGGCATTAGAGGGGGTGAGGACCTTGCTTGGCACAGCACAGAGCACAACCTTGATGGTTTTGCTTTTTTTAATATGTTTTATGAATTGACAAAGGATGAAAGGTATAAAGATATAGCAGATAAAATACTAGGATGGCTTAAAGAATACGCCTATGGAAATGAATATGTCCCAGTAAATCGCGGGAAGGGGGACTCGACAATTGCCACAGATACTTATGCTTGGTCTATAGCTGCTCTTGGTCCCGAGCGCCTTAATAAGGCTGGGGTAGATACGGATGAAATATTAGAATTTGCCGTAGAAAATTGTTTAGTGGAGACGGAATTTACCGACCGATTTAGCAAGATCATAACTGTGAGCGGTTTTGATTTTGCGAAACATCAACACTTGGCTAGAGGGGGAGTTGTTTCATGCGAATGGACAGCACAGATGATTTTATCTTTTAATATAATGGCTGATTATTATTTCCAGAAGGTGCAATTAAAAAAGGCTACTTATTATCAAAATGAAATAACCAAGTACTTAAACGAATTAAGCAAGATGGTTGTTTCTAGCCCCTCGGCTTTTGGCCAAGGTGCCTGGTGTATGCCTTATGCTTCGCATCAGAATGTCGACACTGGTCATGGTTGGCGTACTCCCCGCGGCAATCGTACAGGCTCTGTAGCAGCTACAGCTTATACTATTTTTGCAATCTCTAAGTTTAATCCCCTCGAGCTCTCAGAATAAATGGGCAACACAAGACTGTTTTGCATCTATAAGAAATTATATAGTTATTTCGGCAAACAGAATTGGTGGCCAGCACAAACAAAATTGGAAGTAATTATTGGCGCAGTGTTGACTCAGAATACCGCTTGGCCTAATGTTGAAAAGGCTATAAGTAATTTAAAAAGGCACCACTCCTTATCTTTCAAAAAACTATCCAATATAAAAACAAGCAAGCTTGCTGGTTTGATTAGACCTGCAGGCTATTTTAATATAAAATCCAAACGTTTAAAAAACGTTTTGGGCTTTATGCAGAAAAGATATAGCGGAAACTTGAATAGGATGCAGAAGGTCGATACCTTAGAATTAAGAAAGCAGCTATTGGATGTTAATGGAGTTGGTCTTGAGACTGCAGATTCTATTCTGCTATACGCTTTTCATAAGCCCATATTCGTCGTAGATGCCTATACGAAAAGGATCTTCTCAAGGCTAAAGATCTTTTCGCCTAACCCCTCTTATGGGGACATACAAAAACTTTTCATGGATAATTTAAGATTGGATGCCAAGCTATTTAATGAGTACCATGCCTTAATTGTGAAGCTAGGTAAAGACTACTGTAAAAAAAACAAACCCAAGTGTAAAGAGTGCCCTATCCGCGATGAACATTAAGATAATATTTTGCCTAATCTTTATAGCCAGCACTTTGTTTGTAGGCGACCTGCTTGCCTTCGAGGATATTCACTATGAAATATCCTGCGACTTCGATCCGCAAGCAAAGACTATTGAGGCAAAAGAAAGGGTTACTTTCAAAAACAACTCGGGATCAGAGTTAAAAGAGTTATATTTTAGGATTTATCCTAACCACAAATTTTCTAAGAAAGATATCAACAAGCTGTATAAGTTTACTAGCTCTTTAAAAATCGACATCTTCCCACGTGGTTTTAACTCTGGAGAATTCCAAGTTAAATCCATTCAACGCAACAACAAAGTCCTTGATTATCAAATCGAAGGCAAGGATGAGACCGTATTAAAGGTAATTTTGAATAGCCCTCTCAAAATTAACGAAAAAATTGATATTGAGATAGATTTTTATCTAGAAATTCCGCTTCGCTACGGCAGGTACGGTTGGCATGACAATATTTTTGCTTTGCATCGCTGGTATCCTATCCTTAGCGTATTTGATGCGGAAGGTTGGCATAATGAGCCTGACTATATATTTCAATTGCCATATTTTAGCGAAGCGGCTACGTACGATGTTAAACTTACTCTGCCAAGTGAGTATACGGCTATTTTTGGAGGTGACTTTGCTTCTGAACAACACAACGATGATAATACAAAAACACTTAGCATTAAGAACGAGGTGCCCTTAAGGGATTTTACCTTGGCTGTTAGTAAAGATTATAAGAAATTTGAACTAGCGCTGGCAGATATTAAGATAAATTCATTCTACTTGGAAGGCGATGAAGATAGTGCTAGGGAGGCCGCGGAGTTTGCCAGTTCCATAATTCAGTATTATTCTGATAAATTCGGTCCATATCCCTATAATCAATTTTCCATAGCACCGGTGTATTTGGGTTATGGCGGTAATCAGTGCTCGGGGATGATCTTTATAGACACGAGGCTTTACAGAATGCCCAAATTCTTGGATCGTTATCTCGATTATATTATCGCCCATGAGACAGGGCACCAGTGGTGGTATAACATTGTGGGCAATAATAAGTTTAAGGAGATTTGGTTAGATGAAGGTATCAATGTCTATTGGTTATCAAAATATATCGAGGATAAATATGGTCCGGATGCCAAATTGTTGGACATGCCTCGCTGGCTGGAACATTTTGTCCCTAATTTATACTTTAAGAGAACGCGGTTTATTAATTACTATTCTATAATAAAACGCAGCCTAGATTCTTCCGTGGTAAAGGAACTGCCGGATTTTTATGCTCCTGGGGACATCTTTACTATCGCCTACGGTAAAGGTTCTGGGATTTTGCACATGTTGGAATATTTAGTGGGAGAAGATAGCCTCGTTAAGATTATGCGTAGCTTCTTCCAGGAGTTCTACTTCAAGAATGCCAAGATTGACAATTTTGTAGAAATTTGCAATAGAGAGACAAATCAAGATTTAAATTGGTTTTTTGATCAGTGGCTGTATGGTTCAGACCATTGTGATTATGCAGTAAAAAGGCTTAATAAGGATAGATTGCTTATTAAGAAGAATGGAAATATTTTTATGCCTGTTGAGACAAGGCTGCAGTTTAAAGATGGAAGTCAGGCAATAGATTATTGGGATGGAAAGGGTAAAAGCAAGGAGATAGATATCTCCGGTAATAAGCAATTAAAATCTGCTTATATCGACTTTGAGAATAAGTTACTGGATATCGATAAAGTAAATAATAGATTACCCAGGGCCATAGATCTTAAGTTGGTGCCTATGTATCTGGGCTTACATGAGCTACCCGTTTTCTTAGAGGAGGATTCATATAGTTGGATTACTGGGCCGGCTATATCGGATTATGGATTTGGTTTGAAATCGAGTTTCCAAAAACCAGGAGATTATATCGTTTATGCTGGTTCATATTATGATGGCGATACGGAAAACATGAATTCCATGGTGGGTTTTCAGCGCCACCATCTTTTCTCCAGGAAATTAACACTTGGTTTTGAATTTTTGAACAGGGATTCCTGGGGTGAAGAGAATGAAGACCTTAAGTCTTACAAGCTTTATTTAAGAAAAGATTTGTTATCAGCTGATCAGAGCGTGTTTGCTACAAAGAGCCACTTGAGTCTTTATTTAGTCCACAACCAGAAGTTTCAAGATTCAGGCTTGTTTAGCTCAAGAGAGGACATCCGTAGCCTACGCTATAGACAGACAAAGGAGTCGATTGTCGGGTGGTCTTGTCATATTTCTAATGCTGGACCTCTGCCAGACCCAAAGATCGGATACAAACTTAATTTTAATCAGGAATTTGCCGGGCATTTTCTAGGCGGAGGAGAGGATTTTATTCGCACGAGCCTAGAATTCGATAAATATTTCCTGGTATTTTCTGATCATAAGATCGCCTTAAGATTTAAAGGAGGAGGAGGTCACCCTAAAGATAAATACCTGTTTTATCTGGGCTCAGAAAAGGAGCTAAGAGGATATAAATATAAAGATATAAAGGGGAGCTCAATTTTGTTGGGGAGTTTTGAATACAGATTTCCATTGGTCGATGGTATTAATTGGCCTCTATTGTGGAAGACGCTAAACTTAAATAGAATACAAGGGGTTGCTTTTTTCGATATAGGCAAAGCCTGGTATAACCACTTTGACGATGAAGGGTTTAAGAAAGATGCTGGGTTTGGCCTGCGTCTTTATTTTAATGTGTTAGTTCCTATAGAACAGCTTGTTTTAAGGATTGACTTTGCCAGGCCTCTTAATGGTAGCGATAATGATTCACGCTTATGGGTAGGCATTAATCATGCTTTTTAGACTATGCTAGAAAATCGTAAAGATACCGTAATCACAATATGCCTTTTCTGTTTAGCTTTTGTTATCAGAATATTATTGATATCCAAGGGCCCTTTTCATATGGATGTCTTGGAGCTGGCAAGGAACGCAAACAAGACATTAAGTACTTTTAATTTGCATTATATGCATTGGGCCGGGTATCCTTTAACGGTTATCCTGGGGTCTATATTTATATTTTTAACGAGACTGGTTGGGATCAATGATCCAGTTTTTAGCGTGAATTTTATGGGTGTAATATTTGGTAGTCTAAGCGTCGGTATATTTTACATATTTTCCAGAAAAATTTTAGATAAGCCAGGAGCCTTATTATCTTCTTTGATTTTGTGTTTTTTGCCTCTACATATATATGTTTCTACTATTGGCCTGAATCATTCAGTATCAATATTTTTTAACTTAACAGGACTCTATTTTTTATTTTTGTATCTTGAGAAATATAAATTAAATAAATTAATCTTATCGTCTTTATTCTTGGGACTAGGAGCTGCGTCACGATTAACCGATGGCCTAATTATCTTCTCTGCAATATTTCTGTATTTATTGTGGTCTTTTCGGAAACCCGATATTTCTCGTACAGCGATCTTAAAAAGGTTAGTATTGTTTCTGTTTATCTTTGGCTTTACAATTTTCATCTTTTATATGCCAATGTTTTTAAAATCAGGAATTTCTCAATTTAGAAGCACCTTAGATATTTATTATTATTACCACTCCCTAAAAAGACTACAAGCTTCTTCGATTTGGATAGTTGACATAATAGGTATCCACGGAGTCATATTGTTTATTGCTGGGCTTGGTTATTTTCTGCTCGAGCGCAAAAAAACTATATTTTATTTTCTTCTAATTTGGTTTTTAATTTTATTTATTTACTATGGAAGCCACTCGACTTCCTGTTATAGGTTCCTGTTTTTTTCTATAATACCGCTTTTGATTATGCAGGGCTACTATATTTCTAAAGTCTTTCGGCGCTTTAAGCTTTTAGTCCCCTTATTGATATTAGTGTGGGTAGTTTTCAATTTTATTGAATTTTTTCCCATTGTTAAGTTTAGGCATAACTATAATTTACAGGGTGAATTTGCTAGATTTGTACAGAAGAATACAGAGCCAGGGTCTTACGTTATTGCGATGGATGAAGGGCCTTTTATTGAATATTATGCGGGAAGAAAGATATTATATAAAGCAACGGGTCCGAATAAAGAGAAGTTTGATATTTTTTTCTCAAAAGTAGATAAACTTCTAGATGAGAGCCCTCCAATTTATATTATTTCTTCTGGGATATATAGTTACGACCCCAAGAAGTATTTCATTAACACACTTTCTAATAACTATAACTTAGATTATATTGGTAAGCATATAAATCAAGACTGGTACAACCCGTCAATATATCACTCGGGTTTGTTTATAGAAGAGTTGTACAAAGTAGAGAAGAAGATAATTTGAGCGTGTGTTTATAGGAACTATTGAATTTGAGGGGCTAGAAAGTGTTCAACGATAAAAGACTAATAAAATTAACTCAAGATTTAATCAGAATTGATTCACAGAATCCTCCCGGAAATGAGAAAAAGATAGCTTTATTTATAAAGAAGCTATTTTTAAAGAGTGGATTAAGAACAAGATTGATTGAGTTTGGTAAAAACAGATTTAATACTATTACAGTATTAAAGGGTAAATCTAGCAAGGTATCTTTATTGCTTACGCCCCACCTAGATACTGTACCTGTAGGCAGGGGTTGGAGTTTCTCGCCACTTAGCGCAAAGATACATAAAAATAAGATTTATGGTCGAGGGGCGACAGATTGTAAGTGTAATTTAGCGGTTGGTTTAGAAGTACTAAGGAGCCTATGTGAGGAGAATATAAAGCTAAATTTTGATGTAATTTTTGCGGCCACAGCGGATGAGGAAGCAGGCAGTTTTCAGGGATTAATACCTTTGCTGGAGCGAAAAATAATAAGACCAAATTATGCCCTTATATTGGATGCCAATGAGTTTAATATAATTATCGCCCAAAAAGGCCTTATCCATATCAAAGTAGGTATTTCTGGTAAGCAGGCGCACGGGGCTTATCCTGATAGAGGTGTAAACGCAATAGATATTGTCGCGGAGTTAGTAGATAAAATAAAAAAGATTAAATTTCCATATAAAAAACACAAATTACTCAATCCTCCTACAATAAATGTTGGTACTATTCGAGGGGGCGATAAAGTAAATATGGTCGCGGATTGGTGTGAATTTGAGCTAGATGTCCGATATCTTCCAGGTATGAACAAGAAAGAAGTGATAAAAATAATAAAAGATACAATAAGAAAAAAAGTTTCTAAATTCAAGTTTGAGATTACTGCTTCTCAGGCTCCCTGTGAAATAGACCCCGAGCATATTCTTGTACGCTCTCTAAAAAAAACATACAGTAAAGTCGTTAACAAATACAGATTAAAAGGTAGCCAAGGAGCTACTGTTATGACTTTCTTCGATAAGCACAATATCCCTAGCGTGGCCACTGGTTTTGGCAGTACTGGATGTGCCCATACAACTGATGAATATGTAAGAGTCAATAATTTAATTAAGGGATATTATGCTCTTAGGGATTTCTTATTGAAATTTGATAAATATCTGGCGAAAAACAGATATAGAGATTAAAATATAACCGTAGGCGTAAAGGGGAGGTGACAAATGGCTACAAAAGATCCAAAAACTGAATTGCTGCCCATAGTAAGTCCTTTGGAGGTTATCGACCATCGGACCATTAAAAAAGGGTCTGGCTGGTGGTTGGCTGTGGTATTAGTCGAATCATGGCAGAAGCGTAATATAGGACTGTATCTTTGGCAGAAGAAGAAAGATGGCAGGTGGCATAGGAAACAAAAGTTTTCAATCCACACCAAGGAAAAATGGGGGTTGATTTCTAAAGCCGTCAATGAGATGATCAAAGATGTGGGGCCGAAATGAGGAAGAATATCACCGTATTTAAAAAACCAGCCCTAAAGAATCCTTTTTTTATCGCAGCTTGGCCGGGCATGGGAGATGTGGCTTTGAAGGCAGCGATATTCTTAAAAGATAAACTAAATGCTGAGGAATTTGCTTTATTTAACCCGGAAAACTTCTTTCAGCCTCAAGGCGTTGAGATTCAGGATCAAATCATTGCTATTTCAAAACTACCTCAAGGGAAGTTCTACTTCTATAAGAATAAATCCCTTAAAAATGATTTGATAATCTTTATCAGCGAATCGCAACCTTTGCTTGAGAAGAATTACGAGTATGCAAAGCAGATAATCTCCTTTATAAAGGACTTCAAGGTAAAGATGGTGCTTACATTCGCAGCCCTGCCTTCTCCTATAGAGCATACCAATGGTCCAGGGGTGTGGGCAGTATCTACCCATAAAGAGATATTAGAACAATTAAAGAAGTTGTCAGTACAGATTATGCCTACAGGTCAAATCAGCGGCTTGAATGGTTTGATACTGGGGGTGGCTAAGAATGCAGGGATTCCTGGATTGTGTTTATTGGGAGAGATCCCTTTTTATACCATTCAGATTGAAAATCCTCTTTCTTCTTTTGCCGTATTGGATGTATTGGCAAAAATAATTAATATAAAGATAGACTGCAGAGAATTAAAAGACCACGCGAATTTAATCAATCAAGAAATTGAAAAGTTTATTGATTTTCTTAAGAACCCAGAATCTCACCATAAACCCATAGGAAGTGAGGAGATAGAGAAGATAAAAGAAAGCCTCAATGCTTATACAAGAATTCCGGGGTCAGTTAAGAAAAAGATTGAGAAACTATTTGAAGACGCAAAGTATGATATTTCTCAGGCGAATGAACTAAAAAGAGAATTAGACCATTGGAACATATATAAAGAATATGAAGATAGGTTTCTGGATCTCTTTAGAAAACGTCAGGAAAAAAACAACTGATTTAGTTAAAACAAATGTCAGTCTATAGCTTAATAAAGAGGAGAAGAAGCATAAGGTCGTTTTTAGACAAGCCTATTGAGAATTCTAAATTAAAGAAAATATTAAAAGCAGGACAGTGGGCGCCTTCAGGATTGAATAATCAACCCTGGAGGTTCGTGGTTGTAAAAAACAAAGCTGCCCAAGATAACATTTCGCAATTTACAGAGTATTCTTACATAATAAAGCGGGCCAGTTGCCTAATCCTTGTGTTTTTGGATAATAAGAATAGCTATAATTTAGTTAAAGATGTCCAGGCAGTAGGGGCTTGTATAGAAAATATGCTTTTATGTGCTTTAGAGTTAGGAATTTCCAGTTGTTGGATGGGTGAGATCTTAAGCCAGAAGAAGAAGGTCAACAAATCTTTGAAAATAAAGCCCCAGTATGATTTGATGGCGGCCATCGCCTTGGGTTATTCCAAAAGAAAATCAAAATCCCGAAGGATTTCTCTAGATAGGTTAATTTTAAAGGAGATAAGATGACAGATGAGCGCGTGATTCTATTTGATTTAGGCAGGGTATTAATCGACTTTGACCACACTATCGCCGTCAAAAAGATAATGCAATTTTGCGATTTAGACGAGAAGGGAATTTATGATTTATTCTTTGATTCTGACGTCACGGATAAATTTGAGAAAGGGCAGATTTCATCTGAGGAGTTCTTTGATGAAGTAAGGAGGCTCTTAAATGCAAAAATTAGCTATGAAGAGTTTGTGCCTATTTGGAATGAGATATTTACTGTACATCAGGGGATGCCGGAAATATTAGAGTCCCTAAAAGATAACTACAGCCTTTACTTGGTATCCAATATCAATAAGCTGCATTTTGAGTATCTGGGGCAGCAGTTCAGTTATTGCTTTAAATTCTTCAGTTACCTTTTCTTGTCTTATGAATTAGGATTGCGTAAGCCAGACCCAAAAATTTATAAGTTTATAATTGACTATCTAGCGACTAAACCACAGAACATCGTCTATACAGATGACCGCATAGAATTAATTGACGCCGCCCTAAAGTCAGGAATAGATGCTTTTTTGTTTCAATCCACAGATTTATTTAAAGAAGAATTATCAAAAAGAAATATTAAGTTTGATTTAATTTTAAACAAGAACAAATAAAATATATGGTCATACTTGAGACAAATAACCTGAATAAGACCTTTAGGCGATTTTCTCTATTAAATAAAGTTAATGTCGCAGCAGTAGACAATCTTACATTGCAAATCAATAAGGGTGAAATCTTTGCTTTTTTGGGCCCTAACGCAGCAGGGAAGACAACCACTATCAAGATGCTCATAGGTTTTACTAAGCCTACCAGTGGTGAAATAAGACTATTTGGAAAGAAATTTTCGCCACAAGACATAGAAATAAAAAAACGCATAGGCTATTTACCCGAATCCCCAGAAATATCTGGCTACTACAGAGTTTATGAATTACTACAGTTTTATTGCGAGATATTTAATATTCCCAAACAGAAGCAAAAAGAATTGATTAAACAGATTTTAGATGAGGTAGGAATTTATGATCAAAAAAAAGAATGTGTAAAGAATTTATCCATGGGGCAAAAGAGGTGCTTGGGTTTAGCCATAGCCTTGATAAATAATCCTGAATTGTTGCTTTTGGATGAACCTACGGTATATATGGATCCACTGATAATAGAGAAGATAAGGAATTTACTGCTGAAATTAAAGGGCAAGGGCACAACTATCTTTATGTCATCTCACATACTTTCTGAAGTTGAGAAGATTTGTGATAGATTTGCAATCATTAAACAAGGGCGATTGCTTGAAGAGGGAGCCACTCACGAGCTAAAAAAGCACATGAGTTTAGAGGACGAATTCTTAAAGAAAGTCAAAGCGAATGGCTAATTTATTAGAGTCGCTAAAATTAATTAGGACAATATCCCGGGATATCTTCAGAGTTGCCTCTAAAGAAAAACTAATGTATGGCTTCTTGATTTTATCCGTACTCTTCGTGCTTTTATCCAATATACCATTTTTCATAAACGATCCCAGGTTATTCGAGGGCATGGCGCCTAGGATCGCTTCCTTACAAATTGGATTTATGGGTATAAATATGTTTCTTATGCTTATAAGTGTCTTTGTTGGCTTAAGCGTTATGCAAGAAATTCTTTCGGAACACAGCCTGTGCATGCTACTATCAAAACCCGTTAGAAGATGGCATATAATTGAAGGCGTATTCTTTGGACTATTTAAAGTTATTTTTCTGAATTGGTTGGTTATGGTCTTGAGCTTGTGGGGAATAGTTTATTTTCATACCGGAGAGTTTAGCGTAAATATATTGATGGGTATGGGCGTTAGCCTTGTTTTAGTAATGATCTACACATCTTTATTGATATTCTTCTATACACTAATACCTAATGCCATTAGTGGCATCTTAACATTTTTTATTATAATCGCTGGTTTTGGGGTATCCCTATCTAGGGAGTTCTTTTCGTCTATCCCAAGTTTTTTGTCTTTGTTTGCAAAGATCGGTTTAGAGCTAGTTCCTAAAATAAATCTCCTACTTGGTATTTCCATGAATACTTTAGGAATATTTAAATTGCCGATTAATTGTTTTCCGATTTTTGTGCATACAGTTATTCTTATTATCACTCTGCACATATTAAGCTGCTTTAAATTTAGCCGGCCAAGATAATCCAGGATGTCTACAAAAGATATAGAAAAAATAATTCCTATACTAAAGAATTATTATCGTAGCTTCCCAAGCCCTTCAGTTACACAAATATCAAAAGAGCACAACAAGCCATTTTTTGTTCTCATCAGCTGTATCTTGTCTTTGAGAACTAAAGATAAAACCACGAGTGCTGCTAGCAGTAGATTATTTAAATTGGCAGATAGTCCTTCCCGGATTGCGAAAATTCCACTAAAAGAATTAGAGAAGATAATTTACCCCGTAGGATTTTTTCGCGTAAAAGCAAAAAACATAAAGAAGATTTGCAAGGATTTGATCTTGCGCTTTAAAGGAAAAGTGCCTAGCAGATTGGAGGATCTTCTTACTTTAGGAGGAGTTGGTAGGAAGACAGCGAATTTAGTTTTAACCCTAGGTTTCCATAAACTAGGAATATGTGTTGATACGCATGTGCATAGAATATCTAATCGTTTTGGTTTAGTTAAGACCAGAAA
>JBHPGU010000024.1:0-27874 GCA_042570265.1 Candidatus Omnitrophota bacterium | reverse complement strand
TTCCTCTGCTTCGATGCTGCCTAACCAGATCATCATCAATCATCTGTCTCATATCCTCAAAAGTCAACTCCTCTACTTTTTGTATTTCATGAGACACTCGAAAACCTTCAAAGAAGTGTAAAAAAGGTATGCGCGATTTAAGGGTGACAGCTTGAGCGATAAGCGCAAAGTCCATCGCCTCCTGCACACTCCCGGAACCAAGCATGCCCCAGCCGGTTGAACGCACACCCATGACATCTGAATGGTCTCCAAAGATTGAAAGCGCTTGGCAGGCGATCGAACGCGCAGCAATATGAAAGACCGCAGGCAATAACTCCCCGGAAATCTTATACATATTAGGAATCATCAAAAGAAGCCCCTGTGATGCGGTAAAAGTAGTCGTCAATGCACCGGAAGTCAGAGAACCGTGAACTGCACCAGCAGCGCCTGCCTCTGACTGCATCTCTACTACGTTAGGGACTGTGCCCCAAATATTAACTTCACCTTTTGAAGACTTGGCATCGGAAATTTCACCCATATTAGATGATGGAGTAATCGGATAGATTGCAATTACCTCATTCGTAGCATGGGCAACATGGGCTACCGCACTGTTACCATCATGAGGCACCATTTCGCGTTTCATAATAACCCCCTAAAAATTAACACTATTTTACAACTCTGTGATTTGAAATTCGATTAGAAAAAGAATTTTAACACAATGACGAAATGAAGTCAATGCCTTTATATCCAACCTTACAATATTCCTAAACTTGTTTGCTTTAACTTATTCGAAAAAACTGAACCAAAAAGTATACACCCATCAACATAAGGCCAAGGGCGAGTGCTCGCATAATCCTTTGATAGAGCAAGTCGTTTAAGTACTGCTTACCTCTATTTATCGAGTAAGAAAGGAACCAGTGCCAGGCAAAATCCGCTAACCAGTGGCCCAGAGTCAAAATAACAAGGCCGATAATACCCGAAAGCAGGGCCTGCAAAAAGACCGAAGCACCGATAGTCGCCCACCAGATAAAAAAACCAGGACTAGCAGCGCTAAAAATAAATCCCCCTGTAACCACGCCATAGTCAGAGCTGAACTGCTTTTTGGGACTAAGGCTCATTTGGGAAGACTTACGTAACAACATTAAGCCCATACCCGCAAGCGCCAGTGCCCCCACTATGGAGACTGATTTTATAAATAGTGTCGAACGCAAGAAATCTTTAAGGCCGATAACAATCAGGACAATAAGCAAGCCTTCGATTAAAATATGCCCCAAGACAATCTTAAGGCCTACCTTAGAGTCTTTCTTTAACGATTCAGATACGGTAAATAAAAAGAGCGGCCCGGGGATCATCGCCCCGGAAAGACCAGTCAGCACACCGCCTATAAAAAGAAAAAAAAGACTCATAGGTTCTTGTTATTTTAGAAAAATTTGCAGATGTTTAAAATTATTTAGGGATTATGACCTTAGAGACCCGCATGTTGCAAGTTGCGATGCTGGATCCGGCCGACTTAGGCGTAATATGATACAACTCTATCTTGGTCAACTTATTCGAATTCTCTACCGCATAGAAGAACTCAAACAACTGCACCATTTTGGCCTCGAAGTCTAGTTCTAATAAATATCTCTTTGTTACTCCCTCTTCCTTTTTACCGGCAGGCCTTATGCCAATCAAATACACTGAAGCCTTTTTGGCTAAATTCTCAATCTCTTTAGAAAAAGAGGTTATTTCTTTTTCCTCGGATTCTGCCTCGCCCAAGTAAGAATCAAATTGGGCTATGTTCCCAGACAGGATTTCCTTTTGCGCAAGAATACTCAGATTTCTCTTTATCTTGTCCTCTTCAAGGCTAATCTGGTCTTCTAATTGATGCGTTATGGACAATACGGGAGCGATGGCGATACGGTCCAGTAGAGCGATAACAACAAAAACTATCGCTCCATAAAAAAGAACCTTTTGCCTTACATTTAACTTTGCTAAAAAAGTAGCTATGCCTAACTTCATTTCTCTTCCTGGCGAATTGCCCCTTCGTCAACTATACAAAGGATCTCAAAATCCACCAACTCCTCATCTAATTCTTTTCTCTTAGTCGTTCTCCTCGTCTCAACATTCGTAAAATACTTCGATTCTTCCATATTGCTTATAAAAGAGAATACTATGGCCATTGTGCGCGAGTTGCCGGAAAGAGTAAATTTTCCTTCCGCAGCCAGCCTGATATCTTTAAGCCGCATATCCGCAGGAATAAGATTATAGAGCTCACTTAATATCTCCAAAGAAATACCTCTATCCTTTAAATAATATTTGACCGCTTCTAACCTGGAGAAAGTCTTCTCCAAGGTCCTAGCCTCTTCATTTATAGGTGCGTACTTCTTCCTCAAGTTACTTAAATATGCACTCTTAAAATAGATCTTACCCAAAAAAATCCCACTGATTAAAGCTAAGATAATCATTACAAAAATTCCTATCTTTATCAAATCCTTGCTTTTTTCCTCAAATAATTTCCTTAGCTTTATCTCCTCTGGAATAAAATTAGTTTCATTACGCCCTGTTGCCATAAGAGGTGCGATAACATCTAAGAATGATATAGTCTTATTGGAAGTCGCCTCTTTTAAGGCGCTGGGATAAATATCGATAGCCTCTAAATATGATGTGAAATTTATGGGAGTGCTCAATCTCTCGGCTAACATGTCTTTGATATCAGGATTGTCTTCTGCGGTACCGGTCATGATAAATTTATCAGAGGGTTTATCAATATGTTCGTTTGTATAAGCCTCTATAGATCTTTTGACCTCCTCAACAAATCTTATCTGGTACCTATCTTTTTCATTTGTCAACTGCTTTGCACCTATAGGAATGCTTCTGATAAATATTAATTTTCCGCCAGAGGTAATAATAAAATCTGAAAAGTTAGTATCAATATTTAAAAGTGTAAATACGCCAGATTCAAGCCTAAGCTTTAAACTTTTAGCATAAAACCTACTTATTACTTCCGGGGCAAAAAAGATATTTTCAGTCTTAAATCCTGCACGATCCAATATTTCAATCTGTCTTCTGACAACACTTAAAGTAACGATTATAAGTAAGATCTTTGTATAGTGTTTTTTATGCGTGCCCAGATTGATATAATCAATAATTATCTCTTCCCGTGAATAAGGAGTATGTCTTCCCGCCTGCAGGTTGATAATTTCTCTTATCTCATCCGGATCTTGAGAAGGAATTTCAATATTCTTTGTGATGGTCGAATGTGCTGAGATGACACAGATAACTTCCGGATCTACTAGATCTAGACTTCCGAAAGAAGTCTTTATCAACTTGGATATTTCCTCATCAGACAACCCCTGGATGCCCCGACTAGCCAGATTAGCCATCTCTCTCTTCTTGGGAAAAACCTTAGAATAAGCAAGTTTCAATGTGTCGCTGCTAAAATTTAGGCATACGGTGTCTTTGGGACCCAACTGAGAAAATACTTTTAATTTTTGAAAGCTAAGTTTCGGCTTCTTCATAACTATATTTTAGGACAAAAACAAGATAACTTAAACAATTTTATTTAATAATAATTTTGGCGCCAATATCTGATAAAACCATCCTGATCGGCTATGGCAGTTATCTCTGATCTTTCATCTTTATTATTTAACTCCGCTAAACATTTAATCATAAAATCGCTGGATTTAGTAATAAAAATACCATTTGAAACAAGATTTGTCAACTCTTCTACTTCAGAAGTACTCAAAAGGTCATCAACAGTTATATCAAGTACAATCCCCGAAATGCTGCTAAATACATTATCATCAAATGTCCCGCTCATCGAATCATCGCCCTTTCGAAATTGTAAAATTTTTGTAGTTAACCCACGGCTCAAGCCTAAAATCAACAATACTGTTCGAGGAGCGGTATTTATATTAACTATTCCTTCTCCATAGACTGTAATAAAATCTTCTATCTTTCCAAAAACTTCTTCATCCATACCCCTAATCAACAACAACTCCTCTATGACTTCAAAGTCAGCATCTTTGGCTTCATAGGGAGCTTTAAGGTTTTTATAGTCACTATCTTCAGCACCGTATTGTGGATGAGAGAAGAAAGAATCCACATCCCTCCAATCAACAATACAATGGGCTAAGCTTAATGCTCTTTGGTCATTTAGATCCGCAGCTACTTCCAACAATCGACTCAGTACTTTTACATCTGCTTTGTTTATATTAATTTTGCTCGTTTCGTCCATAAGGCCATATCTTAATTTTTTTGTACCCTCCTCAACATAAGAATAGCTAATCGTAAAACTTCCTGAACTAAGCGCTACATTTTTGAAAGCCCCTGGGCTATTGCTCCAGTTTTCGTTTAAGGCATAATAACTGTCTGATGTGTCTTTCTTTCTTAACTCTAAAATACCCGTATTCACGCCTGACTCTCCCATAAAAAATAAGCCCTCTCTAGTATTTAATCTACCTACTAAATTCAGCTTTTGACGCACAATCAATCCGGAATATACAACAAACGTAGTCAAGAGACAGAGCGACCAGAGAGCTATAATAAGTATGCTACCTTGCCTGTTATCAATTTTCGTAAAATACATATTCTTACTGTTTAGCAAACGATGAGTGGTATGCCGCTGGTATAAACACTGTTTTCTGGAATTTCCTGTTTAAGCGTCCATCTTGAATTTCCAACTCAACCTTTACCGCCAAGGGAATACTTTTCTCGGCAACTACCCCAAAATTACCATCACCACCATACTGCCAAGAACTTGCCCAGAAAAATACTTTTTCTGCAGAATCATAGGAATAATATTTAAAGCTCAAAGACTCAATTCCTTTGACTAACTCCCGCTCATAGCTAACTTTATTCTGATAAGCTTGGCTATAATTTGACTGGGTTGTCTTTAAAGTATCCGTGGTCCTATCAAAAAAATAACTTATCCTGCCGATTCCTTCTTTCTTCACGTCCTTCCATTGGAACTGACCAATGGTAGGAAAACTAATCTCATCACTGTTGCCCATAAAATCTATTCCGGCATACCTAAAGCTATTTCTTAAATCACGAGAGAACCTCTCAAAGAATAGAATTATTTCCTCTGCCGGCTGTTCTTGACTCATCCTAAGCCAGAAGTTTATGCCGTTACTAAGAGTCGTATATAAGGTCAAGCCTAATACTGCAAGTATGGCACCGACCAACAATATCTCTACAAAAGTAAAGCCCTTTTTTTTTCTCTTGCTTAACATAATGCCCTAAAATTCCTCATATTTTTCGAGCTGACTAATCGCATATACTGTTCGGTGAACACATCTTTCCCTGCTGCCTTCCTTCCAAAATAACAAGACATCTAACCTATATGCGCCGCTCTGTCCAGCGATTGGCTTAATAGTAGCACCCCAATTGAAATCCTTATTCTTGAGCGTAAAAGTCCCTATATTATCTTTAACCATTTGAGAGTCTAAGCGTAAAAGCTTATTTTGTATTTCCCAGACCTTCTCACCTGCCCACCCTTGAGCATTCAAATAATTTGTATAGTAGCTAAAGGCATCTATAGATATAAAAAAAGACTCATATATGGCTAATATGCCGAAAGATAGAATCGCCACAGTTACCATAATTTCAATTAGGGTAAAACCTCTATTGCAGGGAAAGCGACTGCGAAAACTTTTTGAAGGCCTTAATTTTTTAGGTAATCTCAAAAAAAGATGGCACATATCTTGTGCTTAACACATTGTATCTGGCGTGTAATCATTTAGAATGTTGTTCAATACCAGCTCTGGTCACCTTCTGGAACAGAATGGTATTCCATATTTTCTACGTCTGTTTCCAATTGGCCTATCCGAGATTCGATATCCTTGTATAGTTCTGCCATATTTTCATCTTTAACTTCAGATGCTTTTAACTTCAGGGATAAATCTCTCAAACTCTCCTCTACAGAACTTAGTTTTGCCTCTAAGGTATCTAGGCTAACGAACAGCTCTTGCGAATCTTGCGTTGCCGACTCAATACTGGATTTCAATTCATCGAATTTCCCTGAAAGCTCATATTTAGAAACGTCTGAGTCAGAATTAATTTTCTCAAATTTAGAAGACAGGTCTTTTTTGAAAGAATCCAACTGGGAAATGATGCGTTTAAACTTAATATCAATATATTCTTCTATGGGTATAGGCGCAACAACACCGTTTCGTTCCTCAATAGGCCAATCTTCAGGAACTGTAAACCTTAAACCTTTTTGAGTTCTTATGGTGTCCTCAACTTCTTCTTGTGCGTAACTACTTATTAAACCTGATATCAACAATGCAAAAATACATACTGTAATTATGGCTATGATATTTTTCTTATTAAGCACCATATGCTTAACCATTGATACAAAAACTAAAATCTATTCCCAATTGGTAATATCGTCGTTGCCTTCCTTGCCATCCTTGCCCAATGAATACAGGTCATAGTCATGAGGCCTATGGGCACCAGGAGATTCATATTGATATTCTCTGCCCCAAGGGTCAATAGGCTTAGTCTCTAAATAAGGGCCTTTCCAATTTGTAGCTGTACCAGGATTAGTCAACAAGACCTCTAGGCCCCCTTCAGTGCTGGGAAAACCACCCGTATCTAACTCAAACAGTTTTAAGGCAGTAGCAATATTTGCCTTAATGTCTGCCTTGGCTGCACTCGACCTGGCTTGCTCAGAACGACCGGTCAGACGCGGCAACACCATGGCAGCCAATGCGCCAATAATTATTACTACCAACATCAATTCAATTAACGTAAAGGCTTTTTCAACTTTAAACAAACTCTTAACGCTCTTGGTCCTTATCATCTTTGACCACCCTCCATTATTACATACTCTATCCATTTTTCTTGTAACTGCTTTAAACTCCTAATTTTAGTAGGATAAGCAAAAGTCAATGCCGATTCCAACATCTTGCCATCACGAAGCTGCCTACAGAATTCTACAAATCTCTTTGAACCATACTTTCTTATTAAAAAACCTACTAACGAAACTGCTTCTGCATAAAACACGTAAACTATCTCATTATCTGATCCACTTTTTAAGTCTAGTTGCGTCAGTTCTTTTAAGGGCAGGGACTTTTCTTCTTCCATTATCTGAAACATTATAGACATAGCATCTGCTCTCTTGGCTGGCTCCATCCACTGCGCAACGCCTTCATCTAACCATAAAGGGATCTCTCCTTTAAAGCCCACGAAATCCCTGAAAACTAAGTGTGCAATCTCATGAGGAAGTAGGGCATCTAGGAAGCCGTCGCTCCAAACATAACTGGTAATCTCTTTCTCCTTATAATTAGCCATACCTTCTGACCAAGTATTCGTGCCAGTAGTATTAAGATAGGACTGCCTATTAGGAAAGATTATTATCTTTACTCTCTCTTCCCATGTCCAGAATTTTGAATGTCTATCATAACTTAACTCACCAGCTATCTTTTTGTAATAAAATTCTGCCCTGCGCAAAACGTCTTGGGCAAATTGTTCATCTTCCAGATAATAGACAAAAAAATGCTCGCCCTTCAACTGCAAAAGGTCTTCCAACTGCAAAAGGTCTTCTTGGGCAGCTTGGAGGCTAGAACTCATAGATAAGATCGCAGAAGACAATAGCACTAATGAAATCACTATCTTATTAATCTTGAATTTTTTTATCTTCATTACTGCACCATCATGTTCATCTGAAATATGGGTAAAAGCATAGAAATAACAATAAGTCCGACGATTAAACCCATTATCAGAATCATTAAGGGCTCCAAAAGAGAAGTCATCATCTTCACAGCTTCATCTGTATCTCTTTCATAAGAAGTTGCTATTTCAGCCATGGCCTCATCCAACCTACCCGACTCCTCGCCCACTATTGTCAAACTAGTCATAAACTCAGGAATGGACTTTGCACTTTCCAAGCTCCTGCCAAACGAACTGCCCTCTCTTAAATCCTTTTCGCTCCTGGCGACTTCCTCTCTTATGACTTCATTATCTAGGACAGGAATAGCAACCTCCAGGGCTTCCAGAATAGAAATGCCGCTTTTTATAAGGACTTCTAAGGTACGGCTAAACCTGGCTAATTCACTCTTATGCACAAACTCGCCGATTAAAGGCAAGCGAAGTTTAAGGTGGCTAAAAAACCTCTTCTGAGCTTTTGTCTTTGTTCCTTGTCTAATTACAAAAAATAATATCACTGCGCCTAAAATAATCCACAGCCACCACTTCTGCAACCCTGAGCTTATGGCGATTAAAACTTGTGTAGGCAACGGTAGGTCCTGACCTATCTTAGTGAATATACGCATAAGCCTGGGCATTACAAAAGTAAACATGAAAATTATTGTACCGGCTCCGACGATAGCCATAAAAATAGGATAGGCTAAAGCGGCACGCACATGAGACATAATCTGTTCTTGTTTCTGACGATAAACCGCAATCTTTAAAAGCACTTCCTGCAGAGTACCACTGCTTTCACCGCTGCGCACCATAGCCACATATAGAGAAGAAAATACCCTGGGATAACTTAACAGCGTAGAAGAAAACGCTTTACCATCCCTGACTTCAGCCTGAATATTAGTAAGCATCTCTTTAAGATGAAGATTGCCTGATTGGTTAGTGATTATATCAAGTCCTCTTAAAATTGGTACTCCTGATTTGATCAAGCTGGATAATTGACGTGTAAAAATAGTGACATCTCTGGATTTTACCCTAGTCAGAAAGACACCTGAAGCCGTGGGCTGAGATTGGACTTTTTTAGCTCCTTCTTCAATGCGTACCGGCACATATCCCATCACGTGCAGCTTCTCAATGACCTCTTCTTTATTCTGGGCCTCTATAGAGCCTTCTACGCTTTTAGGTCCGTTTTTTGCGCGATATTTAAATATTGGCATATACCTACCCAAACTCTTCTTCTATATATTTATTTATGCGTGCCCGCTCCGCACTTGGCATATCTAAAAAACAAATTGAGATATTATAAGTCTTACCAGCCGCAACTTCTTCCACTCTCGTAACTTTACCCAGGCATTCTATATGCTTAGCTGCATCTGGCAGAGCTATTCTTAACTCCAAAATTGAACCCAGAGGCATGGGATCAGAAGAAACAAAAAACAATCCTCCAGCGCTAATATTATATGTAATACTAAACTGTTGTGTTAGATATTTGCCCTTAGGTAATTTTATGTTGGATTTAACAGGAGATTTTATCTTGGATTTAACAAGCTTGTATTCTATATTTACCTCGGTATTCAATCTGCGATAGACTCTCTCTTCTGCGTCTTCTGACTCTTGAGAGCCAGATGACTTTTGAGAAGAAGAATCTTTGACAACTCTGCCTTGAAAAACGCCACTCCTAGACTCGACTTCCCCAGAAGTATTATTTCTAGTAATAACTTCTCGCTCTCCTTGTTCGATAGGTTTCTCTTCCTGCGTAGCCCTCATTATCTCCTCCGGGCTAGTCTGTCCATCTAAAACCTTTCTCCAGCCATCCTGACGTAAAATGCGCATCCCTCTCTTTAGAGCCATCCCTCTTATCTCACTCGCCGAGGCATTCTTTATAATCAATTCCCTTATGGCGTCGTCGACCAAAAGAATCTCATATATCGCAGTCCTACCAAAGAAACCAGTCTTATTACACTTATCGCAGCCTTCCGCCTTAAATACCTTTATCTCCTTGCTAGAAGCTAAACTCAGATCTTTTGCAATTAAGACCTTTATCTGCTCTGGTTGATTCTTGTCCTCTAACTTGCAATGTGGGCATAACAATCTTACCAATCTTTGAGCAATGAATGCTTCCACGCTAGAGGCCACAAGATAAGACTCAATACCAATATTCAATAATCTAGCTATCCCACCGGCAGCGTCATTGGTATGCAGAGTAGAAAATACAAGATGGCCTGTCAAGGCTACTCTGATAGCTATCTCCGCAGTTTCACGGTCACGCACCTCCCCTACCATCATTACATCGGGATCGTGTCTTAACATACTACGCAACCCACGAGCAAAATCCAGGCCAATCACTGGTTGAACCTGAATTTGAGTAACATCTTCTAATTCATACTCTATAGGATCCTCAATGGTTATCATCTTGCGGTGGTCAGTATTGATTTCACTCAAACAGGCATAAAGAGTAGTAGTCTTACCGCTGCCAGTCGGCCCTGTAACAAATATTATTCCGTGGGTCTTCTTTACCAACCCTTCAAATTTTTCTAAATCAGTTCCCTCTAAACCCAGCTTCTCCAGACTAAACAGCATCTTTGTAGGCAGAATCCTAATAGCCACGCTCTCGCCATATGGGGTTGGCACAAAAGAAACTCTTAGATCCAGGCGCTGGTCTCCAATCTTTACAATCGCCCGGCCATCTTGGGGCAGACGACGTTCGACTATATTCAAACTCGACATAATCTTTATTCGAGAGAGTATAGAATTAAAGAAGCTCTTGATTTCCGGCGGGACAGGGGCACTATAAAGAATGCCGTCGACACGATACCTGAGCCTAATCTTGCCCATGTAAGGTTCAAGGTGTATATCCGTAGCCCTCCTTTTATAACCTTCTAAGATTATCTGACTGACTAATTTTATTACGGATGCTTCTCCAGCTAACTTTTCAATATCCTCTACTACCCTACCCTCGCTGATCCCCGTATCTGAAGCCTGTTTTGTAGGAGTCTTGGATATAATCTTTTGAATAGTGTCTGCGGCCAGGCCATAGTGTATTTTAAGCTTCTCTAATATATCAGCTTCAGAGGCAAGCACCATCTCTATATCAAACCCTAAATAAACCTTTATCTCATCCTGAATCTTAATATCTAAAGGATAAAAGACGGCAATGGTCAAAACATTATTTTCAAACTTTATGGGAACGAATTTATAGTAAGTGGTGAATTTTAGAGGGACCTTATCGATAGCTGTCGTTTCAATGGAGACACCTTTTAAATTAACATAGGGAATATTTAATTTCTCAGAAAGAATCAACAACACCTTTTCCTCGGGAACCAAGCCATTCTTTATTAAGACGGAGGCGAATGATTGAGAAGTCTTATCGGCTTCTTTTATAGCAGAGTCTACTTGCGCCTCTTTGATTAGACCTTTATCAATTAATACATTGAATAGGATTTTATCGTAATTACTCGCCATTTTAAATAATTTGAAAGTAGGGAACTATCCTATTTCAAAGCTCCTATCATATATAATTGCTGTTCTGACTTTTTATCCAGATCGCCAGAGATAATGCGTTCGCAGCCTTCTACTGTCTCTTGTGTCGTAACATACTCACCCTTCTTACCCGTGTAGACCTCGGCAACGAAAAATGGCTGCGTGAGAAAATTCTGCAACTTTCGTGCTCGCTCATAGATGATACGGTCAGCTTGAGAAAGTTCATCAATACCAATAACCAAAACGATACGCCTGAGCTCGGCATACTTCTGAAAAATTTTGATCGCCTCTTGTGCCACATCGAAATGACGACGTCCGACAATATCAGGGTCAAGATTAGCACAAGACGAAAGTAAGGGATCTATCGCTGGATAAAGGCCCATCTGAACACGTTCACGAGAAAGAACCAATATAGACTCTAAGAAACTAAAAATAGCGACTACCGCCGGATCGGTAAGATCGTCAGCAGGCACGTAAACTGCTTCAATAGCCGTAATGGAACCACCGCTCTCTGAAGATGACCTTATCCTTTCATGAAACTCACTGGCCTCAGAAATTAACGTTGGCTGATAGCCAGTCTCTGAAGGTACTCGGCCCAAAAGCGTAGATATTTCAGCGCCAGCCTGTACATATCGAAAGATATTATCCACAAACAAAAGCACATCTTTATTTTTGCGTTGTATGGCTTCTGCCAGTGTAACACCGGTCATAGCTGCTCCAAAACGCGCACCGGGAGACTCATTCATCTGGCCAAATACCATAGCCATTCGAGGTAGAATATTGCGTTTGGAGAGCTCAAAATATAATTCATTACCCTCGCGTATACGCTCTCCCACTCCCGTGAATACACAAGTACCTTGATGTTTATTTATAACCTGATAAATTAACTCCAAAACTATAATCGTCTTTCCTAAGCCTGCGCCACCTAATATTCCCGTCTTGCCGCCTTTAACCAGGGGAAACAATAAGTCTATCATCTTCACCCCGGTCTCCATTATCTCGTGGCCCTTCTGCAGTTTCCCCGTCATCTTAACTTGTGTTCCCAGCTGTGGTCGCCTAATAGGAAAGTATTCGTTTGACTGGATATCTCCCTTTTGATCGATTGGCGCACCAATGACATTTACAATCCGTGTATACAACTCATTTCCTACCGGAATCTCAATGCCAGTACCTTTTGCATATGCGGGAGTATTACGCTGTAAATTCAAAGTTGAACTCATGGCAATACAACGAGCAATGTTGCCCGGAATGTGTTCAGCAACTTCCAAAATTACTCCCCTGTCATCTACCGTTTTGGCATAGATAGCATTATAGATGTTCGGCATATCATGCGTATGGGAAAATTTAACATCTACTACCGGACCCTGAACAGCTACAATATGGCCCTCAATTGTATTCTTATTTTCTGGCATACAAAGACCTCGCGGCAAAAAGTTCACGCATCTGCTGATCAATAATCCCGTGACGCACACGAAAATACTGAAGCCTCAACTTCTCATCAAGATCCTTTATTTTTTGTGAGCTCTCTTCTAAATGGACAAAACGCGCTGCATACTCAGCTAAGCGACTAAACTGTAAAATTTCAAACAACCTCTGGCCAATCCAAAGGTAAGCTAAGTACTCTATAATGCTGCCAACTGGAGACTCTAAGATATAGTCGAGACCCGGTTGACCCAAATCTCCACCGCCCTCTAATGGATTACGACCAGTAGGCCCAGTATGATCTTTTGGCCACTCCGTACAAGGCAAAAGATCATACTCAACAATTTTTTGATTTGTAATTGAGGGCGCAAATGCGTATATAACTTTCAGCGCGCCTAAGCGCCTATAAAGAACGTCTTCAATAATATAATTTCTAATCTGCACCGCTCTGGAATGCCTCTCCCCTTCTTCTGCTCCGGTGAAGAATTCAAAAGAAACCTTAAAGCCCTCCGCAATCCTTTTGCCTTGAGAGCCCACGACTATCAGTTTATTTTGAGGATTGCGCAAATAATTCATTGCAACATGCATTATGCGATTATTAAATCCTCCCAGAAGACCAGCATCTGAGGTAATCGCGACTACTCCTACGCCTGCGACTTGAGCCTGTACAAAAGGATGCCAGACGGATTTTAGATCTATCAAATGAAAAAAACTCTCTAAAATACTAGCGAACTCATCAAAAGTCTTAATCTTCTTTTCTAAAGTATGGAATTGTGCAACTGTAATCGACTTAAGGGCTTCGATCAGAGAACCGAAGTCCTGGTAAAACTCCATATCTTTTTTAACATCAGCTATGGTAGCCATATTTATTTCTTAAAAAACTTCTTCAGGGCTGTTCCTACTTTATTTTTGTCCTCTTCTGACAACTCTCTAGAAGCACGCATTCCAGGAAATAGATCCGGATGTTCCTTTTGAAGAAATTTAGAGAATTCTAATTTAAATAGCTCAATCTCCTGCGCAGATAAACCATCCAACATTTTTGCCTCTATTGCATAGAGATATATTATCTGTTGCTCTATAGAGACAGGGCTATTCTTATCTTGAACGATGATTTGCGTCAATACCTCTCCTCTTTTAAGACGAGCTTGAGCCTCTTGAGATAACCCAGAAGTACGTAATCTAGTCATCTGTAAAAGCTCTTGGTATTGTAAATAATCAAGCCTGAAATTCTTACTAAACGCCCTCATACCTGGCCACTGCGCCTTATTTCCGACTCGAGATACCGAAAGACCAAAATCAATCGCTGGTTTAATCCCTTTTTTGAAAAGAGCAGAATTAAAATATATTTGTCCGTCTGTCATAGAAATCATATTGGTTGGTATATACCCGGTAAGGTCGCCCTGTAGTGTCTCGATTATGGGAAAGAATGTCATTGAACCACCGCCTAGTTCCGGTTTCAAATACCCTGCCCTCTCCACTAATTGTGAATGAACATAAAAAATGTCTCCAGGATAAGCTTCTCTTCCAGGTGCGCGCTCAAGCAATAAAGATATCTGCCTATAAATCCAGGCATGTTTAGTCAAATCATCAAAAACCACCAAAACGTCTTTTCCTTTATTCATGAAGTGCTCACCTAACATACTTGCTACATAAGGTCCCAGGTACTGCTCTCCCACAGATGTTGAACTTACGCTGCTCACTACAATTGAATAAGGCATTACATCTCTTTCTCGAAATAAACTAAGTATCTTCAATAAACTAGAATAAGGCTTACCAATACAGCAATAAATACAAACAACCTCTTTGCCTTTTTGATTTAATACCATATCTAAAGCTACACTAGTTTTACCTGTAAGCTTATCGCCTATAAGGAGCTGGCGCTGACCTTTAGCAATAGGAATGACCGTATCCATAACTAGAGTTCCTGTCTCAAAAGTTTTATCTACGGGAGCCCGATCCATAACGCCTGCAGCTTCGCTAAATACAGGACAAGACTCGCTCGATTCAATCGGCCCTAAACCATCGACAGGTTCACATAAGCTATTTACCACCCTACCTAAAAAGGCATCTCCTACGGGCAGAGATAGCGATTGCCCTCTATTATAAACTTCATCTCCTGCACAAAAAGTAACATCCAAACCTAAGGCTAAAATCTGCGCCTCATCCCCTTTAAACCCCATCACCAATCCCAGATTACCTTGCTCAAACTGGACAATTTGCCCATTTATACAAGAATTAAGACCTGTGGCAATAACAATAAACTGACGCACAGACTTAATCCTTCCCACTTCCCTGATATCAAAATTTGTTTCCGACGTCTTTTGCATTTTAGATTTGAGACTAAGTATTTTTTGCAGCGGTTTGAATCCTATACCTTAAACTCGCGTCAATAACTACGCTACCCATAGTTATAATAAATCCTACCACTAACCCTGAATCGACCTCTTCCTTCAAGCCAACACTACCACCCAATTTATTCTTTAGTTTTCCATGGAAATCTTCCCGAAGCTGTTGGGTCAAAGGAAAAGCAGAGACTACTTTTGCTTCCTTAATATCTTTGGGTAAATTTAGGCGCCCTATCTGAAACTCCGCCTTGCTGGACTCTTTCATCCAAAGCCCATGAAGTTCCTGACGAAAGCTATCCGGCAGTGAATCTTGCAATAATCCACAAGCCCTACTCAATGCCCCTTCTTCAATCTTGCGCTCAATCTCTTTTTTCAAGAATTCGCAAGTCTTCTCTGCATGCTCAACCATATCCTCGCTTCTCTGATGAGCTTCCTTCAGAATCCTTTCCTTTTCGCCATTCGCTTCCTGAAGGACCTTCTCCCTTAATTCACTTGCATTTTTTTTGGCTTTAATGATTGTATCTTGATACTCCTGTTTTGCCTGCCTAAAACGCTTATCTAACTCTGCCTGTTTATTGGCATAACCTTTAGTAAGTTCATCTAGGCGGTTGGTTACATTTGAGTAGTGACGTGTCAAGATGTGCCGTAAAAAGAATATCAAACCTATAGAGGCGAATATTAAAAGGATTGCTATTTGAACCCAGGGCATTCTTACTCCTTATAATTAATAATTAAAAGTTCTCTAACCATACAATTGGAATACTACTAACATCGCAATAAAAGCTAAAGCCTCGGCAAATACCAAGGCTATAATCATTGCGGTAAAAATTTTTGGGGCAGCTGAAGGATTGCGGCCAAGTGAAATAATACTAGCATAAGCGCTAAAAGCAAAAACAGCACACGGCCCCATTATGCACAAAGTAAAAAATATTGTAAGCGCTATATTCCTATCCATCGTTTATATAGGTACATCCACCTGTGTGGAATTCACTACCGCTCCACAATAGCAGTTACTCTGTTTTGCTCTACTTTAACCACTCCTCTCAATATTGGATATGAATTTCCGTCGATATCAATTCTGCCCCCAATCAACCGGCTCAATAACGGCTTATGGAACAACAATATCTCGAAAACACCGTACTCTCCGGGCAAAATAACGCCATTTGCCTGCCCCTTGAACACCATTTGTCTAGGACTAATAATAGTTACATCTAGCATTTTAAATTATTCTATCATATTCCTATCTTATTGTCTATTTATCTTATATGAAAACTCATAAATAAACTCAAACCACCTATATGTATCCGCCAAAGCCATACCCTAGCTTCTTAATGTCTGGTGAAGACAGATAAAAAATCCCATTTAGAAAGGAATTTCTAAATGGGATGGTGAATTTTGTAGCAAAAATCACTCTCTACCCCTTACCCTCCCCTTTTCGAGAAGAATCACTACCTTTGGAAAACGCGTTTTTGCGCGCATCGCCTATAAAGTCTTTGGTAGAGCGCGCTTGGACGTGCCAGGTGAAGAAGAAAACTCCAGCCAGCATCCCCATAAATACGATAATTATAAAAATTATCATCCAAGTGGTAGTCTTTGTTGGGGCTTTTATCTTTACCTGTTTCTTCTCTAATATCTCTGGCACAGGTAAAGCACTAGCCAGAGTAAGCAGCCTCTCTAGCCTCTCGATACTTTCCTTTACTTCATCTAGAGTTTTAACGTTGTGACGATAAATTCCAATGTGCTGCTTACGCCCTACGGTCTCATCGTTCTGAGTACGTGCGACTATATCCAAAGAGATAAATATGGCATCGCCAAGCACTTTAGCTCCATCATAGAACTCACTTTCTTCTAGTCGCTCTAATATAATAGTAGTCTGCTTTCCAAATGCATCCAACTTGGCCTGTGGTATTATCCAGACATCCCTTACTTCAACCTCAAAAACCCTTGTCTCTTTAGGCTTCAACAATACGCCTTCTTTATAAGCATAATACATAGACTCATTATCGTCATATTCTATATCTAAATCTCTGCTGCTTATAATATCCTTTGGCGTTACCTCTTCAGGCAGATAGATCTTAATAGGAACTGTCTGATCCTTATCTGCGGAAGGATTGACCGCCACGACGCGCATCTTGATAGGCTGGCGCTCTTCTTCCTGCGCTAAGCCATCTTTAGCCAATAGAAATAAGCAAAAAAACATCAATAAAGCACATAAGGTAATTTTCTTAAAGTAAAAAAAGATAAGAGAATAATTCATTGGGCGGGAAATATTATAGGAAAGAACCCATTTGTGTGATTGTTTCATCTACACCTCCTGAAATCTTTTAATATCTTGATTTATTATATCACCTTCTTTTTATTACTCAAACAATAACTGTATGACCGGTTTATCAGAACCTCCAAATTCTCTTTCTATTATCTCACCTATTAAATCAGAAGCACCACTAATCTTATCGGTTGTCGTGCGTATATCTCCTACTGTTACTGATTCAACAAGACCCGTTTCTAATAGTGTGCTAAAGTCATATCCCTCCTCACCGACAAACTGTATGAACTGCTCCTTGATCTCGTTTACTTTGTTTACAATAGGTGCGGTAATACCTTCTGAAGCAATCTCTTTCGGTATTCTGCCTAACTTGTATTTAATGTTTTCTAAGGTCATACCTACGTCACCACCAGTAGCCAAACTTCCTCTGACCGCATTAATAGAGTCTAATGCATCTTGCGCTACCTGCTTTGCGCCTGCACCAGATGCAACTAGGCCTTCTAAGCTAGATAGTGAAGTTGATTCGACCATGAATGTCCCGGATTCAGTAGTATCCGTAGTTGGTTCGTGTACTGTTACTGTAACTGGCTTACCAGGCACATACTCATCACCTGTGATCTTAGTAATTGTATACGAAAAGTAACCTTCTTTCTCTTTTCCTTTAAGCTCTTCCATGGGCGTAGTCTCTACGATCGTTGTGCCTTCATAATCGACTATAGTTATTTCAGGCTTCCATCCTCCTTTACCGCGGAATCGCAAGATTACCTTGTCGCCAGAAAGAACAGTACCAGGTAATAATAGTTGTCCCAGTGCTGTCTCTACAAACACTGCGCCAGACTCTACGTTTCCTGTGAAATTATCTGTGACGATTACTGTAAATGGTACTCCAGGTACATAGATATCAGCATCAATCTTAGCAATTTCATACTCATATAGGCCTGGCTTACCTGGAATTTCAATCATTGGTTGAGCAGTAATTATGGGACTATTCTCAAAATCAAGAATATCAATCAAAGGACTCAATCCTGTTGAATAACCACGATAACGCATCTTTGCTGGTTCACCTGTGACAACCGCCTGTGGTATCAACAACTTGGCTGACTGCCTTCTGGCGATTGACTGTAGATCCGAAGCTGCAACTTGACTTACTCCAGCTGCAGCGTCTAGCTGTCCCGCTGAAATCAAACTGTTAGCAGCTGCGCCTTTTAGTGTGTTTGCAGCCTGTGTAAACTCACTCATCTTATCTTGAATAGCCTTAGTTTGTGATGACATAGCGCCGCCGATTACTTCCAACTGGCCTTCGAATTCACTCGCTATATCTGCGCGAACCTGAGACAACGGTACATCTAATTGCGCAACAAGAACAGATTCCATCTCATCTAACACACTAGATACAGTGATTTCTAAGGTAGAAGGCGTAGTAATCGTACCACCTGTTCCAATCTGTATTCTGGTAACAAGCGTGTAGATCTGACCACTATCTAAATCTGTATCAATCCATGTATCCCCATAAACACCACTGGAGCTAGGGGTTTGAGGATCTGAATAAGGATCTAGTACGCAATCTAACCTCCAAGATTCTGTATTATGAGTCATGGTTTTCAAAAGCGTAGTCCCAGAGTATATCTTAGTATCCCAGAAAACTCCACCGGTAATCAAACTGCCATCTCTTTCTAGCCAGGCAGTCATATTTAAAGTATCGGTGTCTGGAACATATGCATACCTGACTTCTGATCTCCAAATGTGAACAACGTCAGTCTCCATAAAGAACATGATTTTATCGTCACCGGTTAAATCGGAGAAACTGTCCAAATTCTGCAGTTCATCTCCAAAGCCTGTTGCAGACCAAACGAAATCCCATTGGCCATATGGAGTACGGGTAGATATAGGAGAACTTCTATTTGCAAATTCCCAACCAGACGTAGAGACTCCTGTGAGATCTGACATCTCTTGATTGGTCAATAGATCTCGCATCTCCCAATCTACATTGTAGTAGTCTATAGTAAAATCTGCTGAATCTCCATACGCTTGCGAATCAGCAGCATCATACACTCTAACTACTGAATTTAGCGGGCTACCACTCTCGAATGAGCCTGCCAACTCGCCTTCTGTGACAAGGTGATCTTCTAATGCAGCGTGTGCCACGTCAACACCACCACCGGGTACCTGCCAAGGATAGCTACCCGTCTGTCCGCTGGCCACATTAGTTAAGCCGCTAACAATAGTATATGGATAGCTCGCTCCTTCATCAATAGAATACTTAATGGTTACTTCATTCATGGTACCGGAAGGTATCCACTGGATATTCTCGATTTTATTAGTGATCCAGCGGTCTCCGTTCGCAGGCGCAATAACACTTAATGCACCCACTATATCAAAGTTTGCATCTGAAGTATCATAGACCGTATCGTCATTGTAAGCTTCTACTTTAACGCGAACCAAGCCAGAGATTTTGTCTGGGATTGTCCAAGTATATGGATAGATGTTTCCCGGACCTCCAGCGCCTGAGCCATTAGGAACTGTGCCAATGACTTGGCCTGCAGGGAAACTTGTACCTTGGTCCAGAGAGTAACTAAGTGTTACCTGAGTTAAAGTTCCACCCCACTCCCAAGTAATATCACTAGTTTCGCCTACGGACCATGACTCATCGCCATTAGGTGATAACAGCAGCAAGTAGCCGATAACATGGAAAGGCTCTGAATCATCAAGCACGTCACTGCAGTTTGTATTATAAGAATCGACGACGCGGATTACTGCCTCCCCGGATTGTGCATCAGGAACAGCCCAGCTTTGATATGATCCGGTATTGGTTACTGAAGTTGCAATTGTATATGGGAATGTCGAACCGTTATTTATAGAATAGAACAGATCTACTTCGTCTATACTACCGGCAGTATCCCAGGTAATATCAATATCATTATCTTCAGCATAACCCTTACCGATATCCCAAGAATCAACAGATGTTGGATTAGTAATGGCTAATGCACCCTTAATTCTGAAGTCGTTGCTGGAAGACGAATAAGCTCCTGGATCACTAGGATCTGGTTCCAGGGCATTGCTTACACGGACTCTGACATTATAATCAATGTCATCGGGAATCGTCCAAGTATAGCTTTGATCTGTAATATTGTCGACCTGGCCATCGTCTTGAGTACCTTCGTTCTCCTCTATTGTGCTCCAATTAACTCCTGAGTCTAGAGAGTACTCTATTAAAACATTATCAACACTACCTGTGTTAGTCCAGGTAATCGGGACCCCGCTATCCACTACCTCTTCACTACCACCTGTCAAGCTGGTCAATGTAAACTTAGGCCTGATTGTGGCGTCGCCAGCGGATATACCTTCAGTATCAGTACCTCTGGGGTCAATAACTCTTAATTTTACCTGGTTTGAATTTATATGCGGTATTCCTCCGACTGAACCCCAGCTAAATGATTCACTGTGCGGTCCAAGTCCAGAAGTGTTTATAGTATGCGTTCCGATAGTAACCCAAGAACCACCTGCTCCTCCTAGCGGTGAATAGGAAATTTCTACACTAGGCACAGTGCCGGTTATGGTGTAATCGACAGTGTGTGTTGTATCGCCAACATACCACATATCATCTCCATCAGGAGAAGTCACTACTATATCGGGTACTACGCGGAAAGGACCAATGACATCTTTTGTAGAGCTATCATTAGGATCAGATACCCTTATCCACACTGTTTCTCTTATATTATCTACTATCTCGTCGGGAATCGTCCAAGCATACTCCCACTTGCCAGCTTGATACTCCGTGGGCACTACTATACCACCATCAATTAAGATAGGACCGACAAAAGTCTCAGTAAAGGAATATTCGAGTTTTACTCTAGGAGTATTGCCAGAGGTATCTTTAATAACACCTGTCTGATCCCACCTGATATTATAAGCATTATTGACTTCTAAATCAGGGACCGAACCTGGTTGCGGCGATGTTAAAGTTAGCGTTGCGCGGACTAGAAATTGGCTTGAAAGATCGTAAGCTGTGCTATCCAGTTCGTCTTCTACACGAACGATTACATTAGGTGAAACTGCGGCAGCGGGGATAGCCCAATCAAACCAACCATTACTATTGTCTAATGGATCAGCTCCTAATATGGATTGGAAACTGCTTCCACTATCAGTAGAATACTTCAGGCGTACATTATCTACAGTACCACCAGTAGTCCATATAATTCTTTCGGTATTGCCTGCCAACCAGGTGCCACCAGAAGGTGCGGTAATATTGAAACTTGCCTGTATGGTAAAAATGTCATCAGACTCATCCCAAACATTTGCGTTATTGTCATCGACTACCTTAATCATGGAACTCGTGTTATTAATCGTTGCAGTACTGGGTATGTTCCAGTTGTAAGTACGCAAACCTGCTGCGTTAGCAACAGGGTCAGCGTCAACTAAGAGGTAAGAACCTGTAGAGTCTTTATAGTAGAGTTGTACAAGTTGTATAGAACCTACGGAGTACCATTTAATCTGCTCTTGGGTAAGTACTTCCCACTGCTCTCCGCCGTTAGGCGTATCTACAATTAGCATACCGATAATATTAAAGTCGTTATTGGAAGAGTCTTTTACATTACTGTCGTTAGCGTCCATAACGCGGACTTTGACTGTATCATATATAAAATTTGGAACTTGCCATGAATAAGTTGTATAGTCATCGCCGGTATTGCTATAGTCCGTGGTTATGCTAGTCCAGTTGCTTCCACTGTCAATAGAGTAGTCAAGGTTAACAGGGTCTATACTACCATCTGTCCACCACCTGATCTCCTCCGTGTTAGCATTCATAGTCGCATCATAGACAGTATAGTCTTCAGAGCCATTAGGATAATCAATAGTAAACGCACCTTTTATGCTGAAAGCAGCATTGGACACGTCAGTAACTAAAGGATCGCTATTATCAGTAATACGCACTAAGCAGTCAAGAGATGGGGTATCAGGGATGGGCGTCCATCCATAAGCTCCAGTTGCAGCATCTGCTGATGCCGCGATCTCCGTCCAATCAGTTCCTCCGTTAGTGGTATATTCTAATAGTACAGTCTGCATATCTCCTTCGGGAATCCAAGTAATATCCTTTGATGAATTAATATTAAATATTTCATTGCCATTTGGAAAAGTTATTGTCAAGCTACCATATATAGCAAATTGTGGTGAGATCACAAAGGTGCCAGGGTCATTGGAGTCAGAGACCTTGATTAGTGCTTCTTGAGTAATGATACCTGGTTCATTAGGAACCTCCCAGCTCAACTGGTCGTTGTTTGCTGCACCTGTAGTAACAAAGCTCCAGTTTGAACCATCATCAGTTGAATACTCTACGACTACTTGTGTAATATCATCGCCGTATGTAGTCCAGGATATCCACTGTGTATCTGCAACTTTCCATCTGTAATCTTGCGTAGGAAATGAAGATGTAAAACGGCCCCTAACTGTAAAATCTGCGCTCTCATCAAGCACATTAGTCGGATCAGCTAAATTAGTTATCTTGATTCGGGCATTATCACTTATTATGTCGGATTGATCAGCAGGTATGCTCCAAGGATATGGAGAACTATCAGCTGAAACGGTAGATTCTATGGTAACGCCGTATGTCGACCCACTATCTATAGAGTACTCTAAGCTCGCATTAGTAATACTGCCGTGCCTTTCCCAAGTGATATTATTCGTAGTAGCGATCTCCCAATCACTGGTACTTATAGGAGACGTAATAATCAAAGAACCACGTATGGTAAAAGGATTCGTAGATGTGTCCGGAGTCGTAGAAGCTGTCCCGCTATTATCTACTATCTTTACCTTTAAGTCCTCTCCTATTTCATTTGGAATATCCCAAGGGTAAGTCCTGTTGCTGGCGGTTATAGGATTTCCGGAGTTTATAGCGTTCTCGTAATTATCAACTCCACTATTAATTGAGTAGCTTAATGTTACCTGCGAAATACTACCGTGTTCAACCCAGGTAATAGCCTCTTGATCATCGACAATCCAAGCCTCCCCGCCGTCGGGAGCTATCAAGTCTAAGTAACCAGCGACCTCAAACACCTCTGATTCATCGTAAACAGATGAATCTGCATTATTGGTAATCTTGATCACTACCTGATCGCTGATAATATCCAGAACGGTCCAAGTATACTTATAACTGTCTTCAGGATCGCCTGTAGCATCGACTGAACTTGCAATCGCCGTAGACTCATAAGATGAACCACCATCTACTGAATACTCTAATTTCACAGTAGATATAGTACCGGTCTTGGTCCACACAATATCATAATCCTTATCGACCTCCCAGAAAGAATCGGTATCCGGAGAAGTTAAGGTAAGTGTGGGCTTAATGGCTATTGTATCAGAGACACCTGCATCTACAGGTTCGCTGCCGGCATTGCTTACTCTAATTACGGCTGTCTCACTTACAGCATTGTAGACTCCCCAGTCGTAATAGCCTTGAGAAGCAGTAACTGACTCAGCGCCAGTAATCGCATTGTAAGAAGTTCCGTTATTAGTAGAATATTCAACGGTTACATTGTCGAATGTACCTGTAGGCGTCCATTGAATCCTCTCTGTTGCGCCAACATCAAAGACTCCATCAGCTGGATCACCTGAAACAGGATAATCAACAACAATCTTTCCCTTTATATCAAAAACAGCGTCGGACTCGTCAAATACTGTTGTGTCAAGAACATCTGTAATCCTAATTATTACACTGTCGCTTAATTCATCCGGGATGGCCCAAGTTACCTTATAGCTGTCTGCCGGATCGCCAGTGGCGTCCACTGAAGTACGGATTGGATTACTCTCCAAAGTACCTGGATAAGTCGAACCTCCATCTATAGAGTATTCTATCTTCACATTCGCAATAGGACCTTGCTTAGTCCAGACAATATCCTGGGTGTCTCCTGCCAGCCAAGACTCGCCGCCGTCAGGATCAGTAATTGTTATCACGCCTCTGATCTTAAAGTTACCCGAGGAATAGCCGAAAGCGTCCGAATCATTATAATCAGCTACCTTCACCCTGACCTGAGTTGAAACAACCGGCGGAACTGTCCAAGACTTACTCTCTGTATCGGCTGTCTGGCTATAGATTGTATTAGGATATGTTGAACCGCCATCTGTAGAGTAACTTATTACAACTTCAGACACATCACCCGTAGTGTCCCATTCAATAGTGTATGAATCAGCTATCTTCAAAACTTCTCCCACTTCAGGATGGATAACATCGAACTGAGCCTGAAGTTTAAACACGGCTGAAACATCATTTACTAAAGCATCAGCAGTATCTATAACCTTAAGCACGGCATTTGTCGAAGGTGGAAACACAGCTTCATCTATACTGTTCCAGAAATAAGAATTCTCTGCGGCTGGATCACCAGCTGAGGCAGAAGCGACTACCTCATCATCGTAGTCTGTACCGCCATTATAAGAATACAATATTTGTACAGTGTCAATGGAGCCGTCCATCGTCCACTTGACCTGATATGAACCACCTATCTTAATCTCTTCGTCTACTAAAGGACGCGTGATTTGTATATCACCGACGACCTTGAATGGATCTGATATAGCGGACACCAAACTCTCGGCGCCTGCCTTGGCCAACTTAATCCTCATATCCTTACCACTACTAAATGCCAAGACATCATCTATATCCTGCCATTGATATTGATCGTCTGTGCCATCAACCGCCGTGTCAATAGTATATGGGTACGTAGAACCACCGTCTGTCGAATAGTAAATATTGATATTGCCTATACTGCCTTGATGGCTCCATTCGATAAGCCCGTTTCCTCCTATTACCCATCTGTCGTTGCTGCCTTTAGGCTCAACTACTTGTATCCCTGACCTGACAGAAAATGTGGCTGCAGAGGTATTTGCTGTAGTAGTCGCTGGAAATCTGGCATCTGAAACTCTGACCAGACACGTCTCGCTTATAGTATCGGTTACCTGCGGCCAGGTGTAGCTATAAGAACCATAGCCGCCACTTGCAGTGGTAGTCAAATTAGTCCAACCACCGCCAGCATTGGTTGAAAAATCAACTCTTACCGGATCTACAGCACCAGTTGCATTCCATGTAATTATCTCTTCATCTTCGACTACCAATTCATCTCCGCCATCAGGATATGTGACATCCAGTATGCCAATAACAGTATTACTAGCTGTAGATTCATCATTAACCTGAGACTGACGGTCATAGTCAGAAACTCTTACTCTAAAACCGGTACCGATTATATCATCAACAGACCAGTTGAATGACTGTTGTTCACCATCGGATCCAGCTGCAACCTGAGCCGCGGGCTCTCCGGTCCAAGTAGAACCATCGTCAATAGAATATTCTATTCTCACAAAGTCAAATGTACCATGTGGCGTCCACTGGATTGCCTCTCCTTCGGTTACTTTCCAAGTAAGTCCGCCGTTAGGTCTACCTAATTCGATCGAACCGATTATCTCAAACGGATTGTCTGACACGTCAAACACGGCTGAGTTATCAGCATCCATAATTTTAACTTTTATGACATTGCCCATGATTTTGTCCGGCACCGTCCAAGAAAGTCCCAAGTCATCACCAGGTACAGAAGCAGTTATCTGATTACTAACAGGGTATGTGGAACCATTATTTGTGGAATAACGCAACTCCACATTCTGAACTTCACCGAAACGTGTCCAGGTAATAGGATAGGCTTCTCCATCATAGGTCATGACTATTCCCGTATCACTTGGTGCGGTCAAAGTCACAGAACCTTTGACTGTAAAATCAGAATTAGACTCATCATATACTTCAGAGTCAGATGAATCCTCTAGCTTTATCCTGCAATCGGTACTTAGGACAGTATCAGTAGCTATAAACCAAGGCCATGTGCCTAATGAAGCATCAATGCCAGTTGCGCCTGGTATCTGGGCATAATTCGAACCTGAATCTGCAGAATATAGTATCTTTATCGTCGAAACAGCGCCGGTATTGCTCCAAGTAATCGAATACGTATCTCCTATATCCCAATCTTCACTGCCAAGATTAGGTGAAGTCACTATCAAGGAGCCTTTGATATCAAATGTTCCTGCAGACAAAGCAGTAGCTTGAGACTCATTGGGATCAGTTATTCTAATCTTGCAGTCACCAGATATGGTAGAACCGTCTACTGTCCAGCCATATGATCCTGAATTAGTAACTAGGTGATTGCCTGCTGGGACTACGTAGTTCCAATCTGAACCACCATTGTAAGAAAACTCAAGCAAAACATCAGATATACCAGTGATGTCGTGCTTATCCCAGACGATATTATGTGAGTTACCTGCAACGAAAATTGAATCACCATCCGGTGAAGTTATAGTAAACTTGCCTATAATATGAAAGTCGTCATCTGATGCATCAAAAACAGTTGAGTCGGTAGAATCAACGACTTTTACCCTAGCTGTACTAGATATGCCTGCGGGCATAGGATTCCAGGTGTGTGAAAGATCAGCCGCAGATACACTTGTTGCAATAGGAGTTGAATTCCAATCTGAGCCTGAATTGGTAGAGTAGTAGAGATCGACCAATGTAAGGCCAGCACCTGTTTTAGTCCAAGTAATATTGTTGGTTGTAGAGTTTGCTTCCCACTTCTCAGCGTCACCCTGAGGATGTGTTAACGTGAGGAAACCAATGATACGAAAACCATCTGATTCGTCAAAGATATTAGACTCGCCTGTATCCGTGGCTTTTATCTTTACCTGATCGCTTATAGTATCTGGTATGGTCCAGGTAAAGTCAGTATCTGTGCCTGTTAGGGCTAGGTTAGTTCCACCACTTACAGCTGTCCAGTCACTGCCATTGTTAGTGGAGTACTCTAGGTCTACGTTGGTAACTGTAGTACTGGTCCTGTTAATTCTGATATTAGTAGTTGCACCGACTTTCCAGTCAGAGTCGACTACGGGTTGACTAACAGTAAGCTGTGGCCTGATTGCAAAGTCATTATCAGACATGTCATTGGTGTAGGTCTGGAAGCTAGGGTCTGATACCCTTATACGACAGGTCTCAGATTTGACATCTGCTACTTCTGCCCAGGTGTATGTCTTTGCTCCGTCTCCACCGGGAGCTGAGGCTGTGATCTCGGTCCAGTTGCTGCCGCCGTTGATCGAATAATCTATCTTTACAGGATCTATGTTACCTGTGGCTGTCCAGGCTACCTCTCTGGTCGTCTCACCCTTATACCAGACTATGCCTGTGCCTGTAGGTCCGGTAACTATAATAGAACCCACTATACGGCTGATGCCTGTAGATTCATCTACGACCCAAGTCTCTCGCCTGGAGTCTGCGTCATTTATCTTTATCTTGTATTGTCCACTTATATCATTGATACCCGGTGCCCAGGTATTGAACGTCTGCTGTTCGCCTGTAGTGCCGGTAGGCACATCATCACCACCAGGTACAATCGTCCAGTTAGAACCATTATCTTTAGAGTAGTATATGTCTATATAATCCCAGGTACCTGTAGGTGTCCACTGGATGTCACTGGCTGTACCTACGTACCAGGTCTCATTGCTGTTAGGAAGGTCTAATTGCAGTGTGCCCTTTATATCAAAGGTATAGTCTGATTCATCAAATACTTCAGAGTTGTCATCGTCTTCTACCTTAACCAACATCTCTTTACCTACTATAGTATTCGGGATCAACCAGTTGTAGCCGGTAGCTCCGTTACCTGCTGGCTCAGGAGTCCCGTTTATCGGAACCCAGGAAGTACCACTGTTAGATGAGTAGTATAGGTTGACATTGGTTACCGCGCCA
>JBHPGU010000023.1:0-27895 GCA_042570265.1 Candidatus Omnitrophota bacterium | reverse complement strand
AGACAAGATTAAGACCGTTTCCAGATAAGTCATTATATGTAAATAAGTTATGATTGAAGGGCCCCATGGTACGAAATAAAAGAATTTACTACAACAATGAATGAAGGCATTAGGACCGTTTCTAGGTAAGTCAATATATATAAATAAGCAGTGTACATAAGTACATAAGGGATGTCTTTAAAACTAGGCGCAAGGGTATCCCTATTTTTTTCACCAGTTTGTTCCAAATTAGGAAAATTAGTGAAAATATCTACTTGACAATGATAGGACATATGGTATACTTTACATAGCGGAAATGATAGGACATATGTCCTATCGTAATGGCCATGAAATACTCCTATCTTACAGACAGAGAGAAATTGGAAGCAATCCTTAAGGCAACTAGGGTTTCTCGTTCAGAACTTGCCCGGAAACTCGAAGTAGGCTATAAGACAGTCTACAGATGGCTGGATAAAGGATGTCAGCCGCATCTTGCACAATCAAGGGATATCGACCAATTATACAAGGAGCACATAGATTTAAGGGAGACGGTATCAGAATTAAAAAAGAAGATGGGGAATCCGCTGAAAATATTAAAGGAGAATAATGCAATCCGCGATAAGTTTTTATTGGAGATGACCTATCACTCTAATGCCATTGAAGGTAGCCGTATGACTATAAATGAGACAAAGAGGGCTTTTGAGGGTAAAAAAGTTAGAGGCAAGGAGTTATTCGAGGTTTTAGAAGCGGTTAATCATAAGAATGCCTTAGAGTTCTTACTCAACACCATTAAGGCAAATTATAGAATTGATGAGAAGTATCTCCTAAAACTCCACGAAATAGTAATGTACAATTTTAATAATATGCTTCCTGGAAGATATAGGACCGGCCACGTAAATTTAATCAACACGGAGATCAAATTGCCGTCTGCACAGGATGTGCCTCTTAAGATAGGGAAGCTGCTAAAAAATATTAATAAGTCTGCTAAGGATCCTATAGGCAAGATTGCACACGATCACTATGAGTTTGAAGCGATTCATCCTTTCTTTGACGGAAATGGAAGAGTTGGTAGATTGATAATGATAACTCAGCTTTTGGCCAAAGGTTTTACTCCTTCGATTGTCCAGATAGGAGATAGGTATAATTACCATATGGCTCTGGGTAGAGCCGATTTGGGAGATTATGATAATATTGTTCAGATGGTTTGCGATAGTATAATTAAGGGATATTGTCTATTGAGCAAGGAATAATTTTTTTTGAATGTTAAGTTCCAGAAACGGAACAGAATGGAGGTGAATTATGAAGAGGAGATTATATTTGCTGGGGATAGGGATTATAGTTGCTGCGTTGTTACCGGCTGTCGCTTGGGCAACTACGCTGCCTTTCATCAACGAAATCCATTACGACAATGTAGGTAGCGACTTGAATGAAGGCATAGAAATAGCCGGTCCTGCAGGATTCGATCTTTCAGGGTGGAGTTTAGTTCTATATAACGGCTCTGGTGGGTTGGTTTATAAGGATTTGCTGCTTTCCGGCACTGTTACCAATCAACAGAACAACTATGGAGTGTTATGGTTTCCCATATCCGGAATGCAGAATGGCGCTCCTGATGGCATTGCTTTTATTGATCCTTCCAATGTGCCTATGCAGTTTCTTTCCTACGAAGGCGACTTTACTGCTAGTAATGGCGCTGCGGCTGGAATGTTGTCAGAAGATATAGGTATTCGCCAAGACAGCCCGGTTCCTGTTGCAGGATATTCATTACAGCTTATTGGTGCTGGCAGTGCGTATTCGGACTTTGCTTGGGGAGGGCCTGTATTAAGCACACCGGGTGCAGTCAATACGGGACAGACATTTCCGAGTACGGCTACGGCTGCTATCCCCGAACCTGCAAGTCTGTCAATTCTGGGAATGGGCTTACTGTGTTTATTATGTAAGAATGTTGTTAAAAAAAATAGAGCATTGTCCCTTGCCTAAGCGCTTGTAAATTTCTCTGAAATTTACTGCGCAGGCTTCGGGATTAATTCGGACTTATAACTTACGTTCCCCTGAAATTTCTTCTTGAGAAATTTCGGGGACTAATCCTGCTAAATTTTTCAAATTTAGCAGGGCACTTTGTTCCGTAAGTTATGTCCTCATTAAGGAGGTAGAAAATGAGTGAAGAGTTAAAATTCAAGGTGACAAGGTTGCATAGGATCGATGGCGAGGGTAACTTGAGGGCCTTTGTGGATATTGCTTTAAACGAGTCTTTGCTGCTTAAGGGCTTAAGGATAGTTGAAGGAAGAAACGGATTGTTTGTCTCTATGCCCAGAGAAAAGGGCAAGGATAATCGCTGGTATGAGATGGTCCATCCGCTGTCTAAAGAGGTTAAGGAAGAAATCTCTAGTGCTGTCCTTTCTGCCTATCAACCAGAATAAAAGGAGGGTGTGAGATGAATTCGGTTTTACAATTAAGAAATAAAGAGAAAGGCTTGGTTTTCGACTCCGGTATGGAGATGATCTGGTTTTTAGAAGACGCATACGAGCAGAAAGATATAGAGAAATTTTTTTCTCTAGTTTCTACAGACTTTAAAAAAGATTTTTTTCAGTTAAAGTCTCAATTAGAGAAAGAATTCAACGAAAGCGAACAATTAAATCTCTATATACTCTTACAATCAAAAGATAGGGACTTAAACTCCGATACATATTCATACAATATCTGCTGGTCAAAGAGAGTAAGGAAAATAAGAGATAACTACTGCCAGAGAGAGTTCGGTAAGGCCACGATTGTGTTTAAAAGAGACAGCCTTTATCAGAAATCCAATTTCTTGGTTTATGATATTAGTGGAGACAGCCCTTTCGGATCGTTCTAAGCATTAGTACTTAAAGAATTGTCGATGAAGCATGCGGTGAGCCTCAGGGGTTTGAAAAAAACGCCTCCTGTCCTAAAATGAGCTTTTTCTGCGGCTTCATCGATGATTTTAATCTTTGGGAGTTGGACTCCCAAATCCCAAATCTTTATGAGAAAAGCTAATTTTGCGATTGGTGAGCACTACCATGTTTACAATCGCGGAGTAGATAATCGAGAGGTGTTTTCGGATATTGAGGATTACTTGCGATTTCTGAAGAGTCTGCGGGAATTTAACCGTCCACATGCGATTGGTAGCTTATTTGAGCAGCAGCATTCTCGGAAAATGAAAGAACCTATTAAGAATTTGGGAGTCCAACTCCCAAAGATTGTTGAGATAGTTTGTTATTGCCTAAACCCTAATCACTTTCATCTAATCGTGAAGCAAGTTGCAAGTAGCGGAGTAGAAAAGTTTATGCATAGAGTCAGTACGGGGTATACCAATTATTTCAATAATAAGTACAAACGCTCAGGCTCCCTTTTTCAAGGCAAATATAAATTTTCTCATATAAGTTCTGATGAGTACCTGCTTTATGTTTCGGCATATGTAAATTGTAATAATGAGGTACATGGAATATCTAAAGCAGAAGCTTATAGATGGAGTAGCTTTTCAGAATATCTAGGCAAGGGAAACTATAGCTTATGTGATAAAAAGATAATTCTTGAACAGTTTAATAATAAACAAGAGTACTATAATTTCGCCAAAACGAATTTGATGGTAATCAAAGCCAATAAAAAAGCTCAAAAGATGGCTTTAGAGTGATATTTGGGAGTCCAACTCCCAAGGCAAAAAGGAGAGAGGCATGAAAACATTAGAACACATAATTGTTAGGTCTTTAGTTTTATTCTTGGTAGTATCGTTTATGTTTGGATTTAGCTATTCCGGACAGGCCAAGATGTTTAGTAAGGAAGAGATAATCTCTATAGTCAGTGATTATGATGAACTTTACATAGCTTCGAAAGACCGCGTCTATAGAACCAGTGATAGTGGAGCAAATTGGAAGAAAATTTTTAGTATCAAAAAAGCAGGTGATAGGATCAATAAGATATATGCAGATCCGAAGTTAAACAATGCTATTTATGTGCTGACTCAATATGGGCTCTTTCAGAGTAGGGATGACGGGAATAAGTGGCAGAGACTTTTTAAGGGAAGTTCAGATTTAGAGAGTAATTGCCTTTCACTATTAGCAACAAGTTCAGCTTTGTTTCTGGGGACGCAGGGAGGTTTACTTATAAGCTATAATCAGGGTAGGACCTGGCAAAGGTCATTTGAGCAGTTTTCAGATAGCGTGATCCCTTCGATAGTGGGTAATAGCAAAATTATATATGTGGCAGGTGAGAAAGGTGTGTTTGTTTCAGAAGATAATGGAGGAAAATGGAGAAGGATATATATTACTTATAGCTCAGAGATTCCTTCAGAAGATTTCGATGATAGTGATAACCAAATCTCAAATCAGGTCGTTAATATTAAAGGCATGACACTTTATAATGAAAGACTATATATTGCAACCGCCAAAGGATTGCTTTTAACAGAAAATAAAGGTGGAAAATGGGAGAGCATAACAAAGATAGGCTTGTCTTCAACGGATATACGCTCTATGGTAGTTGCTGATGCCAAACAGCTCTATGTGGCTACGGAAAAGGGCATTTTTAGATTAGATGAGAATAGGTGGAAGCGAGTTGGCGGTGGAGCGCTGTATAAGGATTTTAGTGATTTGAAAATAGATGACAAAGGAGTATTACTAATTGCTGGTAAGGGCGGACTCTACAGATTCAGTGTTGAAGAAGGTATGTCGGAATCAAAGGAAGCAGATTATAGCAAAGAGGATATTAGAAATTTATTTGTAGGTGAGCCAACTATAGAGCAGGTTCAAGCTGCGGCAATAGAATTTGCAGAGGCAAATATGAGTAAAATAAAATCGTGGCGCAGGCAGTCGAGGTTCAAGGCCTTGCTTCCATCATTTAGCGTGGGTTACGACAAAGTGATCTACGGTTCTTATACAGATCGATTTGCCGTCGGGCCTAAAGATTGGGACATCAATTTCAGCTGGGATTTGTCTGATCTAATCTGGAGTACCGACCAAACAACAATCGACTCGCGCTCAAGACTCGTTGTTCAATTGCGCCAAGATGTTTTGGATCAGGTTACTAATTTGTATTTCGAAAGAAGGCGCCTAAAGGCTGAATTCTTACTATTGCCTCCGGCGGACGAGGTCGAGGAACTATACAGGAATTTTGAAATACAGCAAGTGACGGCAAATTTAGACGGATTGACTAACAACTTCTTCACCAGGTTTTTGCAAAAGGGGGCAAAAAAAAGAGATTGAGAATGCGTCGGCGTTGGCGCATTTGGCAATTGCCTCAACGTTGCCGCAAATGCGAACACGTGTTCGCATTTGCGGACACGTGTCCGCATTTCCCCCTTGCCTAAGCGCTTGTAAAAGAGGTTTAACCTCCGAGGTTGATATGATAGTCGTATAGTTAGAAAGTCTAACTTGACATAATATCTAACTTATGCTATACTTTCTCTGGAGGTGAAATAATGACAATTACCAGATTGAAAGCAAAAAATCAAATTACAATTCCAAACGAAATAGTCAAAAGGCTGCATTTAAGGCCAGATGAGTTATTTGCTGTAGATATAGAAGGTAATTATATAAGGCTTATGCCTGTCGAGGTTGAGCCAAAATATACCATCCAAGAGCTGAAAGCAATTGACCGTATCGTAGAAAAAGAAAAGAAAAGCGCGAAAAAGATTAAGCCTGGGCATGGTTTCAAGAAATATATAAAGAATATTACTAAATGAAGCAAGTCTACATATTGCCATCTTTTGAGCGCTCGATTAAGAAATTGGACCCCCGGCAAAAGAGGCTAGTTGCAAAAAGTTTGGACGATCTTAACGAATTTGTCTTGACTGGCGAGGTCCCTTTTGGTTTTAGGTTTAAGAAAATAAATCATGATAAATATGAATTTAGGGTCGATATAAGATTGCGCATTGTCGTAAAAGCGGAAGGTGATATTTTTCATTTAGTTCTAGCAGGTAGTCACGACGATGTTAGGCGATATTTAAGGAAATATAGATGAGATTGATACGGTAGTGCCCAAATATTTTGAATTTCCCTCCGATTTTTTCGATTTTTTCCCTCCCAATTATTTTTAAATTCTGACTTGACATTTATAGTTAATTATGTTAATATTTTACTTAGCAAAGCTAACTATTAGCTTAAGGAACGAATTGAACGAAGGAGGTAACAGATGGCCTCAATTGATAAAGAAGCAAAAGAATTCAGCGCGCTGCATGCTCGTATGATCACAGGGATAAAGGGCAGCTTTCTTCCCAGTGAAGATGTCACGCCCCAGCAGATGATCACAATCCTCACTATTAGCGAATTAAAATCCTGCAAGGTAAGCGTAATTTCCAAGAGAATGGGAGTTTCTCCTCCGGTCGTAACAGGCTTGGTCGATCGCCTGGTGGCGAACGGCTATGTGGCCAGGATGAGGGATTCAAAAGACCGCAGGATAGTCTTTGTCAGGCTGACCAAGAAGGGCAATACCTATGTGGGGAAGTTTAAAAGGGCGATACAGAAGAAGTGGAAGCAGATTTTAGTACATTTGACAGATGAAGAGAGAACAGCGTATATAAAGATAATGAAGAAGCTGATGCAGGTATTTGAACAGGAAAAAGCCAAACATGCGTAAATTCTTACCTATATTAATAGCCTTGCTGATACAGCTTTCTTTAGCCGGGTATCTGGTGGCTGAGGAAAAGAAAGAGGTCAAACTGTCTTTAGGCAGCGTGAGCGAGTTGGCCCTGCAGAATAATCTGGATATTCAGCTTGCCAAGTTCGATGCTCATATAAAGAGAAACGATCTATACGGTGCAATCTCGATATTTGATACAATTCTCAATCTGGGGATTTCGTACGAAGATGACCAGAGGCAGACCGCATCTACCCTGGCCGGGTCACAGTCAAAGACCACAAGTTATGAATTTGGCCTAGAGAAGAAATTCCCTACAGGTACGACCGTAGGCATAGGCCTTGATCATACCAGGAATTGGTCGAACTCCTCTTTTGTGTCTATGAATCCTTATCACGATTCGCAGGCTTCAATTTCACTCACCCAGGAAGTAGGTAAGAACTTCTTCGGTTTAATCGACCGCAATGATATTAAGATAACCAAGCTGGATATCGAAAACTCCGACTATACCTCGCTGGATAAGATCGAGGACAATCTTGCACAGACCCAGAAGGCCTATTGGAAGGTGATCTACAGTCGCCAGAATGTCGCTAGTACCGAAGATATGCTGGATCGGGCAATTTCACTGCACAAGATTTATATACAAAAGACAAAGACCGGCCTGGCAGAGAGCCCTGATCTTTATGCAGCAGAGGCAAATAAGAATATTAGAGAGAACGAACTCTTATTGAGTCAAAATAACCTGCGGCTCGCAGAAAACGATCTCTTGCTAAAGCTCAACCTGTCCGAGCGAGAGGATATTGAGATTATCATCGACGAAATCATGTCTATTGATAAAGCCCAGCCCCAGAATTTTATCGAATGCCTGACCATAGCCATTGAAAGAAGGAGAGACTATAAGCAAGCCTTCAATGAGATTGAATCCCAGAGGCTCAACCTAGTTACCAAGAAAAATAGCCTCTGGCCGGAGATAGATCTGGAGGCGAGCTTTGTGCGCAACGGAGTAGCTAGTCGTTACAGCGATGCCCTCGAGCGCATAACTGATACTGATAATCCTAAATACTACTATGGTATTACTATCAGTCTCCCATTAGAAAATAATGAAGCAAAGGGAGAGTATGAGAGCGCCCAGCTGGAGAAGGCAAAGGCGCTAGTGCTTCTGAAGAAAAAAGAGCGCGAGATTGTTGTGGAGATCAAAGACGCGGTTAGTACGGCTAACACAACCTTAGAGAGGGTACGTAATAACCTGGCTACCGTGAAACTTCAAGGGGCGAAACTGGACGCAGAAGAGAAACACTTTCGCTTAGGGCGCTCTGATAGCGATACCCTTGTTAGATTTCAAGATGATCTGCTCCAGGCTAGAATCTCTCTGTCTCTCTCGTTATATAAGTTCTATAGCGATTTAGTTGATTTGCGCCTGAAGGAAAATTCCTTACTCGAAGAATATTGGAAGGACACGTTATGAAGTTAGTTAGAATTAATAGTACTGTTTTAACGCAGATAAACGCAAATCGAACGCGAATTCACGCAGATATCTGCGACCATCTGCGTTGCATATGCGAGAATCTGCGTTCAAAAAATAAAGTAAGGATATCATTATGAAGATTGTTGATTTCTCGGTAAAGCATAGCCTGTTTGTGAACCTGCTCTCGATGTTTTTGATCGTAGCCGGGATAGTGTCGCTATTTCAGCTGCGGCGCGAGGCCTTCCCGAACATATCCTTTGATAAGGTCACAATATCTACAATCTACAAGGGCGCTTCAGCAGAGGAGGTAGAAAAACTGGTTACCTCAAAGCTGGAGAGAGAGATAAAAGAGGTCGATGATATAGAGAATATCTTCTCTGCTTCCATCGAGGGGATTTCACTTATTACCCTAGAGATCAGTTTAGACGCTAAAGATAAAAAGAAGGTCGTTAGCGATATACAGAAGGCCGTGGACAGGGCCACAGACTTGCCTGATGGAGTTGATGAGAGGCCTGTTGTCACTGAGATCACTTCGGGAAAGATCCCTGTTATTAAAGTTGCCTTGAGCGGAGAGCTGGATGAGTTCCAACTAAGAGAATACGCGGAAGCCCTCAAGGACCGTTTTGAGGATATCGATGGCGTAGCTGCTGTGGCGCGCAGCGGCTGGCGCGATGAAGAGTTTTGGGTCGAGCCGGATCTGGCTAAGATGGTCGATTACCACGTTTCCATCGAGGAGATCATGGAGAGCCTGGCCAAGAGAAATATAGCCATCCCCGGTGGAAAGTTAAGAGACAACGATCAAGAGTACATCATCAGGGTCATGGGAGAGTTTGCCACCAGAGAAGAGATTGAGAATGCGGTAATCCGGGCCAATGACCAAGGTAACTGGCTAAAGGTAAAAGACGTAGCCAGCGTAAAACACACATTCGAAGAAGAGAAGATAACCGAGAGGGTCATGGGCAGCCGCGCTGTTACGCTTACCATTATCAAGAGGGAGAAGGGAGACGCCATAAAGATAGTTGAAAGTGCGAATAAGGTGATGGATGACTTTAAGAGCATCTCCCCGGACAAATTAGACGTCAACTCATTTTACGATATGTCCTTTTATATAAAGAGGCGGCTGAGAGTTATTAGATTTAATGGAACTATCGGTTTGCTGATGATCTTAGGTATTCTATTTCTCTTCTTAGAGCCCATCCCCGCGCTGATGACCTCCTTAGGGATCCCTATCGCCTTTCTGGCAACACTGTACGTGATGAATCTTTTGGGCATGAGCATCAACCTTATCACCATGTTTGGCCTGGTGGTCGTCCTGGGTATAATTGTCGACGATGGGATTATCATATCTGAAAATGTCTACCGCTATCTGGAAAAAGGGCTCTCTCCTAAAGAAGCTGCTATTAAAGGCGCCTCAGAAGTAGCCGCACCGGTCATCTCTACTGTATTGACTACAATTGCGGCCTTTAGCCCTCTATTATTTATGACCGGCCTTCTGGGCAAATTTATCAGGAATATCCCTTACGTCATTATTATCGCCTTATCGGCTTCTTTGATAGAGGCCTTTATCATCCTGCCTTCCCACTTAGCGGATTTTGCCAAGCCGCTTAAAAAAGGAAGCGTCGATGGTAGGGAGAAGGCCTACTGGCTGGTAGTGTTGAGAGAGAAGTATAGGAAATTACTAAAGGCGGCTTTAGATAATCGTTACAAGGTGGTCGCGGGGATTGTGGGTTTATTTTTTATCTGTATCTTGTTGGTTAAATTTGTCATACCGTTTGCTCTATTTGGTTCGGGCGGCGTTGAGCAGTTTCAGGTCAGGGCAGAGGCTAGGAAGGGTACGTCTTTAGAACGCATGAGCGAGCTGATGGTCCCGGTGGAAGAATTTATCGCTAAGATTCCCGAAGAGTATATGGATACTTATGAGACGATAGTCGGTGAGGCTACCGAGGAGAGGGGTTTTGATCCGGAGGCAAAGACCGGCAGCAATGTTGCGGGGATGACCATATACCTTACAGCCAGCCAGCAGAGAGGCAAGACTGCAAATGAGATAATGGATCAGCATCGATCCGGGCTGGAGCAGTTAAAAGAGCAGATACCTGAGTTTGAAAAGTTATATTTCAGGGAGCAGAAAGAAGGCCCTCCAGTCGGTAAACCAATAGATATAAGAGTAAGGGGTGAGGACTTCAGTGTCATTAATGAGATAACATCCAGGATAAAAAGTTTCATGGGTAAGATCGCAGGCATAAAGAATATCAATGACTCCTATGATTTAGGCAGCCAGGAGATACAGATTGTAGTAGATGAAGAAAAGGCCAGCGCGGCATATCTAAGTGTAGGACAGATCGCCAGGTCAGTAAGGAGCGCTATTGAAGGCGGCTTGGCCACGACCATAAAGCGCTCAAAGGCAGAGGACGAGATAAAGGTACTGGTCAGGTTGGCTAAAGAGGACCGCGATACGTTGAAGGTATTTGAGAGCTTGTTCATCCCTAATCAATTCGGGAATTTGATTCCGCTTAAAGAGGTAGCTAGTATTAAGGAACATATCGGCTTGCGCGCAATCGGCCACTTAGATGGAAAGAGATTTGTCACAGTAACAGCAGAGGTTAAGGAGGGGCAGATTACTTCAGGAAAGGCCAATGCCCTTGTTAAGAGTGAATTCAAGGATATTACCAAGCAGTATCCCGGTTATACCGTAAAATATGCCGGCGAAGAAGAAGAGACGCAGAAGTCCATGATGAGCCTGCTTGCGGCGTTTGGTATCGCGGTTTTATTGATCTTCGTTATCTTGGCCACCCAGTTTAACTCTCTGGTCCAGCCTATTGTAGTTCTATTGACCATACCCTTTGGTATGATCGGAGTGGTCTTGGGTTTTCTACTGCATGGCCGGAACTTCAGCTTCCTGGCAATCCTGGGTATCGTGGGCCTGACCGGTATTGTGGTCAATGACTCCATTGTCTTGGTCGACTTCATCAATAGGATGAGGCGCGAAGGCGTGGATAGGCGCAAGTCTATTATTGAGGCCGGAGCCCTGCGTATGAGGCCGGTCCTGCTAACCACATTTACAACTGTGGCTGGATTGAGCACAGTGGCTTACGGAATAGGCGGCAGCGACCCCTTCTTGAAGCCTATGGCCCTGGCCATAGCCTGGGGCCTGGCCTTTGCCACGGTGTTGACCCTAATAGTCATGCCCTGTTTCTATGCGATTATAGATGATATAACCATTAAGATGTTCAAGCACGGCACTGTGTTTAAGCGATTGAACGGAAAGAACAAAGAATAACCAATTCAACCTCGGAGGTTAAAATCAACCTCCACCAATTCAACCTACGAGGTTAAATTCAACCTCGTAGGTTGAATTCATATGGTCGCTCGCAATGACAACCTCTTCGGTGGCGGGCGAAGTCCCCTTGAAAAACAGGCCTTAAAGTGCTATACTCTAAGAACTATGAAGAGGCTAGTACTATTAGGCGTTTTAGGTCTGTATATATGCATATTTTTCTCAGGGTGCCATACCTTGGATATGTTGTCTAAAGTAAGGACCGGCGGTGTGACTTTAATAGACGCTTGGGAGTCAATAAAGGCCGATGATCAGGATTTTCAAGAGGCATTCTGGTAAAATTTAACAAGTTGATTCTATAGCCACTTTGTGATATATTAGTCATTCGCGAAGTGGGTTTTTGTTAGCTACCTTTATTATTTTTTTAACGCAGATTAACGCGAATCAAACGCGAATTCACGCAGATATCTGCGACCATCTGCGTTAGATTAGCGAAAATTTGCGTTTAAATCATTATTTACAAGGACTATGAAGATCATAATCAGTTCCAAGCCCGGAGTAGGCAAGACCACCCTAGTCAAAGAGTTGCTCTCTAGTATTAAGGTAAGCGTCTGTGGTTTCTACACAGAGGAGATCAAAGAGAACAGCAAGAGGGTGGGCTTTAAGGTGGTCAATCTAACGGATAAGGAAGAGGCCATCCTGGCCCACGTCTATTTAGAGGGGCCGCGCAGAGTAGGCAAGTATAAGGTAAACATAAAGGACTTTGAGCCCATGGCGGTCAAGGTCTTAGAGCAGGCCTTGAAGGGCAAGGAAGAGCTGGTCATTATTGATGAGATCGGCAGGATGGAGCTATTCAGCCGCGCATTCAGGCAGCTGGTCATAAAGCTGCTCAACTCCCGCAAGAACGTGATATTTACCATTAAGACAGACTGGGTCAAGAGCTGGGTGCACAAGTTGAACGATAAAGACATCTACCATTTTGACCTCTCCCGCCCAAACTACACCGAGACTTTAAGAGAAATTCAAGAACTCCTATCAGCATAATTGCAACCAATTCAACCGCGTTAAACCATTTTAACCTGCGTGGTTCAATTCGGCACACACTGTTTACAATAAACCACACTACTATTAACCTACTGCAGAACAATCAGTTACGAGCTTGTTTTTTTGACACACCAGCACGCTCGCGCTCACTGGTTTTTCCAACTGTTTCATTTTAGCAACACCTCAAGAAAGCGCCACCACAAAATATAAAATAATCCCAAAAAACCCGCAGTCGCAACCCTCGATCCCCCAGCCAGTTACCAGACTTCTTAAAGATATTTATTAATACCACCTGTCTTGGCATAAATAATGCTTGATATAGAAGTATACGGACAAAACAGGAAGTACCAGGACATACCCGGACAATATAAGACATTTTATTCAAAGAAAGGTCTGATTACAATGAAAAAAGAAAAGACTATAGAGATTAAGGAAAGAAGCCCTTTCACGGAACGAATTATACGATTTCAACCTACGCGGTTGACGATTTCAACCTATGCGGTTGAACCTACGCATAGGACAGTAGAGACGCGATTAGCCGCGTCTATACACAAAAAAAGATCCCCTTGGAATTATTAATAATATAGGAGAAGGGCAAAGCATATGAATAATGGAAGGATGACAATTACCGACATTGCGGAAAGGATTAAGGTCACACCTAAGACGATTATCCGCTGGGAAAAGTCTGGAAAGGTGGACCGCCCCAAACGCGATTGGCGCGGTTGGCGTGTCTACGACAAAAAAGACCTTAAGAGATTAAAGGAATTTAAAGAGATGATTATTTATTTTGAGGAGGATGGAAATGGTAAAAAATAACCGAATACTTACTTTAGCTTTGATCTTGTTGTTGCTTACGGGCGTAAGCCTAGCCTGGGCAGCCAAGGATGACCTCAAGGTCATTGAATCTAACATTGGCCAGTCTGAGAGGCAGCGGGCTGAGGCGAAGATCGCCTACTCTGAGCCTTTTGATAACACCACTGACTCTTTCGATCCCCTAAACTACACTTTAGGCCCGGAAGATATAGTTGAAATAGAGGTCTTACGCCACCCTGAATTCGGCGGCATATTCCCCATAAACTTGGAAGGTAAAATACAGCTCAAGTTTGTAGGAGATATCGAGGTAACAGGCCTTACCAAGAAGCAATTAGAAGAAAAGCTTAATGTCCTGCTCTCTAAATTTGTGATCAACCCGAAAGTTGATGTGACTATTACTGAATACAAGAGCAAGGTTATCTACGTCCTAGGCGAAGTGGCTAAGCCCGGCAAGTACTATATGAAGTCAGAGAGCATAACAGTCAGGGAAGCGGCGGTTGTGGCCGGACTTCCTACGCACTCTGCGGCCATGCGTAAGTGTCAGCTGATCACTCCTGCAGAAGACGGGAATGTAGAGACAAAGGGAGTAAATTTATACGAGGTCCTTTACGGAGGAGACCTGGACAAGAATATAGATATGCACCCCGGTGATGTTTTATACGTGCCGGCAACAGTAATGGCAAAAGTAATGAGAGTTATTAACCCAGTCGCTGCACCGATTGCATCTGGAAGAGGTGCGGTAACAGGGTGGTAAGTGTGTGGAACACAGATGATCGCAGATAGAGAAAATATAATCACGTAATGCGTATTGCGTACAGCGTATTGCGAATACAGAAAGACGCAATACTCGATACGCACAACGCAATACGAACAATCCTACAAAGGAGCAAGAAATGCAAGAAGAATTTACAAAATATCGCAGTCCCTTAGAATACGTACGGGTAATTTTTAGGAGAAAGTGGTGCTTTATCACACCTATATTCCTAGGCCTGGTTTTTAGTATCGTAGCTTGTTTTATGCTGCCGCCGACCTATGAGTCCGGAACGGTCATCTTAGTCGAGGAAGAGAAGATCATCAATCCCCTGATCCAGGGCTTGGCGGTTTCCACTTCTGTGGCCCAGAGAATGCGCACTATAAAAGAGCAGATCCTAAGCTGGCGCAGCCTTGTGGAGTTGACCAAGAAATTAGAGTTAGCCAAAGACGTCAAGAACCAGCTGCAATATGAAGGCCTTATTAAGAGCCTACGCGATAATATTGTCGTCTCCCTGCGCGGCTCTAACCTGATCAAGTTGTCTTATTTTGGCGGAGATCCGGAGAGGACTCATCTTATCGCCAAGACATTAACCGATATATTTGTTGAAGAAAACATGCGTTCTCAGACCAAAGAGACCGACGTGGCCATTGATTTTATCAATGAACAGCTGCAGGTCTATAAGAAGAAGATCAAGCAGACTGAGATCGCCGCGATGGAAGAACAGCTCGAGGGACTACTCATAGATTCGACCGAAGAGCACCCCATAGTCAAGGAGCTAAGGGGAAAGATGGACGTGGCCAATGCAGAATTGGAGTCAGGCGAATTCCAGGTAGAGAGCGATGCACAGGCCATTGCCGGCCCGCTCGTAGAGACCATAAAGAAAGAGTTAGATAAAGCCATCAGCGGAGGCAATCAGAAATCTTCATCTTCTCTGGCTTACGCATTTGAAGGCGATGAAAAGAATGACGATCCCAATAAAGCACTATACAAGTTATATTTGATGGACAAACTGGATGATGTTTCCGCCAGGGACATGAACGTAAATTCGAATATATATAATATGCTGCTGCAGAAGTTAGAGCAGGCTAAGATCACCCAGCGCCTGGAGGCATCCAAAGAAGGTACGCGTTATACAATACTCGATCCGCCCCGGCTGCCTTTAAAGCCGGTCAAACCTAACAAGATGATGGTAATGGTTATGGGACTATTTTTAGGCGGGGTCTCCGGCACAGGCTTGGTATTTGCCAGAGAGTTTACAGATGAATCTTTCCTGGATATCGAAGACGCAAAGCAAAATTTAGACCTGCCGATACTAGGTGCCATATCGCGTCTGACGACTCAGGAAGAGATCGATAAGGAGAAGTTTTATAAGTTTAGAAACATAACAATCGTCTTGATACTATCCGTTGTGTTGATTGTAGCAGCGGCATTTGTTTCGGTGGTGGGAAGATAACGCAGTATTGCGTATAGCGTATCGCGTATCGCGTAATTCGCAATACGCACGACGCACAACGCAATACGCACGTTCAGTATTTACAAAGGAATAAATCATGTACGAAAAATTCTACGAATTCAGTAATAAAAAATCAATTTTGAACGCAAATACACGCATATTACACGCAAATTCACGCAGATATCTGCGACCATCTGCGTTAGATTCGCGTAAATCTGCGTTAAAAAATAAGGAATAAGATATGTACGAAAAGTTCTACAATTTCACAGAAAAGCCGTTCAACGTAACGCCGGACTCTAAATTCTTCTTTCCTAGCGAACGGCACACAGAGGCGCTCAACAGTCTCATCTATGCGATTAATGAGAGAAGAGGTTTCGTGGTCATTACCGGTGAAATCGGTGCCGGAAAGACGACTACCGTAAGGATGCTGTTGAATAGTCTCGGCCTGGGTACCAAGGTAGCCACTATCACCAATACACACCTGACTTGTAAGGAACTTATTGTAGAGATTTTAGACGAGCTGGAAGTTGAATACAGGCCCGGAACAAAGCAAAGGCTTCTTTCGCAGCTCAATAAATACCTGATACAGCAGTTGGCCGAGGACATAAACGTGGTCTTGATCATCGATGAGGCGCAGAACCTGACCCCCAAGGTATTAGAAGAGGTGAGGATGCTCTCTAATTTAGAGACAGAGAAAGAAAAGCTCATCCAGATCATACTGTTGGGGCAGCCTCAACTACGGGGTAAATTAGATAACGAGAAGCTGATCCAGTTTAAGCAGAGGATCTCTATTTATTACCATTTAGCGTTTTTAAGCCAGGAAGAGACCAAAAATTACATATCACATAGATTAAAACTAGTCTGCCAAAACGGCAGCGATATATTTACGCCTCAGGCAGTAGATCTGATATACGGCTATTCGCGGGGCACCCCGCGCCTGATAAATTTGTTATGCGACAGCGCGCTGCTTTCAGGCTTTGCCAGCGAGGTTAAGAAGATCGACGAGAAGATTATAGACGAAGTGATTAAGGAAAGGCATTTCAGTTAGACCGAAGACCAAAGACCAAAGATATAGTTGCGTAATGCGTATTGCGTACAGCGTATTGCGAATACAGAAAGACGCAATACTCGATACGCACAACGCAATACGAACAATACAAAGGAGCAAAAGAATGGGCAAGATTACTGAAGCATTAAAAAAAGTAGCGCAAGATAGGATGGCCAGGCTGGAAAAGATGGATAAGCATGAAGAGGTAAAGTATACCTTTATTGCCAAAAAGACCGTGGAGTCAAAGATCGATCCGCGCATCGTGACTTTCTATGACTCAAAGTCGTCCGTGGCTGAGCAGTACAGGACTCTGCGCACAAATATCCAGTCTATTGAGTCCAAGCGGCCCATAAAGATGATAGCCATCGCCAGCTCCACAAATAAGGAAGGCAAGACAATTACTTCTATAAATTTGGCTATCTCTATGGCCCTGGATCTGAATAAGAAGAAGATCCTTCTCATGGACGGAGATTTACGCCGGGCATCTGTCAGCAAGTATTTAGGCCTAAGCTCTAAGAAGGGCTTGGTAGATTTGATTTATAACGGTAAGAATGTAGATGACGCGCTGCTGGATATCGGTATAGAGAATTTAACCATTCTACCTGTGGGTAAGATCCCTTCAAATCCGGCAGAGCTGTTAGGTTCAGCCAAGATGAAGAATCTTTTCAGCACCCTTAGGACAAAATATGACTACGTTATAGTAGATACCCCTCCCATAGTCTCAGTCACCGATGCCGGTATAATCGGAGCTCAGGTAGATGGGGTGATTATGGTCGTCCAGGCAGGCCGCACCCAGAAGGGCGTGATTAAACACAGCCAGACCTTATTCAGGCAGGCCCAGGCCAAGATATTGGGTTATATTCTGACTAACGTACAGTATCATATTCCCGCTTACATTTACAGATATCTGTAAGAGTAGAGAGCAGGGCAAATTACAATAAACAATGACTAAACCATACGATTTAGAAAAAAGAACATCACAATACTCCAAAGGAATGAATAAGCTATGTAAGAAATTAGCACAACACGCAACAAAATTTAAATCAATTGGCCGATCAGAAGATGTATCAACTTGGCAAGAGTTTCATGATGAAGCCGATAGGCGATACAGTGAAGAGATGAACTATTTAATCAAAGAATCCTACGAGCTAAGAAGCATATATGCAGGTATTTGTTGATTTATTGAGCAATAATGGGAATTGAACTCCCACAATATGCGGAGGCAAACACATGATAGTTATTAAATCTGCAGAAGAAAAGATATTAATCAAATCATTAACGGTAATAGTAAGTATTTTTGTCATTTTAAACATTATTAACGCTCTGATTAGCGTGCCATCATTGCAAATAGCCCGCTTAATCGATCTTGATTTAGAATCGAATCTCACAACATGGTTTTCCAGTATGTTGTTAGCAATCGCTGCTTTCTTTGCGTATAAGTGCTCACTTTTCATAAAGCCAAAAGCGCCAGGTAAAAGAATGTGGCAACTATTATCATTGGGGCTATTAGGAATGTCTTGTGATGAAACGGCTATGATACACGAAAACCTGGGCCAGGCTGTAAATAAATATATTTTTAAAGTAGGAATTTTTTCAAATAGCTCATGGAGTGTTTTGTTAGGCCCATTAATTACTATAATTCTGTTTATTTTTGCTATCAGGATGAAGCGTTATCTTAAAGGATCAACCAGGGCAATAAAGCTCTTAATTGCTGGAACTCTGATTTATATAGTAGGGGCATTCATGTTAGAATCTGCGACTAATCTTCTAACTCCCGGTAATCTAGAGTGGCTATGGAGAACCATGAGTATCCTAGAGGAAACATTTGAGATGACAGGAACACTTTTAATTATCGCTGGATTAATAGAATACAGAAAATTCCTAAGCTCGCAAAATTGACAGGTTGCAGATTTATCCGCGTAGGATGACTATGATTAGTTTTTAGTTATTAGTTTTTAGTTATTAGACAAGATTGAAATCAGTTGATAGTTATTAGTTTATAGTTGTTAGACAGGTAGTAAATCTAAAAACCAACAACTAAATACTAACAACTAGCTAGAAAGCTCAAATGTATAATTTTGAAAAGCTTACAGTTTGGCAGAAAGCAATGGATTTTTGTGGTTTAATCTATAAAGAAAGTAGAAAATTTCCTAAGGAAGAGATTTTTGGCCTAACATCACAATTAAGACGTGCAGCTACTTCGATCCCTTTGAATTTAGCCGAAGGCTCTGGATGCAGTTCAAAAAAAGAATTTAGTCGTTTTGTGAATATTGCTTTACGTTCTCAATATGAAACCGTAACAATAATTAAGCTTTGTAAAAGACTCAATATTTTAACAAACGATAACTATCCAAAGATAAGCATAGCAGTAGATGAAATTGCCAAGCTTCTCCACGGTTTAGCAAATTCACTAAAAACTAAAAACTAACAGCTAACAACCGACAGTTGTCTCCAGGGACGAATAAACCACATCCATATAATACATATATAGCAATTTTAACTCTAAAAACTAACAACTAACAGCTAACAACTTCAGTCAAAGGCGGAAATGAAATTCTTTTTCAGAAAAAAACAAAAATCAGTAAAAAAACAAAGATTGAATGTGATGAGATTTATTTTCAGAAGAAAACAAAAATCAGGAAAGAAACAAGAATTAACCGGGAAAGTCAGCATCCTTATCCCCACTATGTTTGATAGTAAATATATACTCGATCTCTGCATAAAGAGCATGATAAAAAACACAATTTATCCAAATTATCAGATTATTGTTTGCGATTGTGGCCTGGATGAACAGTCACAGAAATACTTACAAGATCTAAAAGAGAAGAAAACAATCAAGCTAATAAAAGCAATTGATATAGAGCGTCCCAAAGATGACCTAGTCAAGGCAGTTGATTCAGAATACTACATTATAATGCATGATGACATAAGGATTCTTAAGAAGGGGTGGCTGAGGAGAAGATTAGAATTATTAGCCAGAGATGAACATAATGCCGTTGTAGGTTCAATTAAAGATAATGAATTCAGTAAAAATAGAAACAGCAGGAGATTCTTTCCTTTAGGGTTATTAGTAAAGACTGAAGTCTCAAAAAAACTAAATTTAGTATGGGGCAGCCAGGGGAAATTCAATACAGGGGCAGTGGCCTATAATAAGTTTTTTGCTCAAAGAAAATACAAATTTGTCCCCCATAGATTTTCAAAAGACATCTTTCACTTCTCAGAGATGACTTGGCCAAAGATGCACTTATCGCGAGGGAATCTTTATCCGGGCTTGGCAGAAAGGTTGAGAAAAAGAAGGGAAAAGCTTAAACGTATTAAGAAGATCTTAGCGAAAAAAGCATATTAAAAAGGATTAGCTGAGAAGGCTGAGTAACGCAATACGCTCGACGCAATACACAATACGATAAAAATGGACAAAATTAAAAAAACAAATAGTGAAGAGGATATGAGAGGTAACAATGTTTAAAGAGATTATAAAATATAAAGATCTACTATTTATGCTTACGTTGCGGGATATACGCATACGTTATAAGCAGGCAGCTATGGGTTTTCTATGGGCGCTGTTTATGCCCATGGTGGCTGTATTGGCTGGAATTGTAATTAAAAAAGCTATGGCAATTACCTCTGGCATACCTATGGATTTAGCAGGGGTGGTGTCCATATCGGTAAAGGTATTGCCCTGGACGTTTTTTATAAGTGCGCTTCGATTCTCGGTTCAAAGCCTGGTAGGTAATAGTAATTTAGTTACTAAGATATACTTTCCCCGTGAGGTTCTTCCATTAGCCTCTACATTGGCCTGTTTATTTGATTTTGCAATTGCAAGTGCGACTTTGACTGTCTTGCTTATTGTGGTTCGCATAGGTATAAGCATACATCTTTTATGGGTTCCGTTGCTCTTAATATTCTTATTTCTATTTACAGCAGGTTTATGCTTTTTATTAGCTTGCGCCAACCTCTTCTTTAGAGACGTAAGATATATAGTGCAAGTCATTCTTATGTTCGGCATTTTTTTTACCCCCATATATTACCACTCCAGTACTTTTGGAAAATGGCAGACTCTATTATTGATTAATCCCATAGGAAGCATACTCGAGTCGTTAAACTACGCAATAGTCCTACATAGTATGCCCGATGTGTTTTGGCTTACATACTCCGGTATCGCATCGATTTTGATGTTCGCTATAGGCTTAGCAGTATTCCATAAAAATGAACCCATGTTCGCGGAAAATATTTAACGGAGAACTAATAATATGAACGTTATTGAATTCAACAATGTCTGGAAAAAGTTTAAAAGAGGAGAGAAATTTAATTCTTTAAGGGATTGGGTGCCTAATCTTTTCCGCACTAAGTTCTCAAAGAGAAATAATGGCATTTTAGACAAGCAGGAGTTTTGGGCAATAAAAGATGTAAGCTTTAAGGTCAAAAAAGGCGAAGTTTTAGGTATCATTGGCCCAAATGGAGCAGGGAAGAGCACTATTTTAAAGTTATTATCCCGCATCATGAATCCTACAAAAGGCGAGATGAAGATCACTGGTAGGCTTTCAGCGCTGATAGAGGTAACCGCGGGGTTCCATAACGAACTTACAGGCCGTGAGAATACGTATCTTAATGGAACCATTTTAGGAATGACCAGAAAAGAGATCGATGAAAAATTTGATGAGATTCTGGAGTTTTCCGGAATAGGTGAATTTATCGATACACCTGTTAAAAGATACTCTTCAGGAATGTATTCAAGGCTGGGCTTTTCAGTAGCCGCCCATATGGGTCCCGATGTCTTACTGGTGGATGAGGTTTTGTCAGTAGGGGATATTGCTTTTCAGGCGAAATGCGCGCAGAAGATGAGAGAACTTCTTGACTCTGGAACTACTATTGTTATCGTGTCCCATAATATCTCATTAATACAGAGCTTATGTAAACGGGTTATTCTACTAGATAAAGGAGAAATTTTAAAAGAAGGGCCTGAAGAGGAAGTAATCCCTTATTATCAGGATATCGTTTCTAGTCAAAGAGAAGCAGAGATTAAGAAAAAGATAACCTCACAAGAATATAAAGTAAGAGTTAGTCAAAAATTACCCGTGAAGATATTAGATGTGTTTTTATTTGATGGAGGCAATAAAAACAAGGAGAGCTTTAGAATAGGCGAATCAATATCAGTAAAGATTAATTATGAAGCAGAAAAGAAGATAGAGAATCCGGTATTTTCTTTAGAGATAATCCGCGCAGATGGGGTGATTTGCTGTTCGTCTAGTACTAAAGAAAGAGACTTTCAAGTGAAAAGCATCAATGGTAAGGGCTCTATAAATGTTGATTTAGGAAAAATTAACCTGGCACCGGGAATTTACGTACCCAAGATTTCCATATGGGATAAAGATGTCACTTACCCATATGCGATTAGAGGGTGTGATGTTTTTAAAGTAGGAGCAGAGAAAAGTAATAATTCAAATGTAGTATTTTTACAAGAGATGAAATGGAAGAATCAAACAGGAGAAAGAAAATGAACAAGAGCAATCTTAATTATCCAACGTGCACCATTGCAGATGATACCTCTTTTGCAGAAGATGTTTGTCTTGGTAATTACATAACTACGTATCCAAAAGTTAAGATTGGGAAGCACTGTGTAATTAATGATGGAACTGTTGTAGGACGCTTGCCTATTTCAAATGGCAAAACCATTATTCCTATTATTTCTAATTTTCGGGGAGTAAATATCGGCCGAGAAACAATAGTTGGATGTAACGCGGTAATTTATACTGGCACCCAAATTGGAAACAATGCTTTAATAGGTGATTGTGCGTCGATCCGGGAAAACTGCGAATTAGGAGACTATGTAATTATTGGTAGAGGTTCTAATTTAATGCAAGATGTCAAAATATGTAATAATGCGCGCGTTCAGGATAAGGTCAATATATCAGCCTATGTAGTAATAGAAGAATATGCTTTTATAGCACCCGGTGTTGATATGCCTAATGATAATGAAGTTTATTTAAATCGGTTCGGATTAGGTAACTTAAAAAATATTCGCGGGTCAATTATAAGAAGATTGGCTGTAGTTGGAGCAGGTGCGACGCTTTTACCTGGCATTGAAATCGGCGAAGGGGCTATGGTTGCGGCGGGAGCGGTAGTAACTCGTAATGTTCCAGCATGGACTATCGTAGCAGGTGTTCCAGCTAAACCTTTAAGGCCTATACCAGATGAATGGCGTCAAAAAGTAGAAGTATTTACACAATCACAAAAGGAGATATAAAAATGCCTTTAGTTAGTATAAGAATGTCATCCTATAACCACGCTAGATTTATTTCCGAGGCAATTGAAAGCGTTTTAAATCAAAGCTTTAAGGATTTCGAGTTAATTATCATTGATGATGCTTCAACTGATAATTCACAACAAATAATCATGAATTTTGCAGAACGGGACAAAAGAATCGAAGCGATATTTCATGAAGAAAATAAAGGGATAGCCAGGACGTGGAATGAGGGCATTGAAAAAGCAAAAGGCAAATACATAGCCACAATATCATCAGATGATGTATGGATGGAGGACAAGCTTAAGCAACAGCTTAAAATACTTTCAAAGAATGAAAATCTTATTGTGTGGTCTGATGGGGAAATAATAGACCACGAAGGGGTTGTATCTAGAGTGAATTTTACTCAACATTTCGGAGTTTCAACAAAGAATGAAGATATTTTTCAAGATTTGCTTACAGGTGGTTTTATTTTTGGATCAAGCCTTATATATTTAAGAAAGGATTCTGAGAATTTATCATACTGCGAGAAATTAAAATATGGAAATGATGTATTATTTTATGCCGAACTGGCAAAAAAGTTTAAATTTCACTTTATTGAAACACCTTTGGCCCAGTATAGAATTCATAACAATAATACTAACACAGACAAGCTAGGGTATACCCTAGACAATATAAGATTATATAAAATATTTATTAAAAAGTTTGACAAAAATATTTCCAATAATACAAAATCGATAATATATATGAGATTGGGACGGTTGCATGATAAGCTTGGGCAAGGTATTAAATCTAGATTGTGTGCTTTAAAAGCCTTATTTTATAATCCTTCCAATAAGGATGCAAGATACTGTTTTACTCCTGTTGTTAAAAGACGCTTCCCTTTATTTTATAAAATAATTAAGATTTTTTTATCTTTTCTGAATGATACGCTTGGTTATATAATTTTACTCAAGAAATTTATTGTTATTCAGAACAGAAGTGACGTGCTTTTTATTTCACATATGCCATATTTAGCTGGGGCAGAAACTTGCTTGTTCCCAATACTAAAAGATTTACATGAAAAAAGATATAAAATTATTGTAATTATTCCAAAACCCGGCCCATTGAAACAAAAAATTGAAGAACTTGGAATTGCTTGTATTGTTTATCCTTTAAAGCGCTGGATAGTTTCTTCAAGTGAGTTTAATTTGAAATATATAATAAATTTTTGGTTTAGCCTTCCAATTCGGATAATTTTTCTAAGCATTTTTGTTAAAAGGAATAAAATTAGATTAATTTACACTAATTCAATAACATGCATTGAAGGTGCCTTAGTGGCCAAATTTTGTCATACTTTACATATTTGGCATATACACGAGCTTTTAAATAATACTTTTCTTATTAGCCTTTTACCAAAACAAATAGTTTGTTCTATAGTAAAAAAATTATCTAAAACTATTATTTTTCCCTCACAAGCAGCAAAGAAACAATTTGAGTGCAAAAATGATTTTAATAATTATTTAAGAATTGTTAGTAATGGTGTTGACTTTAGGAAATATCGTGAAAAATCGCAAGATTCATATAAAAAGAAATTGCATGATAAGCTAGGGCAAAGTAATAAGTTTAAAATAGCGCTGGTTGGAGCACTTCATGAATCTAAGGGTTATTTTGATCTTATTGAGGCTGCTAAGATTGTTGAAACCAATGGCAAGGATATAATTTATTTTGTAGCAGGACAAGGTAGCAAACAATTTATGAGAACATTAAAGATAAAAATTAACGAAAAGAAAATCAAGAGCGAATTCATCTTTCTTGGTTTTATAGAGGAGGTTAAAGTATTTTTGGAAAAAGTCGATTTATTTATTTGCCCGTCTTTATTCGAATCATTTTCATTAACTACTATAGAGGCTATGGCGGTTGGTAGGCCCGTAATTGCTACAAAATGTGGTGGTCCTGAGGAAATTGTTGATGATGGTAGTACGGGAATTTTAGTTCCGATAAAATCTCCTAAGGCCTTAGCTGATGCAATTGTTAAAATCTCTTCCAATCCTAAACTTGCAAAAAAAATGGGAAGTCTTGGACGAAAAAGAGCTAAGAGGTTATATAATATAGAACTTTTTTTATCGAATATTGAAAATGTTATTTGTGGTGATTTGCTAAAAAATGAATAACTCATAGGAAATTATATCTGTACATTAGGCGGGTCTGTGAACAAGGTCTTTGTAGTAATTAATGCCTGTTAAAATGATTCGCAAAATATAATATGTAGATATTAAATTTTTAAATTTACGAAAAGTTCGAGAACTAATCGAATATAATTTGAGGTAAGATATGAAAAATATTGTTGGTTTATCGAAAGCTAGAATAATCGAGCTTCCAAAAATTTTAGACGCAAGAGGAAATTTAACATTTATTGAAGAAAATAGACACATACCAATTAAAATAAAACGTGTTTATTATGTGTATGATGTCCCCGGTGGTGAGGCTCGAGGAGGCCATGTCCATATTCTACACCAAGAATTTATTATTGCCGCTAGTGGAAGCTTCGATGTCATACTAGATGATGGGACAGAGAAAAAAAGGTATCACATGAATCGTTCATATTATGGATTGTATGTTCCTAACATGATTTGGCGTGAATTAGACAATTTCTCAACAGGCTGTGTATGCTTAGTTATGGCGTCGCATTATTATGCCGAGAAAGATTACATAAGAGAATATGAGACATTCAAGAGACAAACGAAAAAATAATCCTATTTGTATTGCAGGTAAAAATAATGTTGCTTGCGACTCACTGCTCTTCTTAGCTAATATAAACTTTATCCGGAGAGAAAATATCTTTGTCTTACCAAATTTAAATGACAGTGATGATAATAATTGGATGAGGTCACTTAGAAAAACAGCCAATGCCATGGGCATTAAAGTGCTGGACAAAATAGAGCAAGTATATGAAACAAAAAAGTTAATTTTCATTTCGCTTGAGTTTGACCAAATTATTGATATCAATAAATTTGACTCTAAGGAACTATTTAACATTCATTTTTCTAAACTTCCTGCATATAAGGGAACTCTTACTTCTGTTTGGCCAATACTAAATGGAGAAAGTTCGACAGGTGTTTCTTTACACAAAATAGATAATGGAATAGATACAGGAGATATCATAGGTCAAATTGAATTTCAGATTCAAAAGAAAGACACTAGCAGAGACTTATATTTCAAATTTAATAAGTTTGGATACAAATTGTTCAGAAAAAATATTTATAAAATCTTATTAAAGCGATACAAGACAAAACCACAAAGTTGCGATGGGTCCAGTTACTATTCAAGGAAGAGCATAGATTATAGTAATTTAAAGGTTAATTTAGAAAAAACTGCCCTTGATGTACATAATCAGATTAGGGCTTTTATATTTCCCGAATATCAACTACCTAAGGTTTATGGAGATTCTATTATTATGAGTGAAGTCACAAAAAATAGAAGTAGATTGAAGCCAGGGAAGATTGTTAGTAGTGAAAAGAGATTTATAAAGGTTTCAACTATTGATTATGACGTAATATTGTATAAAAAGTTAAAACCTAATAAATTATGTTAAAGGACCAGATGATAAAAGCGATTGATCTTAATAAAGAGTATCATTCAATAAAAGAAGAAATCAATTTAGCTATCCAGCGAGTTTTGGACAGCGGATGGTATATTTTAGGAGATGAGGTAGAAAAGTTTGAAGAAGAATTCGCTCAATACATTGGTGCTGGGTATGCTGTTGGTGTGAATTCTGGCACAGATGCTTTGCTTATTTCATTAATGGCATTAGATATTAAGTCTGGAGATGAGGTTTTAACTGTTTCTCATACTACAACACCAACAGTAATACCTATTTCCATTTTGGGAGCTACGCCTGTATTCATTGATATTGATCCTGATACTTATACTATGGATGTATCTCAGGTTGAAAAAAAGATATCCGATAGAACAAAAGCGATTATTCCGGTTCATATTTATGGTAACCCAGTTGATATGGATCCACTTATTGACATAGCTAAGAGACACGGGATCTATATTGTAGAGGATGCTTGTCAGGCTCACGGAGCAGAGTATAAAGGAAGAAAAGTAGGTACGTTTGGAGATATGGCTGCTTTTAGCTTTTACCCGACTAAGAATTTGGGAGGGTATGGAGATGGTGGAATCGTTTTAACTAGCAATACAGATTTATACGAGAAAATGCTAAAGCTGAGGCAATATGGCTGGAAGGCGCGTTACGAAAGTCAGTTTATTGGAATCAATAGCAGATTAGATGAAATGCAAGCAGCAATTTTGAGGACTAAATTGAAGTATTTAGACGAAAGGAATGAAAAGAGAATTCAATTAGCTCATCTTTACAGAGAGTTATTGCAGGATTCCGACGCAATCTTACCAATGGTCAAAAAACATTCGAAGCACGTCTTTCATTTATACGTAATTAGACATAAAAACAGGGATAAGCTCAAAGAGTATCTACTAGAGAACGGGGTACAAACCAAAATCCATTATCCTGTTCCAGTTCATCAGCAAAAGGCTTTTTTAGACTTAAGGATAAATGTATCATTACCGATAACCGAACAAATTAATAGGGAAATACTTTCATTACCAATTTATCCGGAACTAAGCATAAAAGAAGTTGAATCAATAGTGCGTTTACTTATTAAATTCTAATATGGAAGGTTTAATCAGCCATGGATAGTAATCCAAAAGTTTCAATCATAATCCTTAACTGGAACGGTTTAAGCGATACAATCGAATGTTTGGAATCTGTGAGGAAGATTAATTATTCTTGTTATGACGTCATAGTTGTAGACAATGGGTCTACGGATGGCTCCCAGGAAGAGATTAAGAAATCTTTCACTGAGGCTACATTGCTAGAAAATAAAGAGAATTTGGGTTATGCAGAGGGTAATAACATAGGGATAAGATATGCACTAAACAATAAGGCAGAATATATTTGCATACTTAATAATGATGTTGCTGTGGATTCAAATTTTTTGATGAATTTAGTTCAAGTTGCCAATAAGGACAACTCAATAGGAATTTTGGGACCAACAGTATTAGAATATGATGATCCCGAGATAATTTATAGCAAAGGAATAAGAATACAATGGGATAAAGTTTTAACCAATTCGAAAACTCCTTATGCCATTTTTGCGGCGCTCGATAAAGGCAATACTTATAAAGAACATAAGCGCGATTTTAAAGAAGTAGATTCCATTATGGGATGTGTACTTTT
>JBHPGU010000022.1:0-29093 GCA_042570265.1 Candidatus Omnitrophota bacterium | reverse complement strand
ATATTAAATCTTTCCTGGAATAAAAATATATTATTAATACAATTACTACGAAGTCAAATTATTCCAAATTCTTTTTGTCTGCCTACGTACCTCCTTAATCGACCTGTTATTATCTATAATAAAATCCGCCTGGGCGGCTTTTTTTTTGAGCGACCATTGACTTTTTATGCGTTCCAATACTTCTTTCTTACTAAGGCCTGTCTTTTTTTCTGCGCGGGTTAATTGATTCTTCTTATTTGTTTTTACAACGATAACGTAATTAAAATATTTTTTTAAACCAGCTTCGAATAATAACGGCGCCTCAACAGCAATAATCCTATACTTCTTCCTTGATTTTCTTATAATAGTTAACATCTGCCTAATTACAACCGGGTGAACAATTGAATTAAGCTTAGCTAATCTGTTTTTGCTGCCAAACACCTTTCTTGCCAGAACGCTGCGGTCAACGCGATTATTCCTTAATATATCTTTGCCGAACACCTTAACTATCTTTTTAAAAGTTGCCGTCTTGGGAGCCAGTGTTGAATGCGCCAGTCTGTCTAAATCGATAATCTTTGCCCCCAAACCTTTGAACACTCTGGCAACTTCGGATTTTCCTGTACAAAAACCGCCTGTGATTCCGATAACCATAAGATTAAATCTTCCTATATAACTCTATATGCTTCTTGCCAGACTCTTTCCAGGAAAAATTGTAATTCATCACTTCCTTAACCAAACCAGACCAAGTCTTCTGATCACTATAGATGAGCTTAGCTTGGTTAATAATTCCTAAAAACTCCTTATGGGAATAAGAAGTAAACACAAAACCGTTTCCAACTTTAGTCTTTGGATCAAAATTAAATACCGTATCAGCCAAGCCTCCAGTCTTATAGGCTAGGGGAATAGTCCCATATTTAAAACTTATCATCTGACCCAAGCCACACGGCTCATAACGAGAAGGCATCATGAACATATCGCAGCCAGCATAGATGCGATGCGCCAACACGTCATCAAACTTTAAGTTCAAGCTAAAAAGCTTAGGGGCTTTTTTAGCAACTTCTCCTAAAAGATCATGATATCTTTGATCTCCAGTACCTAAAATGACAACCTGAATATTTAAGGCCTTTATGTTTTTAATAAGCTTATACAGTAAATCCACACCTTTTTGCTCTGCTAACCTGCCCACAAATCCAAACAGAGGAATATTCTTTTTTACAGATAAGCCGCAACTCTTCTGCAGCTCTTTTTTGTTAACCTTTTTACCGCTTAAATCTGTTTCTTGGAAATTCTCAAATATATACTTATCTGTTTTGGGATTCCAAATAGAATAATCCAATCCGTTGATAATGCCAGATAAGGAATCACTTCTCTGGCCCAATACAGACTCCAGGCCACAACCAAATTCTTTAGTGAGTATCTCTTTTGCGTATCCTTGGCTTACGGTACTGATAGAATCGGCAAAAATAATCCCAGCTTTTAATAAACTTATCTTCCCATAAAATTCAAATCCATCGATACTAAACAAAGATTCATCTAATTCCAGCTGGTCGAATTGTTCTTTTGGAAAGAGCCCCTGATAGGCCAAATTATGTATTGTCAATAATGTCTTGGTGTTTTTGTAAAAAGGATCTTTTTCAAGGCGAGTCTTTAAGTAAACTGGAATTAAAGTGCTCTGCCAATCATTACAGTGGATTACATCAGGACGAAAATCTATGGCCTTTAACAACTCTAGAGTCTTTTCGCAGTAAAAAGAAAAGCGCGAGAGATTGTCGGGATAGTCCCCTGCCTTCTCGCCATACAAACCAGGCCTATCGTAATATTTATCGTTTTCGACAAAATAAACTCTTACGTTCTTGCCAATGGTAGTAAAAGAAAATCCTGGTTCTAATTGTTTTATAGGCAGACCTGACTTCTCTACGCAGGCATACTTAGGCATTACTACAACAACTTCCTGGTTTAATTTCTCTAACGCCAGAGGTAAGGCTCCGGCCACATCAGCCAAGCCACCTGTCTTGGCAAATGGGACTACTTCGCTTGAACACAAAACTATCTTCATATTCCCTTTCCTTTCAATGAATGCATAACTTACGGAGTGCTCGACTTTGCTCGCTACGACGTAAGTTATATGCACGAATTGGATCCTTGACATCAACCTAAAAATAAAAATTTAAGTAAATGTCAAGGATCGAGTTCGGACAAATAGCTTAGCTTCGTTATTACTCGCTAAGCTATGTCCTCATCCGATTTCTTGCATATCGGCCCAATTTTGACCGATCTTTAAAGAGGCCTTAATAGGTACATCTAATTTGATGGCCTCCTCCATGCCTTTCTTAACTATACCTATCAAATCAGATTCTTCCCGCTTAGGAAAATCAAATACTAATTCATCATGAACCTGCAGCACCATCTTTGCCTGCATTTCTCTTTTATTTAATTCTAGCTGGATATCTATCATGGCTAACTTTATTAAATCAGCGGCTGAACCCTGGATAGAAGCATTTACTGCCTGGCGTTCGCTAAATTGTCTTAAACCAATATTCCTGGAATTGATATAAGGAAAATACCTCCTGCGTCCCATAATAGTAGAGATATAGCCATTGCTCCTGGCAAATTCGATTTGGCTATTTATATACTCGTTAACTTTAGGATAGCGCAAGAAATAGGTATCAATAAAATTTTGAGCCTCTGGGACACTAATCTCCAAATCTTTAGAGAGACCATAAGAACTCATCCCGTAAATTACTCCGAAATTTACCCTCTTTGCCACTTCTCGCATTTTATCTTCTACATCGGCTATATCGACCTGATAAATCAAGGCAGCCGTTGCCTTATGCACATCACTATTTCTTTCAAATGCCTCTATAAGAACCTCATCCCTAGATAAATGAGCCAGGATCCTTAATTCTATCTGCGAATAATCGCAAGAAAGCAGAGACCAGTTTGCAGAGCCAGAAACAAAGGCCCTTCGAATCTCTCTTCCCAATTCAGTCTTTATAGGAATATTCTGCAAATTAGGGTTATTTGAACTAAGTCTTCCAGTCTCGGTTCCAGTCTGCAAAAAATTACTATGAACTCTATTAGTCTTTTTATCGCAGAGCCCAGGTAAGACATCCACATATGTTGATTTTAATTTGGTTGCATGACGATATTTTAATATGAGCGAAGGCAGCTCGTGTTGTTTTGATAGTTTCCTTAACACCTCTTCGTCTGTGGAAGGCCCTGTTTTAGTCTTTTTTACCACAGGCAATTTTAATTCATTAAACAATACTTCTCTCAATTGCTTAGGGGATTTAATATTGAATTGCCTTTTTGATATTTTAAATATCTCCTGCATAAGTTTATTAAGCCGGCTATCCAGATTTTTAGAGAGCTGCTTTAAAAAACTACAATCAAGCTTGATCCCGTTTTTCTCAATATTAAACAAAACATCGACTAAAGGCATCTCTAACTTATAAAACAAGTCCTTTAAACCCTTATCCTCTAATTCCCCTAAAAACACCTGTTGTAATTTATAGATAAATACTGCTTCGTTCTTTAGCGTATTATCTTTAGCCAGAGGTCCTATTTTTAAATAGTCGTAGAGAAGCGTACTTATGGAATAGTCCGATCTGGCCGAAGAAAACAAATAAGCAGCGACCATAATATCAAAAAGCTTTGCAGTAACACTTACTCCGTGTTTATGGAAAAATAATTTGGCGCTCTTAATATCGTTACCGATTATTTCTAATGTCTTATTATTAAACAACGCTTCGATCTCTTTCTTATCTTCCAGGGTATAGAGCTTATCGCTACCGGAATAAACACCAACTCTTAATTTTTCATCACCTGCATTGAACGAAAAAGAAAAAGTCTTTGTTTTTGTTAATTCTTTATCTAATTGTTTTATATCACTGTTTTGTTTTATGTCTTTTATAAAATCCAAGTCCTGGCCAAAATCCTTATTTGCGACTTTGTCATTTAGGCTCTTTAACAAAGATTTAAACTCCAATTTTGAAAATAATTTATACAGCTCCTCATAATCGACATCTCTTAATTTTAGGTCCTTTAATTCAAAATCTATCTGGAAATCCACAGGCAACCTTATCAACTCCCTGCTTAAATTTAGTTCATCCTTATGTTCACTTATTAAGCCTCTCACTTTCTCAGACTTTATCTTCTTTATATTCTTAAGCAGGAAATCTATGTTGTGAAACTCCTGAATAAGATTTCTGGCGGTCTTCTCGCCAATGCCCTTTACGCCCGGCACATTATCCACGCTATCGCCAGTCAAAGAGAGTAAATCAATGATGTTTTCCGGCTTTACGCCAAACTGCTCTTCTACTTCCTTTGCGCCAAAGTACATGCCCTCACCCTTATAGGGATTATAAACCTTAACATCGCCATTTACCAATTGCAGCATATCTTTATCGCTAGTCACCACAACCACCTTAAGGCCTCTCTTCTTTGCCCTGTGTGTAAAAGCGGCAATAACGTCATCCGCCTCAAAACCTTCCTTTTCTACAATTTTAAGATTGTAGGCTGATACCACATCTTTGATCAAAGGAATCTGTGTTTTCAAGTCATCGGGCATGGGCTTGCGCTGAATCTTATAGTCCTTAAATTTCTCCTTTCGAAACGTAGGCTTTCCTACATCAAAACACATAGCCGCATACTCTGGCTTAAGCTCCTTAAGTATCCTGTTTAGCATGCTGATAAACCCATAAACCGCATTGGTAGGCTGGCCATAAGAGGTAGCTAAGCCCGTTTTAATGGCATAAAACGCCCGGTAGCACAAAGAGTGCGCATCAATTAAACAAAGCGTAGACATAGTTCTAATAAGCTGTTATCAAGATTAAATTCTTAAGGATTTTATCTTCAAGGAATGATTAGAAACGATTGGGAACGACTACAAGCTATCATTAATTATAGAGCAGGACCTTACGCTGTGCATTCTCTAACGACTCCTTAATCTCTCTATTGTGCGGATTCAACACTATCGCTGCATTAAACTCTTTCAACGCAGCGATATAATTTCCTGCGGCTTCATAGCGACGTCCACGATAAAAGTGATATTCAGCGTCATGCTTAGGATTGGATTTAAAATTCATACTCCCTGTTACGGGAATTTTGCTTATATCCAACTCGCCCTTTAATCCCAAACCTTCCAGATGCTCTTGTGCTTTCCAAGTCCAGGTATCCGACCAAGCGCCTAAATTAACTCTCAGTCTCCAATAATAAGCAGCCTGATCAAAATCACCCTCTTTCTCATATAGAGCAGCTAAATTATAATAAGCACTTAGATAATTTGGGTCTACGGTTAGAGCTTTCAAGTATGCCTGTTTTGCTCTTTCTGCCATACCCTTTGATTCCAAAACAACGCCAATATCATTATAGGCTAAGGCGTAATAAGGATTAAGCTCTATTGCTTTCTGGTAGTAGCTGAGGGCCAAGTCTAAATTACCTGAACGCTGAGCTTCATATCCTCTATCGCGATACTCCTGAACTTGTTTGCGATTTACCTTTGTCCCAGAAAAACAAACAGGCACAAAAGATAATATCAGAAGTGCAATTAATATAAAATGGAATTTGGGTATGACTTTACCCATTGTGGCGCTTTCAGTTATAGATTAATACAATTATTAATAAAAATCAAGCTATTTTTAGTGAACATAAGTGATATGCGCGAACTACCCGCCCCTATATTAGACTGTGGCGGGCTCAAGTTATCAAATGAGTGAAGGCATTTCCAATGCCGGATGCTTGGCTTGATTAAGAAACTCCAGCAGTTGCTCTAAGGTTGTTGCTTTGGTCTCATCAGCTATTTTATCTAGCAAGCCTGGGTCGCCTTCCTCTTTTGCCCTTACTTCCAATTTGCTACGCAATAGTTCCTTTAGTTCTTGTGGCATCCAGACTATCCTCTTTAGTCCACCTTCTGCGGGAATGAATTTCTTGCTAGTCAAATAAAGCTTACCCACGCCTAAAAATCCTGGGGTCTGTACACCTCCACCTACTGAAGTCGCCAGTGTTGTAAAGGTCATACCTAAAGGCGTCTCTCCAGCGTAATCTCTATGTACAACCAATACCCCATTTGCCTCAGGCACTAGAGCAACTATACATTCAAAACAACCACAGCTAGATTGAGGATCATCCAGCAAAGAATACATGCTCACTTTTTCTATGGCCTTATTGGATTTCGTATAAAATGTATCGTTAATATTCTTCCACTGGCCTAACTTTTCATCAATGGCCTTTCCTTTTTGAATTGGCTGGTTTGCGCCGGCGGGACTTATCTGGTAGTTTGCTTTGGCATCGAGCCAAGAATATGCGCCACACAGGCCTAACCTCTCGGGAGTGATTACGCAGATATGATTAGGCGCAAACGACTGGCATAGCGCACAGCTGTAAAAATCTTCCACGCTCTCGTCAGTCATGCCGCTGATACGCTCATCTCGCTTATCATAAACAACCTTAGCTTTTTCTAATTCGTTTTCAATATCCTTTTGATTAGAATAAATCTTTACTTGCACCTTATCCACAATAGCAGAATATTCTTGATGGATCTGCGCATGAAGAATAGTACCGATATGCTTAAGTCTCAAACCTTTTTTGAATGCCTCCTGACTAATCCTAAGCCAAACAATATCTCTCTGCCCCAGATGCATTATCCCTTGAGCTTCATTTAAATAGCGGTGAATCTGTCTTTCAATTATGGGTTCGAAATCTTCATTCGCGCTCCGTGAACCTAATTCCACAACTATACCCAAAGGCAAAGACTTTTCTGTTATATTATCTATATCTGAACCTATCAATTCAATCTTACCGTCTTCTACTTGGTCCATGTCAATATATTTCAAGAATTCAAATCCAGTTGCTTTTTTACCGCCGAATTCAACATAGAGGTTTTCTTTTCTTACACGTTCACCCTCAAACGCTGGACCGTAAAGTACAGGCACAGGGATTTTACTAACCTTAACCTTAAAACCCCTTACCTCAACGCTTCGAGGAACAATCTTTTTATAATCTAACTCTTTTACTAATGCTTCGTATTTTGTGATCCCGCTAGGGTGGATTTCCGGAATATCTGTGTCAGCGATAACAGGAAAACCCATATTGATCGCACCCGCTCCTGTAGCATACTTGTAATCATCAACTTCGCCTAAAGCCATAGCAAAAGCAAATACACGGTCTTTTGTATATTCAAGACACTTCTTTGCTTCTCCGGCTTTTATTCCGCCGAATGTCAATGTCGAACGTATAGCCCAATTCAAAGGATATATTGTAGAGACTGTATCTCTTCCGAAAGGAACGATATAATTATCCCAGCCCATCTCTATGCCTTCTTCTTTAAGCTGATCGATTATAGAAATACCTTTTGTGCTACCTCCCACAAATATTAAAATACTTCTTTCTTGCAGTTGTCTAACAAGATCAACGGCGATCTTATTATCCGGAGCTGCCCCTAGAAGAGCGGCGAATCCCGGCATACGGCCATCGACCAACTGAATACCTAAAGAACGAAGTACTGTATCACTAAAGAACCCATTACAATCTTCTTGCGGCTCTTTGCCATAAAGGTATCTTAAGGCCATTAGAATTTCTTCAGAGAAGAGCGTGGCCATGCCGGCATTCAAAGCATCGCCCAAATAGGGCAGCCAGAGCTTATCTGATGGCTCCTGCGGCAATAAAGACTTAGCATGCGCCAAGATCTTTTCTGCGTCTTTTAGCGTCTTTACATCTACATTAAGCATAGCTTTAGCCATAGGCATAAAGAACGCGGTCTCAGGAAATTCCAGCTTTGTATCCGGGCCTTTTTCTTTGACGGCTTTATTAAAATATTCTTCAGTCTCAGCAAAGATCTTCTTTGCTCCACGAATCGCGGCTGTGGCAACAATCTTAGACATTCCAACCTCCTAATAATCTATAAATAATTTATGCTTTTATGGTTTCTAAATATATTGAATCTTGGCTACCTAATAAATCAAATGCATTGGCATAGCTAAAATTTGGCTTCATTAATTCATCAATTATTCCGGACACATCTGCTTTCTTCTTAATTAACTCTAGATACACTCCGCTGCAGTCCAGCTTACCCACGAATATACCGCCTACCAATAAGTTATCTCTTAAGACGAGTTTCTTATAAAAGCCATCTCCTCTTTTTGTTAACTCTTGATAGCCACCGTCTTTGGGCGTGCGGGTTATGCCCATAGAAATCATCGCTAGATTGAAGAATTCTACTGAATTAACACCCATAGAGCCGTCGTATATTAATTTCTCTCCGGCGACATTTGCTCCGGCGATCTTTCCCTGTTGGACTGCATTCGGCCAAAGGGCATTAACTACTCTTTGGTTCAACGCAGGGTCATAGGTTTCACACACATCTCCAGCAGCAAAAATATTCGGGATATTTGTGCACATATTATCATTTACTACAATACCCTCTCCTACCTCTATATCTGTCTCCTTAACTAAATCTATATTTGACTGAACGCCTTTACCCACGACTATCACAGGACAACCAATTACTTTACCACTGTCTAGTTTTATGGCCTTTGCATCACCATTACCTATGACTTCAGCCACATCGGTTCCGGTTATGACCTCTATGCCGTTTTCTTCAATTCTCTGTTGAAACATATAGGCTGACTCCTGGTCTAAGACTTGAGAAAGGACTTGCTTAGACCTAATAATCACCTTTACCTCCGGGCCTCTCTTCCTTAAAGCATAGGCTGCCTTCAAACCTATAAGGCCACCACCCAGTACACAAGCAGTTGTAGTTATAGGCAGGAGCTCGGATATTCTTGTTGCATCTTCCACAGTGCGAAAACCAAACACGCCTTTTTTCTTCATTCCTTTCTTATCCGGGAATTTTGGCGAGGCGCCATTAGCCAGTATCAAATAATCGTATTCAACTTGAGTCTTCTTAATATCGCCTTTTTCGTTCTTTTCCTGTATAACAACTATATTCTTCTTAGGCCTTATTTCAACTGCCTTTTTGCCTAATAATAACTCGATATTGTTATCTTTAAAAAATCTTTCGTCTCTATATATAAGTCCTTTTTCTTTAATATCACCGGCTAGAAAATAGGAAATAAGACAGCGACAATAAGCTGGATAGCTCTCATCAGAGATCATCACAACCTTATCCTGCTTGTTCCTCTTCCTGATTTCTTCTACCGCGGCTATGCCCGCAGCTGAGCTGCCTATGATAACTATTTTTTTCATCACTTCTTCTCGACTTCTTCTAATATTATTGCTTTGACCGGACACTTTTGCGCGCAGCGCGGCGTATCCACATCAGAACAAAGATCACAACGAATAACTTTCTTTGTTTTAGAATTCGGCCTAATCGCTCCATACGGACAAGACATCACACACATCCAGCAACCCACGCACTTATCTTTATCATAATCGACCATGCCTGTCTCGGTATTCTTTATTAAGGCATTGCTGATACAAGCCTCTACACATTTTGGTTCATCGCAATGCCTGCAGGCAACCGGAAAACTTTTGCGCTGGGATACGCCTACTTGTACCCGCGGTAGCGAATCATCTTTAGTTAAAACTGCCACAAACAACTCTTTATTTTCAGCATGCCCCACACAACAGACTAATTCACAAGTCCTACAAGCAACACACTTTGTTATATCGTAATATAGCTTCTTCATCTTCCTCCCCATACTTACGTATGGGGTATCCGTTCGAATATTCCCCACACGTGAGTGTGGGGTGCTCCTTTTATATTATTTTACCGCCGATGCCTCTTCTTGATACATCATCGGTTTTAACTTTAAAGTTTCTCTTTTCTTATTAATGTGATCTATCATTACTTGTGCCATCTTCAGTGCATCTGGTTCAAACGCCCACTTTCCACCAGTGATCTTTTCTACGTCTTCAGTCACATACTTGGTCATATTGGGACTCCCGTAGACCGGAAGCGGTTCTCCCAATACAACTAGTGCTCCGGACGCTACAAAATACCAACCAATAGCAATTGCTTTCTCAGACATCCACTCTGGTGCGCAACCAGCGATGGGCAATTCATGCAGCGCTTCGCCAATCCCGCCCTCTTTGACCATCTCACAACATGCTGTTAGAATTCTAGTATTATCTATACATGAACCTAAGTGCAATACAGGCGGCATCCCTACAGCCTCGCATACTTCTTTTAACCCAGGTCCGGCAAATTCAAATGCTGCTTCCGGAGTCAGCAAACCTGCTTTTGCACATGCCAATGCAGAACAGCCGGTCTGAACAACTAACACATCTTGCTTAATCAACTCTTTAACTAATTGCACGTGCGTCTCACCGCTATTCATCTTTGGATTATCGCAACCCACAACACCTACTACGCCGCGGATCCTGCCGTTAGCTATGGCCTCGTTAAGAGGTTTATAGGTTGACCGATAGTCGCCACCCAACATATTAAATACATATTCTGTAGTGAAACCGGGAATCAAACTCTGGGAAACATTTTTAGGAATACAAACCTTTGCCTTATTTCGGTTAGGGAAGTTATCAATGGCCATCTTGACTATTCTTTTGGCAATCGGAATCGCCTCTTCCTCGCTAAACTCTACATGCTCCATTCCGGGAAATTTAGCTTTTGGCGAAGTAGAGACTACCTTTGTATGTGCACAACTTGCCACATCTGGAAGAGAGGGCAGAATGCACTGGAGATCGACCAACATCAAATCTACAGCTCCGGTAAGAATGACTAACTCCTGCTGCAAGAAATCTCCGGCAACAGCAATACCACGACGCATAAGCACTTCATTGGCCGTACAACAAATTCCAGAGATATTAATACCTACTGCTCCTTTAGTTTTAGCGTATTCAAGCAATTCCTTATCTCCGGCTGCAACACAAATCATATCAGAAAGCAATGGAACATGGCCATGCACAATCAAATTAATTTGATCTTCTTTTAGGACGCCAAAATTGGCAGTTGCCCGTAAAGGGGTTGGTTGGCCAAGTAAAATATCGGTCAACTCTGTGCCGATCATCGAACCACCCCAGCCATCAGTCATAGCCGTGCGCATACCGTGTAGCATTATATTTTGGTAATCATTGTCTACACCGACATTTGTTCTAGCTAAAGCCTCGGTAATCTCCCTATCTATACCTCTGGGGATAAGGCCGTACTTTTTCCAAATCTTTCTGGTCTTCTCAGGAGCACGTTTTACGAGAGTAATCTCTCCCTCTTGTTGACCAAACTCTGCGTACATTTTATTAACCAAATCTAATGCGATCTCTTTAATATCTCTACCATCGGTCTTTATCTTGTACTCTTGTGCAAAGGATTTAAGTTTCTCAGGAGATTTAATTTTATAGTATTCATTCTTTCCTTCGGCAACGAGCTTAAGCGTACGCACAAATTCCCTACCATGGTCATTATGGCAAGAAGAACCTGCGGCGATATGGCGCAATAAGTTTCTGGCGGCAATAACATCTGCATCCGCGCCGCAAACGCCTTTTGTCGCGCCTTCTCCGAACGGATCGATACGACAAGGACCGAGATTGCAGTTCTTGCAACATAAGCCCAACGTTCCGAAACCACAATGCGGATCCTGCTTGGCTTCACGATCCCAAATTGTTTCAGCGCCTAAATCTTCGGCACGCTGGCGCATATGCTGCGTCGCTTCGTCACCTTTAAATTTTTTCTTAATATCTTCAGTCATTTTTTTGCTCCCTCATTAACTTAAGCCGCTTTAGCACAAGCGGATAACTCTTTATATATAGACTTGAATTCTTCCTTATTTAATTTATCGAATTGAAACTTCCCGCGGTTTTGTTCGAGGGTATTATTATATGATATAAATCCTAAAAAATCACCATTTAATTCTTTTTTTAAAAAATCTTTGTCAGAATCGGAGTTGATTTTATTTCCTACAAAGAATATCTTTTTTATTCCTAGCTGCGATGATAAATTTTTTATTCGTTTTGCAGTAGAGACGCTCATCTGCGTCGCTTCGGCTACTATTATAAAAGCATCCACCGACCTTGCCGTGGCCCTACCTATATGCTCTGTGCCCGCGACCATATCCAAAATTACAACTTGATCGTCATTTATGATTAAATGCGCAAGCAGGCTTTTTATAAAGGTATTTTCCGGACACATGCAACCGCCGCCGGCCTTATCGACCTTGCCCATAATCAAAAGTTTTATACCGTTATGCTCGGCTGAAAATTTTTCAGGGATATCATCAACTTTTGGATTAAGCTTAAAGAATGTCTGCGGCTTATCTAAGCTTTCTACTTCTGTTCGCTCGGCGATCAACTCCTTCATCTCGCTGATAGGCGTAATCTTATCATAGTTAGGAAAACCTAAGCTTAACCCCAAATTCATATCCGGGTCACAATCAAGAACGATCACCTTCTTACCATCTTCATTAATTATAGAAGCTAAACCGGCAGTGACAGTCGTCTTGCCTACGCCACCTTTTCCTGTTATTGCAATCTTCATTTATTATTTGATTATAGGCCAGCTGATTCTAGAATCTGAGGCACTAATTTATCCCATCCTAAAGGCATAAGGTGTATACCTTGGCATAGAGGTTTTAATTCTTTAATCAGACGCACTGCGATTTCTACACTCTTCTTCTTTCGCTCTTCTTTAGGAACTGACTTTATCTCTTCAATCAAGCTATCCGGGACATGTACTCCGGATACATTCTCATTCATATACTTAGCCATACCCGCTGACTTCAGCAATACGATTCCGGCTAAAATAGTCGTCTTTAAGTGTTTTGTAGCCTCGAGAAATTTCTTAAATTGATCTATATCGTACACTGCTTGAGTCTGGAAAAACTGAGCCCCAGCTTTAATCTTCTTCTCCATCTTAATTATCTCAGGCTCAAGTGGGTCTGCCCCGGGATTGACTACCGCGCCTACACAAAATTTGGGCGAACCCAAAAGGTCATTGCCCTTCATGTCCTTACCTGATTCTAAAGTCTTTGCGACTTGAATCAACTGCACGGAGTCTAAATCAAATACTGGCTTGGCATCCGGATGATCGCCTAATGTCGTATAGTCGCCTGTAAGCAATAAAGCATTTTCTATGCCCAAAACATATGCAGAGAGTAAATCAGACTGTAAAGCCAACCGATTCCTATCCCGACAGGTGACTTGCAGTATCGGCTCTATGTTTTTTTCTTTTAGTAGCCGGCATATGGCCAAAGAGCCGATACGCATCACAGAACTCTGCAGGTCTGTAACGTTTATGGCGTCTACCTTATCTTTGATTAAGACAGCATCTTCTAATGCCTCATGAATATCGGTTCCTTTGGGCGGACCGATTTCACTAGTAACTAAGAATTTTCCCTGTTTTATCTTTTCGCAGAGCTTCATTATTATTTACCCTTCTGTGCTTTGAAAGCCTCGACTGTATTTTTCATCAGCATCGTCGTCGTAAGTGGGCCGACTCCTCCTGGAACGGGAGTAATATGCGCTGCGCGGCTTGACGCTGCCTCAAACTCGACATCGCCCACAATCTTATCACCGACCTTATTTATACCCACGTCAACGACAATCGCGCCTTCCTTTATCCAATCACCTTTTATCAAACCGGCTTTGCCAACAGCCACGACTAAAACTTCAGCCCTTTTGACATGCTCCGGCAAAACCCCTCTTTCGCCAGTGCCAATATGGCAAACTGTAGTCGTGGCGAATTTTGACAACAACATCAAACTAATCGGTTTACCTACAATCTCAGAGTGGCCTACAACCACAACCTCTTTACCATATAGATTTACGCCTGTGGATTCGATCAAAGCAAAACATGCGCTGGCCGTACAAGGAGCCACCTGCCACTTGCCTAACAAAACTTGGCCTAAGCTACTAGGGTGCATCCCTTCAGCGTCTTTAGTCGGTTTAATTAAATTTACTAACTTCTTGGCATCGATCTGTTCAGGAACAGGTGTTATCAATATTATTGCTGATACACTCTCATCATTATTCAGCTCATTTATAGTCTTCTCTGCGTCTTGCTGAGAAGTCTCTTTAGGCAGCGTGCTTAAAACATACTCTATACCCAGTTTTGCAGCTACATTATTCTGAGCTTTCAAATATACCGCTGCAGAAGGATTTTCGCCAATCTGCAAAGCTACTAATTTAGGCGTAACGCCAGTCTTGGATTTTAAAGACTCTACTTCGGCCCTTAAGCTTTCTTTTATCTTGTCTGCGATAGGTTTTCCTTTTAATAGTTCTGCTGGCATAATTACAGCTCCTTATCGACGAATTTTATTATTGCTTCTCTAATCTCTGCCACCTTTTCTATTTGAGGCTCGATTACCTTTTTGATATTGCTGCTAAATTCCTGGTCTTTGATACCCTTTAAATTTATCTTAATATTAAATAAGGCACTATTGTAAGCTGCCTCCAAGAACTCTGCGGCTACCGCTATGTCGCTTATCAAATTCTTATTGGTTTTATCCATGACATCGCGGCATACTTTTATAGCCTCATAACAACAATTACAGATCTCTATAGGCACGCCGGCTGCATCCTTGAGGCTCTTCTCCTTAATCGTCCCATCCTCAGAACTAAAGGTTGAAGATACTTTTTTGTATGCCTCTACATCCCTATCTATCAAAAGAGACAACTTCTTCTTTAAATCCTTAGATACTGTTAAAGCCAGATTTAATCCGCCTTCAAACTTCTTATACTTTTCTTTACCAATTGTATAATTTAAGACCATGAGGACCAATGATACCCCTAAGGTCCCAGTTAAAGCAGCTGCGCTTCCACCACCTGGGGCGGGAAGCTTAGCTGCTAAATCATCAACATATCTTCTAATTGAATCATCAATATACATAATTGCTCCTTAAAAAACCTAGAATAAGCCGACGACTCTACCTTTTTTATCAATATCAATTTTTGTGCCGGCAGGGGTTGTAGGCAACCCTGGCATTGTACGCATCTCTCCGCAAAGCGCATAAAGAAAACCAGCTCCCACGGAAGCCTTTATATCCTTTATGGGAAGGATGAAATCCTTCGGCCTCCCCTTAAGCTTAGGGTCGTGTGAGAGCGAAAGATGCGTCTTAGCCATACATATTGGAAGCTTATCGTATTTTAGTTTTGTGTACAACTTTATTTTTTCTTCTGCGCAAGCAGAATAAGAAACGCTCTTTGCGCCGTATACCTTCTTGGCAATTGTCTCGATCTTTTCCTTTATTTTGGCCTTATCAGGATAAAGAAGTTTAAAATGGCTCTTCTTATTTGCAGCTTTCACAACAGCTCTAGCCAGAGCCTCTCCTCCTCTTCCTCCCTTAGCCCATACTTCACTTAAAGCAACATCATCCGCACCTGCCTGGAGAGCTACCTTCTTTAAAAGCTCTACTTCCTTTTTAGTGTCAGTGGTGAATTTATTTACAGCCACAACACAAGGAATTCCAAATTGTTTAACATTTTCTATATGTTTCTCTAAATTTGAACAGCCTTCCCTTAGTGCCGTAAGATTCTCTGAAATAAGCGCCTTATCCAAAGGTTTGCCGGCGACAACTTTAAATTTTCCACTGTGCATCTTTAGCGCTCTCACAGTACAGACTAAAACAGCTACGTCTGGCTTAAGTCCACTGGCCCTGCACTTTATATTAAAGAACTTCTCTGCTCCACAATCCGCACCAAATCCGCTCTCGGTCACAACAAAATCACCCAATTTTACAGCTATCCTATCGGCCAAAATAGAACTATTCCCATGCGCAATATTCGCAAATGGACCAGCATGAACAAATACAGGAGTATTTTCCACAGTCTGAATAAGAGTCGGCTTGATAGCATCTTTTAATAAAACTGTCATGGCACCGGCTACTTGAAGATCTTCCGTGGTAATCGGCTTACCTTCTTTAGTCATAGCTACAACTACTCGGCCTATCCTCTTTCTCAAATCAGCCAAGTTTTCAGTAAGCGCCAATATTGCCATGATCTCACTAGCTACTGATATATCAAATCCTCCCTTATGAGGGATACCATCTTGTTTTGAGCCTTGACCAACTGTAATGCATCTTAACGCCCTATCGCTAACATCGACTACTCTCCTCCAATAGATATTGTCCATATCAAAGTTGAATTTACTTCGATAAATAGCATTATCTAAGAAAGCTGCGCAAAGATTATGCGCCAGGCTAACCGCATGCACATCTCCTGTAAAATGGAGATTGAAATCTTCCATAGGGACTACCTGAGAATATCCTCCTCCAGCTGCGCCACCTTTAATGCCAAATACAGGGCCTAGGGATGGCTGCCGAATACAAGTAATTGTCTTTTTGCCGATTCTGTTTAGGCCCATGGAAAGGCCTATAGTGGTAACTGTCTTACCCTCACCAAGAGGTGTGGGCGTAATTGCAGTTACGTCGACATATTTTGCGTTCTTCTTACTTTTATTCTTCTTGATAATATCTAGTGATACTTTGGCCTTATAGTCTCCATATAATTCCAAGTATTTTCTGGGGACGCCTAGCTTTTTGGCGATTTCGGTGATGGGCTTTAATTTTGCTTTTTGGGCAATCTGCAGGTCGCTGAACATATCAAACCTTTCTCTTTAAAAAAAGATTTTAGTTATACCTTACCTAGGAAGAAAAGGCATCTTTTATGATCTCGATATCAAATTTATTTTGATTATTAGAGACGACCGAAACTATATCAAATCTTGCGGAAATGTTTAATAAATTATACTGCTTAAGATAGCTTAATGCAACTCTATTTATTTTTTTCTGCTTAGGAACGGTAACCGCATCTTGAGGATAGCCGAAGTTAAAACTAGTCCTCGTTTTTACTTCAATAAAGCATAAGGTATCGCTATCTCTAGCTATTACGTCGATTTCACCTAGTTTATTCTTGAAATTCCGCTCGACTATTTTATACCCATTTCGTCTTAAGAAATCAACCGCGGCGTCTTCTCCTGCTCTGCCGATCTCTATTCTGGAAGTACTCATTTAAGTAGTTTTGGAAAGATTAAAGCTTCTACGATGGATCGGGCACGGCCCGTGTCTTTTTATGGCCTTGAAATGCCTCTCTGTACCATATCCTTTGTGGCGCATAAACTTATATTTAGGATAGACACTATCATAAATGACCATGATCCTGTCTCTAATAACTTTTGCCACGATGGAAGCTGAAGCGATAGACAGGCTCTTGGAATCACCCTTAATAATACTCTTTAACTTATAAGGTATGTTTAGAGATAAATTTCCATCAACCAGAACCATGACTTTGCTTCTATTTATTTTTCTTCCAGAGACGTAAAAAAGGTTGGCTATGGCTTGTTCCATGGCAAACTTTGTTGCATTTAAGATGTTCATCGTATCAATAGCTGTCTCATTTAAAACACCCAGTCCTACCACTGCCTTTTGGCAAATCTCTGCGAATGCTCTTTCTCTTTCTAAAGGGGTAAGCTTCTTGGAATCGTCAATATAATTTTCGAATTTTGTTTTTTTTAATTTTACTGCGGCAGCAACCAAGGGGCCTGCTAGAGGACCACGACCAGCTTCATCAACTCCAATTACAAAAGAATAGCCTTTAACTTTAGCTTTTTTTTCGTAGTAAAGCATTGCGTAGCGAAAATTACTTCTTCTCTTTAACCTTAGTAGCTTTACCGACTCTCTTCCTTAGATAATATATTTTGGACCTGCGCACCTTCCCTCTTCTGAGGAGTTCGATCTTATCAATCGACGGTGAATTCAAAGTGAATGTCCTCTCGACACCTTCGCCAAAAGACATCTTGCGCAAAGTAAAAGTAGAACCCATCCCTTGTCCGCGCTTACGTATAACAGTGCCTTCAAAGGGATGTATCCTTACCTTGTCAGCTTCCAAAATCTTTATATAGACTTTCAGCTGGTCGCCAACACTAAACTTAGGCAAGTCCTTCTTTAATAACTGCCCTTCGACTAATTTCATCTTATCCATTATCTGCCTCCTTAGCTTCTATTTTTTCTTCTTTAATAAATCTGGTCTTTTTTTCTTTGTAACCTTATATGCTTGTTCACTGCGCCATTCAGCTATTGCCTTGTGATCCCCGGACAATAAGACCTTTGGAACCTTCAAACCTTTATAATTAGCTGGTCTTGTGTATTGAGGGTATTCAAGCAAACCCTCGCAAAAACTATCTGATTTTGCTGAAGTTTTATCTCCCAGTGCTCCTGGTAGCAGTCTCACCATAGCATCGACTAAGATCATCGCCGGCAATTCGCCACCAGTTAAGACATAATCACCTATAGAGACTTCCTCATCAACTAAACGCAACCTCACCCTCTCATCAACGCCTTCATAGTGGCCACAAATCAAAATTAAATGTTTAACTTTGGATAACCTTTGAGATAATCTCTGGTTTAGAATCTTGCCTTGGGGTGAAAGTAGGATGACTTTTGTTTTCTTGTTTTCTCCGCCGGAGGCGGATCCGCCTTTGGCGGAGACCTTTTTTATCTTTTTTATCGCCTCAAATATCGGCTCAGGATTAAATACCATGCCCGGCCCTCCACCAAATGGACGATCATCAATCTTTCTGTGCTTGTCTTTTGAGAAATCTCTTAAGTCATGAACGACTATCTTTAAAAGGCCCTTGTTTTGCGCGCGTTTCACAATAGACTCGCCCAAAACCGGACTAAATACTTTAGGAAAAATAGTTAGGATATCAACCCTCATTTTGCACTTCCGATAAGATTAGCGAATTTGCTCAAGAAATCATCCTTAAACTCCAAAAATCTGCCTTCTTTTATAGATTCTCTTATACGATGCACAAACGATATAAAGAAATGCATATTATGTAAAGAGGCGAGCCGCAGCCCCAGCATCTCCTTAGAGTTAAACAAGTGCCTTAAATAAGCGCGTGAAAAATTCTTGCAAGTATAACAACTACAATGTGGATCTAAGGACTTTGGGTCGTTCTTATACTCCGCATTCCTTATTACAAATTTAGCTTCCCAGGTAAAAACAGTGCCGTTTCTGCCGTAACGCGTAGGTATTACGCAATCAAACATATCCACACCAGAGCCTACTGCCTCTAAAATGTCTTCTGGCATGCCAATGCCCATAACGTAACGGGGCTTCTGAAAAGGTAAGTTCTCTGCTGTAAAAGAGAGGATATTATAGCGTAAATCCTTCGGTTCGCCAACACTTAATCCACCAATCGCATAACCCAAAAAATCTAGCTCAATTAGCTGCTTCAAGGATTCTTCTCTTAAATCTTTGTATGTGGAGCCCTGTACAATGCCAAAGAGCGCTTGCTTTTCATCGCAATTTAACTTCAAATACTCATCCTTAGAGCGCTTAGCCCAAAAAGTTGTCCTGTCCATAGCGACCTTGGCCATTTCCTGAGTAGCGGGATATTCAATACAATCATCCAAAGGCATAATTATATCTGAGCCCAGTGTTTTTTGTATCTGAATTACTTTTTCAGGGGTCAAATAGTGCTTCGAACCGTCTATGTGTGACTGAAATTCTACTCCCTTATCTTTAAATTTTCTAAGTAGGGCCAGGCTAAATATCTGATAACCACCACTATCCGTAAGTATGGGTTTTTGCCAAGACATAAAATCATGCAAACCACCTACTGCTTCAATTATATCTAGGCCTGGGCGTAAATAAAGATGATAGGCATTAGCAAGCACAACTTCTGCGCCACACTCTTCTAGCTCCCTTTGCGAAATAGTCTTAACAGAGCCTTGTGTAGCCACCGGCATAAATACTGGTGTCTTAATTACTCCTCGAGGAGTAACAATCTCTGCACACCTGGCTTTAGAACCCTTATCTTGATGTGTGATCTTAAAATTAAACATTATTGTGGCCAATTCACATTGTAAACATATACGAAATTATCGCTGAGAGTCTTCTCCTCTAGAGCCTTCTCAAAGAACGTCAATCCTTCGCCTTTCAAAAAATACATCCTCACAAACATACTTTTTGTCAAATCTTTATCTAAGAATATGCTCTTATATGCATCCTCATCAGTCTTAAATATCAAAACAGAATAATCTAAATCGCTATCCTCCAATATATTTTCTTTTAAGGCGCCATCTTCCATATAGGCTACACTAAAAGGCACACCTATATCTTGGCCTTGGCCTCTAAGGACATAAGCACTATAATTCGATAGATTTAAGATTAAATTATTATCAAAGATCAATAAATCTTCATCCTTTCTAAACTTATCTGATAATGTTTTTGCGTCTATAGTGTCCCTACTAGAAATCCAGCCTGGAGCATCTCGGTCGCTAAGCATGCTCATCTCCCCTAATAGGCTCATCGCTTCTTCTTTTGTGCAATTATGTTCTTTTTCCGCATAGGCCATAAATTCATCCAACCTTTTTTTTGAGGCATTTATCCAAATGTCTCCTTTTTTAAAATCCCAATTTCCGATATGAGAGATCGGACTCATCTTGCTAACCATATCATAAGAGATAATATAATAAGCCTGCGGCATCTCGTTGCTAAAAAGAAGCGCGACTACCTCATCTATTCTTTCTTCATCCACTAAGCCCTTAAGGTAGGCGCGCGCATCTTGCTCTGAGAGCTTGACAATATCTAACAGCGCGCCTACCGCTTCAGTATGCGTAAGACCGCATGTCTCCAATAGTTCAAACGCCTCGTTTTTGGATATATCCAACATGCGCAGTATGCCAATGGATTCGTTCTCATTATCCGTAGTCAAAGCCCTGGCCATCCAAAAGGCAATAGGGCTATTTTGTGTTTTACCATCGAATAACACCTTTCGCTTTGCCACCGCCTTAAACCAATGGCCAAAATCCCACCATGAGTTTATTATGGCATCTTCATCTGAATTTTCTCTAATATAAGTAAAACTATTATTCCAGGCATCGTTAAACAGAGGAAGCTTTGAGGCAACAATATTTATGCTTCTTACTGAATAAGAAGACATGAAGAAATAAATGCCTAACACCAATAATCCTAAGATAGAAAAATGTATTTTTTTGGGGAACTTTAAAGAAAATTTGAAAATACTGCGCAATAACTTATCAAAAACTACTCCAAACATTATGCCCAAAGGAACTATCAAAAGTAAGGCAAACCTTACAGCGTTAAGCGAAGTATAATATAAGGCCCCCAACCAAATAAATAAGCAAAAGAACCCAATGCCCAATTCTCTATCTCTGATTATTTTTTTATTTAAAACCAAATACACTGAGCCGATTATGGTGACAAAGAATATAAATACTCCTCCTAGCTCCAAAGCGATCCTGTAGGGCGTAACCTTCTTTAGCTCTGCTACTGTAAGAAAAACATTTGGCCAATTATCACGGGGAACGTCTTTTAGGGCAAAAATTAGCTTATACGGTTCCCCAATAAAACTGAACAAACTCTCTTTACCATTGATTATGCCCACAAATAAAATCCCTGCCAGAAACAATAAAAATAACCATAGGGCATTCTTCTTCAATAGAGCTAGATCTTTTCCTTCTGACGAATATTCATTTACGATAAACACCATCCCACAGAGTATTAATAAATCAAATATATGCCACCAACCCTGCCAAATACTCGCATAAATAGAACAGGCTAAAGCAAATCCCGCGAGGCCTATAATTTTTTTAATGTTATCTTTGGATTTAAAAACAAATATAAAGGCTCCGAAGATTACTAACGGAAAAAGTACATTATAAATATCAGTATCCAACCACTCCCCCATCGTACGGTTCAATAAAAGAGGGCAGAGATTCACTGTAATAGCAGCAAAGAAAGCCGCAGTATTACTTCGGGATAGCAACTTGGTGACAAAAAACGTGAAGACGACGAGTAGAATCGATAATAACAGAGGTATCAGATATAGTCCGAAATTATAATCAATATCTAATTTAAGAAAGTTAAATATTTTATAGATGGAACTGCCCAAGATCAAATGACCGCTTTGTGACAGAGATTTCTCAATGGGCATATCCACGAGATCATCGTAATCCTGGCCATCAACTACCCTATCTCCGATATGGCCCTTGTTGATCAAATTATCAATAAGTCTCAACCAGTAGTAAGAATCAATACCTGGAATATAGGGATAGTTATTCTCATTTTGGTAGTATGCCTTTCTTTCGTCAGCCTTCTGTTTTATCTGTTCATTTAATAGATATTTATTGTGCTTTAAATAATCCTTATAAGATCTTGTGATTAATTTGTTTCTCTTACTCAAAGGAAGGGCCTTGTATTTCTCATTTATCTCTTCTTTGATCTTATCAAATACATCATCGTAGACTTCTGACTCGGCGTAGTGATTTATGGCAGGAAGAGAAAGTAGATGCACTCTCAAGAATACAACAAAGAAAGAAACTAATAAGATTAAACCACAAGTTATAAGTACATTCTTTTTCATATTGCGATCCTCGCTTTTTTGTTAAGTGGAGCCCCTCGGCCTAAAAGCCAAGGCTCCCTCCCGAGCAGAAAACAATTTGTATTCATCCTTCAAGCTAAAGCCTGGGGATTTCTACGAGGGATTACAGTATTAACATGGCGTCGCCATAGCTGTAGAATCGATATTCTTTATGTATGGCCTGCGTGTAGACTTCTTTAGTATTATCTAAACCCGCAAAAGCCGCTACCAGCACATAGAGAGTGCTCTGTGGAAGATGAAAATTTGTAATCAATGCATCTATCAATTTAAATTTAAAAGTGGGGTATATAAATAAATCCGTATAGCCCTTAATCGAATTCCCGCCTACTTTACGTTTAATAATCTTTCCCCCACTCGCCTCTAGAGCCCTACATGTAGTCGTACCCACAGCCACTATCTTTCCTTTGTTATCCTTGGTCTTCCTTATCAAATTTATTGTTTGTTGAGGAATTTCAAAGTACTCTTCGTGCATTTTGTGGTTTAAAATATCTTCTTCTTTTACCGGAGCAAATGTCCCATAGCCAACATGTAAGGTTACAAAGGCAATTCCGATACCTTTTTCTTTGATTTTACTAAGCAACGGTTTGGTAAAATGCAACCCTGCGGTAGGAGCAGCAATAGCTCCTTCCTTTTGGGCATATATAGTCTGGTATCTAGTCCTATCTAATGCCGAGTCCTCTCTTTTTATATATTGAGGCAAAGGAACATGGCCTATTTTATTCAATCTGCCTAAAACCGCGCCCTTATTGAATTCGATTATCCTCTTATTATAATCGACTAGCTTAAATGACAGGCCATTATTATTGACAATAATATCTTCATTCAATTTTGCCCGCTTGAGCGGTTTGATCAACGCCCGAAAACGCCTATCATCAACTTTATCTAATAATAGCGCTTCAATTTTAGCCCCTGTGGACTTCTTATGGCCAAACAATCTTGCAAAGATCACTTTGGTATCGTTTAAGACAAGCAGATCCCCGCGATTAAGATAATCAAGGAGATCACAAAATTTCTTATGCTCTATCTCCTTTTGTGTTCTATCAAAAACCAAAAGTCGCGACTGGTCCCTTTTATCTAAAGGAAATTGAGCAATCAGATTCTTGGGTAAATTGTAATCAAAATCAGTGAGCTTCATTTAAACCTTAGGTCATTTCTTAGCAAACAGCCAAAATATTAGAGAAAGAATAACGCTGATCAATACGCAAGTAGCAATCGGAAAGTAGAAAGAGAAATTCTCTTTCTGTATATTTATATCCCCGGGCAATTTACCTAAAAAAGGGATTTTATCAATTGCCATAAAGACAATACCCAAAAAAACAATGGATATTCCGACTATAACAAGCATCTTGCCTAATTGGAAATTCAGCACTTGTCTTTACTTTTCTTCTTTTGGTTTAATCTTTCCTCAAGAGAAGCTAAACAACCACAATACTTTTGACAATATAAATCCAGCTCCTTCGCCTTAGCATGGGCTTCTCTAAAACCAGGACGAAAATCACGAAATAGAAATTGAGTATTTGAACCCTGAGACATCTCTTGTCCAATACTCTTTATCGCCTGTTGGTCCTGGTAAGGGCTGACCAATAGGGTTGTAGTAAACAAATCAAATTTATTATTCAAAGCAAACAGATGAGTCTGCTCAAGCCTTAGATTGAAACAACTCCTGCATCTAGAAGCGCTATCTTGGCCTGCCTTTACGCAATCCAGATAAACATGTTCATCGTAACTGTCAAAATGCACCTTGGCGCCAAATTTATTCCTAAAGTCAACTACTGAGTCTCTTCTCTTTGAATATTCCGAGTGGGGCTGGATATTGGGATTATAAAAGTACCCCTCTACCATAAAACCTGCTTGAGTTAAGCTTTCGAAGGGATAAATAGCGCAAGGTGCGCAACAAATATGCAGAAGTACCCTTTTCATCTCTAAAATAATTCTTTCTGTTTTAGGGGGGACTTTGCAGCGATATACTTATGGGTTAAGTCTGTTACTTCCCTGCCTCTAGACGTACGCCTAAGGAAACCTGCTTTAAGCAGATATGGCTCGAGCGTATCTACAATAGTGTCCGTTTCTTCATTGAGTGTTGCAGCTAAGGCATCTATGCCTACCGGACCGCCGCTATAAGAATCTAGGATCGTAGAAAGTAATTTTCTATCTATGGCGTCTAAACCCGCCTCATCAATACCTATTGCTTCTAAAGCTTTATCAGCTATATCCTGAGTTATCTTATTATGGGCTTTTACCTGCGCATAATCCCTAACTCTACGTAAAAGTCTATTGGCAATTCGAGGCGTCCCCCGGGAACGATTGGCTATTTCACGGCAGCCATCCGCATCAATATCTATACTCAGTATTTTCGCGGAACGTTTTATAATAGACATCAATTCTTCGGCGGCATAAAAGTCGAAGTGGTGGAATATACCGAACCTAGAACGTAGCGGCGCTCCCAATAGTCCGCTGCGAGTAGTAGCTCCTATTAAGGTAAAGCTCTTTAAATTAAATTTTATCGTCCGCGCATAAGGGCCTTTATCTATGACAAAATCTATTTGAAAGTTCTCCATAGCCGGATACAAAAACTCCTCGACTACTTTGGAGAGACGATGAATCTCATCGATAAATAGAACATCGCCAGCTTCTAAATTTGTAAGAATGCCGATTAAATCTCCTGCGCGCTCAATCGCCGGACCGGAAGTAGAGGTAATCTTCGTACCCATCTCGTGAGCGATTATAGAAGCAAGGCAAGTCTTACCCAATCCCGGAGGCCCGGATAAAAGAACGTGATCTAAGGATTCATTCCTTTGTTTGGCTGCGCTAACAGAAACCTTGATGTTCTCTATTAAAGTCTTCTGTCCAATAAACTCGGCTAAACTCGCTGGCCTCAAAGACAAATTGACTACAATATCATCTTCGGTCTCTTGCGGAACAAATACGCGGTTATTAGGCTCTTTCTCTTTCATCATAATTCAAAGATTTATTCTAATTCTCTACGAATTGGTTTTCTACTGATTCTGCCATATGGGACTTCATGTTCGCTTTATTACGCATAATCAAAATGTCACAGAAAATCTTTTTTTGGAAAATAAGCACTTCTTTAAGGCGTATGAGTTCTAATATGGCTAGAAATATCGCCACCATCTCAAACTTATTCTTTACATTACTAAATAGCTCTGCTAAAAGAATCTTCTGTTTTTTAACCAAGATGTGTAAAATATCGTGGATCTTTTCCTCAATCGTAAATTCATCTTTTATGACCTCAAGAAACAGCTCTTTAGGGACATCTTTTAGCGCCTTTGTAAAAGCATTGATCAAATCAAAAAGGTTTGCCTCGAAATAGACCTCATCGTCTTGATGAACTATTTCTTGTTGTGGACGGACAAAGTGGTCTCTGCGGTACTCTTCTTTCTCCCGCAAAAGCCTTGCTGCCTCTTTAAATCTGTTGTACTCAAGCAGCCTCTTTACTAATTCAGCGCGCGGATCCGGTTCATCCAGTTCTTCATCCTGAGGAGTCTCATCAGGCGGCAACAGCATCTTAGATTTTATCTGTATCAATGTAGCGGCCATCACAATAAATTCTCCGGCGACATTCAGGTCCAACAACTTCATCAACTCAATATACTCCAAATACTGAACCAATATGTCAGATATAGGGATATCATAAATATTGACTTCGTTCTTCTTTATTAAATACAAGAGCAAATCTAAGGGGCCTTCAAATACATCTAATTTTACTTTGTATAATCCCATTTTACATAGCCTCTTTCACTTCTTCGATGGTTTTAGCCGCAAATTTCCCAGCTTCTCTTTGGCCTTCTTTTAAAATATCCATTACTAGATCTTTATGTGAATGGAAATATTCTCTTTTTTTCTGGATAGGGTCGAGTTGATCGATTACTATCTGGGATAATTTGGCTTTGCACTCGGTACAGCCCAACTCTGCATTAATGCACCAATGATAGACATCTTTAGTCATATCCGATTTAAATATTCCGTAATAGCTACAGACATTACACTGTTTGGGATGCCCTGGGTCAGTTCTTTTGATTCTTTTAGGATCGGTAAACATCCTGGCAATCTTCTTCTTTATTGTTTCTTTGGAATCTGAAAGAGCAATTGTATTGTCATAACTCTTGCTCATCTTACGACCATCAATACCTAAAAGTTTGGGGAACTTGGTCAAAAGCGCCTGTGGTTCCACGAGTACATCGCATTTATACATACTGTTAAACCTTCTGACAATCTCTCTGCATATTTCTAAATGCGGCAGTTGATCTTCTCCTACAGGGACAAAGTTAGCCTTATAAAGCAAAATGTCAGCTGACTGTAAAACAGGATATCCCAAGAAAGCATAGTTAGACACGTCTTTAGCTTTAAGTTCTCTCATCTGTTCTTTATAGGTGGGACAACGCTCCAACCATCCTAAAGGCACCAAGCAAGACAATATCATGTAGAGCTCTAAGTGTTCTTTGACCTGGGACTGAATAAAGACTACGCTGGACTTTGGATCAATACCGCAACTCAACCAGTCAATTACGTTATCTATTGAGCTACCACCAATTCCCGAAGGATTCTTATATTCGCTCATAAGGGCATGCCAGTCCGCGACCATAAAAAAACACCTGTATTCCTCCTGCAGGGCACGCCAATTATTTAAAGCGCCCACCAGATGGCCCAGGTGCAACTTTCCCGTTGGCCTCATCCCACTTAAAACTATCTTTCTCATCTCTTTTTGTTTGTTAGTTTGTTATTTAGCTTAGCCTAACTAACAAACTATCCAACTAACCAACTATAAAGTCCTAGCCGTCTTCTCAATGGTATAGGCCTCAATCATATCGCCTTCTTTATAATCAGTAAACCCGGCTAGTGATATGCCGCATTCAAAACCCTCCTGTACTTCCCTAACATCGTCTTTAAAACGCTTCAATGCGGATATATCACCTTCGAATATTATTTGACCATCGCGCGTAATGCTAAAAGTAGCCTGTCGAGTAATTTTGCCCTTTTGGACCATGCATCCTGCCACGAGTCCAGATTTGGACAGGTTAAATACCTTGCGCACCATGGCTCTACCCACAAAAACCTTCTTGATCTTTGGGGCGAGCAATCCTTCTAATGCAGCCTTTATCTCGCTAATCAGTTCATATATAACCCGATACGTACGAATCTCTACCTTTTTATTACTAGCGAGCTCTTTTGCTTTACCATCTGAGCTAACATGAAAACCAATAATAATCGCATTGGAGGCTTCAGCTAAGATGACATCAGAAGAATTAATCGATCCGATACCTGAATGCAAGATGTTTAATTTGACTTCCTGGCTTACTAATTTTGCCAGAGATTCCTTTATGGCCTCTAGGGAACCCTGCACATCAGCCTTTAAAATTAAATTTAAGTCTTTGACCTCTCCTTTTTGTATTTGAGAATAGAGGTCTTCTAAACTTAAATGCCTTGGCTCTGGAGCCAGTCTTATCCGTCTAGATTGAGCCTGCCTTTGCGAGACTATTTCTTTTATTTTCTTCTCATCATTTAATACGTAAAATCTCTCACCGGCTTCAGGTAGGCCCGAAAAACCAAGTATCTCTGCGGGAACACCCGGAGTAGCTTTATCTATACGCTGGTCTATATCATTAATCATAGCCCGAATCTTACCATAGTATTGTCCACAAATAATATTATCCCCTGTTTTTAAGGTGCCATTCTGTACCAAAACTGTTACGACTGAACCCTGTCCCTTGCTTATTTTTGCTTCAACCACGACTCCCGAGGCTAAACCATCATAAACAGCCTTTAGTTCCAACATTTCTGCTTCCAATAAAATCATCTCTAGTAACTGATCAATGCCTTGTCCGTCTTTTGCCGAAACCCCCACAGCGACAGTCTGTCCTCCCCAATCTTCCGGGGTAAGTTCCTGCTCAGAAAGTTGTCTTTTTACCTTATCTAAATCCGTATTCGGCTTATCGACTTTATTAATCGCAACTACTATAGGCACCTTGGCTGCTTTCGCGTGATCTATAGCTTCAACAGTTTGAGGCATCACGCCATCATCTGCAGCTACTACTAAAATAACGATGTCGGTAATGTTGGCACCTCTTGCTCTCATGGCTGTAAAAGCTTCATGGCCTGGGGTGTCCAAAAAAGTAATCTTACCCTTATCTGTCTCCACTTCATACGCGCCCATGTGCTGCGTAATGCCGCCGTGCTCTCCATCTACTACCTTTGATCTGCGGATAACATCTAACAAAGAAGTCTTGCCGTGATCGACATGCCCCATAAACGTAATTATAGGAGGCCGGGGCAACGCTTTTTTATCAGAAGTTTCTTGGTGGACTTGAAGCAACAATTCTTCATCGTTAGCCTTCTTTTTAAATTCAAAACCAAAATCATAAAGCGTCTTTATGATAATCTCCTCATTCAGATTCTGATTAATGGTTACAAACGTCTTCTGTTTCTCAATCAGATACTTTATAAGGACGCCGGTTTTTTCTTGAATCTTGATTGATAAATCTTTTACAGTTATAGGCAGGTTTATCTCCAGAGGCTCAAGGTGTTTCTTTGGCTTAGGAGGCTCTTCCTTTACTTCCTTGGCAACGACTTCTTCTGTCGGTTCTTTTTTAAGAGGCTCTGTTATTTTCTCAACCTTTGGTGGTTTTTCTGCCGGGACGGCCTTAGGCTCAATGACTTTAACAGTCTGCTCTTTGACTAAGACCTGCTCTTGGAGAACTTCTTTCTCTTTAGGGGCAGCTTTCTTCTTCTTAGATATTCTTTGCGTGCCCTTCTTAGCGACAGCCTTCTTAACAACCGCCTTCTT
>JBHPGU010000021.1:0-29534 GCA_042570265.1 Candidatus Omnitrophota bacterium | reverse complement strand
CTTGTTGCCTTTTAGCAATCCCAGTCAACTGTTCTCTGACAATCTGTTGATTTAATTTAAGGATACGGTCAGACAGATTTTCTGCCTCTTCCGCACCATATATATTCAACTTTATATCTATTTGAGGGTCTGACTCCTCTATCTCTGACAACATCTTGGTTGCCTTATCCATATCACCAAGCAACTCACCCAACTCATTCCTCATAGTAACAAAACGCTCTGCATATACAGCAGGGTCAAGACCTCCTACCAACTCTTTATTCAATTCCCTCAACTTGTCGGTATACTCTCCTAAAAGTTGACCTTCGCTTCTTTCAAGTTCCTGCTGTTCTTTCTGTTTATCTACTGATTTTTGACGTGCTTCTAAATCATCACGAAGAGCATTAGTCCTACTGCGAAGTGCAATAGTAACATCCATCAATGCTTGTCTATTCGCTTCTGTATTATTTACTTCTTCTTCCATTAACTTGACAAGACGCTCTTCTTCAGCAATCAATTTAGTAATCTCTTCATATCTCGGCTTAAATTCTTCGTGCAATTCCGCATAAGCACCCCTCAACGCTAACACCGCTTCCTTGTCTTTATTCAAAGCATTCTGTGAGATATTGGATAATTCTCTCTGTCTCCTAACGACATCCATCTGTGCCGCCTTCAATTCCCACCAACCCTTAACCATTAGAGCAATCCCTGCTACGACTGCCGCAATTGCCCAAGTCATAGGATTTGCAAGCATTCCTAACAAAGCGTGTCCTGCACCCTTTGCTCCTGCCATAACTAACTTCAAAATACTAAACTTTGCCGCTAAAGCACCTATACTAACCCCCAAAGCCCCTGCTTGTGCTGTCATCGCAACAAACATAGTAGCAATAGAACTCAACAGAATAGCCATAGGAGCAAGCATTAACAGAATACCACCAATTACAAGAGACAATGCTCCTAAAGCACCCACCGCCATCATTATTCCTTTTGCTAACTCTGGATGCAGTTTCATCCATTTAACCATTCCTCTAACTATTTCAGTTATGAAATCAAGAACATCCCTTACCATTGGAATAAACATCTTTCCTATAGTATTGGATAACGACTCAATGGCAGACTTTAACAATTTCATAGAACCCCATAAAGAATCTAACTGCTGTTTAGCCATCTGCTCTGCTGTTCCCGCCGCATCCTCCAATGCCTCATTCAGAAGTCCCATTTCCTCATAGACTTTTTTACCAGACGAACCGACTTCCAACAATGCTTGCACCACGGGACCTGAACGGACTCCAAACAACTCCATAACTTCAGTTGACTTCACGCCTGCTTCATCAAAATTCTTTAACACTCCAACAAGTCCGTGAGTCTTGATATTGACATCGTCCATAACAAGACCGTTAGCCGTTAAAGTCTTATTCAATTTTTCAGACGGCTTGAGCAATTCAGCAATTGCCTTTCTCAAAGCAGTTCCTGCCATACTTGCAGGGAAACCAATATCATAAATCTTACCGAGAGCCGCCGCAGTCTCCTCTAAACTCATTCCTGCTGTTCTGGCTATGGGTCCGACATACGACATAGAAATAGACAACTTGTCCAAAGTTGCGGCTGAACTACCTATAGTCTTTGAAAACACATCTGCAACTCTTGAAGACTCTTCAGTAGTCAAACCGAATGCTCTAATTGTAGCGGTGACAGTTTCAGTTGTCATAGCCAATTCTGACTGGGTAGCCGCCGCTAAATCAAGGAATGGCTGTAATTCTCTTACCGACATTTCAGCAGGTTTAAAACCTTTAGAAGCCAAATCATACATAGCATTAGCCGCCTCATTTGCAGAGAATACAGTAGTTTCACCAAGCGTTGATGCTAATTCAGCAATCTTATCTTTGGCTTTAAGAAATTCCTCTCCTGCATAGCCCGTAACCGAAGCCGCATTCACGACAGACCTTTCAAATGCTCCTGCACTCTTTACTGCAAGACCAAGTCCGCCTACAATCGCCACACCTGTGGCAGTAAATGCTATACCCAATGAACGGATTGCCTGCTGATTCTTCTGAACAAAACCCTGCAACTGTCCAGATGCTTGTTGCAAGCCCGCAGACAAATCTTGGATATTCGCTCCTATCCTTACACTTAATGCGGCAAAATCCATAGCCATATTATTTTCCTTTTCCTTTTACCTTTGCCTTCTTGACTACTGTTCTCTTTATCTTAAACTTACTCAAATCATCTTTTGTAGCAGGTTTCTCTTTCTTACTTGCCCTGCTCTCTTCAAGATTACCTACAGTCATTACAGCGATATTAAAACTAAATTCCGAAATAGTCAGTTGCGTTAGTATCTCTGTCGGCAACCTATGATACCTCCTTGCCAGAGCGTCTACTAAAACAACCAACTCTTTCTTCTTAAAAAACTCTTCTAACGGTTCTACTTTTTTCTTACCCATCAATATCTACACGTCCTGTTATTACATCTATCAGGAACTTCTGGTCTTTCTGGGTAAATTCACCAAATATCAAATGAGTTTCCTCATCTCCCTTCTTATACTTGATAAGAACAGGAGGGTCAACTATGCCTTTTTCAACTGTTATTGTAAGAAACTTCTCAAACAAGTCATAGTTTTTCTTTGCCTCTTTATCTTCAGAGTCAATCTTTCCTGCCGATAATTCTGTAATAAACCTAAAGAACTCATTGGGGATGTCTGCAAGTCCTTCATTTATATAATCCATCGGCGTTAGTCTTTTTACCTTGACCTTTACACCTGACGGACAAGTCACAATCTTTACTTGTCCCAACATCTTCCTATAGTCAGATACTGAAGTTATTTCTGAAGTTTTAGTTAAGTCATCCTTCGTTTTGTCTTCGCTTCCCATAATTGACCCTCCTTAATTTTTCACTACCTAATTATTATGTAGTGGTATCTACTATTGCACCGTATTCTTTGCCGTCGCCTTGAGTAATATCAGGCAACACTCTAAAAGTCACAGGAACAACAGTTAAAGCATCCTTCTGGTGAACCATTTCTCCAACTTCCCACACAACTGCTTTGTGGACAGAGAAACTTCTGTCAAAACCTTCTGGTGAATAACCGTGGAACTCTAACGTGTGTTCAATTACAGCAGGGTTCATACCCCAAGATAAACTTCTTGTTCCTACTCCTGACACTACTGCTTCTGTCTGCTCCCAAATTAACTTCAAGTTCTCAAGAGTTGCTTCAGCGAGGTTCGTTCTAACTTCAAAACTCTCACGAATCTTGTGAATTCCTATAGGGGCATAACTTTGGTCTACTTCCTTGTCCATCCTATCTGCTGTCATAATCAAGTTGACACCACCAGAAGTATATCCAATGCTAACGCCGTCTACTTTTAACATACCTACACCAATCAACACATTTGCGGCAGTATAATCAGCCATATTGCTCCTCCTTTATCCGTTATCTACCCAATCTCTGTGTAGTTTTCTACGCCTTTTTGGGTAGCCACTACTTCCTGTAATTTCTTCTACTCTAAATCTGACCTCAAATCGCAAGACTTTTTCGTAAGTCTTAAGGTCATCGTTCCAACTTGTCGCTATAAGTTCCCCCGTGTAAGAACAATCATAACAAAAGACTTTGCCATCTACTCCTAAATCGGCTCCATCCATTAACAAGATTATTCTTTCAGCGAGGTCACTACAGAACAAGTCTTCTTGTCTATCATAAACCCTAATTATTAAGGGTGCTATCCTTATCTGTGGACTAAAATCCTGCATTGGAAACTCTGGTTGCAGATAAAAAACAACCAATCTATTCCAATCACCTTCAACTACATAACCTCTTCGTATGTTAGAATTCTTTTCAGTATATCTGACCATCGTCTTGAGGTCGGTATCATTAAGCAGTATATCTGCTATTCCCTTATAGAGTTCTTTCATCTCACTCCTTTAACAGCCATTATTAACTGCATTCTAATATACAACAACGCATTCTGTGACTCTTGCATTAAGGCAGGATACAAAAATCCCCCATCTGGGAGTGCCTCAATATACGGAGCATAAGGAACATCTGACCCTATAACTCCTTCTATATTAAAAGAAGATGTCCAACCAACTTTATGCTTAATACCTCTTCTTAAGTTACCAGTTACAACGTGACGTTTTTCAGTAATTATTGTTTTCGCCTTATCTTGAATCATAATCGCTCCCCTACCCATACCGCTTTTAATCTTATCCCTCACGGAATCTTCAAGGAGTTTCAACTTTAATACTGCATCAGGCACTCCATCTATATGAAATTTTATATTCATTCACTAATCTCCGTCAAAAATACTTCCTTATGGTGAACTGTCTTCATCTCCCTTGTCTCATAAACCTGAACAACGAAATACATATTCTTTGTCTTTGACTCTCTTATCTTATCCCCTGCAATCAAATCATCATCCGCATCACATATCATCTTGTGACTTATGTTATATTGCTTACCTTCCATCTGAATACTATAACCACCTCTTGCTCCATAAATCCTACATTTTAAAAGCCACTCGTGCTTATCCCAAGAGGCAGTAACTCCTCCGTAATTGTCTTTTACGGAAGACTGCCTAAAAACCGTAACCCAACTTGTTAACAATCTTTTTAAACTACCTTTGCCCATTATACCACCTTTACGCCAAATACTGTTTCCCTATACCTCTTAATGATTACATCTAATTGCCTATCCCCAGTAATCCAAAATTCCTTCTCTCCCCTTATTGCTAAATCATACGAGTAATCACCAATTCTCTCACTATTCAAACGCTCTGCGAAACTGGCATCCTCAACAATCTTCTTAATCAACATACCTTGCAAATACTTAATCGGGTTCGGAACAGTAGTCCAACCCCAAGTCCCCAATATCCCTATATTCGCATTACCTTTGGTAAAATTCTCAACTCTCAACCTTGCTGAATCAATATATTCAGAATAGATATTCCAAGAAATATACTTCGGATACGTAACGAATTCAGAGGCAAGGAACTCCGTATAGTTAGTAGATGTGGAGTAAACTCTCACGCTAACCAAATCAACTAACCTTTTAGGTTCTCTCGCTGAATCAATAAATACTGTATCTTTGCCCGTTCCATCTACCTTCTTTTCTACTGGTGCCAGAACTGTTCCTTCTAACTCAAAATCCTGAATACAAAATCTATCAACCAAATCTTTGCATAAATCCTGCAACACTTCCAGATACTTATTGTCAACAACATCCTCTGCGATATTATACGGAGACAATCTTAACTCTGCTCTTGTAATATACTTATCCGACATTTCTCACCTCACTTATCCTATTGACCTAACTTTAATGAATATAAAGTCTTCATATACATTACCGCCAGATGTTGCTGTCTTAAAAGTTACATAATACTCTCTACCATCCTCACCACTATAAACAATTTGTGAAACTCTATCTACTTCTATGACAGGACTCCCACTCTTTTGTAAACCACTTGGCTCATCTGGCGAGATACTTACAAGACAACTTACTACTTCTTCGCCCTCTCCTAAATCTGGCGATACATACTGGAGACCTATCGCAAACATCTCATTAGGTCTCTTCGTTAATTCTGGTATCCTCATAATAGCACCTCTTCGTATACTGACTTATCTCTCGTAAATACCCTATGTCTTGGGACTACCTCAAATACTCTGGGATAACCAACACCTGCCTTAACCAAGAATATCCATTCTATCAAATCAACTGCACTAACAACATCATAAACATCTACATTAACCTTTAACCTAACATCTAATCCTTCTGCTACCAATAAAGCATCAGATACTGTGATATTGGTCAGCAAATCAAATAGAGCGAATTCGTTTGCTAAAATGTTCTCAACTACTATACCTAACTCAATAACAATATCAAATACTTGAACATCCTCAACTAAAGTCAATGACTCTACTTGAGATACATTCAATACATCAAGATAATTATAAAACGAATCTGATACAGAAGCACTATCAAATACTTCTAAATATAACGTATCAAAATACTGGCTACTATAATCATTTACATTGATAATCTCTGTTACGACACCTATCTCTATCATCAAATCCAAAACATCAACGTGTTCTGTAATAAGGAAGTGGAACGGTTCAAGAACATTGAAATTTAAGACATCAAGATAATTAGAGAAGAACTCCGAAACTGTTATCGCTTCTGACTCTTCAATCAACAATAACGGCAGGATTACTTCTTCATACTCTGATACTGATACGTTATCCTCTGCGTATAACTCAACTATAATATCCCAGACATTAGCCCATTCTATTACTGAAATGTCTTCATACTCGCTGATAAACAGATTGTCAATATACAAACCTATGACATCTGTAACAGTTACCTCGTCATAGGCGAATAACTCAACTATTATATCGTGGATATAAACCTGCTCAACTACTGCTAAAGTATCATCAACAGATACAAATAGTTCGTCCAAATATAACTGGAAGTCCTCTACAACGCTGACATCATCATAGGCATATAACTCTACGATAATATCGTGCATATAGACTTGTTCTATAACAGAAACTTCTTCGTATACAATACCGAGTTCAATAATAATATCAAATATATTAGCGTATTCAGTTACTACTACTTCATCATACTGGTCTATCAATAAGATAGGTAAACTTACATAAGCATCCTCTATTACGGATACGTTATCATACCTTGCACCACCAGACACCGTTACGTCATCACCAATATGAACGCCAGTCTCTGTTATCATAACATCTGCTATAGATACTCCGTCAAAAGCAAACAACTCTATAACTATGTCAAAGACCGTAGCCCATTCTGCTATTGATATTTCTTCAAAAACATTTATCCCACCAACACCTGTCTGTAAACTTACATCCTCTAAAATAGATACATCTTCATAGACTATACCTAATTCTATAACTATATCAAATAAGGCAACAGATTCTGCTACCGATAAAACTTCTTCCACCCCAACAAACAAATTATCAACATAAGTATCAAGATAGTCTGCAATACTGATTTCATCATAGACAACCCCCAACTCTATAACAACATCAAAAACCTGCACTACTTCTACAATGCTTAAGTCATCATAAACAGAAACGTTAAGAACTTCTAAAGATACATCATTAAACTCATTGACAAAATTATATTCTGCAACAACTCCGACTTCTATAATCAAATCCAATATATACGCAACCTCTGTTATGAGCATAACCAAAGGTTCAACTACTTCAAAGTTCAATACGTCAAGGAATAAATCAAGATTTTCTGAATGGCTTATTTCGTCATCAACGCTGACATTCAACTCTGTGATAAATAAATCTATATTCTCAACAACGTTAGGACTATCTTCTACTATGCCTAATTCAATAACTAAATCTATTATTGAAACAACCTCTGTGACATCACTTGAATCAAAGACTTCTATATTCAGAACATCCAAATACAAACTGTTGGACTCCTCAAGAAAATTATATTCAACTACTACACCAACCTCTACAACCAAATCTACAACACTAATACTCTCTGTTATGAGGAATACTTCTGGTTCTTCTACTTCAAAATTCAGAACATCAAGAAAATTATAAAAATCTTCAGCAACGTCAATACTATCTTCAGTAGAAAAATTGATTTCAAGATACGGAACGAAATCCTCAACAACAGATACAGTATCAAAAACAGGTAGAAATATCTCTAAATCTATAGTAGCATCTTCCAAAACACTCAACACATCATTAACATCTGCCTTATGCTTTGATGTAAAGATTGCTACTATCTGTGCCATTCTCGGAGAAGCAACTTGAGACTCCTGCATACTTTGAGAACCCGCCACAACAGCAAACTTATAAGACATTGACCCTGTTATCTGACTACTTGATAATTGGAGTATCTCGGTCTGTCCACCTCCGTGCGTAATAGGATTGATTACGCTTTGAGATACCACACTACTCAAAACAAATGACTGTCCAGAAATTGACGTGGCGTTCGTTGTAATGGTGTTCGTAGTAACATTGTTCGGCGTAACTGCTTCTGCTGATTGAAGCATAGCGTCATAGACATCAACCACTCCTGCGGAAAAATTAGTAGCATTTCCTCCAATAGTAATAACTACATCAAAAGTTCCTACTTCTGGATTTAACAGATACCACATCTCTGTCTGATTACTGCCTTCTACGACAAGACTCATAGAGGTCATAGCAACACCGTTGAATATCATCGTAGATACAGTCCTCTTACCTGCATTGGTATCTCTTGTATATACACCAACGATTAAGATACGGTCATTATTATTACCAACTATATGCGAAATAGTTAGTGTATTATTCCCGTCATTTGAACCTTGACTATTATTTCCTATTATCAGCATAACTTAATCCTCTTACATCTCCTTATGCGGGCTTCCTCTTTTCCTTCCAAACTTATTAGAATTCCTACGTGCCGCCAACTGCGTGTCCAAACTTGGGTTCATAGCCCACGTCGGGTTTTCTGTTTCCATCCTTGTCCTTTCAATAGCCAAGTTTGCTAAATAGTTTGGAACAGTCCCAAAGAACTCCGCCCTTGCTATCTCGTGTCTTAACTTTATATAAGTTCCAAATGTTTCTGGTGGCATAATATCCTCCTCATTTAATTCATCTGACCCCGATTTCTTTTATCTGGTTTATAGGTTACTCTTTTACTCCTCACCTTTGAAGAACTTAAAGATGTTCCACCTAACTACTGCGAACACCGCCGTTTCTTCATTTTCAAAATCGTGACGCACTTCTACCGTTACTTCTTCCAATTTAGCATCAGGATTTTCGTCCTCATAAACTACAACATCTGCACCGACACCCAACGGGTCTTCTCTTTCTTCAAGTGCATCATACTGATGCGTGTGGTCGGTATACTGTTGCTTATTGTTAAGGTCTGCTAACCATTGTGCCTTTCCATTTGGCGAATTATGATTTGCTCCGCCTGTGGTCTCATCTGCAAAAGCAACTCCTAACATTAGCATCACTATCAATACTGCTAATATAAAGCGTCTTCCCATTTCTGCCTCCTATACTAATCGGAGCCAGATGAACCAATCTTACCAACCTGCAACTGTTACTAATTGTATACCTCCGCCTTGCTCTACTGCCTCAAAATACAAAGGCATATCCATACCTGCATAATCTAAAACAGTAACATTTTCATAAGCGGACATCTCTATCGTAATATCAAGGACAAACGCCCACTCCTCAATCGCTACTTCATCACTTACCTCTATATTAAGGACATCCAAGACAATACCATTGTCCTCTGTCACTAACGAAAAATCCTCTACAACCCCCACTTCAACAACTAAATCTAATACATCAGTATGTTCTGTAATCAATAAACCATTTAATTCATAAACATTTACAAACAAATAGGTTATGAGAATTCCTAAATCCTCAATCAAAGACAAATCTTCATATTCAAAGGTATTGAGGGCATCAAGATAAAGGGATAAACCTTCAGTTGCAACCGCCGAATCTTCAACGATTATTTTGGTCTGCGGTTCAATTAAGACATCCTCCAGAACCGAGATGCCCTCAAAGTATAGAATTGCATTTGGCGGAACCTCCAATGCTTCAATTATCAAATCTTCTATGGCACTTAACTCTTCAACATAGAAAGGCACGAACAACTCACTTAAATACAATGCCAAATTTTCTTCAACTGTAAGACTTTCAAAAACTGTCCAAATTTCTAATATAATATCAAGGACTTCTATATTTTCTTGTATACCTATGAAATCTACAACAACACCTACCTCAACTACCAAGTCAATAACTTGAGCAGATTCAGTAATAAGAATATCATCGTAACGTGCGATATTTAAGATTGTCAGGAAAGAAGACAAGTCTTCTGTAATGGACAAGGTCTCTATTACAGATACTTGAAGTATGTCAACTACTTCTTCAGCATATTCTGTCTGACTAATGTCATCATAAACATTAAGATTTAATTCTGGTATAACAACATCTACACTATCAATTCCCAAAAACGTAACATTATTATTCGTTACTGTATGTCCTGTCTCTCCACTATCGGTTACATTATTATCTAAATGCAAAAGCAATACTGTATAAGCGTCTGATACATACGGAGTTGACTGTGGCGTGAAATCAGAAGTCCATCTTGCTATGCCTTTTGAAATTCTAAATTCTTTTAGATAACCATTAAGATAATTTCCACCACCTGACCATCTACCTATATCAAGGGGAGCAGTAATATTCGGAACTTCATTCGCACTAACATAATCAGCACCTAATTGCGTTCCTGCTTGGAATATCCTCCAAATATTACCGAACCTCACAAGTGCTATATGATATTCTACATTAGGCAAAAATGTAGTGCTTCTTTGGAAATTTGTATGCCCTCCACCATCAACATAAATATCAAATCTCCAATATAACGTTCCTCCTAAATTCCGTAAGTCAAACGAATGTGCTTGAAACCCATCAACCCTCTGGTTCCAAATCCAATTATACGTTCCTGAAAGTGGCAAATTATCTAATTTAAACTTGAATTCTATTGTCACATCTCCTGTGCCATAATACCAATCGTCACTATCGGGGATACTCAAATATGCGTTACTTCCATTAAAAACTGCCCACCATTGTCTTGTATCAAGAGCAACTACATTTTCATATACAGATAAGTCTATTACCAAGTCAACTACTTCAGTATACTCACTAATTGATAAACTTTCCGAAACATTTACATAAAGATACATCGGAGCCAACTGGAAGTCTTCACTTACCAATATCTCTTCAACTGTTACCCCGACCTCTACTATAAGGTCAATGATAGATACCTGTTCAGTCAAAGACACCGAAAATGGCTCTGTAACATCAATAATCAACTGGTCTAATGATAGGTATGGTAAGACCTCTAATAACGTTACTGCGTCTTGATTAGCGGTGTTTAACTGCCCTAAAAAGAGGGTAAGGGATTCATTTACAGACAAAGACTCATACTCTGACACATCCCAAAAAGCATAGATTGCTTCAACATTCTCTTCAGCAGTTGCCTCATCATAAGCGAAGACATCAACCTCAAGATAAAGACTGACATCCTCAACTACCGCTATCTCCTCATAATCCAAGGAGAATAACTGGTCAATCAATAAATCAAAGTTTTCTGTGGCTGACAATACTTCGGCGGGTTGCAGATTGAGAATAGGCATCAGAATATCAAAGTCTTCTGATACCCCTAATGTATCTGCAAGAACTCCTACTTCAATTATCAAATCAACTATCTGGGCTACTTCGGTAACGAGGAAAGTATTTTCATTGACATCTATGAATAACTCTGGCGGGTATTCTCCATTGGCGAAGACAAAATCACCATTAGTATCTGTTACTATGTCTCCATTATTATAGACCCATTCCCCGACATCTCTGCTTATATCTATGATGTCAACTACCGAAATTTCTTCATAAACTAAAGTAATGTCTGGCATCTATAATCCTTATAATTCTATTACTTCTAAATTACCATAAGCAGTATGGGTGCCACCACTTGCCGTAGCGGTTAGAGAGAAAGTAACTGAACCTGATAATCCAGTTACAAGTGCTGTTGTAGACCAACCAAGTTCATCCTGACTCTCTGAATTCTGCATTTTCACTTCTTGAACTATCGTTGAGCCGTGTTTTATTTTAATTGTATGCAAGACAAGGTCTGTATTAAAAGCACAATACCCTGAAGCAACCAACAGAACAGTCTTCCCAGACGTAATAGTTTTAGCAACACTCAAGAAAGTAGTTTCTGTTGAATAACTTGTTCCTGCGTCAGTATCGGCAACTGCTGTAGTCGGACTTCCTATTCCTAATTGGAAATCTGTTCCTACATCATCTGTAAACCATAACTCACAAGGAGTAGCGGTCTTAACCCATATCTGACCGTAAGCCGCTACATCTCCATTGGCGGCAGATTTCTCTTGCATATAAATACTGTTTCCTGCTCCTCTCATAGCCAATCCTTGACCTGTGCCGAGGTTTTCTATATCTAAACATCTACCTGTTCCACTCGCCGCATACAAGAGTTTAAGGATAGTAGCGGAACCTGCACCTGTTTGTTGCATAAGAGAACAAGGATTAGTAGAAGAAGCATTATCATTCAAGAGATAGAGCAAACCTACAATAGATGAAGTCTGTGCTGTTACTGACGTAATTGCTAAACCTGCTTTACCTGAAGCCAATACTCCACCCTGCAATAAACTTAACCCGTGGTCTGTCCCACTATTAGCAAATGCCAAAGCACCTGTAGCAAAATCACCATCTATCAATGGAGTAGCATTCAAAGTAGAATCTTGTATTCTTAACTTGCCATCGGTATGATAATTTCTTCCTGCTTCGTAACCAAGAAATACAGAATGGCTTGCAGTAGAACCTTCTCCTGCGGCGTAACCTATATTTACGTTATAATCTCCTTCACCCAACCTTTTGGCTGAACGTCCTATAGCGATATTATAATCTCCTTCATTTCGGTCTGCCGCTTGTCTACCAATAGCAATCAAATCAGTTCCAAGATTTACTTTCCCCGCAGTAACACCAATAGCAATACTATAATCACCTGTAGACGCTCCTTCAAATAATTGAAAACCAAGAGAACTATTCCCTAATCCAATACATTGAAGTCCTGAATTTCCTTGTCCTGCATCCCTACCTATAAAAATACAATTTTGGACATCAACTCCTGCACCCTCTCCTATCCCTATTGCTCTATTAGTATTCCAATATCTTATTACAGGAATAGACGACCATCTTATTTCAGCGTCAGTCTTAACTTGTAAATCACCACCAAGAGTAACATCTCCTGTGCTAAAGTCTCCTTGAATCAATGGCGTTGCATTTATATTTGTCTGCTTTAGGATAAATTGATTAGCAGTTGAATTTGACAATCCTGCTTGGTAGCCAATCATTACACAATTAGCACCTGTGTTTAGATTTCCTGCATAGTATCCTATTCCAATAGCATTGATACCCGAATTCGTATTGAGTGCAAATTGACCTATACCAACAGCATTATCACCTGTCTGCGATTTTCCTGCTGTCCCACCTATAAGCACAACACGTTCACCCGTATTAAGTCTCCCTGCTTCCGTTCCTATGCCGATAACAATATCTCTTGTATTTGAATAACAAGAATTATCTCCTATGGCAACTACAAAATTACCTGAATTTTGTCTTCCTGCTTGAAGTCCTACTCCTACAACATAAGTCCCTGTCTGTGTATAACAGGCGGAGTTTCCAACACCAACTACATTTGAACCTGTATTCGTATCGCAGGCGTTTTGACCGATACCAATTACGTTTAATGCTCCTTGATTCTTATAGCAAGCATAAGAACCAATGCCAATTACATAACTTCCTATCTGATACGTAGTTGATAACGGAGAACACGCCATACCTCCAATACCTACTACGTGGTCTCCTTGATTCTGCATACACGCTGACTGACCTATACCTACAACATCAGAACCCATATTCACGTATGAACCCTCTGCACCTATTCCTACAACATAATCTCCATCATTAGCGTGAAGTGCATTTCTCCCAAGTGCTACACAATAATTCCCTTCATTATATCTTCCTGCATTCGTGCCGATATTTACATTTACAGTCCCTGTCTGATAATCAGACGAGAAAAATCCTCCTGCCTCTAAACCTATGTTTACGTTTTCTGCTCCTCTATTGTGATACCCTGCGTTCTGTCCTATAGATACATTATTATTTCCTTGATTATCATTCCCTGCATTATGTCCAATAGCAACAAGTTCTGTCTGCGTATTCGTCTGACCTGCTTGAATTCCGATAGCAACAAGGTATGTAGACGTATTCCCATATCCTGCGTAATATCCAACCGCAGTATTATAACCAACTGTAGCAGTAGCAGTATATAACGCACTTTTTCCTATCGCTGTATTATAACTTCCACTTGTGGTAGACCTTAAAGCACTATTTCCAAGAGCAGTATTATCGTTACCCCCTATTACGGCAACACCTGCACTATTCCCTACAAGAGTATTACCTGCTCCTGCGATATTAGCAAGTCCTGCCCACGCACCTACAAAAGTATTGTTTCCTCCTGTGTTTGCTTTTCCTGCCTCATAACCTATCGCAATTAAGTAACTCGCTGTATTGCTATACCCTGCGTGTCTTCCTACAGCAACAAGATAACTACCTGTATTACTGTATCCTGCCCTATAACCTACCCCAACGTTACTATGCTGTGTAGTATTTACATAAAGTGCTTCTGTTCCGACAGCAGTATTATTCTCTCCTGAAGTATTTAACTGTAAAGCACTCGTTCCTACGCCAACATTTTTATTTCCTCCTATATTCGTTGTCATAGACCATATTCCTATAGAAACATTATAATTTCCTGTGTTAGCACGAAGAGCATCGTCTCCCATTGACACGTTCCCTTGCCCTGAAACATTAGATTCAGATGAACGATACCCAATAGCGATATTGTAAAGTCCTGTCGTATTGGAATAAAGCGTTCTATCTCCAACTGCTATATTGTGATAACCTGTGGTCATTGAGTATAGCGACTCGTTTCCTATCGCTGTATTATACCAACCCTCTCTACCTGTGTTATGTTCTAAATTCCCTGCACCAATTACACCTACTCCTAAAAATGTATTCGTATCTGAATGCAACCAAGCATCTGTAAATGTTCCTCCACCCTTCAAAATTCTAAATGCAGAATTTCCTAAATTATCTCTACAAGATAAATAATCGCCCGAACTTAAAGTAGCATCTTGAATATCTAACAATACTCCCGTAAAATCATAAGCATTCAAAGTCCCCGAACGAATCAAGGCAAGAATCGGTCTATTTGTAGACGCTGACAGATTACCATTCTGAACGAAATATCCTACCCAACCTGTCGCACAACTTGCGTTAATCGCTACATAACTAACAGCAGAAGCATAGATAGCACTCCCACTCGTGCTTTCCCCTCTAACCCCATAACCACTCGTGCTTTTTCCATAAACCCCTGTATCATCTGTGCTTATACCCCAAATCGCATTATCACTACCACCATTAACTTGAAATTTAGCACTTGGAGACACCTCTCCTATACCAACTTTTCCTCCCGCCGTAATAGTGACTACTGTAGAGGTAGTTAAAACATTCATACCTTTGGGGTTATGTAATCCAGTAGTCTCTAAAACATTATGTTGAATAGCCATTTTATGCCTCCTGCGTTTTTATTCTTTGTATACTTGGGGATTCGTTTAACCTTTTAATAGCATCTTGCCAATCTGCTTCTGGAGTTCTTATAATGCCTTTTCGTTTATTCTCAAGATAAATCACGTATGCTGTTCTCCTAATACTATCGTTTCTTATCTCCATAAAAAAAAGACATACCGATATTGGTATGCCATATATAATCTATACTATTAGTTAATAAAAAAAGGTTCACCATATACTCTCCTCAAGTTATACAGCAAACCTTTAAATTCACAAACAGGACTTTCCCCCACTATCATATAGATAATGAGGTCGTCATTCTGCAATCAGAATAAAAAGGTCTTGTTACATCATTTTGTGGCTCTCACTACAATAACTACTGGCTTCCCAGTAGACTCTGCTAATTGCCATCCTAATGATACAATTTTATCACAATCTTCCTTCTTTGTCAAGTGCAGAGTTCCGCCTATACCTTTTATCTGTGCGTCAAACTTACCAAACCTATCTAATGTCTTGACGGTCTCGTTCACAGAAATGCCCAAATCCTTTGCCTTTTCTTCCATAATTATTTTTTCTTCTTTTCTTGCATCTCAACTTCTGGAGCATCCTGAACTCGCCTTAACAGTTCAGAGTCATTTCTGCTGTAGCCCGAAATACCATCACAACATCTATGGAGCATATCGTATTCCGCTTGCTCCAAAATGATACTATCTGATTTACAATTCAAAACCTTCCTTGCTAAATCATCAAATACCAGTTGCCTAAATCCTTTGTGCTTTTGCTGTGGACTCGTAATGATATTTGCAAGACCTTCCTTTACATCATACTCTGTCTCTTTCTTATCTGGAGTCATCGGGTCTGTGTTCTGAACAAAGTATGCCTTGAGATTTAATTTTCTACCCTTCATTTTCATCCTCCTTTATGGATATTGTCTTCCGTTTTCATCTATATGTTTACAGACAATTGAGGTATCCAACAGGAACGGATACTTCATCTTCTGGAATTTCTTAAATTGAGGAACACCACTCTTCTCAAATACCTTCTCTCTCATAACCCTATCACACCAGAACAGGTCTTCTGTGCCTACCCTCGTATTATACAGGCACTTCTCTGGGTCAAACCACGCCTGCCTCGGAGTTTCAAACACACGTCTTACCACTACGGGACCTGACATTGTGCTACAGGTATAAACCTGCGACGTATCATACATTACCTTCAGCAAGGAATTATGAATCAATGTGCAACCCATCGGGATACCATCAACTTGAACCTTATCTCCCGCTTTCCACTTGTCGTAATAAGATGTGCCTCTTCCCCTGAACAACAATGGCTCTGGGTGACTTCCTTTGCACCAGTAAAGCCCGCAAACTACAGGATACTTCGCACTACGCATATATGCGTTCATCTTTAGGAAACAATGAGGTGGAAGTATGACATCGTGGTCAATGAACAATGTCCATTCAAATCCGCCCGTTATACTATACTCTACACAGATGTTCCGAGCATCCGCTACTGCCCAACCCATAGGACTGAACTGGTCAAAAAATTGAAATATATCCGAGTTACTCCAGTTGACAGGGATTACTTGCCCGAACCTCGCCATCATCCACTCTACTCTTACCAAACCAGTTGTCGGAACTGCAATACATACTCTTTTCTTCCACCCTTGCCACTTCTTACTCTTCGGAGCATAAAACGAGGGCTTCATCATATTCTGCATATTTATTTGCGAGACTTTTTTACTCATCTTATCCCCCTTGCCTGCTTATATTCACTTTCGCCATCCTTAACAGTCATCTTCTCAAGGATAACCTCCATATTCCCGTGTTCCCACCAAGCATTCTTAACAATCTTGAAAGGCACGGGCTTGTAGACATCATACAATCCGTGAGCAGGAGACCAATAGCCCCAAGTCGCTTCATTACATCCGTTTATGTGCGTAGGGTCTTGCCAATAGCCGAAACTTCCCGCATAAGGCGTGGAAATCCATAACTGACCGCCAAACTTAAGCAGTCTCCACCACTCCGCCATAACCTGCATAAATTTCTGGGGGCTGATATGCTCTACTAAATGACTTGCGAGGATTGTGTGACAACTTTCTTTGGGCAGGGGATAAGGGACTGACTCTGCATCGTGGATAATGTCAACTCCCTTTACTGGTCTGATGTCAAGACCTACAAATTTTGGTTGCTTGTTAAATCCGCAACCGACATCCAACTTAATTCCTTGATTGTGCTTCTTCAAAAGAGCCAAGATATTTTTCGTTGACTTGTGTTTCCTCATATCAACATTCTCCTTGTTATGACTTTTATTATTCTTATCATTTAGTTGGACACGGAGCGTCCGCCGTCCAAAACGAACGCTCCGAATAATTTACGCTCTCAATTACGAGAACCTTAACTGATATGTTGCATTGACGTTCTGATTGCTCGCCCATTGAGATGTTGCATAGGTCGTTCCACAAAGGATTGTTCCTGCGGCTGAAGTATTAACCAATGCTACGTTCTGAATGGTGCAGGTTCCGCCCATATCGCTACCTGCGAATTGAGCAGTTGACTGCAACGTCTTGGAAGAAACAGCACTATTGGAAGTCGTTACTCTTGCACCTGTCTCACCTGCCAATGAAGTATCGCCTGCGGCGGGAGCGGCACCAGTTCCTATAGCCATATAGGATACCTGCTTTGACCCTGCAATAGCACCAATTGCACCGACTATATAATCTTGGAAACCAAGATTTACAACGGTATTTTTTCTCCAACCAGAATCTCCAACGATTCTACCTGAAATGGCATCTGCGAGTTGCACTCGCATAAAACCTTTTACTGTTAACTTGTCGTGTCTCATCTTTGAACTCCTCCTTCTAACTTTTTGAGACATCCTATACTAACTCACCAAATATATCATACCATTTTTCAAGGACTAAAGCAACAACTATTACTCTAATTCTCTCCCAACAGTAATAGCCAAATTCTTGGTAGTTCTTCTGCTTGCAGGGAACGTAATTCTCAACGCACCATAATAATTTCCGATGTCTTCAAAATCCCCTGTCACCACAGAATACTTACACTTACCATTAACACCATCTGTCACAACACAATCCCCATTCAAGATATTCCTATAAGTGTCAACTGTAGCAACAAATATCTTAATCTCCGTCGCTGTGGACAAATCAACCACAGTTCCGTCTGGGTTCTTTACTGTAAAGATAATATCATAACCATAATCACCTTGTCTAATTTCCATCTTAATCCTCCGCAGTTATATCCACATTGAAATTCGGATATTCAGCATTAACATCTGTCTCATCCAAAAATACAATGGGCGATACTGGTAATAATTCTACATCTACCTCAACATTATCCATATCTCCTCCTCTTAAGTCTATTTCTCCTCATTATCTGAAGACAATTTCTACAGGTAACTTTCTTCTTGACAGTTGTGCATTTCTCACTCGTAATACCACAAGCAAAATTACAAAGATAATTCCTACATCCACAATCTCTCACAACCATATAATGCTTTATCATTATATACTCAAATCCTTACTCAATAATTCCTTTTCTTTCTTTGCCCGTGTATCTGAATTTAATCCCAGAGTCTCTGTCAAGAAATCTTGAGTATACTTGTGCTTTAACACGTTCTCTGTCTGTTCCCTTAACTGGACAATCTTATCTTTTAAAACTCCTGCTGTAGTCCCGCCACGCCTATGAAATATATCAACATCATAACAAAACGCTGACTTCCACCAAGAATCTTCTATCTTTATGAAAAACTCCTTCTCTGCATCAACATAAAATTCCTTGCTGAATAATCCTAACTCATTCAAACATTGTCTTCGTATCAAGCAGAACGCTAAACCATTAAAGACTTTGCCCATCTGTGTGGGAATCTTTACACACCCTTCTATCAATCCGACCCTACGGTCAATGGTGTAGTTCCACATTTTGTCAAGCCATTGGTTGTCCTTAATCACAACATCACTATCAATGAACGCTATCCAAGGATAACGTCCTGCTCTGATACCTTGATTATATCCAACTGCTACTCCTTTATTCCTCTTATTCAATATCAAATGCGACGCTATCTTGTTTTCAATGAGCCACTCTCTTGAACCATCTTGGCTATTCTGGTCTACAATAATAAGATTATACCGACCTTCAGTATTTTGCTTTATACTATTGACGCATTCTCTTAAGTCTAAATCATTGTTGCAATTAAGAACGACTATGTCTACCGCATCTGTTAAACCCATTTATGCTTCCCAATCCATAGTGCTAAATCTCAACAACTCCATACATACAGTCTCAAACACCCAATCTCTATAACACTCATTATTACAAAATAACCTTTCTTCATCTTCTATTACTTTTGCCTCTTGAACACCATTATCTACAAACTTAACTCCAGTCCTTATCTTAAGGAACGGATAATCATTAGTAAGATTTGACCTACAATATGAACATTCATTAAGCATTTTTTTTACGATGTATCCTCTCAAGTTCAAGGACTATCATACTCATCTTACCGTTTTTCAAAATAGAATGATGCTCTATGCCCCACAAGTGCATATCAATAGTTCTAAACTCCTTATGAACTGGGACTGAAATTATTATCTTGCCGTCTTGCCTACAAACCCTCTCAAGTTCTGCTAATCCTTTAGCCATACTATCAATATGCTCTAATACCTCTCCGCATATTACTGTATCAAAACTGTTATCACCAAAAGGCAGTTTATTGACATCCGCAAAGACCGCATCTATGCCACTATCCTTCATCCTCTCTAACCTAATCTTGGAAACCTCTGTGGCAGTAACATCATACCCCCTACTCTTTAGCACCTTAACGCAATATCCATCTCCCGCACCAACCTCAAGGACTTTCTTTCCTTTGACTGCATCCATCATTGTATAAATCCTATCCCATTGATGCGGTTCTGACTTATAATGCCCTTCTGTCAAAGACAAATCAATGGCAAACTTTTCATTGACATCATTGAAATCTATCTGCTCAACGTTCTCTGGTATCTTCGTGAGTTCCTTCATTCCTTCTAACTTCTCTACCCCCTTAATCACCATTGAATCAGTAATCGCTTGCATACATTTAGGCGGTAGCGGATACTTCTCTGGACATTCTCTCCACCAAGTATCAATCCTCCACCAACATCCTTTGCACTCAATGTCTGAACTGATATTGACATTACAATCGTAACCAAAAAAGGATACAGGAGTTGGTCCGAACAAGACAATACTCCTTGTCCTAACCGCTCTGGCTACGTGAACTAACCCACCTTCTGTATCTAAATGGAATTTAGCCCTACTAATCAATGCCGCACATTCATTGATAGATGTCCTGCCCAACATATTGATTGCTCCTTCAATACTATCCTCAAATTTAGCACCCAACTGGATAACCTTATACCCTTTAGAATTCAGATACTTGATTACTTCTTTCCAACCATCCTTACGCCAACACTTTGTCTGTCTGGCAATATCAGAACCATTGTGCATAGTAACATACTTCTCATTCTCTAACAACTTGACCATACCAAAATCTTTAGGGAACAACTTAATAAATAAGTCATCATCATTTCCTTCCAAATTGGAAGTATACAACGACAACTCTCTCTCGTTCTTTCCTAAAGTTTCTATGGCTGAATTTGACGACGGGAACTTATCAAACATCTTCTTGTGCAGAGCAAATATCTTATCGGTTTTCTCTTTATCTGGCTTGAAGAAACCTATGTCCTTATAGGTTACTTGAGTAATATACCTATTGTCATAAACAACATCGTATCCTTTTTTATAAATTGTCTTTACGTAGTCAACCCATACAACGTTGAGGCACATCACTACTTTATCTACTGCGGGATTATCCTTAATGATTTCGTATCCGATTTTATCTCTGACGTAAAGAGTGGTCTGGCAATCTTTCCATTTCCTCTTTACTGCGGTGGCGAGTGCTGATAAGGCGAGAGCATCTCCCATTCCTCCTATCCTTATAAGAGCGATATTAAGTCCGTTCTTCTTTTCAAAGAACGACGGGAGTGCAACATCTTTGTCAAGGCATTCTGCAATTTTCTTTTCGCTGACTAAATAGTGTGCTACTTGGTTCGTTACTTCATACTCTTTACCTGCCTCAAAGAGCAAGCCCATCCAAGAATACACCCCGTGTTTCTTAATCAACCTAATCTTTGGCATTTTATTTTCCTACCATAAGTTACGAGAGGGAAGCCGAAACTCCCCTCTCATATTTTGAACACTCTTATGCAGAGTGCTTAATGTCTTCTGCTTTTACGACTGCGTTCTCTTCTTCCAATTTTACATCCATACGCATAGTCATAGTGATTTCAATAATTCTCTTTCTGGGCTGTCTTTGGAATTCATAAGAAATATCTCTATGGATACCCCAAATGATATTCTTCGGATTTATTAACAGACCTTTAGAACCATTGACTACTGGAGAACCGCCACCAATGTTGTAAGTCTGGATAGCAGGAACTTTTCTTACTGGAGTTCCCTGATATGTCGGTTCCTTATTCTCTATGAGGTAGCGAACAAATGCTTCGTTCACGCCTTTTCCTGCTAAAGCATTGATATAATCTAACCTTGCAAGATGACTGCAATAGAAACGGAAATCAGTTTCTACATCGTAATACTTGCTCGGCATCAACTTCAACCAATTGAAAGCAACGGTGTCGCTCATTGTGGCACTTGCGGCATCCAATACATACGTTGTTACCTGCTTAAAGATACCATCAAGGATATCAAGATATGTGCCTGTTCCACCTGCGGCGTCGCCTTCTAATAGCAAGATGTCCAACTCTTTTGCTACTTCCTTCTGGGTCAATTGTAAAATAGTATTGTAAAGCCCTTGCCCTTCAATACTATCTTCTAATGAATCATAGCCCAAATCAATCGCAACTATGACTTCTTTTGCATCCAAAATTACTTTGGACGTAACTGGCTTACTGGTAACTGTAGGTGCAGTTCCAACAGCAGGCGGAATCTGCAAAATATCGCTACCATAAGTAATTTTATCAATCTGTTTCTTGTCGCCCTTCATCGGTTCTCTACGACATTCCTTAATGACAACGGAATTGTCAATGATACCCTGAACGAACTTCGCAGATTGCGTAGGTTCAAGCAAACCACCTGTGGCTAAATCAGCCGAGGTAAATGCTTTTTCAAGAATCTGGTCAATTGTTAACTTTTCCATTATGAGACTCCTCCTTCTTTCGTGTTTACTCAATATACAAAAGAAGAAGCAGAGTTACCTGCAACTTCCTTACCTGTTAGACTTTAGTGCTGTTGCAAACGGGTCTTTATCCTTACCGTCTTCTTCTATCTCTTCCAATTTCTCAATAGAAGTTTTTAATCCGAATCGTTTTCCAACGACTTCTATGAATTCGGTAACTTGCTTCATTACCTTTTCTAAACTTTCAATACGAGTAGGAACTTCAGCAACCTCTTTGGCTTTCGCTTCAGAAATCTCTTTCTGTTTCTTCTCAATATCTTCTTTCGTAGCAGTCTCTTCAAGACCAAGGTCTTTCCTGCTCTTATCTAACGCAACTAAAGCATCGGCTTCCGCCTTCTCTGTTGCTTTCTTTTCTGCGTCAACTCTCTCTGTCTCTGCCTTTGCATCTGCATCTTTTTGCTTCTTCTCGGCATCTAACCTTTGAGTATCGGCTTCCTTCTTCTCGGCTTCAGTCAAAGGAATACCTCTTTCTTTAAAGGATGCTTTCATAAGACCTACATCCCCAACAATCCCTTCAACGTCGGCAGAGATTTTGTCCAACCTCTTTAATACTTCTTGTAATTCCATATCCTCTGCCTCCTTAACTTTTTCCACATTACCTTCTTGTTCAGAAATAATATCTGCCAGAACAGCAACGGCATCTTTTATTTTTTTCAGTCTGGCTGAAGAAATCTTTCTGCCAACCTTTTCTATTGTTTCTGGGAGTTCTAACTTCTTCTCAATGATTTGCGTGCCAATTCCTGTAACAAACTTCTGGAAATCATCAATGATTTTGCCCAACGCCTCATCGGGATTCTCCATTCGTTTACTTCCAAGAATCAGGTAACTTATGTTATTTCTCAAAAACGAGAACGCTTCCGAGAGTGTGACTGCTTTCAGACCTCTTCCGAAAGAGCCGACAATCTCTTCTGTGGTGAGTTTTTGGACGTCTTCTTGTTTAACCTTTTTTGCTACTTTCTTAAGGACACTATCTACGACTTCTCGGAAGTCCATAAACAATTCCTTCCAATACTTGAGCAGTTCAGACTCCTTAATATCCGAACTAAAATACAACGGGCGGAAAAACCCGTCCTGTAATACTTCAACTGCCGCTTCTGTCGCCTTGATGACGAACTCGGCATTGAAATCAACCGTTGCCATTTCTTTTTCAATGTTAGGGAACTCAACACCCATCTTGTGATAGTATCTCTTGCTATACTCTAACAACGTGTCCTTATCGGACGATGAGATGTCGCTTCCTTGAATCTTTTGCACTACTGCAAATAATGCTTTCGGGACAACCTTCAGAGTCCCATCTATTATGTCCGCATAGGGCAATTCATACGAACCTATATCTTTCGGGTCTTGTGCATACATAAACCCTTTACGATACATCAATAAATCTTCTCCTGCCCAACTCTTCAATCTGGCTTGTGCCTTCTCTATATCCCAAACTGTTTCTTGACTCGCAAGAGGTAAATCAATATAATCAAAAACTCTCATATCAGAGTCATCGTCTTTCCTTTTAAACACAACGATTTCAGCATCTGGGACGGCAGGGCGGTCAACAACAGCAATTCTGTCTACCCTTGTTGCGTGCAATCTGAACTTCGCAATAGGTTTAGCCATATTAGCCCTCCTTCTTTATCGGTTCTCTAACGCCAGAAATCCTGACGGAAAACCCTTTGTAAGTTCCATCCTGCACCTTTTCCCATACTTCTTCGTCGTGAACTTTAATAGCCCCAAACCACGTGCCTAACTTCAACTTCTTGCCGTGGTAATCCATCTTGTCTGTCCACGCTATACCGCTTTCCACAATGTCAGCCCGTATCACATCTTTGTGCATTTCGTCTATCGTCCTATACTCCGAGATAAACGAATGAGCCACTTTCTCAATGTCTTCTGCCCCTATGACATCGCCATCGTGGTCTGCTTTTTCTGGAACAAGGAATACACCATAAACAAGGCGTTTTACCTTATCTATCTTAATGAGTTCCATTGTTTCTTCCACATTATCCTCTTGTTCGGAATTGTTTTCGGATTTGTTCACTATTCCCATTGTAACATCAGCAATTTCCTCTGTCAAGACAAACGACTCACTATTTGGCAACCACTCTACTGCTGTGTCATCCTGATAGGTAGCGATTATCTTAAGGAACTCATCCTCTTGGTCAACATCTATCTGATTCAAGGACTTTAGACTCTTGGTGTGGGCTTCAACCCAATCCTTTGCCTTTGACATTGTCCAGTCCTTATTCTTGGCGAAGATATACGTTATATTCTTCTTGTCAGTCACACAATACAGGGCTTTAATGCCTTCAGAAGCCGATATTACTATCGTCCTTATCTTATGCCCTGTATGCTTGCCTTCTTCACCCGCAACGGGTATCCGAATGTTTTTATCATTCTCTTCTGGCATCTTGTTCTCCTTTTAATTTGTCCTTCTACTACTCTATATCAACCAAACTTATGTCTGGGGTTAGCCACCTGTCCACGGAATTTCTGGCATCTTGGCAACATCAACTTCCCAAGAAGTAAAATCACACCTACATCCTACCACTTCATCAGCAGGGGCATTACCATCGTGAGGGTGCATCAAACCATTTGAAAACGGTTGGTCAATCGGTTGCACTTCACCATCCACATCTACGTGGCTCGGTCTTGTCCTCTGGTCAATTATTGCTAACCATCTCTTCTTCTCTATTTTATTCCGAGTGTAAGTCTTGAACTGTGCCTCTGATTGAGCAATCGCTGTTTCAGTCCTCGCAATCGTAAATGCTCTATTTTTATAAGTATCCTTGAACATTCCTTTAATTCGCTTTTTAACTTCATACGGAGACATTCCTTCTTCCATATAGGATTTATATAATACTCTCTGAAAGTCATCAAGCGTGGTCTTTGCGATGCCTCCAGTTATCTTAACACCTCTTGCCTCAAGTGCCTTGATAATAGCAGGGTCTTTCAAATGGAAAGCAATTGAAATCTCTAATTCATTCAATGCTCTATTCCCTCCAAGAGCATAAGCCAATGGCGTGTAATGATTGATAACGTCTGCCATTCTTTCTGGCTTAACATTATCAGCCCACCCCTTGAAATACTTATTTATTTCTTTAATATCATCCGTCTTTGCCTTCTCGTATAAATCTGGGTGTTCCTTTTTGGCATACTTGTATAACTTTTCAAATGCCTTCTGCTTATTCAAGAAAGCCATAGAAGCCCGATACTCTCTCTGAAACTCTGCGTATACCTTCTCTGAAAACTTCTTCTCTAACTTCCTATAAGCAGGCGTTTCCCATCTTGCCTTTGAAACCTTCTCATCATAGACCCTGACTTCACATAGATACTTCAATACGTGAACTGGAGTCCTGACTGGCTTTAAATCAAGAACTGGAATCAGTTTTCTTCTTTCTATTACGCTTTCCAATTTTCTTTTCCTTTTTCTCTAACTTCCTCTTATCAAACAATTTCTCTTCCGAAAAACCAACTGGGACTGAATTTGACGGAACGTAGAAGACATCCCCTCCTTCGTATGGCTCAAATCCCATTCTCGTTCTGATTTCATTCGGAGACAGCACTCCCATTTTATAATACCTATCATCAACATCTGCTTGTGCTTTATTATCCCGAATATCAATGTCAAGGAACTCAAACTCCAATGAGAAAATCTCAAACCCTTCCCATAACAATAACTCGTTGATAATCCAGTTCAACGCTCTCTGTCTGGGATTGATAACAGAGTCCAGATAAATTCTATCTACATCCTCTGCTACGCTCCCGCCTAATTGTCCTTTCTCTACAATAGAAGCACGGTATGGCGGAACGTGGTGAGCGGTTAGAACATCGTCTCTATTATCTCTTCTGTAAACCCTGAAAGACGCTTCTTTTGATTGGACTGATAATTGCTCAAACTTAACTGTGGCACCCTCTGGAGTTGAAAACACCATCGTTCTGTGCGGATTACCTTTTAACTCTACCTCAAAATACTTCTGTATCCTCTTCTCTGTCTCTGGCGTAAAATCTGCTCCCTCAAGAATAACTGCATAAGCAGGAACACCATAGTTAGCAAAGAAATCCAGATTATATTCCTTCTCCTTCATCTCACCATACATCTGAAACAGAGCAGGCAACCAATCTGGCAGACCATAAAAAGATGACCTCGGAGTATACTGCTTCATCTGTATTACTTCATTGGCAACAAACTCTGGGTCAACAGTCTTCACAAAGTTGCCTGTTTTGTTATTTAAAATCCTCTCATCTCCCCAGTTCTTAAAATAAACCTTTCTGTCACCTATCACCTGAACCCATCTTTCCTTATCCTTCACCAATCGCATCGTAGCGGCAGGAATCTGATAGATTGCTTTAATGCTCTTTTCTTTCAAATCCCTTACTACTTCCATATAAGCATTACCACAACTCTCGTAATCAAACCCTAACTTCTTGGCTACTGCTATGATGTCTTCTTTCTCATTACACTTATTGAAAAAGTTAGACAATCTTTCGTTCTCTTCTTCTGACGGGTTCTCTCCTTCAACTTCCTTTAAATGCCAACCTACCCCAAAAGAATCTTGGACTTTCGTATTGATACAGGAAGCGTGAATGACAGAGAGTTCAACCCATTTCTGAAGTTTATGCAAGTCATACGGGGTCTTGATAATATCAACAGTCCAACGTATGTCCTCCTCTAACTGCTTACTCTGGGGCATCTCATATTGCTTCAAATCTTTATCTGAAAACAACGTTCCCCTATTCGTTATGAACAACTTTGAAACTGTAACTTCTTTTGATTTTTCCATTTCACACTCCTATACGACTTTCATTGTCGCTGTTCTTCTTGTAAGTTCATATTTAACTATATTCCATACAGCCCCACAAACAGCGTCAGCACAATCCTTACTACCGTGGACTGGGTGGTCTACTTTCTTGGCTTGAATCATCTCTAACCTTCTCATCTCATTAAGAAATATCTCGTGCCTATAAAATCTAACGTGTCCAGTATATAACTGTTCCTTGAAAGTCTCCCAAGTTTCCATATTCTCTACTGATAATACTTCTGACCTGATATTCCCACTCTTCAATCGCTGAATAGAGCCGAAACTCTGAAAGGAATCATACGTAACCTTTGCCAACAGAAAACCCTTCTTCTGTAAATCAAACATCATATCCGTTATACCAGTAATATCCACTTCTACATTCTTCGTTGGCTTTATCCTATAAATGAAATCTAATACTGCGTTCCCATCTTCAGCGTGTCCCATAGCAATACCACAAGCATCGTGCCTTACCCCTAAATCTATGTGAACATAATACTTTCTTCCCGTTACTGGCTTAAAGCCCTTAAGCATAGTCCCGCCTACATCAAACGGGTGATATAACTTCTCATCTATACATTCTTCCACTAAATTGAACTGCTTGAAATATGGCTCTAATGCTAAACTCGGTCTTGCCCCCAAATCTCTCCACGCTTTCTCTGGGTTCTTTTGGAAGTCCGACTGATACCTCAAAGGAATCTTTGTTCCCCCTAACTCAAATGTCCTGCCTTCCTTAATATCCGCTATATCATCTGGCACTACTTCCCAAATAGCGTATCTCCTATAAAATATCTTCGGGTCATTCTCAACCATCTTCTTTTCTATGAAATCATCCACATATCGTGGCGAACTTATGATGACAAGCAATCCCATTTTCCCAAACCTTGTTTCAATCCTTCGTTTCAATGTATAAAACATATCCTCTGCGACATCACTCGTATCTGTCTGCGTATAGAACGCCGCTTCATCCATTATTGCTACCAATAAATTATACCCTAACGGAAACGTAGTAGCCGAGTTAGCAGGTATCACACATATATTCCCGTGGAACCTCAACTCGCTCCTTATATCTGGGTCTGGTCTATGCTTAAAAAACCAAGGCGAACTGTCAATCCTCTGCTTAATCTCACCAAATACAACCTTCTTGGCTTGCGTAGCATTCACACTCATATTCATTATCGTAATCATTGACTCACTATCAATATCCTTAAATGGTTGCTGTGGCTTGATTAAACACGCCAAATGATGCAAGAAATATGCCGTTATGATACTTGTCTTAAAACTCTTCCCAGTTCCTATCGCTTCATCAAAGACCGCTTCTTCATAAGGACAGAACGCAAAACTGTTATGGTCACAGAACAATGCCTTCATATCATCTATTATGACTGGTCTGATTGACTCCTTCAAATTCAAATATCTATCACTCAAAATGAACTCTTCTATTTCTACGGGCTTTTCTCTATACTTAAACCCTATATTGTCCATTTCAGCAAAGAATCTTGCTTTCTCTCTGATTTCTGGTTTCTCTAAATGTTCTTCTATCAACTGCATATCTCTACCCTTGCCTCATCAAATACCAAACAAACATCCCAAACAATACCATTAACAATTGTCATCCCATTCATTGTCAATAACTTAACACCATTCGTTACCACAACTTCCTCTACTACCTCTGCGTCTACTGTATTTTCCTTCTCTATTTCCTTCACCGTAGTCACAAACTTATCCTTTTGCTCTGGTGTCCAGTCATCTACTATCCTTCTGGCTATGGCTTCGTCATTACTGACCCCTGTCATTCTTGGCACGTTATCCTTATGATTGACTATCCCCAGATTAACCTGCACCATTGTCAATTCCTTTATCATACTCCATAAGAACTGTATCTCTTCCCTAATTGGCTTCATCATCAAGACACTTGCTACCCCTTGCTCTCTCTTCGCTGTCTCTTCAAACTCCATCGCTTGACTCACCCTATGCTTCTGTATCTCTATCATATTCTGTAATTCTTGCAGACAGTCTACTTTTACATCTATCCCCTTAAGATACTTGTCCCTCAACGGCTGTGGCAACTTCTGCTCTACTGGTATCAACTTACTGAACCTATGGAAACAATCTCTTCCTATCTGCTCCCCGAAATGCTCCATAGCATATCTTTGGAGTTCCCTTATTGACCACCCTGCCCTCAAAGCAGAAAAGTAAAATCCTCCGTGCTTACTCTCGCTTATCTTCTTTGGCGTATTCTCTGGAAATCCATCCCCAGTAGAGTAATCAATCACCTGAATAGTCCGATTATCGTTCTTAAGTTC